>JBAYUD010000037.1:0-26741 GCA_041675265.1 Desulfurivibrionaceae bacterium | reverse complement strand
TCGGTGGTCATAGCGAGAGTGTAACACCCGTTCCCATTCCGCACACGGAAGTTAAGCCTCTCAGCGCCGATGGTACTGCCAGGGAAGCTTGGTGGGAGAGTAGGTCGCCGCCGATTCACTTTTGTAGTAAAACCCTTCCCCTTAAAAGGAAGGGTTTTTTTTTGCCCTGAGTTTGGGTATGGTTTTGCTCTGTTCACCATGCTGCTTTTTTGCGGGGAGGAGGCTATATGCAGTATTCTTCTGTTGTTGGTCTTGTGTTGGCGGCAGGAAAGGGCACCCGGATGAAATCGGACACCCCGAAGGTGCTGCACGAAGTCTTTTTTTCTCCGATGATTCACCATGTCTTGGATGCGCTTCAGCCCCTCGTGCTTGGAAGAAGTTTCGTTGTTACCGGTCATCAGCGCCAGCTGGTGGAAGAATCGCTGCGCGGATATCCAGTCTCGTTTGTTCACCAGTCGCAACAACTCGGGACCGGTCACGCTGTTTTGGCCTGTGAAGGTGAGTTGCGCTCTCATGACGGCCCAGTTCTCATTCTGTGCGGCGATACCCCCCTGGTCAGAACGGAAACCCTCCAGCAGCTCCTGCGAGCTCATCTCGACAGTGCGTCCCTGCTGACGATAATGACGACCACCGTGGCAGAGCCGACTCACTATGGCAGGATTATCTCCGACGAGCACGGAAACATTGCGAGCATTGTTGAAGAAAAGGATGCGACCTTTGCCCAAAAAGAGATCAAGGAAATTAATGCTGGTATTTACTGCGTCGACGGGCGTTTTCTGTTTGAGGCCCTCCATAGGGTTGGTACAGACAATATGCAGGGAGAGGTCTATCTCACTGATATTGTGGCAATTGCCGTCGGTGATGGAATTCAAGTGCATAAATTTTCTTGTGCGGACAGTGAGGAGATTTTGGGGGTGAACTCAAGGCGTGAATTGGCGCAGGCCCATTCCTGCTTGCAGCGGCGCTATCTGTCTCTGCTTATGGATTCCGGCGTAACGATTATCCAGCCAGAATCCGTAACCATAGAGAAAACCGTGACAATCGGAAATGATTCCGTGATATATCCCCACACCTCCCTTACCGGGGTCTGTTCCATCGGTTCGGGGGTGCGTGTCGACTCTTTTGTGAAGATACATGACTGCACGATAGGGGACGGCGTTCGAATCGGCTCCTTCACCCATTTGCAGCAGACCCATATCCCTTCCTGGAGCACTGTTCCTCCTCACACCACGGAGATAAAAGCGCAGTAAGCGGCGGGATGCTATTGTGTCCGGGTCTGCTCTTTCTTTTCGAGATAAATGGCTTGACTTTCTTTTTTCCGAGGGAGTAAATTTCTACTTCTTCCGGCAGCAGCCGGAGAAAGATGTTTCAGGCGTTTTGTCCGCGATCGTGCTTCTGGAGCGTGGGCTTTTCTGAGTGTAAATCTATCCATCCCATCCATGTTTGGGAGAAGAGGAGTTCTGTATGGAATACGAGGAAGATTTGAAAAAGCTTGAGAGTAATGTCGAGAAGATGTTGAGCAGCCTCGATTCAGCTCAGGGAGACAAGGCAAAACTGCAAGCCGATGTTGCTCGTCTTGAGCTGGACAAGAAGGATCTTGAGGAACAGGTCAAGCGTTTGAAGGAAGAGAAAAAGAGCATTCATCAACGGGTTTCAGGTCTGCTGGGATCCATTGAAAAATGGGAAAAATCAGCGGCCTTTGAACCCGAGACACTCTCTTCGGCAAACGTTATCGGCAAGGAACCTTCCGAGCCTGTGCAAGGGGTTCTGATAGGCAACTGATTGTGAAAATATATTGCTTTCAGGGAGTTATTCTGTTAACCCTTTCATTGGTGGTGCATTGTGGAACGATTGGTCACCTTTAAAGTGCTTGGCCAGGAGTATCCGCTCTATACAGATGCCCCGGAAAAAGATGTACAGGAAATTTTGTCCTTGGTGAAAACGCAACTGGAACATGCCGGGCAAGCCTCTCAGCATGTTTTGCCTGCAAACAAGCTCGGAATCTTAACAAGCTTGAACATCGCAGGTAAATATGTGAAGATGAAAAGGGAATACGAAGAATATAAGCAGCGGGTTGAGGAAAAAATCAGTCTGCTCAGCGAGAAAATAGAAAAGAATTTTTAAGTGATACAGAGGTTTCCCCTGCCTTGCTAGTGATCAGGGAGAGTGTCTCGAGCCAACATTGAGATTGAGGGCGACTTTGCTGTTTCTGGAAAGGAATCCATTTAGGTGGAATTCCTTTAAGGGGATACAGGTACCGCCCACCTAACGCAGTTAGGTTCGATGTCACTTCCGGACACTTCAATGGCGGGGGATTTGGCTGATTGTTATATTGTCCTCTTGCGAGATATGGAGGGGGCATTCCTATAAATTAGTGTAGTGAGGCCCACGGGCAGGCAGAATAACTGGAAATAAAATTCTGCCCATCAAGAGGATGCAAGAACGGTAGTTTTTGTCGATTTCCCCTCCGCGGGAATTGGCATAGAGGTTGTAGGTCAGGTTACTTGTTTGCATCATACGACAGAAAAACTCTCCGGTGCTATGGAGAGATACTATATTGAAATTGAAAAAACAGTCGTCTGAGGATTTGTTGCCAAGACAAGAGCGTTACACCTGAAGCACCTCTTTCCTTTCCGTTTTTTGTCCCTCCTGATTCCGCCCCCGGCCATAAATAAGGGATGGTTGTTTGTATTGCACGCTTGATGGCATGGGCTGGCAATCTGCTTCCTCCCTCCTTACTTCTTTTAAGGCATGAGCGCGATATGCCCCCCCGAGGGGTTTGTGCGTGCTTTTTTTAGATAAATTCGACATGAGGTTGTCTTTGTGACTGTACAGATAATATTAGCAATTGTACTTGGCATCTGCAGTGGCGTTGGCCTTGGCTTTCTGGTGCGCAAGAAATTTCTTGAAGACCGCACGGAGAACCTTGAGGCGCAGGGCCGCAAACTTATTGAAAACGCCTTGGCGGAAGCGGAGCAGATTAAAAAAGAAGCTGTTCTGCAAAGCAAGGATGAAGCTTTTGCCCTGAAGCAGGAAGCGGAAAGGGAAATCAAGGCGCTCAAGAAGGATGTTCTTGAAGAGGAAAAGAAATTTATCCAGAAGCTTGAACAGATTGAAAGGAAAATGGATTTTCTGGACAAACGGGAGATGGATTTCCTGAAAAAAGAACAGGCTTTTGCCCGCGAGGAAGAAGTTCTGGGCCGTCGCCAAAAAGAGATTGATCTTGTCATCGAAGAGCAACGGGTACAGCTTGAGAAAATCTCCGGGATATCCCGCGAGGAAGCGAAGAAACAGCTGACCGACAGCATTGAAAGTGAAGCACGGATGGAAGCCGCCAAAATGGTGGTCAAGATCGAGAACGAAATGAAGATGCAGGCCGATAAAAAGGCAAAGGACATCATTGCCTTGGCCATTTCCCGATATGCCGGTGATTATGTCGCTGAAAAAACCGTTTCCGTCGTGCCCCTGCCCAATGAGGAGATGAAAGGGCGGATCATCGGCCGTGAAGGCCGGAACATCCGAGCCATTGAGGCCGCAACCGGGATCGATATCATTATCGATGACACTCCCGAAGCGGTCATCCTCTCCGGCTTCAACCCCGTTCGTCGTGAGGTTGCCAGGCAGTCTTTGGAGCGGTTGATCACCGATGGCCGTATTCATCCCGCCAGAATCGAAGAGATTGTGGAAAAGGTGAGCGAGGAGCTTGAGGTGACCATGCGGGAAGCCGGGGAGCAGGCGACCTTCGATGTGGGCGCCCATGGCGTCAACCCCGAGTTGATCAAGTTGTTGGGCCGTCTCAAGTACCGGACCAGCTATGGCCAGAACGTCTTGCAGCACTCCCTGGAGGTTGCCTTTTTGTGCGGGGTTATGGCGGCCGAGCTCGGCATCGATGTGAAGCGGGCAAAGCGGGCCGGCTTGTTGCACGATATCGGCAAGGCTGTGGATCATGAGATTGAAGGATCACATGCCAGCATCGGTGCTGATCTGGCCAAGAAATATGGTGAGTCTCCGGTAATCGTGCATGCCATTGCCGCGCATCATGAAGATGTTCCGCCGGATGGAGTGCTTGATGTTCTCGTGCAATCCGCCGATGCGCTGTCCGGTGCTCGGCCCGGGGCGCGGAAGGAAATGCTGGAGTCGTATGTCAAGCGGCTTGAGGATCTTGAGAAGATTGCCAACTCTTTCAAGGGAGTGGAAAAATCCTATGCCATCCAGGCCGGCCGCGAGGTTCGGATCATCGTCAACAGCGGGGTGGTCAGTGATGCGGAGGCAATGATCGTCAGTAAGGACATTGTCAAGAAGATCGAACAGGAGTTGACCTATCCCGGACAGATCCGTGTCACCGTAATCCGGGAAACCCGGGCAGTGGAATACGCCAAATAGTAACGATTTGAAATGCTGATGGAACACGGTTGCTTGCGACTCCATCAGCATTTTTTTTGCTGGACCATCAACCATTGATCACCACATGAAGATAGCAATTGCAAAACAGGTTGAGCTGATAGAGCGCGGCGCGGTTAACGTCATTTCCAGGGAAGATCTTGTCAAGAAGCTGGAAAAGTCGGAAGCGACCGGAACGCCTCTCAAGATCAAGGCTGGTTTTGACCCGACCGCACCGGATCTCCATCTGGGCCACACCGTGCTTATCCAGAAATTGAAGCATTTTCAGGATCTGGGACATGAGATCAATTTCCTGATCGGGGATTTCACCGGCATGATCGGGGATCCCACCGGCAAGTCAGAGACCAGGAAACCGTTGACCGTTGAACAGGTTGAGAAAAACGCCGAGAGCTACAAAGAGCAGATCTTTAAAATTCTCGACCCTGGGCAAACGAAGGTCGTTTTTAACAGCACCTGGCTGAACAAGCTCACCTCCAAGGATTTCATCATGCTCGCCTCGCAGCTTACCGTGGCGCGCATGCTCGAGCGCGAGGATTTCAAGGTCCGTTTTGAAAACGAGCGGCCCATCAGCATCCATGAGTTCCTCTACCCTCTCATCCAGGGGTACGACTCTGTCGCTCTCAAGGCGGATGTTGAAATCGGCGGCACAGACCAGTTGTTCAACCTGCTCATGGGCCGTGATCTGCAACGCGTCTGGGGGCAGGCTCCCCAGGTGGTCATCACCATGCCCTTGCTCGAAGGACTCGATGGGGTCAACAAGATGAGCAAGTCCTTGGGCAACTATATCGGCATCACCGAAAAGGCCGAGGATATCTACGGGAAAACCATGTCGGTTTCCGACAGCCTCATGTTCCGGTATTTCGAGTTGCTCAGTGATCTTGCCGAAGAGCAGGTAGGCGCGCTCAAGGCGGAGATGGAGGCTGGCAGGGTGCATCCCAAGGCGGTCAAGCAGCAGTTGGCTCGCGAACTCACAAGCCGGTTTTATGACGCGGTGACAGCCCAGCGGGCGGAAGAGAATTTTGAGAAGATCTTCAGCCAGCATGACAACCCCGAGGATATGGCCGAGGTTGTTCTCCCTGCCACAACGGAAGGGATCTGGCTACCCAAGCTTCTGGTGGAGGCCCGGTTGGTCAGCGGTACCGGAGAGGCGCGGCGGATGATCCAGCAGAATGCGGTTTCCCTCAATGGCGACAAGGTGAGCGACATCGAACACCTGGTGGCAACCCAAGGGGAGATCATCCTTAAGGTCGGCAAGCGCCGTTTTTGCAAGGTGACTTTCTCGTAGGGTTTCAGGATAGGAAACGGAACAAAAAAGGGGAATCGATGCGTTCGATTCCCCTTTTTTGTTGCTTTGATTGTTTGTGCTGTTGGCTACCGGTTGCCCCATTTTGCCTGGATGCGGCGCACCGCTTCCTGCACATTCTCCCGCGAGCCGAAGGCGGAGAGACGGAAATAGCCTTCTCCGCTGGGCCCGAAGCCGCTGCCCGGCGTGCCAACCACATGGCACTCATTGAGCAGCTTGTCGAAGAAGTCCCAGCTGGCCAGGCCTCCCGGTGTCTTCAGCCAGATATAGGGGGCGTTCACCCCGCCGTAGCAGGTGATGCCTGCCGCTTTCAGCCCCTCCAGGATGAGGCGGGCGTTATCCAGGTAGAAGGCGATGGTTTCCTGCACCTGGGCCCACCCCTCCTCCGAATAGACCGCAGCCGCAGCCCGTTGGACCGGGTAGGAAACCCCGTTGAACTTGGTGCATTGCCTACGATTCCAGAGTTTGTTTAAGCCTACTTTTTCGCCGCCCGCGGTAAGGGCCATGAGCTGCTCTGGCACCACGGTCAGGCCGCAACGCACCCCGGTAAAGCCTGCGGTTTTGGAGAAAGAGCGGAATTCGATGGCGCATGTTTTCGCCCCTTCAATCTCGTAGATCGAGTGGGGTATGCCAGGCTCGGTGATGAAGGCCTCGTAGGCGGCATCAAAAAAGATGACCGAGCCCTGGGCATTGGCATAGTCCACCCACGCCTTCAGCTCTGCCTTGGTGGCCACCATGCCGGTGGGGTTGTTGGGGTAGCAGAGATAGATGATATCGACCTTTTCCTTGGGGATGGCCGGGGTAAAGTTATTTGCCTCGGTGCAGGGCAGATAGACCAGCCCTTCGTAGTAGCCCTTGTTGTCCGCCTCGCCGGTCCGGCCGATCATGACATTGGTGTCGTTGTACACCGGATACACAGGATCGCAGATGGCGACCTTGTTCGCCAGGGCAAGGATATCGAGGATGTTGGCGCTGTCGCATTTGGAGCCGTCGGAGATGAAGACCTCCGAGGGCATGAGATCCACGCCCAGCGGCTTATATGATTTTTCAATGATGATCTTGCTCAGCCAATCGTATCCCTGCTCCGGTCCATAGCCGTGAAAGGATTCCCCCCGTGCCAGATCATCAACCCCCTCATGGAAGGCCTTGATCACTGCCGGGGCAAGGGGCTGGGTGACGTCGCCGATGCCCAGGCGGATAACCTTGGCCTCGGGGTTGGCGTCGGTAAAGCTTTTTACCCGGCGGCCGATCTCCGGAAAGAGATAGCCTGCTTTGAGTTTGAGATAGTTTTCGTTTATTAAGGTCATTGTTCCTCCTGCGTAAAAAAGCTTAACTCTTCAGCTTGATTCCGTAATGGAACGAAAATTACGGAATGTAACTAATTAGCAGCGCCGCTTCGCTGCTGCCGCAGATGCTAGGAAGAGGTCTGCGTTGCACATGAGCAGGCCGATGACAACGCAGATGTGGTGCTGCTAACTAGTTATAAAAAAATCCTGCCTTGCAAGGCAAGGCAGGATTCCCAAACAAGACTTGGTCAAGCCATGTTTTATTTCTTTACCGGCTCCAGAGCCTTGGCCCGGCCTTCCAGGAACTTCCAGGATTTTTCCACATCCTTCTGGCTCATGGCCATGAGTTCATCCGCATGGGCCGGATTCATCATCTTCAGGGCGCGGTAGCGGTTCTCGTTCAAGGCGTATTCCGCAAAGGGAATGGACGGCGCCTTGCTGTCGATGGTCAAGGGGTTTTTGCCTTGCTCTTCAAGCTCCGGGTTGTAGCGATACAGGGGCCAGTGCCCGCAATTTACCGCCTTTTTCTGCTGGTCAAAGCCCTTGGCCATGTTGATGCCGTGGTTGATGCAGTGTGCGTAGGCAATGATCAAGGAGGGGCCGTCGTACGCCTCTGCCTCGGCAAAGGCCTTGACCACCTGGCTCGGGTTGGCGCCCAGGGCGATCTTGGCCACATAGACGTTGCCGTAGGTGGAGAAGATCATGCCGATGTCCTTTTTGGGCATCTTCTTGCCGCCTGCGGCAAACTGGGCCGTGGCTGCGCGCGGGGTGGACTTGGACATCTGGCCGCCGGTGTTGGAGTACACCTCGGTGTCCATGATCAGGACGTTGACGTTCTCGCCGGAGGCAAGCACATGGTCCAGGCCGCCGTAACCGATATCGTAGGCCCAGCCGTCACCGCCGAAGATCCAGACGGATTTTTTAACCAAGTAGTCCGCCACGGGCATGAGCCGTTTGGCGATGACCGATGTGCTCTTGGCCAGGGTTTCCTTCAGTTTGGCCACCCGGCCGCGCTGGGCTTCGATCTCGTCCTGGGTCTTCTGGGAGGCAGTGGTGATCTCGTCAGCCATTTTCTTGGGGATGAGTTTTTCCGCTACCGCCTTTTCCAGCAGTTCGGCCGCCTGGGCCGCGAATTTGTTCGCGGTGTTGCGCATGCCAAGGCCGAATTCGGCGTTGTCCTCGAACAGGGAGTTGGCCCAGGCCGGTCCGCGGCCATCGGCCCGCTTGCAGTAAGGGGTGGTGGGCAGGTTGCCGCCGTAGATCGAGGAGCAGCCCGTGGCGTTGGCAATCAGCATCCGGTCGCCGAACATCTGGGTGGCGAGCTTGATATAGGGCGTTTCGCCGCAACCCGCGCAAGCGCCGGAGAACTCAAACATGGGCCGCATCAGCTGGCTGCCCTTGACCGTGGAAGGATCGATCTCCTTGTATGCGACTTCGGGCAGGCTCAGGAAATATTTGACATTGGGGATTTCCTGGGTGCGGACCGTCTCGTTGTTTTCGATCATCTTCAGGGCCTTTTCCTTGGCCGGGCAGGCGTCGACACAGAGGGTGCAGCCGCAGCAGTCTTCGGTAAAGACCTGAATGATGGTTTTGCTGCCCTTGAATTGGGCGCCGACAGCGTCGACACTCTTCATGCTTTTGGGCTGTTTCTTGAGGTCGGAGTCCTTGACGATCTTCATCCGGATGGCGGCATGGGGGCAGACCAGGGAGCAGCGGCCGCACTGGATGCAGTTGGCCGGAATCCACTCGGGCACATGCACCGCGATGTTGCGTTTTTCGTACTGGGTGGTGCCGGTGGGCCAGGTGCCGTCGCAAGGCATCTGGGAAACCTTGACCTGGTCGCCCTTGCCCTCGATCATCTTGGCGGTGACTTCCTTGACAAAGGCCGGGGCGTCAGCGGGAACAACGGATGGTTTTTCGTGGCCGCCAGCGGTTTTGGGGATCTTGACCTCAACGATGTTGTTCACCGCCGTGTCAACCGCGGCGTAGTTCATGTTGACGACCTTGTCGCCCTTCTTGCCGTAGGTCTTCTTGATTGCATCCTTGATTGCCTTGATGGCTTCGGCCTTGGTGAGAATGCCGGAGAGCAGGAAGAAGGCGGTCTGCATGATCATATTGATCCTGGCGCCCAGGCCGATGGCCTCGGCCAGGGTGATGGCGTCGATGATGTAGAATTTGGCCTTCTTCTCGATGAGATCCTTTTGGACCGAGGAGGGAAGCTGCTTCCAGACCTGATCCTTGTTGAAGGTGGTGGTGAGCAGGAAGGTGCCGCCGGTTTCCAGGTTGCCGACCATATCGTACTTGTCGAGGAAGGTGAAATTGTGGCAGGCCACGAAGTTCGCCTTGTTGATGAGATACGGCGCAACGATCTTGTTCTTGCCGAAACGCAGATGGCTGGTGGTGATGGAGCCGGACTTCTTGGAGTCGTAAACAAAATAGCCCTGGGCGTTGTTCGGGGTCTCGGTGCCGATGATCTTGATGGTGTTCTTGTTGGCGCCCACGGTGCCGTCCGCGCCCAAGCCGTAGAACATGGCGCGGGTGACATCCTTGCCCTCGATGTTGAAGGAGGGGTTGTACTTCAGGCTGGTGCGGGCGACATCGTCGTCGGGGCCGACGCAGAAGTGGTTCTTCGCCTTCTTGGCCGCCATGTTGTCGAACACCGCCTTGACCATGGCCGGGGTGAACTCGGCGGAGCCGAGGCCGTAACGGCCGCTCAGGATGACCGGCGTCTTCTTGAGGGTGCCGGCCTGAACCGCCTCGTTGATGGCGGTGATAATATCCTGGTACAGGGGCTCGCCGGCGGAACCCGGCTCCTTGGTGCGGTCGAGCACGGTGACGCGCTTGACCTTCTTGGGCAACGCCTTGACCAGAGCAGCCGAGTCGAAGGGGCGGAACAACCGGACGATAACCAGGCCGACCTTCTTGCCCTTTTTGGCCAGATGGTCGATGGTGGCGGCAACGGTCTCGGCGCCGGAACCCATCATGATGACGACATCCTCGGCATCCGGAGCGCCGTAGTAATCAAAAAGGTGGTATTTGCGGCCGGTGAGTTTGGCGAACTTGTCCATGGTCTTCTGGACGATGGCCGGGGTGACGTTGTAGAACTTGTTCACGGTCTCGCGGCCGGTGAAGTAGACGTCGGGGTTTTGGGCGGTGCCGCGCATCATGGGCCGATCCGGGGAGAGGCCGCGCTCGCGGTGGGCGAGGATCAGATCCTCGTCGACCATCTTGCGCATGTCGTCGAAGGTGAGCTGCTCGATCTTCTGGATCTCGTGGGAGGTGCGGAAGCCGTCGAAGAAGTGCATGAAGGGGATGCGGCTTTGCAGCGCGGCCTGGGTGGAGATCAAGGCCATGTCCTGGCATTCCTGGACGTTCTGGGAGCAGAGCATGGCCCAGCCGGTCTGGCGGGCAGCCATGACATCGCCGTGGTCGCCGAAGATGGACAAGCCCTGGCAGGCGATGGAACGGGCCGTTACATGGAAGACGGTCGGGGTCAGTTCGCCGGCCAGCTTGTACATGTTGGGGATCATCAGGAGCAAGCCCTGGGAGGCGGTGAAGGTGGTGCAGAGCGCGCCGGTGGTCAGGCTGCCATGCAGGGCGCCGGCCACGCCGCCCTCGGATTGCATCTGGGTTACAACCGGAATGGAGCCCCAGATGTTCTCCTGATTGGAGGCTGCCTTGGTGTCGGATTCCGCCGCCATGGGAGTAGAGGGGGTGATGGGGTAGATCGTGATGATCTCGCTGGTGGCGTAGGCCACATGGGTACATGCCTGATTACCATCAATGGTGACCATTTTCCGGGACATAGACTCATCTCCTTCCATTCTGATTGGGTTTGTAGTGGTGTAAACTTTCAGGACCGCACCCCGTTATGCGCGGGGCAGGATGGGGCGCGGTCAAAATAACGTTGTTATCGACAGGAGAAAAGCAAGACTGCTGTGAGCTCTTTACGTATAAATACGGGGGGTTAAAAGCCTTCAGTCGTGTACTATTCTTGCTGAACTCAATAATCTAAACGAAGTTTGTAAGAATATCCAGTTTTTATTTTACCGGCTGGTTTTGCGTGGTTTTCATGATCAGTTCCTGGGATTTGAGCAAGACCTTGGTGTCCGGCGGAACGGACTGGGTCAGCCAGGTGTTGCCGCCAATGATCGATCTGGCGCCGATGATGGTGTCGCCGCCCAGGATGGTGCTGCCGGCATAGACCGTGACATCGTCTTCAATGGTTGGATGACGTTTGCTTTGCCGGTCAAGATCGCCGGAGTCGTCCCGCTTGAAGGAGAGGGCGCCCAGGGTCACGCCCTGGTAGAGCTTGACGCGTTGGCCAAGAACACTGGTCTGGCCGATGACCACGCCGGTGCCGTGGTCGATGAAAAACGAACCGCCGATGATGGCGCCCGGATGGATGTCGATGCCGGTAATGGTGTGGGCATGCTCGCTCATGATGCGCGGCAGGATGGGAACCTCCAGGGTGTACAACTCGTGGGCGACCCGGTACACCATGATGGCGTAAATGCCGGGATAGCTGAAGATGATTTCGTCAAAACTGCCGGCGGCAGGGTCGCCTTCATAGGCGGCCCGCACATCCGTGGCCAGAATCGCCCTTAGGCCCGGCAAGGAGTTGATGAATTTGAAAGCATTTTCCTTGCCCGTGTCTTCGCAGTGTTGGCAGCTGATGGCGTGCCGGAGGCATTCGTGCCGGATGGCGTTGGTGATTTCCCTGGTCAGTTTTTCGTAGAGACCGGAGATTTCCAACCCCAACTGGTATTTGAGGCTGACCCGGTCGATGCCCTGGTTGCGGAAGTACCCGGGGAAGAGGACGTCGCGGCAGGATTCCAGGATATCGATGATGTGCTGGCGGCTGGGCAGAGGGGTCGCTTCGATGTGCTCAAAGCAGGTGTTGTCGTAACAGGTGTCCACCACCTGATCGACTATGTGTGGAAGCCGGCTCCGAAAGTCGGCGGTGATGGGATGTTCCTTGGGGCAGGCGTCATTCTGGGCAAGAGGGATATTTTTTGTCTGGGGCACGGTGTGTCCTCCGGTTTTTTGTGCAAAAAACAGGAACGGAATCAAGCAGCGGAATGTTGCTTGAGATACTAACAACGATTTGTTTTTCCCTCAAGAATTCCCTGAGATTATCTGGTGTTTTTGGGAAGCAAGGAGGATGTTCGTGCGGCGGGCCGATTCCGTGGAATGGACAAGAGGAGGTCCGGTGCCGCGAAAACGGGGCAGGGAATGGTGGCGGCAAGGACCGGGCATGGGGTATAGTGGCGTCATGAACCAGGCGCCCTCCCAAACCTCCATTCCAGACGACCCGAACGGCCAGGCCGTCGTTTCCGTGACCGGGCTCACCAAGCGGTTCGGCGAACGGGTCGTGGTGGACAACATCTCCTTTGCCATCCGGCGGGGCCAGTGCGTCGGTTTTCTTGGCCCCAACGGGGCAGGGAAAACCACCTGCATCAACATGCTCCTCGGGTTGGTGGAAAAAAGCGCGGGCGAGATCCGGATTTTTGATCTGGAGGCGCCGCGTTTTCATCGGGAAATCAAGGCCCGCATCGGGGTTGTGCCCCAGGCGGACAGCCTTGACCCGGATCTGAGCGTGGAAGAGAATCTGCGCACCTATGCCGGGTATTTCCGGATTCCGCGCCGGATTGCCCGTGGGCGGGTTGAAGAGCTGCTTCATTTTTTCGCCCTCCACAACCGGCGGGACGAGATCATCGAGCATCTGTCCGGTGGGCAGCGGCGGCGGTTGTTGCTGGCCCGCGCCCTGATCAACGAGCCGCAGCTCCTTATTCTCGACGAACCCACCATCGGACTCGATCCCCAGGCGCGGCATCTCATCTGGGAGCGTCTCGCGATCCTCCAGGCCCAGGGAACCACCATGCTCCTGACCAGCCATTATCTTGATGAGGTTGCCCGCCTGAGCCGGCAGGTGTTGATTCTGGACCACGGCCAGGTCGTGGTTCAGGGGGAACCGCAACAGCTCATCACCGATCTGGTCGGGCTGGAGGTTTTCGAGGTGGATGGCACCGCTCCCGAACTCGACGCGCTGGAAGCGTCGTTTAAGCAGTGCAACGCCACACTGGAAAGGGTGGGGGACAAGCTGTATGTCTATGCCCGGGAGGATTGTTCCCGGTTGGTGAAGGTGCTGGGCGAAGCACGCAGCTGGCTCCGGAGGCCGGCCAACCTGGAGGATCTCTTTATCCAACTCACCGGCCGGTCGTTGAGGGAATCGTGATGGTCTCGCAAAAATGGAAGAACCCCACATGTCCGTTGCACAGAATCAAAAAGTGACAAACGACAACCGTTGTAATCGCGGCTTTTTTGCTATTCCAACAAGCATGAACGGATTTTCTTTCTGGGCAATCTGGCTGCGCAACGGGCGGGTTTGGAAAAAGAACATCCTGGCCACCCTGATCGGCAATCTGGGCCAGCCCCTGTTGTTTCTCCTGGCCATGGGGTATGGCCTTGGCCGGGACATGGCGGCGGTGGAGGGCTTGACCTATCTGCAGTTCATCGCCCCGGGGCTGGTTGCTTCGGCGGTGATGTACAGCGCGGCTCTTGAGACAACCTACGGTTCCTATACCCGGCTCACCGTGCAGAAGACCTACGAGGCCATCCTGATGACCCCTCTCGGCGTTGCTGATCTGGTTCTGGGGGAGATTGTCTGGGGGGCGAGCAAGGGGATGCTGGCCGGCGTCATCATGCTTTCGGCCTTGCCCCTTTTCGGCGTGGTTCCCTCGCCTTGGGTTGTTCTCCTGCTGCCGGTGCTGTTTCTCTCCGGCATGTTTTTCTCCGCCTTCGGCCTGATCATGACCGCGTTGGCGAAAAATTATGATTTTTTCAACTACTTCACCTCGCTGGTCATCACCCCGCTCTTCCTTTTCTCCGGGATTTTTTTCCCGGTGCAGACCATGGCTCCTCCCGTCAGGGGCTTTCTTGAAATGCTGCCCCTCACCCCCATCGTCAGCCTGGCCCGCATCCTCTGTTATGGCCGTTTTGGCGAACCCATCCTGCTGAAGATTCTCGGTTCCCTCCTGGCCGCCGGCTGCGCGGTGTGGCTGGCAGGGTATCTCCTCAGACGGCGCTTGATTCAGTAATCAGGGCGGGTTTGTTCGGGATCTTCCGGCAGGTGCTGCTCGATGAAACGACGGATCGTCCGGGGAGTGAGGATGAGACCGCTGAGGGCATGGTTGCCGATCTTGATCGTGGGCACGGTCTTGATCCCGGCCTGGCGGGACCGCGTCAGATTGGCGGCGACCTCGATGGTTTCGAGTTCGAGGTGGGGGAAGTCGGCAACGATCTTTTTCAGGGTGCGGCTCACATACAGGCAGCGCGGACAGAGGATGGTGCGGTAGAGTTCTATTTTCATGGCGTTTGGTGGTTGTTTGAACTCATCCTTCGATGAGGGTTTTGAGGTAGCTCTGTTCATCCTGCGTCGGGATGAAAATTTCCAGGTTGTTGTTCCAGCGGCTCACGTAATGCTGGGTCAGCAGGGTGCGCATTGCGTTCTTGAGCTGGATTGGTGTGGTGTATTCCTGAATGAAATATTCGCCGTAGCTGTTCTCCGTGACCATGGTTGATTTCAGGGTTTTCGACCCCTTTACCGGTTCCTTTTCGAAGTTGACGATTGCCAGCGCCCGCAGCACGGTTTCCCGCTTGAGCAGGTTTGCCGGGGAAATGCGGGAGAAATGGATGATGGGAAAGGTTTTTATCAGCAGTTCGGTGAGCTTCTGAATATCCACCAGGTCGATGGGCAGGAAATTTTTTGTCAGGTGGAGCTGGGTCTTGGCGGAGAGGATGCCGTTGACCAAAAGCCAGACAATGAGCCGGACCAGGTTGTTTTCCCGCTTGATCACCGAATCCACATTGCTTTTCACCGTTTCGTGGTCAAGTTGCCCCTGAAAGGCATAGTAGTGAAACTCCCCCTCGTATTTGGTGATATGGATGGTGATGTGGTGCTGTGCCATCAGGTCGCGGGACACGCTGCGGATATAATCGATCTTGTTTTCCTTCTGCTCATAGAAGGTGAAGAGCTTGCGCCCTAAAATGGAGATGTCCCGTTCGGTGATGGTCAACCCGGTGTCCGCGCCAAAACTTTTAAAGATCCAGCGCAGCCGTTTGTAGGTTTCGATGAGATAGTCATGGACCTTGGCGCCGAAGGTGATGAGTTCTTTGTACTTCCAATCGCGGAAGCGCAGGAAGTGGCTGAAATTCTCAGGGAGAAGATGCCAGGCCTCCATCATGTCCATGGTGGCCTTCAGGTGGCTGGTCTGCCCGAATTTGGTGTTTTTTTGTGACTCAAACCCCTCAAGGGTCTTGAGAAAGAGGCACTCCTGAATCAGGGAGGCCCGTTTTTGCTCGGCTTTCTCCTGGGCGTAAAAGGCGATGATGTCCCGGGCCAGCAGGATGTATGGGTCGACCTCGGCCAGTTCCATGGTGCCCTGTTCGGCGGCGGCCAGTTTTTCCGGATAGGTCACCAAACATTTTACCCGGTCCGAGAAGAGCGGCAGGGTTGTTGTTTCCCCGCGCAGGAGAAGTTCGAGATAGGCAAATTTGATGACCGACTTAAACGGGCTGTCCAGCGCCTTGTTCATCTGCCAGAGGCAGGCCCCGAAGATTTCCGCCTTGGGGATGTCGGAGAGGTAACCGAGATCAACAAAATCATTGGCGCGGATCTTGTTGCGTGAAACAAGATTGTGAACAAAGTTCCGGTATTCGCCTTCGGTAAGACCCGGGGGGATAAACCACCAGAGGAGCATCTTGCCGGCCACCAGGATATGGGTACGGAAAAGCTCGTCCTTGAGCAGGAGCTTGATGGATGAGCCTGCCGATTCCTCGTCTGTTTCGGTCTCGAAGTTGTTTTCCTTGGTCTGGTCAATGTCCATCAGGAAGAAGTGTACTTCCGAGCCCCGTTTTTGCGCCCACTCTTCAATGGCCCTGCATTTTGCCTGCAAAAGCTGCAGCCCTTTTTGCCCGAGTTCTCCCTTGCGGATACTGACCCAGTAGTCGCAGTCGGAGATCGCCGACTGGGCGATGGTGCCGATGCTGCCGATGGTCTTCAGGGAATGGATGCAGGGCTTCTCGGTAAAGGGGGAAGGTCTGTCGACCCGCATGGCTGAAGAGTTGGGGAAATAACGGCGAAAGAGTTCGTGGGGAAGTTCTTCCGTCGGGTTGAAGAGGTGGATGCCATAGGGGCAATCCGCATCCTCGATAAAGCCGGGGAGATCGGGATAGTTGCTGTGGAGCAGATAGGGAAGAACCTTGAGCAGGAGATTGCCCTGGTTCGGGTTGAACAGCAACGCCTTGGCTTTGCGTTCCTCGTTGTACTTGAGGTAGCGTGTTATCTTTTGCTGGAAGGAGTTTGCTGCGGTTTCCGGTTTGTTATCCATGGGGCGTTGTTTCCTTTCAGGAGTCGTTGCGAAACAACCTCTGTCCTTGACGCCGCTCTAACAGCAGCGTAGCGGCCGCGGCTTACGGCGCCTGGACTATGGCCTCATGCAGGCGGACGGCCTGCATGGTTTTTTGCACGTCATGCACGCGAAGGATGTCCGCTCCCTGCGTGGCGCAATAGGAGGAAATCAGCGCCGTTGCCAGATCCCGGTCCTGGGTTTCCAGGCCGAGGAGTTTGCCGATGAAACCCTTGCGGGAATGTCCGACAAGGAGCGGGCATTCCAGTTTTTTAAACGCACGCAGATGTTTGAGAATCGTCAGGTTATGCTCTACAGTTTTGCCGAACCCGAGGCCGGGGTCAACAATAATCCGCTCCCGGTCAAGCCCCTGTCCCGTAGCCCAGGATATCCGCTCGCTCAGGAAATCCGTGATCTCCTGAACAACGTCATCGTACACCGGTTGGTCCTGCATGTCTTTGGGAGTTTTGCGCATGTGCATGAGAATAACCGGCGCCCCATGGGCAACGGCGATCCGGATCATCTCGGGATCAAAACGCAGCCCGCTCACATCATTGATGATATCCGCGCCCGCTTCCAGCGCTTGGCGCGCCACTTCCGCCTTGGTCGTATCGATGGAAACCGGAATGCTCCGGTGCATGGCGCGGATGCAGGCAATGGCAGGGAGAACCCGGCGCAGCTCCTCGTCTTCCGGTACCGGTTCGGCATAGGGCCGGGTTGATTCGCCCCCCACATCAATAATGTCCACCCCGTTGTCCAGCATGGTCCTGACCTGGGCGGAAAGGGCTTCCTCCCGGGTAAAGAGGCCGCCATCGGAAAAAGAGTCCGGGGTGACGTTCAGGATGCCCATTACCAGAGGGCGTTGTCCCAGGGGGATGGTTGTATTTTTGGTTGTAATCCGCATGGGGCTGCCTGAAATGCGTGAGCCCTTTGAGCGGGTAGACCGCCAAAGGGCTCGGGTTGTTGGAAGATGCAAGCCGGGGCAAGGCTTGCCCGGCGCAGTTATTGCTGCGCCGGCATCTCCGTTGCAGGGGTTGTTTTGCCCCCGTGCGCCATGATCGTTTGAATATCCTCCAGGCCGAGGGTCTCCTTTTCAAGGAGAGCATCGGCAATGCCCCGCAACACGGTAATGTTCTCCGAAAGCAACTGATGGACCTTTTCGTTGGCGTTCAGGACAATGCGCTTGACCTCGTCGTCGATCCGGACCGCGGTTGATTCGCTGTAATCGCGGTGTTGCGCGATTTCCCGGCCCAGGAAGATCTGTTCTTCCTTTTTGCCGTAGGAGAGAGGGCCAAGCTCCTCGCTCATGCCCCATTCGCAGACCATCTTCCGCGCCATCTGGGTGCAACGCTCGATATCATTGCCGCTGCCCGTGGTGATTTCGCCGAAGATAAGCTCTTCCGCCACCCTGCCGCTGAGCAGGATGCAGAGGTTGTTCTGGAGGTACGAGCGGGCGTAGGTGTGTTTTTCATCCACCGGCAGCTGTTGGGTAAGGCCAAGGGCGCGGCCCCGGGGGATAATGGTCACCTTGTGGATGGGGTCGGTGCCGGGCAGCAGCATGGCCACCAGGGCGTGTCCCGCCTCGTGAAAGGCGGTGATTTCCTTTTCCTTTTCGGTGATGATCATGCTGCGGCGCTCGGCGCCCATCATCACTTTGTCCTTGGCCTGCTCCATGTGGACCATGGTGATTTTATCCGCATCGGCCCTGGCTGCGAGCAGCGCGGCCTCGTTCACCATGTTCTCCAGATCGGCCCCGGAAAAGCCGGGGGTGCCGCGGGCGATGACCTCCCAGTTGATATCTTCCGAGATAGCCTTTTTCTGGCCGTGGACCTCAAGGATCTTTTCCCGTCCCTTCACGTCCGGCACCGGCACCACCACCTGGCGATCAAAGCGGCCGGGCCGCAGCAGGGCAGGGTCAAGCACATCGGGACGGTTGGTGGCCGAGATGATGATGACGCCTTCGTTGGATTCAAAGCCGTCCATCTCGACCAGGAGCTGGTTCAGGGTCTGTTCCCGTTCGTCGTGGCCTCCGCCCAGGCCGGCGCCGCGGTGGCGGCCCACCGCGTCGATCTCGTCGATGAAGATGATGCAGGGCGCGTTTTTCTTGCCCTGGATGAAGAGATCCCGCACCCGGCTTGCCCCCACGCCGACAAACATCTCGACAAAATCGGAGCCGCTGATGGAGAAGAAGGGAACCTCTGCCTCACCGGCAACAGCCTTGGCCAGCAAGGTTTTGCCGGTGCCCGGCGAACCGGCGAGCAAAACCCCTTTGGGGATGCGGCCGCCGAGACGGGTGAATTTCTTGGGATCCTTGAGAAAATCGATGATCTCGGAAAGCTCTTCCTTGGCCTCTTCAATGCCTGCGACATCGGCAAAGGTGACCTTGGTTTGATCCTTGTCCAACAGGCGGGCCCGGCTTTTGCCGAAGCTCATGGCCTTGCCGCCGCCGACCTGCATCTGGCGCATGAAAAAGATCCAAACCCCGATGAGCAGGAGCATGGGGAACCAGGAGATCAGGACGGTGACATACCAGGGGGATTCTTCCTTCTGTTTGACCAGGATATTGACCTTGGCCTTGCGCAGGATGGGAATAAGCTCCGTGTCGGCGAGGGGAGTGATCACCTTGAAGTCCTTGCCGCCGCTACCCTTGCCGGTAACCTCATCCCCCTGAATGTCCACCGAGGAGATCTGGCCGGATTCAACGCTGGTCAGGAAATCGCTGTAGCTCATTTCCACCACGGAGGTCTGCGGCTTGTTGAACAGGTTGAAAAGCAGGATCATGGTGAGGCCGATTACCAGCCACATGGACAAATTTTTATAAAAGCTGTTCAAGCAGAACCTCCCTCATTATATGCAGATCGCAGGAAGATCCTGCGAAAGGTGTCGCGCATTTCTTGTTTGGCCGCCTGGGCAATCAAGAGACCGGGCGGAAAAGGTATGTCCTCTCACCATAAGTCAGACGCAAGAGAATGTCCAGCAGGGGCAGCGATGAACCGCTCTTTTTTGCGCGACTCCCGGTTTATTCGAAATATTCCTGCACCGACTTGGGCTCCATGGACTCCTGCTGCATGGTGCCGATGGCCTTGACCATGGATTCCGCCCCGGCAATGGTGGTGGTGTAGGGCAGGTGGTAGTTCAGGGCTGCCCGCCGGATGGTGTAGGCGTCTTCCGTGGTTCTGGTGCCAAGGGAGGTGTTGACGATCCACTGGATCTGTTTGTCCTGAATCTTGTCGAGGATATGCGGCCTGCCTTCTGAAATCTTGTGGACACTGGTGCAGGCAACCCCGTTTTCCTCCAGAATCTTGGCGGTGCCGCGGGTGGCGAGGATCTTGAATCCCAAGGCGATGATCTTCTTGGCAATGGGCACGATGGCGGGTTTGTCGCTGTGCCGCATGCTCAAAAGAACATTGCCCTCGGTGGGGATCTTCTGGCCTGCGGCCAGCTGTGATTTGGCAAAGGCCAGGCCGAGGCAGACATCCATGCCCATGACCTCGCCGGTGGATTTCATCTCCGGACCCAGCAGGGTGTCCACGTTGTCAAAACGATCAAAGGGAAAGACCGCTTCCTTGACCGCGTAGTGCGCCACCACGACTTCCTCGGTGAGGCCCAGCTCCGGCAAGGTCTTGCCGAGCATGACCTTGGTGGCCAGCTTGGCAAGGGGAACCCCGGTGGCCTTGCTGACAAAGGGGACGGTTCGCGAGGCGCGCGGGTTCACCTCAAGGATGTAGAGCACATTCGCCTTGACGGCAAATTGGATGTTCATGAGCCCCTTGACCTTGAGTTCGGCAGCCATGGCCCTGGTCGCGTTCTTGATGGTCTCGATCATCTCCTTGGAGATGGAGTGGGGCGGCAGTACGCAGGCGGAGTCGCCGGAATGGATGCCCGCTTCCTCGATGTGCTGCATGATCCCGCCGATGATGGTGTTTTCGCCGTCGGAGATGGCATCCACATCGATCTCCACCGCATCCTTGAGGAACTTGTCGATCAGGATGGGCCGGTCGGGCGAGACATCGATGGCCGAATTCATATAGGCGGCCAGGTCTTTTTCGTTATAGACGATGCGCATGGCGCGTCCGCCCAGGACGTAGGAGGGGCGGACCACCACCGGATAGCCGATCTTGGCGGCGATGACCAGGGCTTCATCGGCCGTTTGAGCCGTGCCGTTCTCCGGCTGCAACAGGTTCAGCTTGTGCAGGAACTGCTGGAAGCGTTTGCGGTCTTCCGCCCGGTCGATGGAGTCCGGCGAGGTGCCGAGGATGGGTACCCCGGCCTTGGCCAGGGGTACGGCCAGGTTCAGGGGGGTTTGCCCGCCGAACTGCACGATGACCCCGTCGGGTTTCTCTTTCTTGATGATATGCAGCACGTCTTCCCGGGTCAGCGGCTCGAAGTACAATTTGTCCGAGGTGTCGTAATCGGTGGAGACGGTTTCCGGGTTGGAGTTGACCATGATGGATTCGATGCCCATTTCCTTGAGGGCAAAGGCGGCATGGACGCAACAGTAGTCGAATTCTATGCCCTGGCCGATCCGGTTGGGGCCGCCGCCAAGGATCATGACCTTGTGGCCCGTGGTCTCCCGTGTTTCGTCTTCCACCTCGTAGGTGGAATAATAGTAGGGGGTGTAGGCCTCGAACTCGGCGGCGCAGGTGTCGACCAGCTTGTACACCGGCTGCACACCAAGCTTTTCCCGCAGCTCCCAGACATCCTCTTCCGAGGTGCCGGTGAGGAAGGCGAGCTGGCGGTCGGAGTATCCGAACTGCTTGACTTCCTGCAGAAAATCGTGGTCCAACCCGTTGAAGCCCTTTTCCCGGATGCGGGATTCCATTTCGACAATCTGTTTGAAGTTGTGCAAAAACCAGGGATCGATAAAGGAGATCTCGTAGATCTTTTCAATGCTCATGCCCCGGCGCAAGGCCTCGAACACCTGGAAGAACCGTTTGGAGTTCGGCTTGCGCAGACCGTTTTCAAGATCCTGCTGGTCCATGGCTTCAAGGTTGAATTTGGGGTCCGCGCCAAAGCCGCTCACCCCGATTTCCAGGGATCGCATCCCCTTCTGGAAGGCCTCTTTAAAGGTGCGGCCAAAGGCCATGGTTTCGCCCACCGATTTCATGGCCGTGGTCAAAAAGTCGTCGGCCTCGGGGAATTTTTCAAAGGTGAAGCGGGGGATCTTGACCACGCAATAATCAATGGTGGGCTCAAAGGCCGCCATGGTTTCCCGGGTGATGTCGTTGGGGATTTCGTCCAGGGTGTAACCCACGGCCAGCTTGGCCGCGATCTTGGCGATGGGGAAGCCGGTGGCCTTGGAGGCCAGGGCCGAGCTCCGGGAAACCCGGGGGTTCATTTCGATGATCATCAGCTCGCCGTCTTTGGGATTGACGGCAAATTGGACATTGGAGCCGCCGGTTTCCACGCCGATCTCCCGCATGATGGCGATGGCGGCATTGCGCATCTCCTGATACTCGCGGTCGGTGAGGGTCTGGGCCGGGGCCACGGTGATGGAGTCGCCGGTGTGCACTCCCATGGCGTCAACGTTCTCGATGGAACAGATGATCACCACGTTGTCGGCCTTGTCGCGCATCACCTCAAGCTCATACTCCTTCCAGCCCAGCAGGCTTCTTTCCAGCATGACCTCGGAATTCATGCTCAGGTCAAGCCCTGCCTTGCAGAATTCGTCGAGTTCCTGGGAGTTGTAGGCGATGCCGCCGCCGGTGCCGCCCAGGGTAAAGCTGGGCCGGACAATGATGGGGAAGCCGATTTTCTCGCTGGCGGCCTTGGTCTCTTCGATGGTGTGGATGATGGCGCTTTCCGGCACCTTGAGGCCGATCTTGCGCATGGCATCCCGGAAGGAGTCGCGGCCTTCGGCCTTTTTGATCACCTCGATATTGGCGCCGAGCAGTTCCACCCCGTATTTGTCCAGCACGCCCAGTTCGGCGACTTTGATGGCGGTGTTGAGGGCGGTTTGTCCGCCCAGGGTGGGCAGAAGCGCGTCCGGGCGCTCCCGTTCGATGATCTTGGCGACCATCTCCGGGGTGATCGGCTCGATATAGGTCCGGTCCGCAATCTCGGGATCGGTCATGATGGTGGCCGGATTGGAATTGATGAGGACGACCTCGTAGCCTTCCTCTTTCAGGGCCTTCACCGCCTGGGTGCCGGAATAGTCGAACTCGCAGGCCTGGCTGATGATGATGGGGCCGGAGCCGATAATCAGAATCTTTTTAATGTCTGTTCTTTTAGGCATCGGATTTTCTTACCTGCTTGTGTTTATGTCGATTGAGGGGTCATTGCGCTGTCGATTTCCGGGGATGTTACCGCCGTTCCATCATTTCGATGAATCTGTCGAAAAGATAGAGCGAGTCATGCGGGCCCGGGGCGTTTTCCGGATGGTACTGCACGGAAAAAATCGGGTATTTCCGGTGCCGCATGCCTTCGACGCTGTTGTCGTTGAGGTTGATGTGGGTCAGCTCGATATCATCCGGATTCAGGGTGGCTGAATCAACGCAGAAGCCGTGATTTTGCGAGGTTATCTCAATCTTACCGGTAAGGAGATCCTTGACCGGCTGGTTGGCGCCGCGGTGGCCGAATTTGATCTTGTAGGTGGTGCCGCCATAGGCAAGGCCGAGGAGCTGGTTGCCCAGGCAGATGCCGAAGATGGGGGTTTTGCCGAAAAGCGCCCGGATGTTGTCGACAACCCCCGGAATACCGGCGGGATCGCCGGGGCCATTGGAAAGAAAGACCCCGTCCGGCTTCATGGCCAGGATCTCGTCGGCAGTGGCGGTGCAGGGAACAACCTGCACCGAGCAGTTCCGTTCGGCCAGGAGTCTGAGCTGGTTGTATTTGAGGCCGAAATCATAGGCGACAACCTTGTATCTGCCGGGCCCGGCCGTAGTGAAATTGCTCCCTATGGCAGGCCGGTTGTCCCGCCAGCCATAGGGCTCGGCGCAGGTCACTTCCCGGACCAGATCCCGGCCGACAAGACCGGGGGAGTTTTTTGCCTTCAGGACCAGGGATTTGGGGTCGAGATCCTCGGTGGAGACAATACCCTTCAGAGCCCCGGCCATCCGGATGTGACGGGTCAGCGCCCGGGTGTCGATGCCTTCGACTCCGAGGATCTTGTCTTTTTTGAGGAAATCGGCCAGCGTTCCGGTTGAGCGGAAGTTGCTGGGGATGGCGTTGTATTCCTTGATGAGGAACGCCTCGACCTGGACCTTGTCCGATTCCATGTCCTCGGGGTTGACCCCGTAGTTGCCGATGAGCGGGTAGGTCATGGTGACGATCTGCCCTTTGTAGGACGGGTCGGTGAGCACCTCCTGGTAGCCGCTCATTCCGGTGTTGAATACGATCTCGCCGCTGGTCTCTCCGGGGCCGGTGAAGGATTTTCCTTCAAAAATAGTGCCGTCTTCAAGGGCGATAAGTGCTTTCATAAAAATTCCTTAACCTCTAGGTTGTCGTAGGTGCGCACGATGAATGCGTTACGGAGTGCAGATCTTCCTTGATGAGTGCGACCTGTTTTTGAGCCGAACCCTGTTGCCTGGAGGCGACCTTCAGGGCGCCTCGTCCCGCCACGGCATATTCTTCGGGTTTTTCAATAAAATAGAGCAGCAGTCTGGCGAGTTCCTTGGGGTTTTTCACGCAAAAACCGGCGTGTTCCGCCTCAAGCAACGCCTTGGCGTCGGAAAAATCCGCCATGTGGGGGCCGTAAAAAACAGGGGTTCCCCAGGCCGCCGCCTCCAAAACATTATGGCCGCCCCGGTCCACCAGGCTGCCGCCGCAAAAAACGTAGGTGGCAATGGAATAGAGGCCTGCCAGTTCGCCCATGGTGTCAATCAGGACCACATCGGTGCTGCGCCCTTGCTCCTGAACCTGACGCAGCCGCATGCTGGCGATTCCCTGCTCTTCAAAGAGCTTTTCGACCTCGGTGAGCCGCCGCAGATGCCGGGGGGCAACAATCCAGACCAGATCCGGGAGCCGCTGCTGCAGGGCGCGAAACACCTCGATCAGCATCGCCTCCTCGCCCGTGTGGGTGCTGCCGGTAACCAGTACCGGTTGCCGGCGATGGATGTTCAGCATCTGCCGGTAACGCTCCGCCAGATTCGGGTCTGCCTGGGTTGTTGACTGGTCGTACTTGGCGTTGCCCAGAATCCGTATGCTGGATGGGTCTGCGCCCAATCCCCTGAAGCGTTTGGCGTCACCCCCCTGGATCACGGAGATCTTGGTGAAACAGGAGAGCAGATCCGACATGAAGCCCTTTATCTTCCGGTAGCCGGCAAACGAATTCTCGGAAAGGCGTCCGTTCAGTAAAAACAGCTTTGCGCCATGCTGTTGCGCCTGCCGGATGATGTTCGGCCACAGCTCGGTTTCCAGGCAGACATATATAGTTGGCCGGATCGTTTCCAGGGTCCGGTTGACAATGCCGACGAGGTCAAGCGGGGCGAAAAAACAGGGGACATCATCCGGCAGCAATTGGGGCGCCACGGCCATTCCGTGCCGATTTCCGGTGGAGACGACGATGGATGCCTCGGGCAACTGTTTTTTGATCTCGGGAATCAACGCCTTGGCGACCTGGATCTCGCCGACAGAGGCAGCGTGCAGCCAGATGCGAACAGGCTTGTCTTCGTCAAGTTGCACATCTTCCACATGGCCAAAGCGTTGCCTGAGACCTTGGCGATGCTTGCCTGAAAGCCCGAGGAACACACAGGCAAAAGGGAAAATGACAATGAAAAAGAGCCAGCCGAAGAGTTGATACAGAGTATATAGCAAAGGTAAAGGGGCCCTTTTTGTGCGAGAAAATATGCCGGTTGCAGACCTCAGGTAAAAATCAAAGTATTAAAACTGATTGCGGCATTTTCGTCAACAGGAAATACGGTGCCGGAGCGTTGTGGGGTGGCCTGGGACGGATGATGTCTGCCTGGGGAACCGGGTAAGCCGTTGCCGCGAATTGTTTCGTAACCCCTCCTAAAAAATGCCGGCGATGGGGGCTTGGCAGTGGTTGCAATTGCCCCCGGTCATAAGGTGCTGTCTTACCGCAAAGCCGGCCCGCTCTATGATCAGCTTGCCGCAGTTCGGGCAGAGGGTGTTTTCTCCGGTGTCGCCGGGGATATTGCCGACATAGACATAGCGCAATCCCTCGGCCAGGCCGATCTCCCGGGCGTGAATCAAGGTATGGTGCGGGGTGGGGGGGCGGTCGGTCATCTTGTAGGTGGGCCAGAAGCGGGTGACATGCCAGGGGATATCCACGGAAAGGTCTTTGATGAAACGGGCGATCTCGCGCAGTTCCCCGTCCGAATCGTTCCAGCCCGGAATCACCAGGGTGGTGACTTCCACCCAGACCCCCAGCTCCTTCATGAGCCGGATCGTATCCAGGACCGGCTGCAGTTTGGCGCCGCATACCTCCTTGTAGAATGTGTCGGTGAAACCCTTGAGGTCGATATTGTTGGCGTCAAGATACGGGGCCAGTTCCCGGGTGGCTTCCGGGCCGGTGTAGCCGTTGCTGACAAAGATGTTTTTCAGGCCCGCCGCCCGCGCCAGCTTGGCGGTATCGAGGGCGAATTCGTAGAAGATGGTGGGCTCCACATAGGTGTAGCTGATGGACTGGCAGCCGGATCGTTGCGCGGCTGCCACCACTTCCGCCGGGGTGCGCGGGGTGCCGGGAATATCTCCGCCATGGAGGCCGGGATATTGGGATATCTCGTAATTCTGGCAGTGTTTGCAGTGGAAGTTGCAACCCACCGTGGCAATGGAATAGGAAAGAGAGCCGGGCAGCAGATGAAAGATGGGCTTTTTTTCGATGGGATCGATGTTTTCGCTGATCAAGCGCCCGTAGTTGAGGCTGTAGAGTATCCCCCCCCGATTCTCCCGGACCTTGCAGATCCCGCGGCGACCTTCGCCGATCAGGCAATGGTGGCGGCAGAGCAGGCAGCGGACCTGTCCCGGGGTGTCGGCGGCTTCTGTGTAAAAGAGCGCTTCGTGCATGGTCCCCCCTCAAGGCAATGGGCCTTTCTATGTGCGATGCATATATATAACGTAATGGTTCAATTGTATTAATTCATAAACGAAGGGGGCTGGTCAATAAGAAAATATCTAATTTATTTCAATGGATTACCGTGCTTTTTGGCGTTCGGCGAATAAAAAGTAAAAAATAGGGTTGACGTGGGGGGGCGGATCGACTAATTTGCCGCTCTCCGCAACGACGGAGGCCAAGACTGACTTCGGGTCAGCCACCTTGGCGCAGCGATCATTGAAAACTGAATAGTGAGCAAAGTAGAAGATGGGCCCCAAGAAACCGGAGCTTCGGCTTCGGGAGTTTTTATTGCATTAAAGAGATCAGAATCTCTGTTGAAGAATAAC
>JBAYUD010000036.1:0-27483 GCA_041675265.1 Desulfurivibrionaceae bacterium | reverse complement strand
GATACGATTTTCCAGACCATGTACGAGCTGTGCACCAACGAAACGGTGAAAACGCACATCACCGGAGCCCGCAAAAAGGCCGGGGAGATCTTCGACCATAACGGCTTTGTCGATGCCCTGGGAGAGAAGATCAAGGATCTCGCCCCGGATAGTGATAATTTCTTCACCGTTCCTCTGAGCGATGTCCTGTCCGCCCTGTTGGCTGCCTGTTCTGATCAGAAAACCCAGAATCTTTTGAAGAAAATGGATCTCAATCAGGCCGAGATCTTCCTGGACCAGAACCTGCCTCTGGAGGTGCCCCCCATCGAGGAGATTGAGGAAGCCCTCCCTGCTCCCGCCGTTGTCCGGCCGGAGGCGGTTGCCGCCGTGCCTGGCGTGGTTCAAGGGGGGGATCCGAGGGTTGCCGAACTCGGGTCCATGCTGGCGGAAAGTCTTACCATGGCCGAGGAACTCAGCGAGGGTCTTGCGCAGATATGTTCCGGGCAGGCTCCCGGCATGAGCCTGATGACCATCGAGGACCAGAACGACATCTTCCAGAAGATTGAAGATGCCTTCCAGGTGGCTTCCTCCATAACCGACGATATCTCGCGGATTACCGAGGCCTTGAGTTTCCAGGATCTTTCCGGCCAGCAGATATTGAAGATCATCAAGCTGCTCACCGACTTCCAGGTGCAGCTCCTGGCCATCGTGGTTTCCTTTGGCTCTCAGTTGAAAATCAAGGAGCAGAATGCCCGGATTACCGTGGAAGAGAGCAAGCGGATCGCCCAGGAGGATGTGGACAAGTATCTCAGCTCCATGACCACCGGAGAGGTTGGCGGCGAAGGCTCCCTTGATCAGGATGCGGTGAACGATCTCTTGAAGGGGTTGGGTTTTTAGCCGCGACTGAACAACGAATAAGGAAAAAAGTGGAGAAAAGGCTGGCCCCGCGGGGCTGGCCTTTTTTGTTTCAGGGCAGGGACAGGCCTGCAATGAAGCCGCCGACCGCCTGGGCCACCTCCTCTTCCCTCCCCAGAAAAAAATGATCCGTCTCCTCAAGGACGATCCGCTGAAAGGAGGGGGGGAGGGCCAGATCGGTCTGCTCTTTGAGGAGAATATCCCCTGCCGCGGTGATCAGCAGGCCGGGGAGGGAAAGGGTGGAGAGTCGGGAAAAGTCCCGTTCCGCAAGGGGCGGGGCGATTCCGGTAAAGCTGAGCGGATTTTCTTCCACGAGGTCGAGGGCGATGAAGGCGCCGAAGGAGTAGCCCACCAGATGGACCCGCTGGAAATACCGGCGGCAAAAGGCCATGACCGCCCGGCTGTCGCTGATCACCGGGGCAAAGGTGCCTTCCTGGTCGAGGCGGTTCCAGTATTCAAAAAGCGGCAGGTCCGGTTCCGGCCTGAAACTTTTGCCCACACCCCGGTAGTTGAAGAGCAGGACCGGCAGGCCCAGCCCGGCGCAGCGACTGGCCACGGCCTGGACCACGTTGTTCTCCATGTTCCCGGCCAGCAGGGGGTGGGGCGGGCAGAGCAGCACCCCAACCTGGCTTGGCTCGCCATCGGTGTACCAGAGTTCTCCCTCAAGCATCCCTTCCGGAACCGGGATGGAGACCGCCAGCCGATGGCATTCCGCACCCATCAGTAGACCCCCTCGCTCTTGGTGGAGACCAGCGGGCGGATCGGCTCCACCGCCGTGACGGCGCAATATTCCTCTGTGCCAGCAGGCAAGGCGTAGCAGGCCGTGTCCCGTTCCACCATGTTGAGCAGAAGAAAGGAGGGGTCCAGGCGATGGGCCACTACCCGGCCGCGTTGGCCCGGTTTCAGGGTGACGCCAAGATCGGGGGGCTCTTCCGGCGTCCGGGGTTGCCAGGGAGTCAGCTGGAACCAGAGGGCCGGATCATCGACCACATAGGTGGGTGGCTGGCCGGGCAGCGGCGGGGCATGCTCGAAGAGCACCCCCAACAGGGAATTGCCGTAACCCGGCAGCACCACGGCCTGGGGAAAGAGCTGGCCTCGGATGGTCTCGGAATCGGCAACCGTAAGGGCCATGCCGCCCAGGTGGATGCCGCGGATGCGTTCCCGTTCCCCTGTATTCATTCTTTCGGCCAGGGCCAGAAGCAGGGGCGGGGTGATGAACAGCACCTCGATTTGCTGGGTGCGGATCACGTTCATGGCCTGGTCGAGCACATGGTCGAGGTAGAGGGTGAATCCCAGCGAGCCCGCAACCTGCCGCTTGATCCAGCGCACGTCGCAATCCACGGAAAAGGGCTCGCAACTGCCCAGGCTCCTGGCCATGGCCCTGGCGCTCTGGCCGATGATGTGGGGTCCGGATGGCCCGACAAAAAGCCAGTTGCCTCCATGCGGAAAACCACGGCGATCCGCGGCCCGTTTCCAGGAATCGACAAAGGCGGCACCGAATTCTTGAGGCCGGTAGACCCTGCGGATCGGCGCGCCGGTGGTGCCGCCGGTTTCGGCCAGGATCATGCTTGGCAACTCGTCATGGAAGCGTCCGGGGATGAAATCCAGCAGGGGCCGGGTGCGTAAGGCCTCTGTGTCCATGGGGCCGAAGAGATGGAAGGATTCGCAACAGGTGATCTCTTTTTTGGCATCAAGGCCGAGCCTTTTCTCCTGCTCAAGCCAGTACGCCGAGCCTGCGCGCGGGTCGAAATGGATAGCGATGATCTCTGCGATCAGGGAGGCGGGTATGGTCATGGTTTTTCCTCCGCGGCTTTGCGGAAGGAGATGAGCAGAACCGGCAGCAGCACCAGATCGCAGAGAACCGCGAACAGCAGGGCCAGGCTGATCAGAAGGCCGAAATCCCTGAGCGGGATGAAGGGCGAGATGATAAAGCCCAGGAACCCCGCGCCCGCCACCACCGAGGTGGTGATCATGGCCGGGCCGACCTGGGCCAGGACCGCGGCCAGGCGGGAAAGGGGATCGGCGGTTTTCTTTTTTGCCTGCCAGGCGTGCAGGAAATGGATGGTGTCGTCCACCACGATGCCGTACACCACGCTGGCCACGGTGACCGTGGCCACGCTGAGCGGGATGGAGCCGAGCCCCATGGCCCCGAGGATGAAAAACACCGGCACCAGATTGGGGATGACGGCAAACACCGCCAACCGTACGGACCGCAGGGCCAGGGCCATGATCAGGGAGATGGAGACAAAGGCGGAGGAAAAGCTGGCCAAGAGGGTGGTGAACAGGGCGCGCTGACCCCTGGTGTAGAGGGGCACCGTACCGGTGACATAGGGGACTTGCCTGGGCCCGAGCAGGGTTTGCAGCTCCGCTTCGATCTCCTCCACCAGGGCCATGGTCTTTTCCGAGGCCAGGGTGCGGGTGAGGATGGTGATGCGGGTCGGGGGCTTGAGCCCCATGCCGGGCAGGAGCGGGGCGTCGAGGGGGGCGCCGCTTGCGGTGGCCATGGGCAGGACCAGGGTGCCGGTGTCGTCGAGGGTGAGGAGGAAATGGGTGATCTCCGGGTGGCGCTCGGCCAGGCGGCGCATACCCTGCTGGATGGCCCGGTTGTCAACGCGGGAGGCGTCCAGATCGATCTCCAGCGGGGTGAGGCCGATGCCCGCCTGCTCGATGGCCCGGTAATCAAGGCTGATGGGGGATTGCGGTTTGAAAAAGGCCAGGATGAATGAGCCGCGTTCCAGGCGGTTGATGCCCAGGGCCGACAGCAGGAGCAGACCGCTAAGTCCCGCCAGGACAAGGGCTTTATGGCCGGCCAGCATTCGAGCCCAGCGGGTCCAGCACAGACGGGGCCCGGATGTCGGCGTTGGTTGCGGGGTGCCTGCCGCAGTCCCCGCAAAGGCCGGAACCAGCAGCAGGGGGACGAGCACGGCAAGCAAGGCGCCGCAGCCGCCCCAGAGCCCCAATTTTTGCACCGGTTCGTAGCTGCTGACCATGAGGGAAAGAAAGCCCATCATGTCGGTGAAGGCGGAGAGCAGACAGGGAACGGCCACCTCCGCGTACAGGGCAATGGGGCCCTGGCCGGGTTCTTTTTTCAAAAAGTGGATGGCGTGGGCAATGCCCATGATCATGGTAAAGGGCGGCAGGGAGAGGAGCACCATGTTGAGCGGCTCGTGGACCAGGGCGAGCAGGCCGGTGAGATACAGGGCCGGCAGCAGGCCGCAGACCAGGGTCAGCACGGTGTGGCGCGAACCGCGGAGGGAAAGGTAGACGCCGCAGGCGAGGATGGCGATGACCAGCGGGAAAAGACGTTGGGTGGTGGTGGCGGAAAGGGAGTCCAGGGCGTCGGTCAGGTACCAGACCCCGCCCAGGTGCAGGGGCTGGCCGGGCAGTTCGCTTGCGGCCAGCTGTTTTGTCTCGCGGATGATGAAGGAGAGTTGGGCAGGGGTTGCGCCGGGGCGGGGGCTGAGGAGCAGGAGCTGCCCCTTACTCTGCTCCCCGCCCAGGGCGTAGAGGTTCGTCCGGTCCAGCCCGGCCATGGTCCTGGCCTTGGTCAGCATCCGCCTGGCCGCCTCCGGGGAGGCCTGGGGCAGATAGGCAATGAGCGGGTTTTCCAGGTGGTGCTTTTCTGCGAACTCCTGAAAATGGAGCCAATGCGGGTCGGTTTGGGTCTGCCAGACCCCGATGGAGTTGTCCACCGTGGAGCGGCCCGCGGCGAGGCCGAGCAGCAGGGTGACTCCGGCCATGAGCAGGAGAACCCCGAGGCGGTTATTCCGCAGGGTCTGGCCGATGCTGAGAAACAGGCGCTCCATCCCTTCTCCCTAACGTCCGCCGGTGAGCTTGGCCACCCAGGGGGCCACGAATTTGATCCCGGCAAAGCTCATGGCGTGGTTGACCCGTTTTTTCACCAGCTCCTTTGGCCCATCCCTGAGCACCTCTTCCAGGGAGGCGACAAAGAAATCAAGATCCGCTTCGTCAATGATCAGCGGCGGGTACACCCGCAGCACGGCCCGGTTGTTGAGCATCAGGGTGCCCAGGATCCCGTGTTTGTGCAGCAGGGCCGAGGCCACCATGCCGGGCAGGTGTTCGCGCAGCACGTTCTTGAGGCCGGGGATGGCCAGGGGCAGGTAGCTCACCTCGTCGATGATGGCTTCCTGGAACTCGATGCCCAGCATCAGCCCGCGCCCCCGTACCTCGGCGATCCATTGGGGATATTTATCCTTCAGGGCCACAAGCTGGGCTTTGAAGCGTTCGCCCAGCCGGGCGGCGCGTTGGGCCAAGCCTTCTTCCTGGTACACTTCGAGCGCGGCCAGGGCGGCGGCGCAGGCGATGGTGCGGCCGCCGAAGGTGGTGGTCTGCACCAGGCAGTCGTGGGGGTTGTCGTAGGCTTTTTGATACACCGGGGTGCGGGAGATGGTGGCGCCGATGGAAGCGAGCCCTCCGCCCAGGGATTTGGCCACGGCCAGGATGTCCGGCACCACCCCTTCCGCCTCGCAGGCGAAAAAATCGCCGGTGCGGCAGAAGCCGGTCTGGATTTCATCGAGGATCAGCAGCACCCCATACCGCTGAGTGATCTCGCGGACCCGGCGCAGATAGCCCGCAGGCGGCACGATCACCCCGGCCTCGCCCTGGATCGGTTCGAGGATCACCCCGGCGATGGCGCCTTCCCCTTCCTGGGGTGCGGTTTTCAGCAGGGTTTCAATGGCCTCTGCATCGCCGTAGGGCACGGCATGGTTGGGCATCAGCGGAAAATACCGGCGCAACCGCTCGTTGCCGGTGACCGACAGCGCCCCCAGGGTCTTGCCGTGCAGGGCTTCCTTGGCGTAAATAAAGCGCGGCCGCCTGCCCTTGAAATAACGGCTGGCCAGCTTGAGCGCCGCTTCCACCGCCTCGGTGCCGGAGTTGCAGAGATAGACCTGATCGAGATCGCCGGGGCAGAGCAGGCTCAGGTTATGGGCCAGCACCGCCACGTGGCGGGAGAGGAGTTCCTTGGAAAGATCCACCTTTTTATCGGTCAGCACCTGGATCATGGCCTGTCTGACCTTTGGATGGTTGTGCCCCAGGTTCAACGCGCCGTAGGAGGAGACAAAATCGAGAATCCTTTTGCCCTGGGCGTCGATGATCACCGCGCCCTCGGCCTCTTGCGGGTCGATGGCCGTGTATTCCCCCATCTCCAACAGGGTGACGAGGCCGGGGTTCACATGTTTGCGGAAGAGGGCGACTGCTTCGGCGTACGGGCGCTTGCCCACCTCACTCAAGGGAATCCAATCCGGGTGCATGGTCAACCCTCCGTCTTTGGTTCAGGATAAGGGTAGCGCTGGAAAAATTCCTCCAGGGCCGTGGCGGTGCGCAGGGCCTCATAAAAGTTGCCCGAGATCTTGGTCTTGCCGGTGAAAAAGCTTTTTTGGGGCGACAGGGTGTTCCCGGCCACGGCGAGAAAGGTTTCGGGATCAAGGCGAAAGCCGAAGGCGCCGGTCTGCACCCCTTGGGTCACCCCGGTGAGGATGCCTGTGTCAATGGTCAGCGACCAGCAACCCTGGCCGAGGATCTCGATCCAGAAGACGGCGGACAGGCTCATGAGATTCTTGATCAGGGGCTGGCCCATGAAGCCCGGCAGGTAGTGGTTGAAATAGTGCGCAATGGCCGATTCGTTTTTCATGTCCGGCTCCGTTGGCTGCGGGCGGCAAGAAAGGCTTTGAAGGCCAGGGCCAGTTCCGTCCGGTTTGGGGTGGGCAGCGTTTCGGCCCCTGCGAGGCTGTCGAGGTTGCTCCGCGTGAAGCGGACGGAAAGATCCAGGTAGGCGGCATAGGGCGTGGTTTTTCTGGCCAGCAGGGCATCCAGGGGATTGGCAGGCTGGCCGTTGAATTCTTCGTCCCCGGCAAAGCGGGCAGCGGGCTGGCCAAAGGCCTCGTTGAAGGCATCTTCCAGAAGCAAGTTTCCCACCTCTTGCGGGGCCACGAGCTGGAACACCCTCCCCGCGCTTTCCGGTTTCGCGGCCAGGCGCACCAAAGCCTCGGCCACCGTATCGTCAAAGACCAGGGGCAGATGCGCCGCCCGGTTGCCCAGCACCCGCAGAGTCGGCAACGCACCATTGCCCTTCGCTTTCGCGGAATCCCGCAGCCGGGCCACGGCGTCGAGAAAAAGGAAGGGGCCAAAGGTCTTGCCCGAACCGGCGGAAGGGTTGCGCTCCACCACGATCCCCGGCCGGTGGATGGTGATGGGCACCGGGGCGGAAGCGGCCATCACCCCATGCAGAAACGATTCGCCCAGAAATTTACTTTCCTCATAGCCGTTGCGGAAGTGCTGGCCAAGGTCGAGATCAGCCTCCCGGAACTCGCCCGGCCAGTCGCCGCAGACAAAGGCGGTGCTTACGTGATGCAGGGGGGCTTGGGCCTCCCGCGCCAGGGTCAGCACATGTTTTACCCCTTCCAGGTTCACCGGCAGGTAGGTGGCGGCGGTACCATCCTTGAAATCGGTGCGGGCGGCCAGATGGAAGACCATCCGCGCCTTGGCGCAGACCTCGGTGTATGTCGCGGGATCAAGGCCGAGACCGGGCAGGCTGACATCACCCCAATGCCAGGAGAGCAGCGGCAGGCAGGCAGGATCAAGGCCGGAGAGCACCGGCGGCTTGCGCGACAGGGCGATGACCGGGCAGCCCTGGCTCAGGTAGTTGCGCAGCAGGGCCCGGCCGACCAGGCCGCTGGCTCCGGTGATGACAAGGTGCTCTTTCATTGGTCCAGGGTCTGGCTGTCTGCCTGTTCCTGCCACTGCTCGCGCAGGGCTGCGTCTTCCTTTGGCGTGGGCAGATGGTTGGTCAGTTCGTCGAGATTACGGCGCATATTGTCGATGTAGCGGTCGAGCAGCTCCTGGGAATTTACCGCCAGCACCCGCTTGGCCCAGGCAGTGCAATGTTCGCATCCCTTGCAGCCCAGACGGCATTCCGGCCGTTTTTCGTAGAAGAAGTCAAGAAAACCGGCAAGCATTTCGTTGGGCAGGTGGATTTCCAGCGGCGGCAGCAGGCTGCCGTCGATATTCTTGCGGAAGTTCTGCCAGTGCGGCCAGCCCAGCAGATCCAACAGGTCGCCCTCGAACTGGCCGGAAAGATAGGCGCGGGTCAGAGCGAGAATTTGCGTTTCCGGCATGCCTCGGCCCGCGAGTTTGAAAAAGCGGATGCCCGCCTTTTCCCAGAGCGGGAGATCCTCGGGGCGGATCCACGGGCTTTTCAAGAATTCGCCGGGGTTGGCGAGTTTTTTTAAAAAACACCAGTTGAGATAAAAACCGTTGTAGGGAACGCCCGGCACGCCGCTGCCGGACAGCTTCGGCGAGCCGTGGGCCGCGACGCAGTAATGGTTGAACTTGTAATGGCACTGGGAAACGCAGACCGGATTGGCGATCACCTCAAGGGGCACCGGGCTTTCCAGGGAGGCGCGTTTCAGAAAGCGGAAATCACGGTTGGCCTCCACATCGAGGACGATGCGTTTGGCCCCGGCCTCGAGCCATTGGTCGATGCCGCGCATGGCCCCGACATAGCCGATGGTCGAGGTCACCACCTCAAGCGCCGGATACCGGCCGGCAATGATCCGGGCCATATAGGGCACGGCCACGGTCACCGAACGCACCCCGCAATCGACCAGCAGGGCAAGGAGCGCCTCCAGCTCGGCGCGGCCCTGGCTGGTGTATTCGTAATTGGCGTAGTTCGGCGCGTTGAGCAGATAGTTGAACCCGATGGAGCTGTCGTTAAGCGCCTGGATATGGCGGCGGAACTGGGCTTGGGTCGGGGAGGGCAGATATTTTGCCGGCCGGGCCGAGTTGAAGGGGGCGCTTTGCAGGGAGCCGTAGACCTCATGCACCCGGTGTCCGCTTGCGGCGTATTCCCGGTTGAGTTGGGCCAGGCTTTCGGCGCAGGAGGGGGTAAAGGTGGTGGGCACAGTGAGATTCAGCATGGGCAGGCAGGCCTTGGGCGAGGTTGTCAGGGAACTTTGGTGTCCGCGCAACGGCAGCGCGGAAGGAGCATAGTAGGGATTTGGGGGGGGAATGTCAAGATGGATTTAGGAGCCGTTCAGAAACAACATGGCCATTTATGTTGCCTTACTGTACGGCTCCTTATGCCATCTGGCTACCTAAAACGGCCATGTTATTTTTTGACGATGGCTTACGGCGCCTTGGGCAGAGGGAGTTCGCGGCCGGCAAGGATTATTTCCGTCCCGTTTCCGAGGGGGGCAAGACGGAGTTCCACGGTCAGCATGCTGTTGGTCGGGATCTCTTGCGCCGGGATGATGCGGATGCGTATCCGGCGTTTTTCCCCGGGCTTGAGCGGCTCCAGGTTCTCTCCAACCAGGGGCACGAGGTTTTCCGCCAGCAGAGTGCGGTCCGGATTGGAGAGGCGCACAACCAGATGGACCTGGCGGGAACGGAAGGCGCCGGTGGGCAGGGCATGGGGCAGGGTGTTGGTGAGGGAGAGTTGCAGGAGATTGAACGGCGCGGGCTGCCAGCCAGTCACCTCCATGCGCGCCGCGCCGTCCATCCCGGCAAGATGGGTAAGGCCGAAGGTGTGCCGCCGAGTGGACCGGCTCTCTTCAAAGGAGACCAGCCCCTTGGAAAAAAGGTTGCTGCCCTTGGTGGCCGTGCGGACAACCTGGGGCATGTGGCATTCCTGGCAGGTCGGCGTGGCGGGTTGGGCAAGGCGGCTTGCCTGCCAATCGTTCAAGGTCTCCGCATGGCAGGCGCCGCAGAGCCCGCTGTTGCGGAAGAATTCCGGCTGCACCGCTACCGGATGCGGGGCGAACAACCCTGATTCCGGTTCCGGGCCGGTCATGGCCCCCTGGTGCAGATGGCAGGCAACGCAGGAAACCCCGTCTTCTCGGCTGTAGCTCCGGGGGGCCGGTGGTTCGCCATTGGTGCGCACCGTGTCCGGCACATGGCAGCCGAGACAGGAGTCGTCCCCCCCCTCGGCCAACATCGCCTGGAACCCGGGGTTGACAAAGGCCTGGGCATGGGCGGAGTGCTGCCATTCGCCGAACTGTTCGATATGGCACTGGCCGCACTCCGCGGCCTTGGGGCCGTGCGCCTGGCCGAGGGTATTGTCGGCCTCGGTCAGATGGGCGAAGGGGGAGCAGGCCGCAAGGCAGAGCAGAGCGAAAAGGCACAGGGCGATTGGGAACATGTTTTTTTCAGGCATGGCGGGCACCGGTTTGAGATGACGGAAAAAAGGACAACGCAAGCACTATACTGGATCCGCTTTATATCCTGCAGCAGATTTGTGGGCGCATTCGGGAAGACGATACACCATCCGCGCCGACTGGGGCGATCTCGCCTTTCGGTCTTGTCATATCCCCTCCTGTTCCCCTTCCAGTCCGTACCGTTTCATCTTGCGCCAGAGCGTGGTTTTGTTGATCCCCAAAAGCCGCGCCGCTTCCAGCTTTCTGCCGCGGCAGGAGTGCAGAACCCGCAGGATGTGGTCCCGCTCGGCCTCCTCCATGCGGAGTGGTTCCTCCTCCGCCGATCCCGCCGTGGCTCCCCCCTCCACCAGCAGGCTCCGGGGGGTGAGCAGTTCCGAGGTCTCCAGGATCATGGCCCGTTCGATGATGTTTTCCAGTTCACGGACATTCCCCGGATAGTCGTACCCTTGCAGCAGATGCCGGCCGGCCTCGGATATGCCGCTGACCCGGGGGTTGATCTGGCCATGGCGCTGCATGAAATGCTCGACCAGGAGCGGGATATCCTCCGGCCGTTCGCGCAGGGGAGGAATCACCAGGGTGACGACGCTCAGCCGGTAGTAGAGGTCGTTGCGAAAGGCGCCGCGCCGGATTGCCTCCTCCAGGTTTTGGTTGGTGGCGGCGATGATGCGGGTATCGACCCCGATGGGCGTGCCGCTGCCGACCCGGGTCACGGTGCGGTCCTGCAGGACACGCAACAGCTTGACCTGGAAGGGGTTGCCGGTGGTGCCGATCTCGTCGAGAAACAGGGTGCCGTGGTTGGCCAGTTCGAAGTAGCCCGCCCTGCGGGCCACGGCGCCGGTAAAAGCGCCCCGTTCGTGGCCGAACAGCTCGCTTTCCAGCACTCCTTCGGCCAGGGCGCCGCAGTTGACCGGAACAAAGGGCTGATCGCGTCGTGGGGAACAATGGTGGATCATCCGCGCCACCAGTTCCTTGCCGACCCCGGTTTCTCCCTGGATCAAGACGCTGCTGTCGCTGCGGGCGGCCCGGCGGCCCAGTTCCAGAACCTCTTCCATGCAGCGGCTGCGGGTGAGCGGGATATGGCGTTCCTGTTCCAGCTCCCGTTCCTGGCGATAGAGGGCCACCGTCTCCTCCAGCCGCCGTTCCTTGAGGGCCCGGTTGATCCGCACCAGGACGTCGTCCGGGTCAAAGGGTTTGGCGATGTAGTCGTAGGCCCCGTTCTTTATCGCCGCCACCGCGCCGTCCAGAGAGGAATACCCGGTGATGATGAAGACCGGGACCTAGGGGTTGATCTCCTTTACTCTGGCCAGCAGCTCCATTCCGCCCAAGCGCGGCATCTTCAGATCGCTGAGCACGATCTCCGCGCCGTATTGGCGAAAATGGGCCAGGGCTTCCTCGCCGTTGCCAAAGGCGACAACCTGATGGTCCGGCCCCAGCATCCGCGTAAGGATGCGGCAGGCCAGCGGATCATCGTCCACCACAATCACTCGGCTCATGCTTCTCTCTCCTCTGCCGCCGGCAGGAAGACCGTGAAGCAGGCGCCCTCGCCGGGTTGCGACTCCACCGTGATGCTTCCGCCCATGGCGTTGATAATGCCGTAGCTCACCGAAAGGCCGAGGCCGGTCCCCTGGCCCACCTCCTTGGTGGTGAAAAAGGGGTCGAAGATCCGGCCCAGGTGTTCCGTGGCGATGCCGCTGCCGTTGTCCCGGAAATCGATCCGCACCCCGCCCTCCTGCCGATGAAGCGTCATGCTTACTTTTCCGCCCGGCGCGGCATCGATTCCGTTCAGCAGGATGTTGACAAAGACCTGGCAACTGGTCGCCGTCCACCAGCAGGGACGGAAGCCGTCCGGGGTCGTTGCAGGTGAGCCGGACCGCTTTCTTCTCGGCCCGCATCCTGACCAGGGCCATGGCCTCGCCCATGAGACTTGCCGGGTCCCGGGGCGTCGGCCTTGCCTCGGAGCGCCGGGCAAAGCTCAACAGCCCGGTGATGATGCCGCTGCACTTCCCGGCCTGATCGACGATGTCGTCCAGGTCGCCGGCCAGTGATTGCCGGTCGCACTCGCCCCGCTCGATCCCCTTCCTGGCCAGGATCGCCAGGGCCTTGATGTTGCCGAGCGGGGTATTGAGTTCGTGCGCCAGTCCGGCTGCCATCTCCCCGATGGAGGCCAGTTTTTCCGTATCCCGGATGTGTTCCTCCACCCGCAACTGCTCTTCGGCGTTGTGCTGGATGGCATCGGCCATCCGGTTGATCTCCCCGGCCAGAAAACCGATTTCGTCCTGCGATCCTTCCGGTATCCGCTCGGCCGTGTTTTTTTCCATTCTGCGGATGCCCTCCACCACGTCCTGGATCGGGCGGGTCAGGGAGCGGGCGAAAAAGAGAGAGGCCGCCAGGGCGAGGATCAGCACCACCCCGGCCCAGAGTGCGGTCCGGCGGCCGATGGTGGTCAAGGGCCCCAGGAAGAAGTCCCGCCGGGCATTGACCACCACCACCCAGCCCCGGTCCCGCAGTCCGTAGGGTGAATAGTAGGCATGGGCCAGGATGTCCTTGGTGCGCGGGTCGCCGGCGATGCCGCGGTCGTGGTTGAGCCAGGCGGAGGTGATTTCGCGGGGATAATCGTCGAAGATGGTGCGGCGGCTGCCGGTCTGGTCGCCGAACTCGCATGTCTCGTCCCGATGGAAGAGGTAAATGCCGTTGCGTTGCGGGTCCGCGGGGTTGCGTTCGACCAGGAAGGCGCTGCCCTCGTCCTCGGCGATCAGGCGGTTGATCAACCGGCCGGCCTGCTCGCCCCAGACGTTGACCACCAGAACCCCGACCCGGCTGTTGTCCGGTCCGGTCAGAGGCGTGGCAAAACGCACCATGGCCGGGCAGAAGGTCTCTTCCTCCTCGATCTTGCCCCGTTCCAGATTGGAGATGAGCACGCCGTGCCGGGGCAGCCGGAGCGCGGCCTGGAAGAAATCGCGGCCCGCCACCGAATGGACCGCGGGCAGGGAAAAGGGAGGCCGGGTCGGGCCTGTGGCGGGCACGATCTCTCCTTCCTTGATCTTGACCAGAACGTTGCCGGCAGGGTCGATGAGGCGGATCGCTTGGATGGTCGGGTCCAGTTTCTGCCAGCCGAGGAAGGTGCGCTCCAAGCGCCGGAGCGTCTCGGCCAGCCGGGCATGGTCACCCGAGGCCAGCGCGGCCAGATAATCCTCCACCTCCGGGGATGTTGCCATGGTCGTCAGGGTGGCCTGCGAACGGCCTACCATCTCCGCCAGGCTGGTTGCCGACCGCTCGGCCAGCGAGCTGACCTGGCGGGAGGCGTTCTGCTGGAGGATGAGGGCGATGGAACCGATGATCAGCGCCGAAAATGCGAGCAGCGACGGAACCGCCACCCCCAGCAGAGTAACCAGCGTCTTGCGGCGTATACCCAAACGTTTCATGACGACCTCACGGTGCATTCTGCACCAATCCGGAGGATCAATGCACCCACATGCGGTGCAAAATGCACCCAATGTCATGGTACGCTGCCGAGTGCCGCGGGTCAATCTGTTTTTATTATTGGCTGTTTCTGTCCGGCCCGGTTCGGCCCGGCTCGGATCGTGATCTGGCACGGTTTGTGTAATGTTATGGCAGTGCTATAATGATTGAGGTCAGGCCCATGAGGTCAAGAGATGCCAAAGGAGGAAGCCATGAGAACTGTGATTGCGGTTGTACTGCTGCTGGTGACGGCCGGGACGGCCTGGGGTTTTGACCCCGAGTCGGGCTGTGTTGCCTGTCACGGCAACCAGGGGAAGATGAAGGAGCTGGGGGCTGAAGAGATGTATCTGGACCCGTCCCGGGTGGACCAGGAGGTGAACATGCAAGGCAAGCCCACCTGCGTGGACTGCCACTTGGGCGACCCCAAGGCCTTGGACAAGGAGGCGGCCCACCAAGGGGTGCTCCGTCCTTTCCTGGTGGGGGCCGGCAAGAAGCTGAAGGGCGAGGCGATCTCCCGCGAGGCGGCAGGCGCCCTGCAACCCTTGAAGCCCAAGGGGGAGGGCATGAATAGCATGCTTCCCAAAGGCGACCCTCAAAAACTGGAACAGGCCGGGGTCAAAAAGATCGTCGGCATGGAGTGGCACGACCGTGACCGGGAAACCATGGCCTATGCCCCGCAGGTGGCGGAGAAAACCTGCGGCCGTTGTCATGCCAAGGAGGTTAAGGATTACAACCGCTCGGCCAAGGGGCTGATGAAGCACCAGCGGGCCTACCGCGATTGGAGCGAAAAGCTTCCCGGGCCGCAGAACTGCGGGATGTGGTTCGGCCAGAACGGAGAAGCCCTCAAGGCCGGGACTGCCGTGCCCTACAGCCCGGCGCAGAATGCGGCCTCCGACCGGACCTGCAATATGTGCCACGCCACCTGCAACGACTGCCACTTCAAGCCGGTGGCCAACAAGGGGACGCACGCCTTCGGCAAGCCCGATACTCCCAGCTGTTACGGCGGGGGCCGGGCGAGCATCTGCCATGCCGGGCCCATGGACCGTCGGCGCGGCGCGGGCTACATGCGGGGTGAGTACTCCTTTCCCGCCAATCTTCCGCAGGGCGTCCACGTCAAGGCGGGAATCCAGTGTCTCGACTGCCACAAGCCGGCCAACCACCAGTTCGGCCACCTCGCCGCCGATGATGCGCGCAAGTCCTGCGCCGAGTGCCACGGCGAGATCGTCAAGGCGGTCAACAGCTCGCCCCACGGCAAGGTGGACTGCACCTCCTGCCACATCACCGTCTCCGGCGCCTACCAGTACACCTTCTGGGGCCAGGGGAACGCCTTCGGCGTGGAAACCCCCTACGGCAAGCACAAGGAGTACTACGGCACCCGCGACCTGCCGACCATCATCAAAAACGCCTCGGGCCGCTGGATTCCGGTCAAGCCCTACCCCATGGCGGTCATGAACCAGACCAGGGAGCTTGGTCCGACCGGGCTGCTCTTCCGCGCCATTCCCAAACGCAAGATCCCCGGCAACACGCGGATCGGCGAACCGCTCACCTTCGAGGTGGCGCGCAAGGCCACCGACGTGAACGATGCCTTTATCGTGGTCGGCACCCGTAGCGATCTTCCCTCGGGCAACAAGGCGATCCTCTGGGTTCAGATGGACAAGCTGAGCCACGCCATGGGCAAGCCGCGCGACTGCGGGAGCTGTCACGATTCCCATGCCCAGGTGGGCAAGTCGGAGTGGAACTATTTCGAAGACAAGGATGTGGCCAAGCCGTTTACGGGAAGCTACACCATCACCGCTGACAAGAACGGCCTTCGTTTCAGCGATCTGGCCTGGGAGGAGCCTGCCCTGGCCGCCAATCGCAAGGTGGAGGATATTGCTCCCTTTGCGGTGCTCCCCAAGGATGCCTGGGATGTCAAGGGGGTCGATCTCTCCCTCCCCTTTAACGACAAGAAGACCGCCAAGGCCCGCACGGAGCTGGAGAGTTTTCTGGCTGAGCTGGACAGGCAGCCGGATAATCCGAATGCCGGCAAGATCCGGGTGATTGCCTATCACAACCTGGCCATGGCCAGGAAGATGCTGCAAAAGAAATAACCGCGCGTATTGCAAGCGGCGTGGAAAAAGCAAGGATGGCCGTCCTCCGTGGGCGGCCATCCTTTTTTAATGCGCAGGCGGTCGATTCCTGCCAGGGCCGGGCGGGATGTCTGTTTCCGGTTGACAGCGCCGGAGCGATTCTCCATGATATTGTTGAGGGTATGGGTTGCACCATGGATTCCCGGTGGTTGTGCCGGGAAATCCCTCGCGCAACAGTCCGTAACGAGGTGTTTCCCTTTAGTTCCCGAATCGGGAATGAATACACTGGTCGTGTCCCATGGTCCACAACAGCAACGAAAGGCAATGGCGGCTCGATACGCGCCGTATCGGGAGCGATGTGCTGGAGGTATCGTGTGGCGGCCGCTGGTGTCTGGATCAGGATCTGCCTGCGGCCGGGGTGATCCTGGCCGATTTGGGAGATGGTCTCCGCCTCTCCTTTGACACCGCGCAACTCTCCGCCTGGGACACCGGGTTTCTCGCCTTTCTCCGGGCTTTGTTCGCCCTCTGCACCGAGCGCGGGGTCGGCATCGACCAAGAAGGGCTGCCCAAGGGGGTTCGCCATCTCCTGGCCATGGCCGCCGCCATTCCCGAACAAAAGGTGGCCAAACGGGGCAGCGCCGGGCAGAGTTTATTCTTCCAGGTGGGCGCGGCAACGGTCGCCTTTTTTCGTGGCGCCCCCGAGATGCTTCATTTCCTCGGCGAGATCACCCTCTCCTTCGGCAGGCTGTTCCGCGGCCGGGCCCGGTTCCGGTTGAGCGATCTCTGGTGGGAGATCGAGGAGGTCGGGCCCCGCGCCCTGGTCATCGTTTCGGTGATCAGCTTTCTCGTCGGCCTGATCCTGGCCTATCTGGGCGCGGATCAGCTCCGTCTGGTGGGCGCCCAGATCTTCATTGCCGACCTGGTGGCCATCGGCATGGTGCGCGAGGTGGGGGCGCTCATGACCGGGATCATCATCGCGGGCCGCACCGGCGCGGCCTTCGCGGCCCAGTTGGGCACCATGCAGGTCAACGAGGAGATAGACGCCTTCAAGACCCTGGGCATCTCGCCGGTGGATTTTCTGGTTATGCCCCGGATGCTGGCCCTGATGCTGATGGTGCCGCTCCTCACCCTGTACGCGGGCTTTGTCGGCATGGTGGCCGGGTTGCTGGTTTCGGCCACCATCTTCGACATCGGCATGTTCGAGTATTACACCGAAACCCTGCGGGCTCTGGAGCTGAAGCATTTTTTGGTGGGGCTTTCCAAGGGCAGCGTCTACGGGGGTATGGTCGCCTATGCCGGATGCCTGCGGGGGATGCAGTGCGGCCGAAGCGCCGAGTCCGTGGGCGAGGCGGCAACCTCGGCGGTGGTGACCGGCATCCTGCTGATCACCATTTCGGCTTCGATTATGACCATCATCTTCTACCGGTTGGGGATCTAGTGCCATGCAGCATGTGACTCAACGGAGAATAATTCCCTCCCCCCTTGCGGGGGAGGGTCAGGGAGGGGGGGAGCTTGCCATTATCTCAAATGTTGCAGCTTCCCCCACCCCCAACCCCTCCCGCCAAGGGAGGGGCGTCTTTTCGAAACAATACGAGTTGCAAGGTGCTCAGTCATGAATACCGCGCCCCACATCGAGATCCGCGACCTGACCATGGCCTATGGCGAGTTCGTCATCCAGCGCGATCTTAATTTCGTGGTCAACAAGGGGGATATCTTTGTGATCATGGGCGGCAACGGCTGCGGCAAGACGACCCTGATGCGGGCCTTGATCGGGTTGCAACGCCCGGCCAGGGGGACGGTGTTTTACGGCGGCGAGGATTTCTGGGGCGTGGAGCCTCAGGCGCAGGAGCGGCTCAAGCGGCGGCTGGGAATCATGTTTCAGGGCGGCGCCCTGTGGAGCTCGCTGACCCTGGCGGAAAACGTCGCCCTGCCGCTCAAGGAGTATACCGCGCTCTCGCCGCGCCGGATCGGGGAAATCGTTTCCTTCAAGCTGGCCCTGGTGGGGTTGGCCGGGTTCGAGGAGTTTTATCCGGCCGAGCTGAGCGGCGGCATGAAAAAACGGGCGGGTCTGGCCAGGGCCATGGCCCTTGATCCGGATATCCTGGTGATCGACGAGCCCTCTTCCGGTCTTGATCCGCTCACTGCCCGGCGCCTCGACGACCTGATTCTGGAGTTGCGCGACAGCCTGGAGACCACCATCGTGGTGATAACCCATGAGCTGGCCAGCATCCTCGGTATCGGCACCAATTCGGTTTTTCTGGATACCGAGACCCACACCATGATCAACACCGGCAATCCCAAGGAGGCGGTTGCCTCGGGCGATCCAAGGGTGCGCCATTTTCTCACCAGGGGTACGGCATGAGGATATCGAGGGAAAACATGGAACGTAACTGTTCGGCAGCGCCGCTTACGCTGCTGCCGCAGATGCGCGGAAGAGGCCTGCGAAGTGTGCTATTGCACATGAGCAGGCCGATGACAAAGCAGATGCGGTGCTGCCGAACAGTTACGAGGGGGGTGGCATGAGCAGACAGGCAAATCCCACGCTGATCGGGGCCTTTGTTCTGGGCGCTATTCTTCTCGGCGCGACGACTATCCTGCTCCTGGCCGGAGGACAGTGGTTTCAGGAGCGCCGCCAGCATGTCCTCTATTTTGAAGGTGCGGCCCAAGGGTTGCAAGTGGGGGCGCCGGTGGTCTTCCTCGGGGTCAAGGTGGGCACGGTCAAGCGCATCCAGCTCGGGCTTGATTCCGACAACCATCGCTTCATGGTGCCGGTCACCATCGAGGTCGAAGCCAACATGGTCCAGTCCTCCCGTGGTGAACAGATAGATCTGAGGGATCGTGACACCCTCCAACAGTTGGTGGAGCGGGGTCTGCGCGGCCGGCTCAAGATGCAGAGCCTGCTCACCGGCCAGCTGTATGTCGATCTGGATTTTTATCCCGGTAAACCGGCGCGCTTCGTTGCCGGTGATCCAGCGGTGAGCGAGATCCCCACCATCCCGACGGCGGCGGAAGAGCTGGTCTCCAAGCTGGAGAGGTTTCCCATGGATGCCTTTCTTGCCGATTTTGCCGCGATCAGCCGGTCGCTCCACACCATCCTTTCCTCGGAGTCGGCGAAAAATATCCCGACACGGCTGGATGCGACGCTGGCGCACCTGCAATCCCTGAGCGGTAAACTCGACCGCGATGGCGCCCCCATGCTCACCGAGATGCATACGGCGCTTGAGGCGGTACGGGCGGCGATGGTCAAAATCGGCGGAGTGGCCCAGGCCGGTTCCCCCGCGGTTGCCAGCCTGGGCAAGGCCGGCGAGGAGTTGGCCAAGGCGGCGCAGGCGTTGCAGGGGCTGGCCAGGGAAGAGTCGCCCACCGTACAGCAGCTCGACACGGCGCTTAAGGAAATCAGCCGTGCGGCCCGCGCCCTGCGGCTTTTGGCGGAAACCCTGGAGCAACAGCCCGAGGCTGTTGTGCAGGGAAAACGGATCGAAGGGGAAGGAAAATGAAAAACATACCTGGCAAGTGGCATGGGAGTCGGTTGATTTTGTTGGGTTGCGCCTTGCTGCTGGCGGGCTGCGCCCGGACATCGCCGGTCAGCTATTACCAGCTCTCTGCCCTGGACGCCGCTCGCACAGCCCCGGCCAGTGCCGAGGCGGGAAAAATGGTGCTCGGCATCGGCCCGGTGCGCTTGCCGGAATACCTGGACCGGCCCCAGCTGGTGACCCGGTTGACCCCCAACCGGCTGCAACTGGCCGACAGCCACCGCTGGGCCGAGCCGCTGGGCGAGAATATTTCCCGGGTGATGGGCGAAAACCTCGCGGCCCTGCTGGGTACCGACCGCATCCTGCTCCACCCATGGCCCGCCTCCAGGGGTACGGATTATCAGCTCATTGTCGAGGTGCTCCACTTTGAGAACGAGGGCGACGGGGAGGCCCGGCTGGTGGCCCTCTGGTCGGTCAAGGGAAAGGACGGCGCAATGGTGCTGCCGGAAAAACGGAGCAGCCACTTGGTTCCCGCAGCCAGCCGGGATCAGGAAGGGCAGGTTGCGGCTTTGAATCAGGCGTTGGGGAGTTTTTGCCGGGAGATTGCCCAGGCATTGACGCCGGTGTTGGGGAACCCCTCCCGTTCAGGATTGTAGAAGGTATTGGCCGGGGAATAACGTGGCCTCTTGTTTTTCCTGCTGTCTTTTAGGTATTACCAATTTGATAATTGGCAGAATCGGGGAAAAGTGTTGGTCGGCGGTTATTACCTACCGGAAGGATACAATCCGCATTATCTCTGTTCGCAGGGCCAGAGTCGAGGAGATTGCATTATATGAAAGCTAAGGATTTCGATAAAAAATTTGAGGCAGGCGAGGATATCACCGCTCATTTGGATTTGAGCCGGGCGCGCCGTCTGGAGCAGGACTCAAAACGGGTAAACATTGATTTCCCGGTCTGGGTGGTTCAAAGGGTTGACAAGGAAGCCAGGCGCCTTGGGGTCAGCAGGCAGGCCCTGTTAAAGGTCTGGGTTGCGGAACGCCTTGAGGCGGGAGCGCAATAGGTTTTTCTCTCCCAGGCAATGTTCGTTGGCCGTGCCGCCGTCTTGTTTTCCTGGTATTCCCTCCCCATGCGATCTGCCGAAGGGCCTCTTTCTTGATGGTCTTGTAACAACGGCCCTTCGACAGGCTCAGGGTGAACGGACGGTATCCTGACAGATGATATTCCGCTCGTGCTGAGCCTGTCGAAGCACCTGTTTGATGTTCAACGGTGGGCGCATCATTTTTGTTCGTTGAAATGACCAACAAGCCGTTTCAGCCGGGCCTGGGCCACGGCGATCTCGGCGAGGCCGGCAAAGGCCTTCACCGTCTCGGCGTTGCCCGGATCAAAGCCGCCGCGCAGGGGTTGAGGCCTTGTCAGCGCACCGACAAAGGCCCGCTCCAGCCGGTCCGCCGGTTCATCCGATTGTTCCGTGTCCGCCAGATTGTACCAGGCCGCAAAGCGCGGCTCGGCCAGGGCCTGCCGCACATCCTCCTGCAAGATCATGGTCGCGCCATAGCCGTGCCGGAACAGATCGGTCATGGGCCAGATCTCCAGCAGCTCGGCTGCCTTGGCCGCGGCTTGCGCCTTGCCGGGCTGGCAGGGCGGTTTCCCTTGGGCCAGCAGCACTTCCAGGCCCAGCGAGATGGTGTCCCGCACCCTGGTGACAATGGCGGTGATGTGCTCGATATCCTGCGGCTTTTCCCCGTAGGCCATGATTGCGCTGTTGATGGTCCAAACCAGCTCCTGTTCCAGGCGGGAAAGACTTTTCGGGTCAGTGACCAGGGAGAGTCCCTGCTGCAACAGGGTGGTCTCGGCCAAGGGCGCGGCATACACCGAGGGCAAGCGGGTGACCGCGCTGTCCAGCGGGTCTTGGGGTCGGGGCAAGGGCTGACGGGTTGGCGGCTTGGAGAAGAGTGCGGTTGCCTCGAGCGGGGTGGCAAAGCCTAGATCCTCCATGCGGCTGCTGCGAAAATGCAGGGCCTCTTCCTCGATCTGGGTGGGCAGGTCCACGCGAATCTCGCTCATCAAGCGGTGTGTTGCGGCAGGATCGTATTGGTACATGGCATCCAGCAGGGCAAAGGGATGGACCTTGTATGTCTGGTCGGGATTCTTCAGCTCAAGCAGGTAAAAGCCATCCGGGGTCATGGCCCGGGCCGTGGTCTCGCGCTCCTCGTCCTCCGGCGGGATCTGATCCGCATCCGGATCATACACCGTGACGCTCTTGGTCAGGAAGAGGAGCTGGAGCACATACTCTAGGGAGAGGAAGGTCTGGGCCAGGGTTTCCGCATCGACGGCCGCAAAGGGCGCCAGCCATTCCTCAAGATTCTCGACGGAGAAATCGTAGCGGTTCCAGCAATCCAAATCCAGACAGGCCTGCATCTGCTCCTGGTCCAGCTCCCGGAGGATGGGCAGGGCTTGATCCATTCCCAACTCCCGGATAATGTAGTATGCCTCCAGGGGTTCCAGGGCGGCGACCTCTTCGGCCAGATCGGCCGAGGCCAGAAGCCGTTCGCCCCGCCGGGTTAGGGCGCGGGCCAGATCGGCGCGGAACGGGGTGAGTTCGATGATGTTGCTGTCGGTCATATTTTTGAGTCCGTTGCTGGTATTGTTGAAGAGCCTTGCCGTAGAGAAAGTTATGTGTTGCAAGGCCGGATTTCAAGAGAGGTATCATACCGCAAGATGGCAGGCCGGGCATTTTTATTTTCGAGACTACGTTGTCGGCTGCTACGTCAGCCGCATTAAAAGGTCAGCATGACCACGGGAAAATCTATGCATTTGCCAGCGGTTATTTTAGAATGGCCTTTACCGGGAGGCGCATGAAAAAGGTTCTGCTCGCATCGTTAAAAGCTTGGATAGATCACCGTGGCGCCAGCAAGGGCGCGGCTCTGGCTTTTTACGCCCTGTTCTCCATGACCCCCATCCTGATGCTGGCCATCGCCGTGGCCGGGTATTTTTTCGGCGCCGAAGCGGCCCAGGGCGAAATCATCGCCCAGCTTCCGAAAACAGTCGGTCCCAATGGGGCGCGGGCGATTCAGGCCTTGCTGGCCGCTGCCCGGGATCCTGTTTCCGGGCGGCTTGCCACCATTGTCGCCGGTCTTCTGCTGCTGATCGCCACCACCAGCGTTTTTGCCGAGCTGAAAGAGAGCCTGGATGAAATATGGGGTGTTCCGCTTCCTCAGCATCCCGTTTTTCTCAGCCTGTTGCGCACCAGATTCCTCGCCTTCGGTCTGGTGCTGGTTCTTGCCTTTCTGCTGCTTGTTTCCCTTGTCTGCGGCGCAGCCTTTGCCGTGCTTGCCCAGTTTTTTGGCGGGATATGGAGCAGCTCCGCCCTTGTTCTTTCCGTCCTGTCCTCCCTGTTTTCCTTTGGGATCACCGCCTGTCTCTTCGCGGTGATCTACAAGATGCTGCCGGAGTCCCCCCCATCCTGGCACGATGTCTGGGTCGGCGCTGTGGTCACCGCGGGATTGTTCGTTCTCGGCAAACATGCGGTCGGCCTCTACCTGAGCAAGACCGGCGTGGCCTCCAGCTTCGGCGCGGCCGGATCGTTGATCGCCTTGCTGCTCTGGGTCTACTTCTCGGCGCAGATTTTTTTTCTGGGCGCGGAGTTCACCCGGCAGTATGCCTTGTCTTTCGGGAGCTTCAAGTCCGAGGATGCCATGGGCGTAGAAGAGCATGACGAAAAGGCAGGGGGATGACCGCGGATTATGCGGGAGCAAGGGGCAATACAGGGGAGCGCCCCTGTGTGCTCACCGCAAAGCCCGTCAAAAAACGACCGCATGCATAGGGAAACCTCATGGGAGAAACACGATTCATAGTGGCGGGAAGCCTTATTGACGGCAGCGGCGCCGATGTGCGCCGGAATGTCTTTCTGGAGGTTACGGACACCATTATTGTTGCCATTGGCTCCGCCACGGACCTCCCCCGCCATGCCGGGGCTGCCATCGATGATTTTTCGCACTGTGTCATTTTGCCCCCGTTGGTTGATTGCAGCGTCTCCTTGTCGCGATCGCCCTCCGTGGATTGTAAGGTGCGGTTCTCTGCTGAACAGGGTGACTTTGCGAAAAAGGCGGTCATGTTGGAGCAGCATATCCGCTACTGCCATGCCCACGGCGTGCTGGGAGTGGCCGACAGCGATGATGGTGGCCTGGTTGCACGGTATCAACAGGAGATGGTGCAGGAGAGCATCATTGATATTCGTTCCTCCGGCCCTCTCCGCCGGAGCGGGCACAGCGCGGCTGGCAACCCGGCAACCGGTGATTTTCTCAAGATCGGTTATTCCTCCAATATCGAAGCCGAGGCAGCCCCGGATCCTCGGCTTACCCATGAGGATCTGCGCCGCCTTCTGCAACAGAGAGGCGGGAAAAAGGCGGTGGTGGTGGCCAATGGCCCGCAACAGGTGGAGGAGGCGCTTGCGGCCGGGTGCGATGCCATCGAACAGGGATACGGCATGGGCGAGGATAATCTCAGGAAAATGGCGGAGCAGGATGTGTTGTGGATTCCCAGCGTAGTGCGGGCCAAGAATGGTTTGGACGGCGCAAGCTCGGGCGGCGATGTGTGTTGCCGTTTCTCCACGCGCTATGTGGCGCCGGGAAAGCCGATCCCCGGCGCTGAGGCCTTTTGGAAAAAGACGCTTGCCGGACAACTCGCGCAACTGCGTTTGGCCAGAAAATTGGGGGTGAAAACGGCGGTGGGAACCGGGGCCGGCAGTGTTGGCATACTCCATGGCGAGTCGATGGCCGAGGAGATGAAATTGTTCATCAAGGCAGGCTATTCCCTGGAGGAGACCATTCGGTGCGGTTCGGAAAATGGAGCCGGATTCTTCGGCATGGAGAAGCTGGGAGCGCTTGCTGCCGGGCGGAAGGCAACATTCCTGATTTCCAGGGGCACGGTGCAACAGCTGCCAAGAAAACTCTCCTATCTGGAAGGCATCTATGTTGACGGCGCACCCAGCCCCACATATCACAAAAATCCTGCCAAGACGGCGTAACGCAAATGTGGGCGGAGCCCGAGAAACCTGGCTCCGCCCACATTTTTATTCTTTGCGGGAAAGGCGGGTTAGTCGGAAACAATCTTGAAAGAAAGCTTCACGCGTGCCCGAAAGATAGATCCTTTTCCTTCCTCGTCAATCTTCATATCCAGGGTCACAACTTCTGCAATCCTCAGGTCGCGCAGGCTCAGTCCGGCGGTCTTTACGGCATTTTGGGTAGCTTCTTCCCATGAAACCGGGCTTGATCCGACCATTTCGATGATTTTGTAAACACTCTCAGACATGGTATTCTCCTTGGTTAAGGTTCGGGGGAACTACCCTGAATACACCTGCTTGTGAACGTTACGTGCCCTGTTGTCGGTATGTGGTGAAATCTGCGTGCGAGGTTCTGGATATTGGCGGAAGAGACCAACCCGTTACCGTATTGTATCGCGTGGGGTTGGGAAACCGGAAGTGAAAAATATGGAGACTGGGCAAATAATGCAGAGGTTGGGGCTGTCCCTAGTTTGCTCAATGCCCTCCGTACACCTTGCTCCGATGTCCAACGCGGAGCACCAGAACAAGAACTTTCTCTTCCTGGATATCGCGGATAAGGCGGTAATATTCGACGCGATATTCCTAGAGCCCCGCCAGATTGGAGCGTAACGGAGCGCCAAACCGGCGCGGGTCTTCATCTTTGGCAATTCGTTCAGCAAGAAAGGTCAGGATTTTCCGGGCATGTTGCGGATCAAGCTGGTCGAGGTCGCGTTCCGCGGCCGAATCGAATTCAACCTTCCATGCCATGGCGTTTCATCACTTCTCCAAGCGACACGGTCTTGCTTTTTCCAGCCCGGATATCCTCAAGGCGCTTCTCTGCCAGATAGATGTCCTCGATATCCTCAAGGGATCGCTCCAGAGCCTCCCGGACATAAAAGCTTTTCGGTCTGTTCGTGGTCTTGGCAAGAGTATTGAGGCGGGCTTCAAGATCGTCCGGCAATCTCACGGTTAGCATGGCAGTCTCCTTTTGTATTATAAATAATACATATAATACAACAAGTTAATTCATCTCAACTTTGTCGCCAAGGGACGCCCATGGTGGCTGGGTCAGGTGAATACTATCTCTGTACAGAAAGTCAAAATGTCAAGCCTAACCCCTTCAAGACTCCCTCATTTTTCTTGTTGGGTCTTATGGGTTAAATAATTGGCTCAAGTCTTTACTCCCAGAAGAAGACGGCAAGCAAATCTTTGCAAAATTTTTATCGGATAGCAGGCCAGAATTTTTAGATTTAGTGTACAGTTTAGGCGCACGTACGCCTTTTGGATATAATCGTGACTGTTTTAAATATTTATAACTTCTTTTGTCAGAGGAACATATCAACCGGCATTTTGATACAATTACTATCGCTATGAGATGAGGGTCGTTGCAAGCTTTCTCGTTGATAACAGAACTGATTTCCTTTTCAAATAAGTCAACGGTTTCGTCGTCAACTTCAACTAGCTTCCCAGCTCGATTAAAATGCCCAAAAATTTTGAGAAATTTTATTGCATTAGCTAATTCTGATTTATATTTGGTGCCACCATAGACCAGTTTGCCTTTTCCTTGGGTAAGCCATGTAAGTAATGGCTTGAATTCCGCATGTTCAGATGAGGTGGGGTCAAAGACCGAAGAAAAAGCACAGGTGTCTAAAATTATGCACATTTTCAAAGCCCCAATAATTGCATTTCTTCTTTGACAAAAAAGCTTCTGTAACCCTCTGGCTGGTCAGACGGGAGTTCTCCATCAGGGCCAATTTCCAATTGATAAATTGTGTTGCCATTCCCTTTTCTTTCAAAATATAAAATCTGTGCTTCAGGCTTGGTCGCCTCCTTGCTCTTGCGATAACTTATTCTAAATCTATCAATTGCATAGTCACTGTGGGTTTCAATAAAGAATTTTTTACCTTCAGAGGAAGCTAGAGAAAAAAAGACAGATCCCAGGGCTGCCTGAGCCTTAGGGTGTAAATGCACTTCAGGTTGTTGGATGGCAAACCAAGTGTTCTTCGCACGGCTGAATAATTCAACAAAAACTGGCAATGATTGCGATACCCCGTATCCAACACTGCAAACACTTAGTGGCTTGTTGTTGATTATTACATCCAACTCAAATGGCGATGTTGCTCCTCGGCCATATTGCTTAACGGAAATGCCTTCAAACAACCCACTTTCTTTGCCAATTTCTTCTGAAAATTTCTTAAAATCTTTGGCGCTAGACTCCTTATCTAATATCCTTTTAATTAAATATGGCGTATGGTCTCCTTCTGGGGAATAATCTGACTTGTATGCATCATAAGTTCTTTTTGGTTTTGACCTGACAGGAGCTAGCCATGCTAATTCGTTGTTGAAGATTGGTGGATTAAAAAAATTCTTAACTTTGACCTCTTTTTTCACTTCTTTTCCTGAGACAATATCTGAAACTATAGTTGATATTATAAATAATGGAGCACGTACAATAGATGAGCTTATTTTTGTAGGTATAATAGAGTATCCTGTGTTATCATTTTCATGACTTGAAATCCACCTTTTGAAGGTTTCTGTTATAAATGTTTCGTTGCATAATAAATTATTTATTGTAGAAGATTTATATTTTATAGAGCTTTTAGAGAAAACAATTCGTATTTCCTTGTTATCTATATTGTAGGTGTATTTCTTTAAAAAAGGCATACCCTCAAATTCAGAGAATGTCATAAGGAATGCATTTACTAAATTGCTATCTTTGTCATCTTCATTTAATTCATCTCCGCAAAGATCTATTAGTCCAACGTTGAAAGATTTCTTGTTAATAGAGTTTGCGCTTACTATATCATTAAAATGACTAAAATTTACTTCGTCTGTGTTGAAATCTTGTTGGAGCCAAAATTGAGGTGACGACAATAGCTTGAGTAGTCCTAAAACAGATGTTTTTCCTGTACTGTTTTCCCCAACGATGAAATTTACATCTTTTATCGGGACAAAAGTATTTTGAAAACCACGAAAATTATCTAGATAAAGGTATCTCATACTTATCTCCTTTTATGCCCAACAATAATATTATCGAGTTAGCGTGAGTTGAAACTTTTTACTTAAAGACCTACGTCTGCCCCTTGGCATGAGTATTATACTGTCTACCTGACAGTATGGAGCAATTCAAGGAGTTTATTCTTCCAAGACGGTCGGCTGAGAGGAAAGATATCCTGCCGTTTGGCCTAACAAGGAAGTGTGTTGATTTTAACACAAAAAAAGGGTCAGCCGTAACTGGCTGACCCTTTCTGATTTTCAATGGAGGCGGCGAGCGGATTTGAACCGCTGAATAATGGTTTTGCAGACCACTGCCTTACCACTTGGCTACGCCGCCTTTTTGAGTGGGGGCAATCTTAAACGCAGATCGGTTTTTT
>JBAYUD010000035.1:0-28962 GCA_041675265.1 Desulfurivibrionaceae bacterium | reverse complement strand
GATCTACTTCGTGCCCCGGGACAACGACGTGCAACGCGCCGAGATCAACCGCAAGACCGTTCTCGAGTGGAACCCCGAGGTCAAGCAGGCGGACGCCTACCGCGGGCTGGCCAAGGCAATCGACGAAAACAAGAATTTTGTCATTCCCAAGCCGCTGGAGATCGAGGAACTCGAAAAACTCCTGATGGACTACGGGCTGATGAACTAGAAGGTAGCTGACAGCTTTGAGCTTGCAGCTACTAGCGAGAACCAAACCAGCAGTGAACAACATTACTAACAATGGAGAAACACCATGTTGACTATGATCAGAGCAATTGTCCGGCCGGAGAAAGCAGACAAGGTTCTTGCCTCCCTCATGGAGGCGGGCTTTCCGGCCGTCACCAAATATTCCGTGGCAGGGCGCGGCAAGCAGCGCGGCATCAAGATCGGCGAGGTTACCTATGATGAACTGCCCAAGGTTATGCTGATGAGCGTCATCAACCCGGCGGACAAGGATTTTTTCATCGAAACCGTGATGAATACGGCCCGCTCCACCGGCAAGGGGGCATTCGGCGACGGCAAGATCTTTGTTTCCGATGTCGAGGAATCCTACACCATCAGCTCCGGGGTCAAGGAAACCGCCTATGCCTCGGAAGGGGTGGCGCCATGAAAGAGGTCATCGCCATCGTGCGCATAAACATGATGAATCAGACCAAGCAGGCCCTCACCGATTGCGGGGTTGACGCCTTCTTTGCCCACGAGGCCCACGGCCGTGGCATGGGCTTTGTCAGCCCGGCCGTTCTGGAAGGGACGGTGCAGGGCTATGAGGAGGCTGCCGCCCTGTTGGGGGAAAAAGGCAAGCTCTACCCCAAACGCATGATCACTGCGGTGGTGGAAGACTCCATGGTGGGCTGCGTGGTGGAGACAATCATCAATACGAATCAGACCGGCATGCCTGGCGACGGCAAGGTTTTTGTCCTGCCCCTCACCGATGCGGTCCGGGTCAGGACTGGCGAGATGGGCGTCAAGGCCATTTCATAAGGAGGTAACTATCCAGCAGCACCCCATCTGCGTTGTCATCGGCCTGCTCGTGTGCAGGCAGCACACTTCGCAGGCCTCTTCCTAGCATCTGGGGCACTGCTGAACAGTTACAGTTCTGTGGTTTACGTCCGTTTCCGGCATTATGCCGGATAGTTATCAGGAGGAAATATATAATGGCAACGGCAACAAAGAAAAAGCTGGTGCAGTGGGCCCCCGCCGAGGTCAAGGCGGCACTCCTTGAGAAGTATCCGCCCAAGGTAGGCCGTAAGCGCGCCAAGCAGATCATGATCAACGAGGCGCGGCAGAACGAGACCCCGGAGCTCACCGCCAACGTGCGCACCATTCCCGGCATCATCACCATGCGCGGCTGTACTTATGCCGGCTGCAAGGGCGTTATCATGGGCCCGACCCGCGATATCGTCAATCTGGTGCATGGTCCCATAGGCTGTAGTTTTTATGCCTGGCTGACCCGCCGCAACCAGACCGATGCGGGGCCTACCGGTGAAAATTACATGAACTACTGCTTTTCCACGGACATGCAGGAGCAGGACATCATCTTCGGCGGCGAGAAGAAGCTGGCCCAGGCGATCCAGGAGGCCTACGACCTCTTTCATCCCAAGTCCATCGCCGTGTTCGCCACCTGTCCGGTGGGGCTGATCGGCGACGATATCCACACCGTGTCGAAGAACATGAAGGAGAAATTCGGCGATTGCAACGTGTATGCCTTTTCCTGCGAAGGGTACAAGGGGGTGAGCCAATCCGCCGGCCATCATATCGCCAACAACCAGGTGTTTAGGCATCTGGTGGGCCTCAACGACGAGGTAAAACCGGGCAAGTACAAGATCAACCTTTTGGGGGAGTACAACATCGGCGGCGACGGCTTCGAGATCGACCGGATCTTCAAGAAATGCGGGATCACCTGCATCTCGACCTTTTCCGGCAACTCGACCTATGACCAGTTTGCCTCCTCCCATACCGCGGATCTCAATGCGGTCATGTGCCACCGCTCCATCAACTACGTGGCGGACATGATGGAGACCAAGTACGGCATTCCCTGGATCAAGGTGAATTTCATCGGCGCCAAGGCCACGGCCAAGAGCCTGCGCAAGATCGCCGAGTATTTCGGCGAAAAGGCGCTCATCGATACGGTGGAAAAGGTCATCGCCGAGGAGATGCCCGGGGTGGAAGCGGCCCTGGCCGAAATCACCCCCCGGACCGAGGGCAAGACCGCGATGATGTTTGTCGGCGGCTCCCGGGCCCATCATTACAAGGAACTCTTTGACGAGCTGAAGATGAAAACCATCTCGGCGGGCTATGAGTTCGGGCATCAGGACGATTACGAGGGTCGGCAGGTGTTGCCCAATATCCAGGTGGATGCCGACAGCCGCAACATCGAGGAGATCGAGGTTTCGGCGGACGAGACCCGCTTCAAGCCGCGCAAGAGCGACAAGGAGATGAAGGCCCTGGAAAAGGCGGGCTACAAGTTCAAGCAGTATGACGGCCTGGCCGCGGACATGGACAAGGGCACGCTGATCATCGATGATCTGAATCAGTACGAGGCGGAGAAGCTGGTCGAATTGATGAAGCCGGATATCTTCTGCGCCGGGGTCAAGGAGAAGTATTCCATTCAGAAACTGGGCGTGCCCATGAAGCAGCTGCACAGCTACGATTCCGGCGGCCCTTACGCCGGGTTCCTGGGGGCGGTCAACTTCTACCACGAGATCGACCGGTTGGTGAACTCCAAGGTCTGGGGCTTCATGAAGGCCCCCTGGCAGAAGAACCCGGAACTCTCCGCCTCATATGTGTGGGAATAAAGCGGCTGCGCCGGGTTGGAAGTGAAAAGTTAAAAATGAAAAGTGAAAAGTGGAGGATGGCGAAGAGAATTTTCTCATTCTTCACTCTTCATTCTTCACTCACCACTTGAGGATACAACAATGCTCTTACGACATACCCCGAAAGAAATAACAGAGCGCACGGCCTTGACCATCAATCCGGCCAAGACCTGCCAGCCCATCGGCGCCATGTATGCGGCTCTCGGCATCCACGGATGCCTGCCGCACAGCCATGGCTCCCAGGGTTGCTGCGCGTATCACCGCTCCGCCCTGACCCGGCATTACAAGGAGCCGGTCTCCGCCTCCACCAGCTCCTTTACGGAGGGTGCCTCGGTTTTCGGCGGCCAGGCCAATATGCTGCAGGCGATAAACAACATCTTCACCGTCTATAACCCCGAGGTGATCGCCATCCACACCACCTGCCTCTCCGAGACCATCGGCGACGATCTGCCCCAGATCAAGAAAAAGGCGGCGGCGGAGGGAAAGATCCCCGAGGGCAGGTATGTGATCAGCGCCTCCACCCCGAGTTACGCGGGCTCCCATGTCACCGGGTTTTCCAACATGGTCAAGGCCATGGCCGGGATGGCCGAGCCGACCGGGAAGAAGAACGGCAAGGTCAATATCATCCCCGGCTGGGTGGAGCCCGCCGACATGGAGGAGATCAAGCGGGTCACCAATCTCATCGGCGTGAAAACCATCCTTTTCCCGGATACCTCCGGCGTGCTCAACGGCCCGCTCTCCGGCGAGTACAAGATGTTTCCGGAAGGCGGCACCACCGTGGCCGAGCTGAAAAGCACCGGGGACTCCAAGGGGACCCTGGCCCTGGGCGAATGGTGTTCGGGCGACGCGGCCCGCGAGCTTGACGCCAAGCACAAGGTGCCCTGTTCGGTGCTGGACATGCCCTTCGGCCTCATGGCCACGGACCGGTTCATCGATGCCCTGCGGACCATTGCCGGGGTGTCCATCCCCGAGGAGATTCTCAACGAGCGCGGCCAGCTGGTGGACATGATTTCGGACATGCACCAGTACCTCTACGGCAAAAAGGTGGCCCTGGTCGGCGATCCGGATCAGCTCATCGCCATGACCGAGTTTCTGGTCTCCATGGACATGAAGCCGATCCACATCGTCACCGGCACCCCGGGCAAGAAGTTTGAAAAAAGGATCAAGGAGCTCACCAAGGACATGGGCTGCGAGGTCAACGTCAAGGCCAAGGGGGATATGTTCCTGCTCCACCAGTGGATCAAGAACGAGCCGGTGGATCTGATCATCGGCAATACCTACTGCAAGTATATTGCCCGGGACGAGGATATCCCCTATGTGCGCTGGGGCTTCCCCATCCTGGACCGGCAGGGGCATCAGTACTTCCCCACCGTGGGCTACAAGGGCGGCCTCAGGCTGCTGGAGAAGATCCTCACCGTGCTGCTCGACCGCAAGGACCGGGACGATCCCGAGTCGAAGTTCGAGCTGGTCTTGTAACCCGGAAATTGGGGACGGATTTCAAGTCCGCCCCAAGCAGGCATCATGAAATGGCGGGGCGGGGGAAGCGATTCCCCCGTCGCGCCTTCAAGTTTACACCGGAGGGCGGCGTGACTATTCTTTCTTTTGCAAAAACCAGGCCCGGATGCGGCGGCAAGAGCGCCGGGTGGCTTTCCCTGCCCGTGGCCCCGCAGGCGGCAGCCCGGCTCCGTTTTTGCGGCGAGGAAAAGCTGCCCCAGGCGGTGCCCATCCAAGGAGCGCTCACCTGGATTGCGGATCTGCTTGCCCAGGGAAACGAGATCACCGGCCTGGACCTCCATGGTCCGGGAGATCCCCTGGCCACCGTGACCATGACCCGGGATATCCTGGCCATGCTACGGGAGCAACATCCCGGTTTGCCCTTGGGAATAACCACCCTTGGTCTCGGTCTGGCCGAGCATGCCGGGCTGTTGGCCGAGCGCGGAGTTACCAGGGTTACCCTGCTGGTGGATGCGGTCACTCCCCGGACAATCAAAAAGATGTACACCTGGATTCGGCCGGGCAAACGGAACACCCCCCTGGCGGAAGCGGCCGAGATCCTGATCGAGGCGCAGGCCAAGGGAATCGCGGCCTGCAAGGCGGCAGGGATGGCGGTCTCCGTCCAAACCACGGTGTATGGAGGGATCAACGAAGACGAGATTGAAGAGATTGCCCGTCAAGTTTCCGGTCTCGGCGCGGAGGCCATAAGCCTGCTGCCCGGAAAGGGATGGCTGAGCACGGAAGAGCCGTTGCCCCTGCCTTCGGCGGAGACCATGGCGGAGCTGGCCAGGAAGGTTGCCCTCCATATCCCGGTTGTCTGCCTGCCGGAGCAAGCATCCCGGGGTGAGCACATCCCCTCGGTTGATGAAGGCCTTGCCCTGCCGAAACCGACCGAGGCCAGGCCCAATGTGGCCGTGCTCAGTTCCAACGGCATGGACATCGACCTCCATCTCGGTCAGGCCATAAAGGCCCTGATCTATGGGCCGAGGGAAGACGGTCTGGCCTGCCTGCTCGGGACCAGGGATCTCCCCGAACCCGGCAGCGGCGACAACCGCTGGGAGCAGGTGGCGGAAATTTTAAAGGATTGTTTTGTGCTGCTGGCCGCCAGCGCCGGGCAAAAGCCCCGGGATATCCTGGGGCGCCACGGCCTGACCGTGCTGTTGCTGGAAGACAATGTCGAGGGGTCTGTAGATGTGCTCTATGGCGGCGGCAAAAAAGGAAAAAACAAGAAATAGTACGCAAATAAGCCTTTGCGAAAAGCGTCACCCCGGCGAAGGCCGGGGTCCAGTCCGCTCATAACGCTTCTGCAACACTGGATTCCTGCTTTCGCCGGAATGACGATCGGGCGAGTTTTGTGCATTTTGCAACAAGTAAAAAACAGGAGACACCTCAAATGGCCATACCAGCGCGTCAGATTATCGTTTGCCAGAGCTTCCGGGTTGCCGGCGACAAGAAGGGCATTTGCCACAAGCAGACCGAAGGGTTTCTGCAATACATCGAGGAAGAGGTGCTCGACCGGGGGCTGGACTGCCTGATCAGCGCCACCACCTGTCTCAAGCAATGCGAGTCCGGACCCATCATGGTGATCCAGCCGGAGAACTGGTGGTTCAAGGGCGTGGACAGCGAAGAGGCGATTGACGCCATCCTCGACGGCCTTGAGGATGGTGTTCCTGCCGCCGGCTATCTCATCTCCGCATAGGGAGGAAAACACGATGGGCCTGAACCCCCTGGGGACGGTCAAAACCATTGTCGAGGCGGCAGGGATGGGTATCTCCTATGCCTATGACGACCTGGTTTTTCTGGAGCATAACTCCTTTTTGCTCCAGTTCACCGGCAACGGCCACGAGGTCACGATCCACGTGAACAGCGAGGCGGACGAGGCCACGGTGCATGGCGATATAGAGCGGCTGCGGCAGGTCGCCCTCGATCACGCCATGCAATTTACCCGCGGGACGCGCTACACCCTGGTTCCGGCGGGAGAGGATGCCATCCGCATCGAATTCAGTGCGTAGGCAGGGAGGGTCACATGGCACAAACAGCGATACGCCCCGCTCTCTTGGGTGATCTTGACGGTTTGGTGGACCTGCTCCGCATGCTCTTTGCCATCGAGGCGGATTTTGCCTTTGATGCAGCCCTCCAGCGCAGGGGGCTGGCGATGCTCCTGGCGCATGAGGGAGCGGTTATCTTGGTTGCCGAAGCGGCAGGCCGGGTTGTCGGCATGTGTTCCGGGCAGCTGACCATCTCCACGGCAGAGGGAGGATTTTCCCTGTTGGTGGAGGATGTGGTGGTCGCCGAAGCTTGGCAGGGAAAGGGGGTAGGCCGAGCATTGCTGGCAGCCTTGGAGCAGTGGGCAGCCGACAGAAAGATCGGGCGTCTTCAGCTTCTGGCCGACCGGAACAATGCAGCGGCCCTGGAATTTTATCGTAGGCTCGGCTGGCAGGGTACGGAGCTTATCTGCCAACGCAGACGAATCTAGTCCCTTGTAGCTTTTTAATCGACATCACATCGATTCCCTCCCCCTCGGGGGGAGGGTTAGGGAGAGGGGGTAGTTGCCATTATATCGGCAGGTTGTAGCTACCCCACCCCCAGCCCCTCCCGCAGGGGGAGGGGAGGTTTTCAGAAATATTAAGCTAGGCTAAGGAGGGCGAATCATGTCGGAATCAGGCAAGGGCGCGTTTGCCAACCTGGCTGGGTTTCCCGCTCCCAACCGCGAGCCCATCAAGGGGTGGGAGGAGTATCTTGAGGAGGGCAATCAGTTCCTGGCCACGGCCAACAATGCCTATGTCCAGCGGCGAGAACCATTCACCACCGCGATTCTGTATAATCTGGTGGCCATGGCCATTGAGAAACTGATCATGGCCTTGCTCATGAAAAGCGGCAATCTGCCTTACAACCACACCATGCACGATCTGGTGGAGGCCATTGACGAGTTTCTGCCCGGCGAACTGGCCGGGCTTGGCGAAGAACTCAAGCGGCTGGATGGATTTCAGGATATCTGCGATATGGAGAGCTACTCCATCAGCCCCCCGACCATGGGGCAGATAGGCGGCATGCTTACCCTGGCCTTGGAGGTGCAGTCGCGCATCATGGCCTCTGTTACCGACTGTTAATATTGCAACCTATTGATTTTATTATAAGGAGAACGACCATGGCGAGAAAAGACGTAGAGGCATTGCTTGTTGCCGGCGGCGGAGATAAACATCTGCGGGCCAAATACGATGTCCCCGGCACCAGGGAGGAGTTTGTCGCCCTGGCGGCGCAAGACGGCTATCATTTCACCGTGGAGGAGCTGGACACGGTGCTCAAGGAGTCCGGCGATGTTTTTGAAAAAAACGGCAACCCGGCCAAGCGGCAGATCTGGTGGGTGTGAGGGCTGTGGCTGACAGGCAGCTCGCGGGGGCTGCCGGAAAAAAGAGTTGAAGCGTCAATACCTCTGGGGGCAGACAAAAATGTCTGCCCCCTTTTCGTAAAATGTCACCCCGACGCGCTCGATATGTTCCCGCAGTTTTGCATGGGCGATCTGCTCAAAAATCGAGAGGTCGATCTGGTAGGGCAACAGCAGGTCGTCAAGTTCCTCGACGATGGCGCCAAGTTTCGCCGTGGTCAGGGCGTCGCCGTACAGGGTCAGGTCGATGTCCGAGCCGGTCTTGTAAGTGCCCTTGGCGCGGGAGCCGTACAGAACCGCTTTCTCGATGGCTGGAAAACGGCTGAATACGGAGTGGATTTTTTCCACCGTCTGCGATGGCAGGCCATGGTTCATGGGCTGGTTTCCGGCTGACCGGCAAGCGCGCCGAAGCGTTGTGCCATTGCGACAAAGGCGGGATGAAACCGGGTCAGAATGTTTTTGGCAACATCCTCCGCGATGTGAGGGGCGTAGGTGTGTAAGGCCAGGTTGCGGGCCTTGATCATGTCCATCCAAGTTTCCCCGTCATTGAGCAGTCCGTTTCTGAAGGCTTCGCGGGTTGCATTCCTGGAGCCGACGATGCCGACAAATCCCTGTTCTTCGAGGTAGTCCTTCAACACATTCCAGGCAAGTTCGTGGGTAAACTCAAAGCCCTGAATCATCCCTTGCTGTTCCAGTTCCGACAAATCGCGCTGTCTGGATAATTCCACCGCCCTGCTGAGGGTTTGCAACGCATTGGTGTAATTGTCGAAGCGTTGTTTCCACCGAATATCTTTCACTTCGGACTCTTTGTAATGTGGGGTAAGCGGGGCCACCATGGTTGTGGGGAAACGCATGAAATCCGGGCGTACCCAATTTGCGCTAACATATTATGAACTCACTCTCTTGGGGAGTTCGTTTGTTAATGGTTTAGGCGTGTCCCTTTGCTTCTTCTGTGCCCGGAATTATGCCGCCAGATTTCTGATTCCAGATAGGAGCACATTGAAACTTCTGGAACAATTAGCCTCCAAACTCAAAAAAGGTGCGATAGCACGGGAGCCAGCTACTTTGTCATATACATTGCTGGTCAGCCTGTAGAGTTCCTCCGCAGGGTTGCCTAGTGCATCAGGGTTGCGAAATTTTCTGTTTTGCTGTTGCGCCTTGAGGTTCCTGAGACCAAGTCCCTGTTCTACAGCGGCCAGATCTCCCAGGTAAAAACTCTCCAATTCCCGGCAGGCAACGCGAACCAGCACTCCTTCTCGTCCAGCTTCCCGGCAGAGATTAGCCAACTTGGCCTTTATCGCTTTGCAATCCCCCGAATCCTGATCACGCATTACAACAAAAACTGAATCCGGCATCCTCCAGCCATTCATCTTTTTCTTCAGATTTTTTTCCAGATCCTGCTTTCCCCGAAACACAATATACCGAACCTGAATGTTTTCATGGAGGATACGCGGTAACACCCCTATGAGCATCTCTTTTGCCGACGGTTCTTCGAGGAAAAAGACGATAGTTTTCATCGAGGGTCGGCTCCTTCAAAAAAGCCCTGTTCCCAGAGATACCCCATCTGGTCCCCTTCGGCCATATAGGCTGCAAGTTGTTCATCATCTTTTGCACGACGTACCTGGGTGTAGCCGTCCTTTTTTACCAGCCAGAACACTTCCTCAAGTTTCGCTGCATTAAGAAAATCCGGAGAATGGGTGGAAACAAAAACCTGTCCGCCACGATTGGCGTAAGCACGGAATTCTTCGGCCAACTCCCACAGGAGCTTCGGATAAAGCTGGTTCTCAGGCTCCTCAACGCACAATAGGGGATGGGGTTTTGGGTCGTAGAGAAGAGTGAGATAAGCGAGCATCTTGATGGTGCCGTCCGAGACATAACGGGCAAGAAAAGGATCCTCGAATGTTCCGTCCTGAAATTTTAAAAGAACACGACCCTCCTCTGTAGTCTTGGATTCGACATGAGATATTCCTGGTACGCGCATCTTCAAGAGTGAAAGGATTTTGTCAAACGTCGGTTTTTTATGGTTGTACAGATATTCAATTACCAATGAAAGATTTTCTCCTTCACGAGAAAGTTGTTCCGCATATCCTGTCTCCTGCTCAGGTCTAGCCTTGCTGATATGAAAATCTGAGACATGCCAGTTTTCAATGAGATTACCGAGCGCCATAACGGCTGGAAATCGTTCGAACTGGGCCAAGCCTTTGATGGCAAGTATATCTGGTGATTTCAGGGTCTGATCCTCACGGTTCAAATCCTTTACATCTGTCACAGAATCAAGTTCGTTGGTGACAGCATTCCCCTTCCCCTTGGAAAAATCTAGAAAATGCCAAGGTTGGCCGCTACTACCACGTCGGTATTTGAGGATTTCCCGTTCGATGAGCGCCTTGCCATGTTTTTCATTTATCTGTAAAAAATAAGTGGTCAACGGACTGTCTTGCCTTGCGCGGAATTTCAATTCGATTTCAATCGGTCCCTGCGAATTTCTGCTTCGCACTTCGTTGAAGCCCCGGCTCCCCCCCAATCTAGCCAGTGCCGCGTTGACATTGCTGGTCATTGCGTCGCGCAAAAAACCAAAAACACTGAAAATAGTGCTTTTCCCTGTGCCGTTTGCGCCCACGACCACACAGAAATTTGGCAAGTCAGACAGCTCCGCATCTTTAAAGGATTTGAAATTTTTCAAGCGGATCGATTCGATTTTCATCATATACCTCGTTATTCCATATCCAGAGAAGTGGTCCCGCTCGTTTAGGCAGTCGCTTGCACGAATTTCGGGAACATAATACCTAATTCCTGCCAACCAGATCAATATGACCCTGAAGAGCCTATGAATTAAACTAATCTATCCGAGAAAAAATTTTTTAGCCAATAATCTAATGCCCTGTCTCCATCCCGCAGTTTTTGGGCGTTCGAGTTCAGAGATATTATCTCTGTTATTCCTCAAACCAGAAGGGGGCCGACAGAAATGTCCACCCCCTTCTTTTTTGTCGTAAAGTTTACACAACCCTCCTCGAACCCTATCTCGTTCCGTTCCATCCCGTGAACTTTTTTCTGCTTAACTGTAAGTAATCATACGAGAAAATATTATTTCCCCTGCGTGGCACACCCCTTGCTCTTACCCTGTACACATCATCACACAGGAGCGCGGACGCCATGGAAGCAGTCTTGCTGGAACGACAGGATTCGATACACCGCACCGGGGAAGCCCCCTTTGCCATGGAGTGCAACAAGGACAGCCTGGCCGGGGCGGTGAGCCAGCGGGCCTGTGTGTTCTGCGGCTCCCGGGTGGTGCTGTACCCCATTGCCGACGCCCTGCACCTGGTGCATGGCCCCATCGGCTGCGCGGTCTACACCTGGGATATCCGGGGCGCTCTTTCCTCCGGGCCGGAGCTGCACCGCTTGAGCTTTTCCACGGACATGCAGGAGAGCGACGTCATCTTCGGCGGCGAAAAAAAGCTCTACAACGCCCTGGTCGAGCTCATCGACCGGCACGCGCCCAAGGCGGCCTTTGTCTATTCCACCTGCATCGTGGGGATCATCGGCGACGACATGCAGGCGGTGTGCCGGAAGGTGAGCGAGGAAAAGGGCATTCCGGTCCTGCCCGTGCAGTCGGAGGGGTTCAAGGGCAACAAGCGGGAGGGCTACAAGGCGGCCTGCAATGCCATGCGCCAGTTGGTGGGCATGGGCGATATCAGCGGCATCTCCAAATATAGCCTCAACATTTTGGGTGATTTCAACCTGGCCGGGGAGATCTGGCTGATACGCGATTACTTTGCCCGCATGGGCGTCGAGGTGGTGGCCAATATCACCGGCGACGGCAGGGTGGGGGATATCCAGCGGGCGCACGGGGCCGCGCTCAACGTGGTGCAGTGCTCCGGCTCCACCATGGATCTGGCCCGGATGATGAAAGAGGACTATGGCATCCCCTCGCTGCGGGTTTCCTACTTCGGCGTCGAGGACATGGCCGAGTCGCTCTATGCGGTGGCAGAGTTTTTCAAGGACGAGGAGATGATGCGGCGCACCAGGGAGCTGGTCAAGGAGGAGCTTTCCCTGCTGATGCCGGAACTGATGAAATACCGGCAGGCTCTGGCGGGCAAGCGGGCCGCCATCTACGTAGGCGGGGCGTTCAAGGCGTTTTCCCTGGTCAAGGCCTTCCGCACCATCGGCATGCAGGTGGTCATGGTCGGTTCCCAGACCGGCACCCCGGAGGATTACGCGGAACTGGCCGAGATCACCGATCCGGGCACCATCATCGTGGATGATTCCAACCCTCTGGAGCTCTCCGCCTTTCTCCAGGAAAAGGAGGTGGACATCTTTGTGGGCGGGGTCAAGGAGCGGCCCATCGCCTATAAGCTGGGCGTCGCCTTCTGCGACCACAACCACGAGCGCAAGGAGATGCTGGCCGGGTTTACGGGCATGCTCAACTTCGCCCGCGAGGTGTATGGCTCGGTGATGAGCCCGGTGTGGCGGTTTGTCCCCCGAAAAAACGGGGAAGAGATGAGCCACGAAAACCACGAAAGAACACGAAATTTGTAACTGCTTACCATCTTATTCTTCATGCCCGCTTAGCGGCGAGGCAGAGATGGTGCCTCTGGGTGGTTACCAAAACTTTAGTGTCTTTCGTGGATTTCGTGGCCAAAAATAAAGAGTGTGCGATATGGGCAAGATACTGCCGAATTATGTCTCCACCACCAATGCCTGCAAGCTGTGCAAGCCCTTGGGCGCCAGCCTCGCCTTTCGGGGCGTGGAAGGGGCGGTGCCTTTTCTCCACGGCTCCCAGGGGTGCGCCACCTACATGCGGCGCTACATCATCAGCCATTTCAACGAGCCCATCGACATCGCCTCCTCCTCACTGGGGGAGAAGAACGCGGTTTACGGCGGCGGGGCCAACCTGAAGCTGGGCCTGAAAAACGTGACCGAAAAGTACCACCCGGCGCTGATCGGCATCGCCACCACCTGCCTCACCGAAACCATCGGCGACGACGTGAAGAGGCTGCTCTTTGAATACCGCCAGGAGTTCATGCAGGACGGCGGTCCGCTCTTGGTGCAGGTCTCGACCCCCAGCTATTCGGGCACCCACATGGAGGGGTTTCATGCGGCGGTGCGGGCTCTGGTGGAGCAGTTGACCGAGGATAGTGAAGCCAATTCCACGGTGAACATCCTGCCCGGCTTTCTCTCGGCCGCGGATCTCAGGAGCCTCAAGGAGATCGTTGCGGATTGTGGCCTGACCGCCACCGTGCTTCCTGATTTTTCCGAAACCCTCGACGGCCCGGCCCTGCGGGACTATCCCCTGATCCCCAAGGGCGGGACCAGGATCAGCGATATCCGGGCCATGGGCGGGGCCAAGGCGACCGTGGAGTTCGGCCATACCCTGCCGGATCAGCTCTCCGGGGGCAAGTACCTGGAAAAGGCATACTCCGTGCCGTTGCACCGGCTGGGCATGCCGGTGGGCATCAGGGAAACGGACCGGTTTTTCGAGGTTCTGGGCGAGCTTTCCGGTCAGCCCATGCCGGAGAAATACGCCATGGCCAGGGGCCGTTTGGTGGACAGCCTGGTGGACGGCCATAAGTACGTGTTCGGTAAACGGGCCGTGGTCTACGGCGAAGAGGATCTGGTCATCGGGTTGACCTCTTTTCTGGCCGAGATCGGGGTGCAGCCGGTGCTTTGCGCCTCGGGCGGGACCAGCGGCGGGTTTGTTAAGGCCATCGAAAAGGCGGTGGCAGGATTTGGCCTGGAGATGCCCAGGGTGCATGAGGGCATGGATTTTTACGAGATCGGCGAATTGGCCGCGGAGCTGAAACCGGATTTCTTCCTCGGCCACAGCAAGGGCTATGCCCTGGCCAGGGGCCTGAATATCCCGCTGATCCGCGCCGGTTTCCCCATCCACGACCGGGTGGGTGGCCAGCGGCTCCTGCACATCGGTTACCACGGAGCGCAGCAGCTTTTCGACCTCATCGCCAATGCCATGATCATGGCCAAGCAGGATGGTTCCGAGGTTGGGTACAGCTATATGTGAAAAAAAGCAGCTATCAGCGGTCAGCCTTGAGCTGAGAGCTGAAGGCTTAAGACTGGCGGCTATCTAAATGGAGAGAGTCATGAGCGAGATACACAAAGACCTGAGCAAGCACCCCTGTTTCAACCCGGCCATGAAAGGGCAGGCCGGCCGCGTCCATCTGCCGGTGGCCCCGAACTGCAATATCAAGTGCAATTACTGCGACCGCAAGTACGACTGCGTCAACGAGTCGCGGCCCGGGGTGACCAGCACCATCCTGAGCCCGGAGCAGGCCCTGGTCTACATGGGCAAGGTTCTGGAAAAGGAGCCGCGCATCACCGTGGCCGGCATTGCCGGGCCCGGCGACCCCTTTGCCAACGCAGAGGCGACCATGGAAACCATGCGGCTGATCAACAAGAATTACCCGCAAATGATCCTGTGCCTGGCCAGCAACGGCCTGGCGATCGGCCCCTATATTCCCGAGTTGGCCGAGCTCAATGTCTCGCATGTAACCATCACCATCAATGCTGTTGATCCGGAGGTGGGCGCCAAGATCTACAGCTGGGTCCGCGACGGCAAGGTTGCCTATCACGGCCGCCAGGCGGCGGAGTTGCTGCTCTCCCGGCAGCTGGAGGCGGTGAAATCCTTGAAGGCGCACGGGATCACGGTGAAGATCAACTCCATCCTGATTCCGGGGATCAATGACCAGCATATCCTCAAGGTCGCGGAAACCATGCGGGAGCTGGGCGCGGATCTTTTCAACTGCATGGCCATGTTCCCCAATGTGGGCACCCCCTTCGGCACGATCCGCGAGCCGTCCAAGGAGGAGGTTGGTGCGATGCGTACCGAGGCGGAAAAGTTCCTGCCCCAGATGCGCCATTGCACCCGGTGCCGGGCCGATGCCGTGGGACTGCTCGATCAGGACCGCACCGAGGAGATGCGGGGCTGCCTCTCCGCCTGTGCCCAGTTGCCGCCCCTGCCGCCGGAGATTCGGCCCTATGTGGCGGTGGCCACCATGGAGGGGGTTTTGGTCAATCAGCACCTTGGCGAAGCCAATCGCTTCCAGATCTACGAGCGCAAAGGGGATGAGTATGTGTTGAAGGAGGAGCGGCAGTCGCCCAAGGTGGGTGGCGGGTTGCAGCGCTGGACTTCGCTGGCCAGGGTCTTGAACGATTGCCGGGCGGTCCTGGTGAGCGGCGTGGGCGAAACGCCCCGCGAGATTCTTGAAAAGGCGGGGGTGCGGCCGGTGGAGATGGGCGGGTTCATCGTCGACGGCGTGAAGGCGATATACGAAGGCGCCAGTGTCGCGCCCTTGCAAAAACGGAAGAAGTCCTGCGCCTCCGGTGGCTGTGTCGGCTCGGGCGGCGGGTGCTCTTGAAAAACGAACTGAACGAGGTGATGCAATGAAGGCTACCTGGGAAAAGGTGTTTGAGTATTCTTCCATGCCGGTGCAGGGGACCATGTCCCGCAAGCTGCGCAAGGGTGTGTCGGTGCAGGTGAACGAGGGCAAGGTGTACGAGAAGGCGGTGATCTTTCTCGGTGAGGAGTTTGTCCGGGTTACGGAAGAGGGTAAGGACGGCCGGAGTTTCAATACCTACTATGACTGGGCAAAGATCGATTCGGTCCGAACCTCCAGCGCCAAGGAGAAGGAGAAGGAGAAGGAGTAATGCGGGACGCTGGGGACAATTGAGGGGTACGCCCTCCCTTGGCCCGTGCCGGCCCGCCTGTCTTGCTCCCTCCCAAGCTGAGACAGGCGGGCTTTTTTTATGGAAAAAAGTCTTGCGCAACCGTTATATTTTGTTAAATATAACGAAATGAAAAACAACACATCGCAAAACACGACGAACCCAGGCTTGAAGTGGCGGGGGCGGCTCTGGCTCGAAGGCGAGGAGGGCACCTTTCTCGGCTATGGCCGGGTGGTGCTGCTGGAGCGGATCAGGGAGCGCGGCTCCCTTGCCCAGGCGGCCAAGTCCATGGAGATGTCGTACAAACATGCCTGGGATCTCCTTGCCTCCATGAACCGCCAGGCAGGGTGCAAGCTGGTGGAGACCTCCCGGGGCGGCAAGAGCGGCGGCGGAGCCACGCTGACCCCGGCGGGCGAGCGGGCCATCGCGGTTTTTTGGGAGTATAACGCCAGGTTTCAAGCCGTGTTGCAGGAAATGACCGCCAAGCTGGGCGGGGCGCTGGGTGATGCGGAGTGTGGCGACCCTGGCGCGGAACTGTAATTCACGGTGTTTTTTTATTCTTTATTGCACAGGAGCCTTGCCATGTTTGTAAGAACCTTACTCTGTCTGTTCATCGCACTCCCCTCAATGTTTTGGTCGCCAATCCCTGCCCGGGCGGAAACCGAGCTTCTCGTCTCCGCCGCCGCCAGTCTGACCGAGTCGTTCAAGGAGATCGGCAAGTCGTTCATGGCGAAAAATCCGGGGGTGAAGGTCCGCTTCAATTTCGCCGCCACCGGACCCCTCTTGCAACAGATTGCCCAGGGCGCACCGGCGGATGTCTTTGCCTCGGCCGATCAGGAGAGCATGGGCAAGGCGGAAAAAGGCGGGTTCATTCTGCCGGGGAGCAGGGCTGATTTCGCGGGAAATTCCCTGGTGCTCATCGCTCCGGTGAATCTGCCCGTGGTTACGGGGCTTGGTGATCTGAAATCAGGCCGGGTGCAGAAAATCGCCATGGGTAATCCCGACTCGGTGCCGGTTGGCAGATATACCAAGGCTGCCTTGGAAAAGCAGGGATTGTGGGAAGCCCTGGCGCCCAAATGCGTCATGGGGATCTCGGTAAAACAGGCGCTGGAGTATGTGATGCGGGGTGAGGTTGAGGCGGGTTTTGTCTATGCCACGGATGCTGCGGCGGCAAAAGACAAGGTGCGGGTTGTGGCCGAGATCCCCACCCACAAGGCCATTGTCTATCCCGTGGCCGTTGTCGCGGCCAGCGCCAACAAGGAGAAGGGGCAGGCCTTTATCGGCTATCTGCGCAGCCCCGAGGCGCAGGGGATTTTGGCGAAATACGGTTTTACAAAGCCATAGCGTGTGGCTCTCTGAAGGAAACGACCATGCCCGACCTGACCCCTCTTTGGCTCACTTTGCGGATCGCCGCCTGCGCGACCTTGCTCGCCTTTGGTTTTGCCGTGGGTTTCGCCTGGCTCACCGCCCGTTTTAGTTTCTGGGGCAGGGATTTTCTTGACGCCGTCCTGACCCTGCCCCTGGTGATGCCGCCCACGGTGCTGGGCTATTACCTCATCGTGGTCTGGGGCAGAAACGGCTGGCTGGGCGCATGGCTCCATGCGCATTTCGGCGTGAGCCTGATGTTCACCTGGCAGGGGGCGGTGCTGGCCGCAATGGTGGTCTCCTTCCCCCTGCTCTTTAAATCCGCCCGCGCCGCCTTTGAGGGGGTCTCCACCGAGTACGAGCAGGCGGCCCGCATCTTGGGCGACAACGAACTGCGGGTGTTTTTCCGCATCACCCTGCCGTTGGCAGCGCGGGGGTTGCTGGCCGGAACCATGCTCGCCTTTGCCAGGGCCATGGGGGATTTCGGCGCAACCCTGATGGTGGCGGGTAACATCGAGGGAAAAACCCAGACTGCGGCCATGGCGGTGTTTGACGCGGTACAGGCCGGGGATTACACCCTGGCCAATACCCTGGTGGCCATCATGTCGGTGGCCTGCGTTGTCATTCTCGTCATGACCAACAAGCTGGCAAATAGAGGGAGGGCAGGGCGATGAGGCTTGAGGTGGATATCCGGAAAACCCTGCAATCAGGGGACAGGCGTTTTGCGCTGGACGCGGCCTTTTCCTCCCAAGACGACCTCACCGTGGTCTTCGGGGCCTCCGGCTCGGGGAAAAGCCTTACCATTCAGGCCATTGCCGGGCTGGTCACGCCAGAGCAGGGCAGGATTGCCGTGGGCGGCGAGGTCCTTTTCGATGCGGACCAGGGGGTCAACCTTCCGGCGCGCAAGCGGGGGGTGGGGTATCTGTTTCAGGATTATGCCCTGTTCCCGCATCTCACCGTGCGGGACAATATCGGCTACCCCCTGAAAAAGGCTTGGCCTTTCAGCCTGTTGCCCGATGACCAACAGGAGGTGACGGAGATCATGGAATCCTTTGAGATCAGCCATCTTGGAGCAAGCTATCCGGCCGAGCTGTCCGGGGGGCAGAAGCAGCGGGTGGCCTTGGCCAGGGCCATGATCAAGAAGCCCTCCATCCTCCTGCTGGACGAGCCGTTTTCCGCCCTTGATTCCATGCTCCGCCACCGGATGCGCATGGAGCTGCTCGAAATCCGGCAACGGTTCGGGGTGCCCCTGGTGGTCATCACCCATGATCCGGCGGATGTGGAGGTGTTTGGCGACACCCTGGTTGTTTTTGCCAACGGCAGGGTGGAGGAGGTCAGCAGCAGAAAGAAGCTGGCCGTGCCGGAGGATGAGGACGGCTGGCGGACCAAGGTTTGCTGGCGGGCCCAGTGGAAGAAGGAAAATCTTGCCGCGCAGCGTTTGGTGCCGGCATCGGGGATCTGAGGTGACAGCCATGGAACATGTGCGAGGCTTGGTGGACAGCACCCTGCGCGAGGGCAGCCAGACAGTGGGCGTTGCCTTCACCCTGGAACAGAAGGTGGCCATTGCCCGCGATCTTGTCCGGGTCGGGATTGAAGAGGTGGAGGTGGGCATCGCCTCGCCGCTGGATAAGGAGCTGCCCGAACTGGTTGACCGCTGCCGGAAAGAGGCCGGGGTGAAGCGCCTGTCTCTCTGGTGCCGCTGTCAGGACGATGATCTCGCCTGCGCCCTGCGCTTGGCCCCGGATGTGCTTTCCCTCTCCATCCCTGTTTCCGACCTTCATATCGCGGTAAAGCTCGGGCTGGATCGCGCGGCGGTGCTCAGGCTCGTGGCCAGAACGGTTGCCAAGGCGCGGGCTGGGGTTTCCTATGTTTCCCTGGGGCTTGAGGATGCGACCCGGGCCGAGCCCGGTTTCCTGCGCGAGATCGTCGCTGTTGCCTGCGCAAACGGCGCCCACCGCATCCGCATAGCCGACACGGTGGGCGTGGCCACCCCCGGCTCCATTGCTGCCCTGGTCCGCGAGCTGCGGACATTCACGGTGGAGATCGGGGTGCACATGCACAATGACTTCGGCATGGCCACGGCCAATGCCATAGCCGCCCTTGAGGCAGGAGCCCATTGGGCCGACGTCACGGTGCTGGGCTTGGGCGAGCGGGCCGGAAACAGCCGCTTGGAAGAGGTGGCGGGCTATCTGGCCCTGCGGGGCGCCAGGCCTTACGATACCCAGCTGTTTAGGCCGCTGGCCCTGTTGGCCGGGGAATGCGCGGGCAGAAGCATCGCCCCCCATCACCCGGTGGTCGGCGCGGAGATCTTTGCCTGCGAAACCGGGCTGCATCTCGCCGGGCTGGAGCGAAACCCCACCACCTATGAGCCCTATGCCCCGGCCCTGGTCGGAGCGCAGCGGAAACTCATCTACGGCGGCAAGATCGGGAGGCGGGGGATGATCGAGCGATTACACCAATTGGGGGTGCAGGTGCAGGAGGCGCAGTTGGGGCGGTTGGCGGATTCCTTTCGAAGTCAGTGCCGGGTGTTGGGCAGGCCGCTCCGTGATCCGGAGGTGTTGCGTTTGGTTGCTGAGCAGGGGGCATGATCCGTGCGGCCTGTGCTCGGACACTGCAAACTGGTCACTTGTTGTTTGCGCTTTAATGTTTGAATTCACCGGACCTGCACCAAACGCCGCGTAGGTACGGTGGAATAATGATGGGGTTGAGCTTCTGGTCATATCTGTTCTTTTTCTGGCCCCGGATGATTTGTCCAGTCGCACACACCGCAACTCACGTAGTAGTCGCCATCGGGAGGGATGGAGATATCGTAGTGCGTTCTTACGTCGCGCGATTTGCAAACCGGGCATTCCTCTGTCTTGTCTGTGCGACTTTTTTCAAGAATCTGTATGAAGTTCCCGATGATCGTTTGGCAAGTGTGAATTGCTATAGATGAGGCGGTTTTGTTGGCACTTCTTGTGTGAGTTAGCCAGTTGACGAGTTGCCAGGTTTCCTTGGCAGTGTTTTTCAAGTGTTGCCGAAGCTCCTTGTTGCTGCTGCCGCCGCAAAGCTGATTCATCAAGACTTCGGCCCAGCCGGTGAAGTTGGAATCCTGTGGTCGTTCCATTTCCGTGGGAATATCGGTACGCCGTCGAAGTGCGCTGGCCAGCGATATTAGGCTTTCACGGAGCAGCATGCCGACAGCTTGATAGTCTTCGACTTCAACCGCACTGTCGTGTTTATCGCTGGCCTGTTCGCCACGCCTAAGAACCTCGTCAAATGGGCTCGGGTCGTTGGCATCGACCCGCCCAGACCGGCTTTTCAGGCGAGTCATTAGCCCAATGTGAAATGACAACGTGTAGTCAAGACTCGGGAAATGCTTCTGAGAATATAAGTTCGTGAGGTTTGTTATGACCCACCATCGATCCTTGTCAGTAATAACGTCCCAGATGTCATAGGCATCCCCGAGAACGATCTCACGTTTGATTCTTTCGAGGTGTTGGACAGTTTCATCCTGCGCCTCGATTTCTACATATCGCGCAATGTCTATTTCGGAGTGAGGATCGCTATCTACCGCGTAGCGATCAAGTTCTCCGGGTGGGACAGGGTGATCATGGATCACGCACTGATCGTCAGTATGGTCATCGGGGTTTGTCTGGTCGGCGGTCATCGCTTCTCTCAAGTATAAAAAATGGGGACAGATTTATTTTCTCTGTAAATACTAAAAAATAGTTCTGTCCCCTTTTCGTTTGTTTTTCTATCTTGGTGCTTGTTTTGTCAGGTCGGCTGGATCTCCTTCCAAGTGTTTATGCCGTCTGTTGTTAATTGGAGGATTTTTTCGATTCCCTTTGTTTGGGCAGTCAAAGCATCGACCTCTTTGATTAGAGCCGAGAGTCGCAGCAGCTGATCGTCGGTCGGGGGTGTGATTTGTTCACTATTGGCTTTGAAGGCAAGGTGATTCGCCTCGACTAGCGCCACCTTGCGCTGAAGGTCTAGAATCTTGGCCTTGTTCTCCACTGGTTCCCCGGGTGATTCGGCCACATCGTTGCGTTCTTCAAGCTTAAGAATACTGGCACTCAGCAGGGCCATCGTCTTTTGGTAGGCTATGTCGTAGTTCGTACGTTCCATGATAGAAAGATCTTTGGCGAACGGCATATTGTTTCCCCCTTGTCAGGAATTTGGTTAGCTATTCAAAAACTACTTGGTTTTCGCCGGGCGTTCTTCCAGCGCATCGATCATTGACTTCGCCATGGCGCCAGCTCCAGCATCCCCGGTCGCCGGACCCGCGGCATTCGGCTTCTTCTTTAATCCGTCTAAGGTCGCTTTAAAGAACTTCTGCAGCGATTCCAACTGATCCGCGTCTGACGGCTCTTCCGCTAGACTTGCGAGATTGGTCGCAATGATAGAGAGCTCTTCGGGTGGCTTATCGAGCTTGATGTACTCGGCGAGAGTTGCAGCACGAAATTCTCCGCGTTTGGCGAATGCTGCCGCTTGCTGAGCCTGGATTGCTGCGCTGACCCGTCGAAGTTCCGTGACGACCGTTCCGTAGTGTGGATTCTTGGATGCCCCCGAGATCGTCGCTGCCGATGTCGCCGCTTCCAGATAGGCATCGAGTTCGGTGCGAGATCGTTCTATTGCCTGGGACAGTTTTTCCGCTGCGTCGGTTCGTCCCTTGTATATCTCTTCGCTGGACTTGTTGAAGTTAATGATCTTTGTTTCAACAAGAGATGCATTTGTCGACGTTACTTTGGCGAGGTCATGTGCTGCTTTGGGTGTGGCGCAACCTGTGGCAACGAAACAAAGGGCCAGTCCGATGAGGGTCTTGATCATGATTTGTCTTAGCATCAGTTCACTCCTACCGCAATGGCTCCAAGGCCGAGGGCCTTGAGCAGTTCAATTAATTGTTCGGGTTTCAGGCCGCCGGCGTAGTAGGCAGACAAACTCTTCGTCGGCTGCGCTATAGCAGTTTGCCAAAGCACTAGAGCGATCTCCGAACGGTCCACCACGGCTTGATGTTTGAGATCAATCAGCCGGTATTCCGTCTCATGCACCACTCGCCGTGGACCGGTGAATGTTCCGAGATACATCGCTATTCCCATAATCGTATGCCGCTGTGCGTCTTCGGACACTTTCGAATCCTTTAGATTCTCGTATGTGACGGCTTTCCCCTGGTTAGCATCTTTCGCCCATTTGAGATGCTGATCTGCGTCTAGGAGCAACTGGGTCTCGGCGAGGAGAGCATCGCCTTGCGTCTGCAGCAGGTCAATCTCGATGTCAATGTGCCGGACCCCCTTCTCAGCATCCGTTTGCAAGGCAAGAAGGCGGTTTTTTTCCAGAACAAGGGTGTTGAGCGACGGCGCCTTCCTGATGGCGGCGATCTCGACGGCACGCCCGTAGAAACTCGGCAGTTGGGCAACGATGGCCTGTGCTGTGTTGGGATCCCCGTCCTCGGGTGCACTCGAACCGGCGGCGGCGAGTAGCAAAGTGTCTATGCCTTTGATTTGCTCTTCGGCGGCGTCTTTCTGGCCGAAAGCTCCAGCCGATTCCGGTAGTTTGTTCAAAGCTTCCTGAACGGTTTTGATCTTAGCTTGAAGCGCATCTTCCGCAACTTTCGAATTGTCCTTCGCAAGCGTATCCTGGGCCGCTTTCACTGCAGCAATTGCCTCGTCATATTCTTTTTTACCGGCAGCTAATTTATCTTTAAGCGTCGCTTTATTGGCCAGGGCCTTGTTGAGTTGGTTCTCCGCGTTAGCAATAGCCCCAGAGTTTTCAGCCAGGGTCTCGCTGAGTTTCTTGTTTAATTCAACTACTTCCTTGCAGGCCGAAACGAACCGAACGAGTAATTTATTTGCAGCCCTCCTCACAGCTTCACTATTATCGTGGGGATTGTTCTTTATCGCCTCTTTGACAATCTCTTCTTGGGTCTCTTTTTTCAGCTCGTAGGTCTCGGTCGAGCGCGAGTCGAATGTTGGGACCGGGATGTGCTCAGCGTTTAAGCCTGCAGTTGCCGTCCGGAGTTCATTCTCTATTTTCGAAGCGATCCGGCGTCGAACTTGCACCACAGGGAGCGCGGTAGTCGATCCGACCAACTCAGAAATTCGTTCCTGAATAAAGCGTTGCGCCTTCAAACTCAAGGCTTCCTTGTTGAGATGGTCATCGAAACGTGGTTCCAGAAGTGCCATTATCGCTGCGTCCCGCCGGGCGATCGAGAATTCCTCGACAAGCGACAATTCACGCGCAAGCATCTTTGCCTGGTTCGTGCGCTCTACTTGGAGCTGGTCTGCTAGATTCAATTTGTCAGCTGCCTCGTTGGCGACACTTGCCTGCTTGGCCTTCTCCACATTGTGGAGATACAGACTATTGGTGCCCATGCTTGTGCATGCGTTCAATCCAATGACCAACGCCACCCCGGTAAGGATTCTAGTGGTTTCTTTGAATCGATCCAGAATAATACTCGGAATCCTGTGTCCGTTTAGCATGTTTGCTACCTCCTATTGTTTGGCATGTTTGCAGTCTCCAAAAGAAAGCCGGACTTTACTGTGGAAACATAGATAAGTGTCTACCATTTAGCCTACATCAGGGCTGTTATCCCATTTCCAAAGAATGACCAGGCACTGTTCCAGGAGGCATCTTGCCTGGAAAGCCACGCCCGTTTCATGCAGGCGAATTATCCTAACAATATATCATGCCCAAACCAAAGATAAAAATACGGCGGGAATTTTTCGCTCCCCCATCAATCTTGATGCGCGAGAAATTATGATTGGCTTTAGCAACAGAATACTTGAACATTTTCCCTTCCGGCTCTAAGCTGCAATAGGCTCTCCACCCTTGGAGACGCCGACCGCAAAGGGACCCCATTATGAACAAGGACAACATATTTTCACTGCTGGACCGCACCGGTCCTTTTGCCACCGGGGATCATCCGCCGGTTCTGGCCTCTTTTTCCCCGGAGGCGCGGCTTTTCGCCAAGGGTCTGGCCGAGGCCGGTATGGCCACCCGCTACCGGATTCTGCGCAACCAGATCTTCGAGTTTCTCGATGTTCGGACCTTTGCGGAGATCAGGGAGATCATCGCCAGCCCGGAGCGCCGCCGCCTGGTCAACGAACGGGCATACCGGCTGCTGGGCAACATGTTCGGCATCGAGGGCAGCGCCCGGGAGGTGATCCTGCGGGTCAACACTTACTCGCGCACGGCGGACGGGGTGATCAACTATCTCAAGGCCAAGGTGCTGGCCAATTACGCCTCCTATATCGAGATGACCAACGAGATCGACTCCTGCAAGAGCCCGGTGGATCTGCTGCTCATCCTCTTTGACGACCGCTACCATAAGAAGGCCAGGTTTGAAGCCAAGCGCAAGCTGATCCTCATGAACCTTGCCGCTTCCATCGATCAGCGCGAACGGGAAACCGAGGTGGAAGCCAAATTCGGCCAGTTTCTCGATTTTTTGAACGAATACGTCTGGAGCAGAAAGAGCAGGATCGGTGAGTTGGAGATCGCCTACCTCCTGAGCGACCATGACCCGGAAACCTTTTCTTGTAAACGGGTTGAGGTCATCAACCGGGAACAGGCCCGAGCCATAGAGCGAAAGGCCAATCAGAAACTCACCCTGATCAAGCGGAGGCGTTTTGAGGCCAACGGGGCCGAGGTGCCGATCTATGTCTCCATCCGCAAGAAGCAATCCGAGGCCAAGGTGCTCAAGCTTCTGCGCAAGGGGGAGGAGAATCCCGCCGTGGCGGTGGATGACGAGTTGGGCCTCATGGGGGTGGTGGATTCGGTGGCGGATGTCAAGGCGTTCCAGAAGCACCTTACCCGCAGCGCTACAAGGGCCGGATCGTTGATGACCCTGGAGGAGGTGACCGATACCCTTTCCGGCGGCGCGCACCACAGCGGCAGCATCGGCAGCTCGGCCAAGACCCAGATGTTCAAGTTCTTCGCCCGTATGGGCGGCATGCGCGTGGAGTTCATCGTCCATACCAACCGCTCGTACCTCAATTACATCTATCAGCGGGAGGTCTCCCACGACGAGTATGAGGTGAAGCGGATCTTCGACTCCGGGGTGGCCCAGCTGCTTTTCCCGCAGGACATCTACGAGATCGACATCGCCGAAAAGAAGGAGGCGGTGCTCCGCTGGTTCAGGAAACGGATCGAGGAGTTTTGATGGGGGCCGGAAATCGGGTTGCGCGGCGGTTTGGGCCTGATTGCGCACGCAACCCGTAACCCGGAGGCGAGGAAATTCTCAACCGGCGTCGGCGAGGATTATATTCAGGTACTCCTCCATTTTGTCCATGGACGTCGCCACATCCAGGGGAACCCACTCCTGGCCGACAAAGAGATTGGTCGCGCCCTTGAGGGGATAGGCCGATGCCTCCGGGGAATTTACAGTGTGGATCTTCAGGTCCAGCTGGCCCCTGAACCGTTCCTGCATTGCCTTGGCCACGTCCGTGGCCTTTTGGCAGGTCACTCAGGCCGGGTTGCCGCTGTGGAACAGAACCATCTCGATCATGATCGCCTCCTTGGTTGGTCTCCTCTTTTTAATCCGTCCGGTCTTCAGGCGCTCCGCGGAAGCCGAGGGCCTGTTGGGGGCAGCTCTCCACGCAATAGGAGCATTTCAGGCAGTCGCCGTTGGTCACCAGGCCGGTCTCCCGGTACGAGCCGGGGTTGATCTGCATCCGGCACACCTTTTCGCATATCCCGCAATTGATGCAGGACTCATCGACCTGAAGGGCCATTTTGCCCCGGCCCAGGATATTGGCCATGGTCCCCATGGGGCAGAACATGCACCAGATACGTTCGTGGTACAGCAGGCCAAAGATCGTGCCCACCACGGTGGTCACCGTGAGGACCATGACAAACGGTTTGCCCATCTTGTAAAAGTCGCCCCAAACAGGAGTGAGTTGAATGGTCAGCATGGTCATCAGCAGAAGCAGCCAGCCTGCACGAAAAACAGGATGGCGGAAAAAGGCCGGAATCTTCCTGCGGAAGCTGAACCGTTTGAGAACGGTGTCCAAAAAGCTCCCCCGGGGGCACGGCCAGTCACACCAGTATCTGCCTTTAACGAGGCCGATGCCCATGGCGCCGGCCATGCAGACCAGCAGGAAATATCCCAGGGGGTAATACAGCCAGCCGCCTATCAGCAGGCCTACAAAACCCAGGCTTAACCCGAGTTTTATCTTTTCATGATGTTCCGGAACGGTACTGGCAGGGGGCATGGTTATGGTCTCCTTTTTGTTCTGCATGGCAGTCACGGCAACCGGCTCAACCCGTGCCGCATCTTCCAGAGGAAGTAGCGTTCCTGGGCGGCCTTGGCCCAGGGCACCCAACGGCCTGTCTTGAGCAATGCTCTCTGCCGGGGCGGCAGGACCGGGTCGGCGAACATCATCACTCCGGTTTTCCCCATGCTCATCAAGCAGAGGGCGTTAAGATCCTCGACCGCCACCGGTGCGGTGTTGTTGCAGTCAGCCGCGATGTTGTAGGCTGCTGTTTTGGCCATCCGGATGGTCATGTGCCCTGTCTTCGGCACACCGGTAGGCACCGGCGTTGGCTCCCTCGGCGCCATGGCCACGGCGACGCCCACGGCGTAGATATTGGCATGTTGCGGGTGGCGATAATAATTGTCCACCGGGATAAAGCCTCGGGGATTGCCGAGGCCGGCCACCCCGGCCACCCCCCGGAAGGGCGGCGCCAGCATGGCCAGTTTGAAGGGCAGCCTGCTGCCGTCATCCAGGTGGATGCTCTCCGGCTCGACCCCGGTCACGGCATGGCTGACCACGGCGTTGATATCGCGTTGGGCGAATTCATCCTCGATGAAGCGCCGGGAAGGGCCGAGGCCGCCGATACCCATGTGGCCGAGGCAGCGCTCGGAGGTGAGATAGGTGATGGGCACCTTGTGGCGCATGCGGCGGCGGCGCAGTTCGTGGTCGAGTTCAAAGATCAGCTCGTAATAGGGGCCGAAGCAGCTTGCCAGTTGGGTGGAGCCCAGCACCAGCGGCCCCGGCGTGGCCAGCAGCTTTTGCCATGCCTTCCGGCTTTGTCGGGCAGACTCCAGGGTGAAGATGCAATGGGTATGCCCCTTTTCCGGGCCGAGGCCGGGGATCTCTTCATTGGCCAGGTGCGGCCCGGTGGCGATGACCAGATAATCGTAGTCGTGCGATCCGGTGTCGGTTGTCACCCGCATCCCCACCGGGTCGACGCCGTGGGCCGTGCCATGCACAAAGTGGATCCGGCGCCGGGCCAGGATGGCGCTGGTCGGCAGGGTAAGCTCCTCCCCTTGCCTGCGGCCGGTGACCACCCAGGGCAGGGACGGCAGAAAGACAAAGCGGTCTTCCTTGCCGATGACCGTCACCTCGGCCCGTTCGCCCAGCAGCCGTTTGACTTCGAATGCCGCGGTCAGGCCGCCGAAGGAGCCGCCGAGCACCAGAATTTTTTTGCGCATGCCATATCCTCCCGCACAACTCCGGGTTTTTTTCTCAGAGCGGCGCAGGCAGACCCAGATGCCTGCGGATGGCCGCCTCCACCGTCTGGTCGTCCACGTCCTTGCCCTCGGTGACTACTTCCTCGCCCACCATGATGGCCGGGGCCACGGGCAGATCCAGTTGGAAATAGGCATCGGTCTGGTAGTCTGCCCGGGGTTTTGAAATGACCTCGATGGCGATATCGTATTGTGCGCCCAACCTGGGCATCATCTCCAGGAAATGGCCTCAGGCCTTGCCGTTGGGTTCGTTCAGAAAAAAGCGGATCATCATGGTTCCTCCCTTTTTCAATCGGTTTGAGTCTCCCGCCGCAGCTTGGCGAGCAAAAAGGTGGCTCCGCGGAGCGACAACCCGAGTTCGCGGGAAAGCGCCGGCGCATCGGCGTCAGGGCACCGATGCAGATAACCGGCCACCTCGCCTTCCATTTCATCCAGCCAGTCCTCAAACAGCACCAGCAGCTCAGGGTCGGTGACCGAGCGCAGCTGTTTGGACCGGGCTACCTTGTCCACCAGGCTTTGGCACATCTTGGTTGGGTCGACACCTTCGCCCATGCACTCCGCCAGTCAGAGCTGAACGAGGCTTGCCACCTTGTCGGCGCCGGCCTCCCCAATGAGGCCCACCACAAAACCAAGCCGGGCCTCTTCGCTCACCTGGGGAAAAAGCTTGCTGGCAACCGCCGCCATCCCGGTCAAGGCCTCTTCCGGGTCCATCCGATCTATTATTTTCTGAATCTCTTTCATGCGAACAGGCAATCCCCCAAATTAAAAGGTTGTTCTCTTGTTGAATAAATCCTTTCCCAGACCGTCCAGATTCTCCAAAATGCCGAGGATTCGCGCATCCGCCATCTCGTAATAGACGAATGGACCGCTCCGTTCGACCTGCACGAGCAGGGATCTCTTCAGTTCCTTGAGGTGGTGGGAAACAAGGGGCTGTGACAACCCGAGCTCCTCGACGATCCTGGAGACGGATTTTTTTCCGTTGCCGACGCAGAGCAGGATGCGCAGGCGGTTTTCATCGGCCAGGCACTTGGCGAGAACGGCAAGGGCCTGTAGATTTATCTCGGGTTCACGGGTGTTCATGAAGTTGTGGCAATCCTCCGGTTCCACCGCCCGCCGCCACCCCGCGCAGGAAATGAAAAGAGGGGATCCTCCGGCAGGCGGGCAGATGACGAACGGCGCGGGTCATGACCGCATCAGCGCATCAGTAGAGAAATTTGCTGAAAATTTCCTCAATGACATTGGTCTGGATGCCATGTTTTTCCAGAGCTTCCTTCACATGCTCCACGAATTGCCCCCGTTTCAGTTGCGCCCCGCTGTCGATCAACCCTTGCCGGGCATAGCAGAGCAAGAGGGACTGATAGTCGGTTCCCGCCACAACCGCCGCTTCCTGCAGCTGTCCGAGCAGGTCGGCAGGGATCTCCACGGTTACGGCAGTGGCGCGGTCATTCGCGTTCCGGGTCATTTGGCATTGGCAAAGTGTCTCTTTCATAACCGGACCTCCTTTTGGGGTGACAGGTGATGGAATCACGGGCTGGACTGGATCCATACAATATAAATATACATTTATATGTTGATGTCAAGTGGTATCTCCGCTGTCAGGGAGATGCGCGGACAACGGTGGTGGATGACCCGGTTGCCCGCGCAGAATGCCGTTGCCTCCCCTTGACAGTTTTCCGGAAAAACGGTAAGTCCTTTCAGTATGTTATGGGTTTCCTGTGCGAGCCCTCCGTTTTTTCTTCCGTTTT
>JBAYUD010000034.1:0-29002 GCA_041675265.1 Desulfurivibrionaceae bacterium | reverse complement strand
TCCGGGCTTGCCGGGGGCGTTCAGCATCGGGTCCGGGTGGCAGCCCTGGCACAGGACCGGCTTGCCCGCCTTGGCCTGGGCTGCCAGGCTGGTCTTGTTGAACCGGTCATGCATGGTCAGGATGTCTTGCGCCGTGGCGGCCGAGATCCCGGCCGTCCCCTTGCGCCAGCCTCCGCCATGGCAGGTCTTGCAGCCCATCTCGGTTGCAACCGGTGCCACCATGCGGGTGGTGGCGAGAAGGGTGTTGGTACCCTTGTCCCTGGCCTCGATGGTGACGGCCGGATAAGGCTGGTAGCCCCCCTGGGCGGGATAGGGAACCACCGGAACCTTTTCCGCCATGAAGGCCTTGCCCCCTTTCTTGAGTTGCATGGCGCCGGAAAGACCCTGGCCGGAAAGGCCGACATTGTCGGGAAGACTGATGCCGAACAGGGAAGGCAGATCCTTCCAGAATCCCACCTGGAGGGCGGGTTTCTCAAAGCCGGGCCCCATTCGGAAGGAAAGCGTCACGCCCTGGGTGATCACCTCCGGGGTTGGCCCGCGCTTTATGAGCTGGGCAAAGAGGTCGTTTGCCGGGGGCATGAGGCTGAACGCGCCGTCCGCATCGCTTATGCTGTGCATGCCGAGGTTGTTCCAGGCAAGCAGGACATACCCGGACGCTTCCGGGTCAAAGGGCAGCGGGGCAAGCGGGGGGGTGTGCAGCGGCAGGGTCTTCGCCGCCTGGGGTTTTCTGCCGTGCAGCCCTTCAATAATAAAGGCGGCCAGGGCGTGGCGTTCCTGGGCGTTGCCGGGGAAGGGCGGCATGCAGCGGATCAGCTTGCCCTGCCCGCTTATCTCGGCCTCCATGGCATAGACCGATTCGTATTTGGCGCTCATCTTTTTTATATCCCGCATGGGGCCGCCCACGGAATGGCAGGGGGAGCACATGATGTTGAAGAGCTGCCGGCCAACCACCAGCCGGTTTTCCTCGGTTATTTCCGGGTGGGTCCATTTGGCCGAGGCCAGGATGCCCTTGGCCTGGACCGTGTCGATATCCTTCACCAGGATGGAGTTGGCGTAGATGTGGCCGAACAGGGTAAAGGGCCGCCGGCTGCCCTCCCGGATGTACTCAAAGGCGCCCATGTAGGTGATGCCCAGGAGCAGGAGGACCACGGCCAGGGAGCGGGTGGCTGTTTTCGGCAGCCGGATCACCATGATAAGGCCGCCGAGAAAAAGAAGCACCGAAGCGCAGAGAAAGATGGCGGGAAAGGGGGCCAATTCCGGGCTGAAGTTGACAATCCATGCCCGTTGCGGTTCGGGCAGGGCCTGGACATACCACCAGGCCGAGGCCAGGAAGAGCAGAAAGGGGGCAAGGAGCCAGGCGGCGCAGTAGCGGACCATGCGCAACCGAAAGGCTTCTTCCTTGATCCCGGTGGAGGTCAGAAACCCATACAGCCCCGCCAGCATCAGGCAGAGGAAGGTGCGGAAGAAAAGGGCCGGCCAGAAGGCGGGATTGAAGATGCCGTCCCAGAAGTTGCCGGTGGTCAACCACTCGCCCGGGGTGAGCATGAAGCCGATGATCCCGTTGATGGCAAAGAGGGAGAGCCAGGCAAAGATGAAATAGAGCCAGCCGATGACAAGGTGGCTGCGCCGCTCCATGCGGCCGAAGGTCTGGTAGTAGATGAGGATGGACACGATCTCCCCGAGAAAAAAGACCCACTCGATGGCCCAGCCGAAGACAAAGTTATGGATGAGGATGGAGGTGGCGGCCGGGGCGATGAGGGCGATGGTGAACCAGATGCCCACCCCGGTGATGGCGCCCAGCACCAGGGTGAGGAGCAGGAAGAACTTGGTGTGTTGCCGGGTGTAGTCCAGAATGGGCTGCGAGCCTTCCCGGTACCCCTTCATCTCGGTGAGCACCAGAAAAAGGCCGCCGCCGATGGCGAAATGGGAGATGTACACATGGAGGATGGCGATCAGGGCGATGAGCAGGCCGCCGCCGGAAAAATCCAACTGCCAGACGGGATAGTTCATCAGCGCACCTCCCCGGGCACCCGGGCCGCGAGCCTGAGCATGTAGATGACAATCGCAACCCCGATCACCAGGATCGCCAGAAAGAGCAGCATCGGCGACCACTGCGGCACGACCCGCAGGTCGGCGGGATGAAAATATTCGGCCAGATACGCCTGTCTGGCCAGATCCCGGACCAGCACCATGAAAAGGATGGTTGCGCCCATGGCGAAGGTGGCCGGCCAGACCCGCTCCTTGTTGCCGTAATAGAGACAGAAAAAGGCCGCGACCAGGGAGCTTGCAAAAAGGATGGTATGCAGGGGGGAGGCGCCGACAAAGAGCTGGTGGACGTTTTTGGGCATGGAGAAAAGAAAGGGGATGCCGGTGCCGATTTCAACCACCGTGGCATAGGTGAACCATTGCATCCCGCCGCTCAAGCGCTGTGCCGCCCCGGGCGTACCGTTTTTTTGTTGAAAAGAGGCGAGAATCGCCAGAAAAAGACCGCCCGTGGCCACCGAGGCCACCATGAAGTGGAGGTAGCGGGCAAGCAGGGTCGGTTCGGCCAGGTTGAGGAGGGTGCCGTCCGGCCGGTTAAAATAGGCGCTCCAGTTTTGCGGCGTCTGCATCAGGGTCATATTGTTGACAAAGAAGAAGGCGATGACGAGCAGCAGCAGGATGCTCGTGGCCAGGGCCCGTTTTCTGGCGGCTTGTGGCAGGTCAGCCCCCATCTTATAAAGATAGGCGCTGTAATAGGCGAGAATCAGCAACCCGATGATGGACAGCCAGTAAGCCCCCATGAGGATGGAGCTGGTATAGATGAAGTGGCCGTAGAGCACCTGGAGAAAAAGAAGGGGGGCCACCCCGAAGTTCACGGCAAAGGCGATGGTGTATGGCAGCGTGGAGGCAATATCCCGGCAGGGCGGCGGGTCGGCGGGTGCTGCCCGCATCTCCCTGACCAGCCCGATCAGGGCGGTACCCAGCATGGCGTTCATGAAAACAAGGTGGGCGAAAAAGGTCAGGATCAGGAGGATCTCGAAGAAGCCCCAGGGAGCCGGGATGGTGTCGGGAAAGGGGATAAGGCTGGCTGGGTCCATGGCTGGGCTCCTTATGGATAAAAGTTTATTCAGTATAGCATAAAAAGGATTTTCGGGAAAAAATCCGACAGAACAGGGGCATGCCGGAAGCAGAAAAAATGCTGGGAGTTGTCGAGAAGATAAAATGAGATAATAGGAGTAATGTCGAGCTATGAAGAGAAATGTATAATGTTTAGAGGTTAATGAAATGATGTTTTCTTTTCGCGTCCCTGGTGTAACCGCATGGAATTTTGCGCTTTTTAGGGCTGATCGCAAAAGGGGCGAAATATCCAGTTTTTAGAGGGTTTTCAGGCGATTTTCTCCCGTTTGCGCGGGGTTGTGGGGTGTTGAAAACTCCGGCGGCCGTGGGAAGGAAATTCGTCGAGAACGGTTTTGACAGGGGGTGGGGTTTTCCTTTAAAAAAACGGGCAGAAATTATCTCAGCGGTCTCAATTCGCTTTAATCGGTTGTTTTTTCGTGACTGAACCAGGGGAAAAAGATGCTTTGGCAGCGAGTTAAGAGTGTTTTGTCGCAAAAATTTTCCGATCACGATTTCAAATTGTGGATCGAACCCTTGCAATGCGTCCATGACGATGCCCAGAGCGTCGAACTGGCTGGGCCTGACCCCTATTTCTGCTCCTGGGTCAGGGATAACTACCTGACCGATATTCAGGGCGCCTTGCAGGATGTCGGCTTTACCGGCGAGGCAATCAAGCTTTCGGTGGGCAAGGCCGCACCCGCGCAACCGGAAAAGAAACAGAGCCAGCTGCGGTTGCCCAGCATGCCCGTGGCGCGGTCCACGGTGCGGACCCTGCACCCGCGCTATACCTTTCCCGAGTTCATGGTCGGCGAGTCCAACGCCCTGGCCTATTCGGCCTGCGAGGCCATGGCCAACGGCGATTCCGCCCTGAGCCCCTGTCTGTTTATTGAAGCGGGGACGGGGTTGGGCAAAAGCCATCTCACCCATGCGGTGGCCCATCATATCACCAGCCATTCCCCGGGCACCCGGCTGCACTATGTCACCTCCCAGCAGCTTACCTCCGAAATGGTGCGCAGCATCAAGAACAACACCATGGAGCAATTCAAGGATAAATACCATCACCATTGTGATGTTCTGCTGATGGAGGATGTGCAGTCCCTGGCCGGGCGGACCAAGACCCAGGCCGAGCTGGCCGAGGCCCTGGATGTCCTGATGGATTGCGGGAAGAGGGTTATCTTCACCGGGGCTGTTTCTCCCCGCAACATTCCGGATATCGATGACGGCGTGCGTTCGCGGCTCTCTTCCGGGCTGATTACCACCATCAACCCTCCGGATCGGCGGACCCGTTGCCTGATCATCGAGCGCAAGGCCAGAAACAACAAGCTGCCGCTCTCCGGAGAGATCATCGAGTTTTTGGCCGACCGGATCCAGGGCGATATCCGGCGGGTGGAAAGCGCCATCATCGGCCTGAAGGCCAAGGCCTCCCTGCACAAAACCGTGCCCGATCTGGACATGGTCAAGGAGATTCTCGCCGGGATCATGGGGCAGCGGCAGGAGTTGTCCGCCGTGTTGATCCGTAATTTCGTGGCCGGGCAGTTCGATGTCTCCATCGAGGAGATGCAGTCAAAGGGGCGGAAAAAAGCGATCGCTTTTCCCCGGCAGGTCTCCATGTACCTCGCCCGGAAGCTCACCGAGGAAGCGCTGTCCGAGATCGGCAAGGCGTTTAATCGCGATCACTCGACAGTGGTGCATTCCATCCGGGTCATCACCGAAGCCATTGTCCGCAGCGGTTCCATCCGCGGGCAGGTGGAGCACCTGGTGGAACGCTTGAAAAATCAGGGATAAGGTGTTGAGCAGGATGCAGCAGTAATCCCGGGGCGGGGGCTCGGGGAGATCACGACAAAGGGGGGGGGGGATATGCGGACGGTCTGTTGTGTGTGTCGCAGGGTAAAGTGCAAGGGGGACTGGCTCGATCAGCTGGTTGAGTCCGAGGTCCGGATATCCCATGGTTTCTGCCCGGAATGTTTTGAAAAAACCATGGCGCAGTATACCCTTGCCTGGTCAAGCAAACGGGCGCCGCAGCCGGCGCTGAAGCCGAGGTGAGCGGTTAGAAATAGACCGGCCTGACCTCGGGCGCTTGTCTCTTGGTGCCCACCCGGTGCAGTATCCTGTCGGCCACCGTCTTGGCCGTCTTCATCATGTCGTTCATGCCGATTCCTTCCCAGCCGAAGCCGCAGAGGTGCAAACCGTCCAGGGTCCGCGCCATGGAGTCCTTCCAGGCCAAAAGCGCGGGATAGCCCATTTCCAGTTGGGGGATGCCGCTGTCGCCGCGCAGAACCCGGCTGAAACAGGGGGGCTCGGGCAGGGAAATCAGCTGCCTCAGATCATCATGGATGCGGCTCACCAGCTCTTCATCGGGCAGCTCCAGCCGCTCCGGATGGCGGCGGCCTCCGACCAGACCCTCCATCAGCACTTTTCCCTGCGGGGCGCGGCCGGGAAACATGTGGGTGGAAAAAAGCGCCCCCATGGCAAAGCGTTTTTCCCGCTCCGGGGCCAGATAGCCGAAGCCAAAGGGCACCTGTGCCGTGTCCGTGAAACCCAGGGCCACGGTGGCGATGCGCGCCGTGGGGATTTTGGCCAGGGGCGGCGCATGGGCAGCCAGCAGCGCCAGGGTGCGGTTGACCGGCAGGGCGAGAATGACGGTGGCTGCCCGGTAGGTTGTGGCCTCGGTGTGTATCTCCCAGGCGTCGTTTGCGCGGTTGATTGCCCGCACCGGGCTGTGGTAGGTGATGTTCGCCCCGGCGGCCAGGGTGGTGATGAGCTGTTCCATGCCTTGCGGAAAGCTGGTCATGGCCGGCAGCGTCACGCCCTGTGCGCCTTTCTTTTTTTTGAGCAGTCCTTTCAGCACCGAACCCGCTTCCTTTTCCAGAGCCCGCACTCCCGGCATCACCGCATCGATGCTGATCCGTTCGTAATCCCCGGCAAAGGTGCCGGTGATCGCGGCATCCACCATGGGCAGGATCTCGGTGCCGAAGCGGTATGCCGCCCACTGGCCGACGCTTTGTTCTTCGAGACGCGGTTTTTTGAAAAGATCGCCCAGCAGCCGCAATTTTCCCAGCGGGGACAAGAGGGGGGTTGCCAGCAGGGCCGGTGGTTTTTGGGGCAGCTGCACCAGCCGTCCCTGGTGGCAGACGTAGCGGACAAAGCTGCCCAGCGGGGCTTTCTGGGCAATGCGGTCCAGGCCGGTCTCGCCGAGCAGGGCGCGGCTGGCCGGATTGTTGTCCAGAAAGCCGTGGGGCCCCCATTCGGCCAGGTATCCTTGTTCCTTGAAGGAACGGACCGCGCCGCCGGGGCGGCCATCCTGCTCAAGAATGAGGATGTCCAGGCCGGGCGCGCCGTTGCGCAGAAAATGGGCAACGCTCAAACCGGAAAGGCCCGCGCCGACAATGATTATTTCGTGTATTTCAGGCATGGCTCGCATATCCGGGGTTGAGGGGATCGGCGGGGATCTCGTCTTCGCCCTGTGGGGGCAGGTTTCCCTCTTCAGGGATATCATTATATATGGTATAAGGAATTTTACCCGATATTGTCTGGGGCCGGAATGAAAAAGAGCAATAGCAAGGCCGGTTCGGTGGCGGAGAGCACGGCCTTTTCATCAATGGTGCAGTGAAAAAGAATGCAGCCCGCAGATTCCCAACCGGTGAGGATCCTCATCCTCTATTACTCGCTCAGCGCCCAGACCAGCGGCCTTGTGCATCGGCTTGGCGCCGGTCTTGAGGCGCAGGGGGCGCAGGTGGTCTGTGAGCGGCTTCAGCCTCTCGCGCCGCGCAAGTTTCCCTTCGGCAGCGTGCCCGCCACCCTGTTCATGATGCTCATCACCTTTCTGCGGGTGAGAATGCCCATCCAGCCGCTGCCCCCCGTCTGCTGGGAGCGCTATGATCTGATTGTCCTGGCCGGTCCTACTTGGTCCTATAATCCCAGCGGTCCGGTCCTCTCCCTGCTTGACCGGGATGGGACAAGGCTTTTTTGCGGCCAACAGGTTCTCCCCCTGATTTCCTGCCGGGGCTATTGGCGGATGCACTGGCTGAGCCTGCGCTTCCAGCTTGCGCGTTGCGGGGCCAAGGTGGTCAACCGGATGGTTTTTGCCCATCCCAGCAAGGAGCCCTGGCGGACCATCGGGGTATTCCTGAAGCTTGCCGGGCGGGTGCCGGAGCGGTCCGGATGGTTTAGCCGGTACTATCCGCGCTACGGGCATAGCCGGGAACAGCAGGAGGAGGCCTTCGCCTTTGGCCAAGCCATCGGCCAGGCCCTGAAGCAGGGGGATTCCCTGGCGGATCTTTCTTTTGCCCTGGGCCGGGCAGGTCTTTAAAACTCGATCCCCTTCCGGGCCTTGATCCCCTGTTGAAAGGGGTGTTTTATGGCCCGCATCTCGGTGACCAGATCCGCGTATTCGATGAGCCCCTGGCCGGCATCGCGGCCGGTGATGACCAGATGCAATCGTTGCGGCCGCTCCCGAAACAGGGCGATGACCTCTTCTTCCGTGAGAATGCCGAAGCCGATCAGGTAGGTGAGTTCGTCGAGCACGATCAGGTCGTAGGCGTCACTGAGGATCTTTTCCCTGGCGAGTTGCCAGCCTGCCAGTGCCGCGGCTTTCACGGTTTCCATGTCCTGCTTCCAGGTAAAGCCGGTGCCGGCGAGATGCAGTTCAACCTGGCCGGGAAAGGCCGAGGCAAAGGCGAGCGCCTCGCCGGTGTTTGCCTGGCCCTTGATGAACTGGATGATGCAGACCTTCAGCCCCTGGCCTGCCGCCCGCAACGCCTGACCGAAGGCAGCCGTGGTTTTTCCCTTGCCGTGCCCCGTATTGATCATAACCAGGCCCTGCGTCGTCATTTGTTCCCTCCTGGAGTCTCGGAGCCCTGCCCTGCATCCGGGAAGCGGGTGGAGGATGAATATCGGGCGGCGCGGAATTTTTCCATCTGGCCGCGATAGAACTCCTTGTGCGTCCTTGCCATGGCAAGGGCTTCTGTCTCAAGTGCCAGCGCTTCCTCGCGGTTGCCGTTTGCCCAGTACGCCGTGGCCAGGGTGTCGAGGATGTGGGGCGTTCTGTTTTCCGTCGCTGCTTTTTGGGCAAGGATCAGCGCCCGTTCCGGGTTGCGCAACCGCGTGTCCTTGGCGGTGAGGAGGAGCCAGGCGAGATTGTTCAGGGCTTCCGTGTTGGCGGGGGCAAGGCGGAGCGCCTGCCCGTAGGCATTCAAGGCCTCTTCTTCCCGGTCGAGACTGTAGTGCAGATCCCCCAGGAGCTGGAGCCAGAGGCCGTTGTCCGGCTGCTCCCGTATTTTTTGCCGGATCAGCGCCTCGGCGAATCGGGCTTTCGGTGATTCACCGAGAAGATCCTGGGGCATGTGCCAGGCGGCAAGGATGCCCGCCAGCATGACCACCGTATAGAGGATCAAGGCCAGATGCACCTTGCGGTGATGGCGGGGAATCCGGCCCGGATTCGTTTCGCAGCGGCGGAGAAAATCGATGCGCTGGCCCAGGCCGAAATGGTGCCAGCTGGGCAGATCCCTGATATTGCCGCTGAGCAGGGCGATCTTTTCAAAGACCCGGATCAGGGGGGAGGCGTGTCCCATGGCGCTCAGGGCATGGAGGTCCGCCTGCCGTTCAAAGTTGCGCATGAAAAAACCGAAGATGAAGCGGAAATAGGTAAGCATCAGGGCGAAGAGAATGAAGGCGCTGGCCAGGGCCAGGATGGTGTCCGGAGCCTTGCCGGTCAGGGTGATCACCTGATACAGAAGGTCCGAGCTGAGCAGGAGCAGGAGCAGCGGCGCCGAACTCACCTGGGCCAGCAGGCCGAAGCCGAGAAAGAGAAACAGGTAGAGCTGAAGGTGGTACCGTTTGACATGCCCCAGCTCATGGGCCATGACCGCTTCGATTTCCTCCGGGGTCGTGGCTTCGAGCAGGGCCGGGGTAACGAGGAGGTAGCGGAAGCGGCCGGTAAGGCCCATGACCCCGGCGGTCAGCATCCGTCCCTCGAAAAGCGGCCAGAGGAGGATGTCGGCAAAACGCAGCCGTTGGCTGCGGCAGAACTCCTCAATGCGTTCCCTTGCCGGACCATGGGGGAGCGGGGTGCAGCCCCAGAGGCGGACAATGGCCAGGGGGAGGAAAAAGATCAGGCCAAAGAGCGAGAGCAGCACCAGGATGGGTTCGCCCCAGGGCGAGGCGAGAAACTCTTTCAGCAACGGAAAGGGGGCGAGCTGGATAAGGTCGAACAGGCAGGAGATGATGAGCCAGGGCAGAAGAATGGCGAGATTGATCTTGAGGTTTGCCGCAAGAAACGAGCGGGCGGTAAGGAATCTGGTGAAAATCCTCCGATAGCTGGGCAACCCTGCCAGCCAGATGAGGCAGAGATAGCCGAAGAAAATGAGGATTCCCGCCAGATGGGCAAGCACCGGGAGCTCTTCGGCAAGCGGCAGCCGGCTCAGGTGGTAGCGTCCCTCCAGCAGAAAGATGTCCACGGCCAGAAAAACGATGGCCAGGATGGAGAGTCGCTGCTCCACGGCAAGATAGCGGGCCGCCGTGTTGTCGGGATTGCGCCGGAAAAAATACCGGGCCAGCTGGTTGAAGAAAATCCCCTTGGCGCCAAAGAGCAGCAGGGCAACAGGCCATGGAATTTGTGGCTGCTCGGGAACACCCCCGGTGGTGAGAATCAGGATGACGACCAGGAGATAGATGAGATTATTGTACATTGGAGGCGATTCGCGGCCTGGTGGGAATTGGGTTCGAATGCGCCAGGCGGGAAGCATGGCGCCGGTGCGCCGAAAAGGGCAGGATTAACCGCGGCATCAGCGCCGGAAAGCCGATTCGTACATCGGGCCGGAGATGCTGGCATTGTGCTCCTGATACTGCTGGAGCAGGATGCGCAACTCATTGGGTTCGAGAATCTGTTTTTCCAGGAAAAATTCGCCGAATTTTTTCTGCAACCGTTTCTGGTGGAAAACGAGCATCTGGAGCTGCGGCTGGGAAAGCAACCCCAGGTCCATGGCCGTCTGGCCGAAGGGCTGCAAGGTGGGGCGGTTGCGAAGGATATGCACCACATCCGCCTCGTTGAGCAGCCCGAAGCGCTGGCCGATTTCTCCCAGGCGCGGCCGTTCGGTGCGTTGCCAGATGAGGGCCTGGATGATGGTCCGCCAGTTGATCAGGCCGGAGTAGTAGAGGAAATGGCCAAGGAGCAGGCGGCGGTTCGGCAGGGGCCCCTGGTAGAGGCTTTCCGTATCCCAGAACATGGAGGGCCGGCCGGAAGTGGTCCTGAAATCGGTCTTTGTCTGGGCGTTGGTTTTGGTGTGCGGGCGGGGACCGGATGCGGCCTTGTCCGTTTTTGTCTGCCGGGGCCGCTGGGGCTTGGCCGGCGCCGGGCGGGATGGCTGGGTTCGGGGCTGCGGTTGCCGGGCAGGAGGAGGCAGGCAAAAGCCTTTTTCCTTGGCGTCCAGAAAGGTGATCAGATTTTCGTAGGCCTCCTGCACCGAATGGAACAGGTCGTGGCGTTGCCGCTGCACCCGCTCATTCTCAAGGGCGGCCCGGTCCGGGTGGGTTTCCATGGCCCGTTTGCGGTAGGCGCTTTTGATGCCGGAAAGCTGGAGATAGTCGAGAAATTCCCGGGAGATGGTGAGTTCCGGTCCAAAGATGATCTCGCAGGAGCGAAAAAGTTCCTTTTCAGCGGCAACTGTTTCCATGGCGTGTCCCGTACTCCCTGGAGGTTAGAGTGAAAAGAAAAATTGGCTGGTCAACACTCTCGGCCAGGCAAGAGACAGGGGTTTCCGCCCGTTGCGCCGCAGGAAAAAAATATGCAACCGTGTAAGTCTTATGCAATGATATGGCCCGGTTGTGATACTATACACTCTCAAGGGAGCAGCGCATTTCAAGCAAAAGATAATTAACATTATTATGTAGCAGATAACATATTATTTTTTAACATTTTTTATTCGTATATCCATGAAATTCTGATGCGAATGGGGAATTTTTTTATGGGGCAGCCAGCCGGAACCGGGGACCACTGCGAGGCGTCAAGGTATTTTTCTTGTGATTTCAATATGATGAAGGCGTGGGCAGAGCTCGGGGAACTTGCCCGGGCACCCTATGATCTGACCGCGCCCGGCGCTCTTTCGCCGGCAAGAATTCGTGGCTACAAGGCCCATGCCGCCGGGATTGATCTGTTGTACTCCACCCAGCGGGTGGACGAAACGGTGCTTTCCGCCCTGCAAAGGCTCGCCGAGGAGAGCGGGGCCGTGGCCCAGTTCCTGCTGATGAAAAAGGGTGCGGTGCTGAACCGGATCGATGGTTACCCCAGCGAGGAGCGGCAGGTATTGCACACCGCCTGCCGCGACATCTTCGGGCCGGTCACTCCGGCGTCCGACGCAGCGGCGGTCCAGGCCCAGGGCAAGGGGGAGCTGGAAAAATTGGCCGATTTTCTCGCGGCCCTGGATGCGGGCATCATTGTCAATGCGGCAGGAGAGCCGTTCACCGACCTGATCCAGATTGGGATCGGCGGCTCCGACCTTGGCCCCCGGGCCTTGTATCTGGCCTTGGCCGCCTACAGGATTCCGGGCCGGAGGGTGCATTTCATCAGCAATGTGGACCCCGATGACGCCGCCGCCACTCTGGCCGGGCTTGATCTTGCCAGAACCCTGGTGAATGTGGTGTCAAAAAGCGGCTCCACCCTGGAAACCATGACCAACGAGGAACTGGTGCGCAAGGCCTTCGGCGAGGCAGGGCTTGAGCCAAGCCGGCATTTTCTGGCCGTTACCGGCAAGGGCTCTCCCATGGACAACCCCGCCCGGTATCTCCGCTCTTTTTACATGTTCGACTCCATCGGCGGGCGGTACAGCGCCACCTCCATGGTCGGCGCGGTGATGCTCGGTTTTGGCCTGGGGTACCCGCATCTTCTGGAGATCCTCAAGGGGGCCCGGGCCATGGATCTGGCTGCGGAGGAACCGGACATCCTCCGGAATCCGCCCCTGCTCCTGGCCCTGTTGGGCATCTGGAACCATAATTTTCTCGGCTGCGAGACCCTGGCCATCCTGCCCTACAGTCAGGCGCTCGTCCGTTTCACCGCCCATCTCCAGCAATGCGACATGGAAAGCAACGGCAAATCCGTAACCCGGCAGGGCAAGCCCCTTGCCTGGAAAAGCGGCCCTATCATCTGGGGCGAACCGGGCACCAATGGCCAGCACGCCTTTTATCAGCTGATCCATCAGGGCACCGCCATCGTTCCCGCCGAGTTCATCGGCTTTCGCGCCAGCCAGCATGGCCGGGATCTCATCATCGAGCAGACCACCTCCCAGGAAAAATTGGCGGCAAACCTCTTGGCCCAGGCCCTTGCCCTGGCCACCGGCCAGACGCACGAAAATCCCAACCGCCGTTTCGCCGGCAACCGCCCCAGTTCGGTGCTTCTTGCCGACCGGCTGACGCCCTACACCATGGGCGCGCTCCTGGCCCTTTATGAGGCCAAGGTGGTGTTCCAAGGATTTATCTGGAACATCAACTCCTTTGACCAGGAGGGGGTGCAGCTGGGAAAGAAACTGGCAACCCGCCTGTTGGCCCATTATGCCGGTCTGCGGCAAGACCCGGGGTACAGCGGGGAGGCGGCGGATGCGCTCGGCTGGGCTCTGCTTGACGCCGCCGGGATGCTCCCCAAGTGAGAGGCCGGATGAAAAAAGCTCCGGGGAGCAGAGGCGCGGCGAAAAGCGCAGGTCTGCCGGATGTTGCGTTGCCCACCAATCAGCGTATTGCGAGAAGAAAAGCATGCCTTCCTTGAGACAATGGAAAGCCACCCTGGTGGTGCTGGGAACGATTCTCTGCCTGGCCGGGGTATTTTTGTTCTGGGGGATCAGATCCCGTTATCACGATTTCGAAACACGGATTACCGTCGAGCAGCACCATGTGCACACGCTCTTTGACCTGGCCACCAAGCAGACCTTTGCGCCTTACCGGTCGAGGCTCCACAGCCTCACCTCCACTCGGGCCCCGCTGATCGATGCCCTTGCCAAGGGCGACCGGGACGCCTTGCTGGCCGAGTGTCTCCCCCTGTTCGAGATATTGCAAAAAGAAAATCCCCTGCTGGTTCAGTTTCATTTTTACACGCCGGACAACCGCTCTTTTTTGCGGCTGCATCAGCCCGAGCGGTATGGCGACGATCTTTCCGCCCGCCCCATGCTTGCCGAGGTGACCAGGCGGCACAAGCCCCTGGCCGGCTATGCAACCGGGCGCGACGGGCTTTTTTATCAGATTCTCCAGCCTGTTTTTGATGGGGAAACCTATCTTGGCGCCGCTGAATTCGGCTTCAAGTCGGATCGGCTTGCGGAGCTTATGGAGCCAGGGCATGGGGTGCAGATGGGGTTGCTTTTTGATAAGGCGGGTTGGCAACGGACGGAGCATTCGTCGCGCTATCCGGTGCAGGAATTGGGAGACCAGATCCTGGTGCAGTGCTGCGATAATGTCTTCCGCCATCTGCCGGGAGATTTTCGTTTTGCCGGAAGGAACTTCGCTCCGCGGCAGATCGACGGGCGCTGGTATGTTTTTGATACCAGCCTGGCCCTGCCGGATTTCAAGGGGGATACCGTGGGCCGGGTTGCCCTGGCCATTGAAGTGACCCAGTTTGTCGAGGAATTCAACGCCTTTGTGGGTGTAAGCATCGTCCTGACCCTTGTGGGGGGGCTCGTCGCTTTTCTGGTGCTGCATTTCACCTTTGCCGCCGCGCACCGGGAGCTGCACAGGGCAAACGTGGCCCTTTCCTCCTCCAAGGAGGAACTCGGCAAGAGCTATGCGGAGCTGGAAAAATACCGGAAGAACCTTGAGGAACTCGTGGTCGAGCGAACGGTGGATCTGGCCAAGACCAACGAGGATCTCAATCAGGAGATCCTCGAACGGGGGCGCATCGAGGAAAGCCTGCGGCGCAGCGAGAAAAGTCTGGCCACGGCCCAGAATATCGCCAGGCTCGGATACTGGGAATGGGATATCACCAAAAACAATCTCGTCTGTTCCGAGCAGACCTATCGCCTTTTCGGGGTGGGCAAGGAGAGCCGGACCTACACCTATGAAGGCTTTCTCCAGTATCTCCATTCCGAGGATCAGGCCAGGGTGCAGACCTGGTTGCAGGGTTTGCTGGCTGGAGATTCCTTTGGCAATCTGGAATTTCGCATAATCCGGCCGGATGGCGCGGAGCGGGATATTCACGCGGAAGCCGAGGTCAAGCGGGACGGGCATGGTCGAGCTGTTCAGCTCATGGGCATTGTTCAGGACATCACCGAGGCGAAGCACGCCACCAGGCAGCTGGTGCTGTCGGACAATGTCTTTGAAAACAGCATCGAAGGCATCGTGATCACCGATGCCAATGGCGTTATCCAGCGGATAAATCGGGCCTTCACGGATATTACCGGCTACGAGGAACAGGAGGTGATCGGGCAAAACCCCAGGATTCTCAAGTCGGAGCGGCACGAAAACGAATTCTTTGCCGAGATGTGGAGCGCCCTGGTGGAGAACGGGCAGTGGCAGGGGGAGATCTGGAACCGGCGCAAGGACGGGGAGATCTATCCCGAGTGGTTGATCATCTCTTCCATTCGCGATACGCGTGGAACCATCGTGAACTATGTCGGCGTGTTTCATGATATGACCGAAATCAAGCTGCACGAAGAGCGGCTGCGGTATCAGGCGCACCATGACGCCCTTACCGGCCTGCCCAACCGGGTGCTCTTCCACGACCGGCTCGGCGTGGCCATGGCCCATGCCCGGCGGGATGAAAACAAGGTGGCGGTCCTGTTTCTCGATCTGGATAACTTCAAGCGGATCAACGACAGCCTGGGCCACACGGTCGGCGATCTGCTGCTCAAGGAGGTGGCGCTCCGGATTGGCAGGTGCCTGCGGGAGATTGACAGCGTGGCCCGCTATGGCGGCGATGAATTCATTGTTTTGTTCGAGGGGGTGCAGCAGGAGGAGGATGTGCTCCTTGCCGCGCAGAGGATCATCGATGGGTTGGCCCCGGTGATCAGCCTCCAGGGGCAGGACTTTTATCTGACCGTCAGCCTGGGCATCGCCTTCTACCCCGAGGACGGGCAGGATCAGGACACCCTGATCAAGAACGCGGACACCGCCATGTACCGCGCCAAGGAAAGCGGCAAGAACACCTACCGGGTTTTCACCCCGGCCATGAACAAGCGGGTCACCGAATGGCTGGCCATTGAAAACAGCCTGCGCAAGGCCTTGGACCGGAAGGAGTTTTTTCTCCAGTACCAGCCCAAGGTGGATTTGAACACGGGCAGGATCGTGGGGGTGGAGGCCCTTATCCGCTGGCGTCATGGCGACGGGGAGATAATCAATCCGGCGGATTTCATCCCCATGGCCGAAGACACCGGGCTTATCGTGGAGATCGGCGACTGGGTGCTTGCCCAGGCCTGCGCCGATCTGGGGGAAATCCTCGGTAAAGGCTACGGGCTCAAGATGTCGGTGAATCTTTCCCCCCGTCAGTTCCGGCAGGACAACCTGCTGGGCAAGATCAGGGCGACCCTGGCCGCGGCCGGGATCGGGCCGGAGGGGTTGATCTTTGAGATCACCGAGGGCTCGGTCATGGAAAACGAGCAGAAGGCCATTGTCCTGCTCGGCGAGCTGCGGGGGATGGGGGCCGGGATTTCCATCGATGATTTCGGCACCGGCTATTCCTCCCTCTATTACTTAAAGCAGCTGCCCATCGGTGAGCTGAAGATAGACAGGCGGTTTGTCCGGGATATTGTGGGGCGTGGTGATGAGGTGGCCATTGTCGCGGCCATCATCGCCATGGCCAAGAGCCTCGATATGCGGGTGGTGGCCGAGGGGGTGGAAACCGGGGAGCAGCTGCATTTCCTCCGCAGGCATGGCTGTGACGAGATGCAGGGCTTTTTGTTCAGCAAGCCGGTGGGCAAGGAGACGTTGCTTTCGATGCTCGACCAGGGCGTCCGGCTTGATGTCGCGGGCTATGACAGCAACCCGCAGCAGCCTCTGCCCTTTGTCGCCAGGCCTGGGGACGAGGAAATCGGTTAACCGCCGGTTACCGATACAGCAGTTCGAACCGCTCCCAGAAATCCGGAAAGGATTTGACCACGCATCCTTCCCCCTGGATCCGGACACCAGGCACCTTCAGGCCTGCCACACCAAAGCTCATGGCGATGCGGTGGTCGTTGTAGGTGTCAATCTCCGCGCCGTGCAGGGAGGAGGTGTTGTTGCCGACCCCGTCGATGATCATGGCGTCGGGGTGTTCCTCTGTTTTGACCCCCAGCTTGGCAAGCTCCGTGACCATGACATGGAGGCGGTCGCACTCCTTGATCCGCAGGTGGGCGATATTCTTGATCACCGTTCGCCCCTTGGCGAAAGCGGCAACCACCGCCAGGGTCGGGACCACGTCCGGGCAGTCGCCCATGTCCACCTCCACCCCGCGCAGCTCCTTGGCGCCGGTCACGGTGATGCCCGCTCCGGAACGCTGCACCCCGCAGCCCATCCGGGCCAGGATATCCACCAGCACGGCATCTCCCTGTAGCGATGGCGAAGGCACGTTGGCCACGGTCACCCGTCCTCCGGTCACGGCGGCGGCGGCCCAGAAGTAGGAGGCGCTGGAGGCGTCGCCTTCCACCGCGTATTTCCTGGCCTGGTAGCACCCCTGGGGGATGGAGAAGTGGTTGAGTTCGGTATTGGCTGTTACGGTAATGCCGAAATCCCGCATCACGGCCAGGGTCATGGTGACATAGGGTTTGGACAACACCTCCCCGGCCACCAGGAGTTCGGCGGGCTGCGCGGCATAGGGCGCCACCAGCAGCAGGGAGGAGAGATACTGGCTGCTTTTGCCCTCGGGCAGCAAGGTCTTGCCGCCCTTGATCCCGTCGGCCGCGATGGCGACCGGCGGGCAGCCCGTGTCGTGGACGCTGCGGATTGCAACCCCCCAGCCGGATAGCGCCTCCATCAGGGGCTTGATCGGCCGCTCATGCATGCGCTGGTCGCCGTTGATGGTAAAGGGGCCGTGCCCCAAGGCCGCCACCGAGGTGAGAAAGCGGGTGGCGGTGCCGTTGTTGCCCAGGAATATTTCTTGCTCCGGCGTGGCGATGGCGCCGCCGTTGCCCTGCACCCGCCATTGATCCAGGCCGGGCGTTACGGTGATGCCCATGGCCGCCAAGGCGTGGGAGGTGTATTCGGTGTCCTCGCTGGCCAGGGGGTAGTGCAGAATGCTTTCCCCGTTGGCCAGGGCCGCGGCGATGAGGGCCCGCTGGGTCAGGCTTTTTGAGCCGGGCACGGTGAGGGTGGTGTCGGTGATGGCAAGGGGGCGGATTTCTTTCATGTTGTGTATCCTTAAAGACGGTCTTGCAAAAAAAAAATCAGAGATCTGAGTTTCGTCATTCCGGCGGAAGGCGGAATCCAGTAGTTTTAAGTGGGTACTCTTTTTCTGGGCCCCCGGTTTTTACCGGGGTGACGAGGGGTATGATCCTTTTTATCTCTGCTCAAGGGCTTCAAGCAGGCTCTGGCGCATCACTTCCACCGGGGCCTGTTGTCCGGTCCAGAGTTCAAACTGGGCCGCGCCCTGATAGAGGAGCATGGCAAGGCCGTCGATGGTCCGGCAGCCTGCCAGTTGTGCCTCCTGCAGCAAGCGGGTTTTCAGGGGAGCATAGACGATGTCCATGACCACTTGGAAGTTGACCAGGGCTTCTTGGGCAATGGGCAGGATCTCCTGTTGGGATCCCATGCCCAGCGAGGTGGCGTTTACCAGAATATCGGCTTTGGCATTGGGAGCTTCGGCCAGGGGCAGCCAGGGGCAGCCGAGCAGCTTTGCCAGGGTCCGGCCTTTTTCCGGGGTCCGGCTGGCAATGGTGAGCGAGGCCCCGGCTTCGAGCAGGCCAAATCCGATGGCCCGAGCCGAACCGCCTGCGCCGAGAAGCAGGACCGAAGCGCCTTGAAGATTGATCTTTTCGGAGAGCGCCCGATTGGCCCCGAGCCAGTCGGTGTTTGCGCCGTGGATGGCCCCGTTGCTGATGACCAGGGTGTTCACCGCGCCGATTTTTTCGGCCACGGGATCGATGGAGTCGAGATGCTCCATCACCGCCTGTTTGTGGGGGATGGTGACGCTCACCCCCTTGATGCCCAGAGCGCGCAGCCCGGTCATGGCCTGGGCCACATCCTGCACACCAAAGGGGAGGTAGACTTTGTTCAACCCCAGGGCGCCAAAGGCGTCATTGTGCATGGCCGGACTCAGGCTGTGTCCAACCGGGTTGCCCATGATCCCGTAGAGTTCGGTGGCGCCGTTAATCCGCATGCCCAAGTTCCGTGAAGATGGCGCGCAGGGATGAGGCGGGCAGCTGGCCGGGAGCGGTGGGGGTGCCGTTGTCCGGGGCGGCGTAGGTCATGTAGCCGCCGAGATCGGTGGTGGCCACCCGGCTGATCATGCCAATCTTGCCCATGCAGAAGGCGATGAGAGGGAAACCCAGCTCGGCGGCCTGTTCTTGCAGGGCAAGAACCCGGAACACATCCTGAAAGCAGCGGGCCGTGGTGACGATCTTGCCGATGTCGGCGCCGCTCCGGCATTGCCGTTGAAAGATCTCGGTCAGGGCCTGGCTGGAGGCGGTGCACTTGAAATCATGCCAGGAGACAATGGTCCGGCAGTTATTGGCCCGGGCTGCCTCAATGAGTTCGGTGGCCAGGGTGGGGTCGGCGTTGAGTTCGATGTCCACATAGGCGGCCCCGGCTTGCGCCGCCTGTTTGAGCAGCGCGATGCGTTCCTTTTCCTCGTCCGCGCAGTTGCCGCCTTCCCAGACGGGCCGGTTGGTGAACACCAGGGGTTTGTTGATCCCCTCAAGGAAAAGCGGAATCTCCGGGTGTGCCATGCCGTCCAGCCGGATCTCCAGGACATCGGCAACGGCTTCGGATTTTTTGGCCAGGGCAAGCGCCTCGGCCGGCGTGGCCCCGGCGATGGAGACACAGAGGCGGCGCACTGCGCTGGTCGTGACATTCAACATGGGTTGCTCCGGGCAATCAGAATGAAAAAAACTATAAAACGGCGCACAATAATTTTAGAATATACCCAAAGGGCATAAGTTTCGTTTGAGCAGGCAAGCTGCTCAACTCAGCTATAATGAAAAGCAAAACTATTCCATCGCGGATCGCTTGTCAACAGGCATGAGCAGGGGCGCCTGCCTCGGGTCGTGGAGGGGAAGAATGCACCGATTGTTTGTCGCCATTGATTTGCCGCCGGAGGTCGTGGCCCAGCTCCAAGGGCTCTGCCGCGGCGTGCCAGGGGCCAGATGGGTGCAACCGGAACAGATGCACCTGACTCTGCGTTTCATCGGCGAGGTGGATGGCGGGGTTTTCCGGGATATCAGGGAGGGGCTTGCCGGAATCACGGCGCCGGTCTTTTCCCTACAGGTCAAGGGCTTGGGCTTTTTTCCGCCCAGAAAGACGCCCAGGGTGCTCTGGGCAGGGATTGCGCCGGTGGAGGAGGTGAGCGGGCTGCGCAACAGGATCGAAAATCTCCTAGTCGGCATGGGGCTTGAACCGGAGGGGCGCAAGTATTCCCCGCACATCACCCTGGCCAGGCTGCACGACACCCCGCTTGCCAGGCTGGACCGGTTCCTGGCCGACAACTCCCTTTTTGCCACGGAACCGTTTTTGGTCTCGGAGTTTCACCTCTACTCCAGCGAGCTGACCTCCAAGGGCGCTTTTCATGCCATCGAGGCGTCCTACCCTCTCCAGGCGGTTTAAGCGAGGGGTTGGCTTGCCATCAACACCACGGCATGGGCGCTGATCCCCTCCTCGCGGCCGGTGTAGCCCATCTGTTCCGTGGTGGAGGCCTTGAGGTTGATGGCGTCAGGCTCCACCCGGCAGGCCTCGGCGAGGATCTTTTGCATGGCCGGGAAATGGGGGGCGAGCTTGGGGCGTTGGGCCACCACGGTGATGTCTGCGTTGACCAGGCGGAAATGTCTTTCCGTAGCCAACCCGATCACATGGGCAAGCAGCTTGATGCTGGAGATTCCCTTGTACCGCGGGTCGCTGTCCGGGAAATGGCGGCCGATGTCGCCGCAGCCGATGGCGCCCAGGATGGCGTCGCACAGGGCATGGGTGAGGACATCGGCGTCCGAGTGGCCCAGTAAGCCCAGTGCGTGGGGGATTTCCATGCCACCCAGGATCAGGGCTCTGCCCGCGACCAGCCGGTGGGCGTCAAAGCCATGGCCGATCCGCATTTGCTGGGATGGCTGTTGTTTCATGAGGATAGCCTCCGCCATGAGCAGATCATCCGGGCGGGTGATCTTGAGATTGGTTTCCGAGCCTTCCACCACCACGACCTGCCAGCCGCCGTGTTCGAGGAGCGAGGCCTCGTCCGTGCCGATAAAGGAGTCCTGGTCCGCCTTGGCAAAGGCCTCTTTTAAAAGTCCGGTGCGGACCACCTGGGGGGTTTGCGCCTGCCAGAGCCCTTCCCGCTCCACGGTATGGCGGATGAAGGTGTCCGGGGCCACCGCCTTGAGGGTGTCTTTCACCGGCACCGCCATGATGGCACCGCCATGGGAGGCGGCCGCATCGAGGCAGCGTTGGATGTCTTGGGGGGTGATGAGGGGCCGGGCGCCGTCGTGCACAGCCACCAGGGTCGAATCATCCGCCACCTGGGCCAGGCCGATGCGCACCGAATCCTGGCGGAGCTTGCCGCCGATCACCACGGTGCAGTGACCGTCAAGCTGGTGCTGGGCGAGGAGGGCGCAGGTCAGCTCCCGGTGTTCCGCCGGGGCCACCACGACAATGGCCCCGATGGCGGGAACCTGGCAAAAGGCGCGGATGGTGTGGATCAGGATGGGAACGCCAAGCAGTTCGGTGAACTGCTTGGGGGTGGAGGTTCCCATGCGTAACCCTGCGCCGCCCGCGGCAATGATCGCTGTTGCTTTTTGCATGTTGAAGATAAAAAAAAGGGAGTGGGCTGTAAGCCGGATTCTGTACCCCTTTGCAGGGGCCATGATCATTTCTCTGTGGATGCCGGTTGCCCGGCATCTCTTGCAACCTACCCGGAAGCTTCGGGCGGGCCGCCCTCAAACGCTTCCCTATTTGGTTTTGCTCCAGGAGGGGTTTGCCGTGCCTTGCGTGTCGCCACGCAAGCGGTGGGCTCTTACCCCACCTTTTCACCCTTACCGGTTGCCCGGCGGTTTGTTTTCTGTGGCACTTTCCTCGGGGTCGCCCCCAGTTCGCGTTACGAACCTCCTTGCCCTGCGGAGTCCGGACTTTCCTCCGGCGGCAAATGCCGCCGGCGATCATGCGCCCACTCCCCACACTGCTGCAACTGCACGCAGGATCTGAAAGGTCAAGGTTCCCTTTTTCAATCCCGCGGGTGTTCTTTTCTTTCCGCCGACTGCCTTACTCTTCCTCGGTCTCCGGCTGGTGGAACATGATCCGGTGACAGGTGGGGCAGGAAATGAGCTTGTCTTCCTTCATCAGATCATTATAGAGCTGCGGCGGGATGTTCATGAAGCAGCCCCGGCACACGCCGCCGGTCACCGGGACAATGGCCAACCCGTTGCGTTTGTCGCGGATGGAGGTGTATTTCTTGAGCAGGCTGGCGGTCACCGCGCCGGCCTTGCTTTCGCGGTTTTTCAGGATCTTGCTCTTTTCGGCGGTGCATTGGCTGGTTTTTTTCTCCGCCGCGGCGATATCGTCGGCCAGCATTTTTTCATCCTCGTCGCAGATCTTGGTCTCTTCCTCGATCTTCGCTTTCAGTGTCTCGATCTGCTCCATGAGCTGAACCACGGCTTCTTCCCGCAGGGTGTTCGCTTTCTTGCCGTCTTCCGTTTCCTTGAGAATGCTCTGGTATTCGCGGTTGGTCTGGACATTCATCAATTTGGCCTGCCGGTCCTTGACCCGGGCCTGTTCATCTTCAAGCTCGGCCTCGAGTTCGCGGCGGCGCTGTTCGTTGGCCTCGATTTTCGCGGTCAACGCGGCAATGGTCTCTCTATGGCCGTCAAGACTGGCGCGGCGGCTGTCGATTTCGGCAGCGTTGGCCGCGATTTCCTTGTCCAGGGTGCTGATTTTTTGATCAATGGCCTGGAGTTCCCTGAGATGCGAGATGTTTGCTTTCAATTGTGCTTCCTCAATGGTTCTATTGGTTGACAGAATCTGGGTTTGTTATCATGGCGGACAACCCATTGCATGGGATTGTCCTGTTGAGCGGTGGTGGTGATTTTGGGGGTAAATCCTTTGGCCGCGCAGGCTGTTTTCAGCGTCTCCGCCAGGGCCGGCACGATGAGTTTCTCGGTTGGGTAATGGCCGGCGTCAATCACGCAGAACCCTGCGCCCTCGGCCCAACGCGCCACGCTGTGTTTCACTTCGCCGGTAATATAGACCTGCGCGCCCATGCTCCAGGCGGTTTCGGCCAGATCGGAACCGCTGCCTCCGCAGAGGGCCACGGTACGGATGGTTTCCGGCAAAGAGCCTGCAATCTGTACTCCCGGAGCATCGAGGGCAATGAGCAGGCGGCCCAGGAATTGCTCGGAGGGCAGGGGCGCTGGCAGGGCGCCGATCTTGCCGAAGCCGGCATTCTGGTCCTGCGCGGAGGGATCTTGGCTGGAGAGCGGCCGGGTGTCGTGCAGGTCAAGGTGTTCCGCCATGGCGTTGCTGACTCCGGCGGCGATACGATCGAGGTTGGTGTGGCAGGCAATGAGGGAAAGGTTGTGGCCCAGGGCTGTTTTCAGCATGCGGCCCATGGGGGTGTTGGTGTGGATTGTTTTTAAGGGGTGGAAGATCAGGGGGTGGTGGGTGAGGATGGTGTTCAGGTTGAGCGAGAGGGCTTCGTGGATGAGCGCCTCTGTTGGGTCGAGGCCGATCAGAATCCCGTTGACCTGCTGGTCCGGATCCCCCACCATGAGCCCGACGTTGTCCCAGGGTTCAGCCATGGCAAACGGGGCAATGGAGTTGAGGATCGAGAGAAGCGCTGTGGTGGAAAATTTTTCTTCCGGCATCCTTTGTTGGTGTCCGTGGGTAGCCTAAAATAAAAAAAAGGCGCTAACCATGTATGGTCGCACCTTCTGTCCGGAACCCTGCCTTGGCCTTGCCAAAACATGTATCCGGATGGATTGATTTCTGTCGCGCGTGCAATGCATTCCTGCTCTGTCTGTTCCGGCTTGGTGTGGTGGGCCTACCTGGATTCGAACCAGGGACCGACCGGTTATGAGCCGGTGGCTCTAGCCAGTTGAGCTATAGGCCCATGTTCTCAAACGAAGACTGAATCAGTTAAAATAGCCGATGTGCCAGGATTGTCAATATTATTTGTCGCTGGTGTCTGGCTGGTGCAAGGAGAAAAGGGCCGGGTCCGGATGGGCCATGGGCTTCCACGGCCCATCCGGCCCATCCGGCCCATCCGGGAAGAAGGGCTATCCGGCAAGCACGGCGGCCTTGAAGGTCTCGAAGCCGACCCTGTCCAGGAATCGTCCCATGCGTTCGCCTTTCTTGGCGTTTTCCTTGAAATAGGCGATGATCCGTGCGCAGGTGGCCAGCGCTTCCTCGCTGGAAAGGTCTTCGCAGAGGGTTACGCCGATCCTTGCCTTGGAGGCGGCGTTGCCGCCGACCAGGATGGTCCAGCCCTTGGCCTTGCCGAACAACCCCAGATCCTTTACCGAGGTTTCGGCGCACTGGTTGGGGCAGCCGGAAACCCCCATCTTCATCTTGCCGGGCAGTTCGAGGCCGTGATAGCGGGTGTCAAGCTCCAGGCCCATGGCCAGGGCATCCTGCTGGCCGAGGCGGCAGAGGGTGTTGCCGGGGCAGGCCTTGATGCTGCGAACGCAGAGGCCGATGGCGGCCCCGGGATTCATGCCCAGATCCTGCCATGCCTGGTCGATATCTTCCTCTTTGAGGCCGACGATGGCGATGCGCGCCGCGCTGGTGATCTTGAGGGCGGCTGATTTGTATTTTTCCGCGACATCGGCAATCTTGCGCAGCTGCGCCGGGGTGATGAGGCCGAGGGGAAGATGGGGGACAATGGCATATGTTTCCTTGTCGCGTTGCAGTACCGCGCCTTTTTCGCCGTCGTTCAGCATGGGTCTCTCCTTGGGAAATATCGTGCGATAAAAAAAAGAAAAGGGCTCAACAGGTGAGCCCTTTTGGTGTCTGTGTTACATTGGGGGAGCGATACGGTTAATTACTGTTGGCTTCCCCCCTGAAGCAGGTCAAGAACGCTTGTTGTCATCGCATTGGCCTGGGTAAGGGCAAAGGCGCCCGATTGCACCAGAACGTTCATTTTCGTAAAAATAGTGGTTTCCTCGGAAAAGTCAATATCCATAATGTTCGAATAGGCGTTCTGCGCATTGAGCTGAGCGGTGGTCAGATTGGCGGCGTTGGCGATGAACTGGCTTTGGGTGGCGCCCACGTTGGCGCGGATGGTGTTGATGTCGTCCAGGGCGGCTTCGGCAAGGACAATCGCGGTTTGGGCGTCACTGGCCGTAAGGACGCTGAGGTCGGAAAGGCGCAGGGTGGCTTCGCTGGTGAGCTGGGTGCTTGCCGCGCCTCCGGCATTGGCGGCGAGCACCGAGCCGCTGGCGATTATCGAGCCGTTTTCCAGGGTCATGGCCACATTGAGGGTATTGCTGCCCGAGGTTGTGTAATCCACGGCAGTGGGAGTGGCGCTGGCGCTGATGGTGCCCACCGTGGTGACGATGTCGTTGGTCAGCACGGTTCCGGTCTCGATGATGCTGCCGGAGGCCAGCACCGAGTTTGCCGCCAGGGAAAGATCCGCGCTCAGGGTATGGGCGCCGCTGACCGTGGCGTCGCCGCCGATGGTGGAGCCGTTGGCCAGGGTGGAGCCGTTGGCCAGAATGGAACCGGATTTCAAGGTCATGGACTGGGTGGTGGTCACGTTGGCGCCTAAAACCGTGTCTCCTCCCACGGTGGAGCCGGCGGCAAGGCTGGTGACTCCGTCCACGTCGGCGATGGTGGAGCCGGAGAGCAGGGTCATGTTCTGGCTGGTGGTCATGGCGGAGTTGAGGGTGATGTTCTCCCCGACATAGGAGCTTGCCGTCATGGTTGAGGCGGTTTTGATGATGGAGCCGTTTAGGAGCAGCATGTCGTTGCTGAGCGTGGCATCCACCGTGGTCACGGAGTCGGCGGACAGGGTGGTGCCTGCCGTAAGTGCGCCGATGGTGTTGGTCATGTAGGTGCCCGCCTTCAGGGTGCTGCCGAGCTTGAGGGTGGAGCCGCTTTTCAAGAGGGAGTTGGCGGTGGTGGTGATGTCGCCGTTGTTGACCGCCGAGCCTCCCAGCACCGTGTTTTTCTTGATGATGGAGCCGGTGGCCAATACCGAGCCGGTGAGGATGGTCGAATCCAGGGTCGTGGCGATATTACCGTTGATATCCGCGCCGAGCAGGGTCTTGCCTGCGGTGAATCCGGCTTCCAGGGTGGAGGTGCTTGCCAGGACCGAGCCCGTGGCCAGGGTCGAATTGATGGTGGTGGTGAGCGGGCCGGTAAAGCTCAAGCCCCCCGAGGCAAAGCTGACCGCCAGCCCTTCGGAGAGGTTGCTCATGTTGATGGAGTAGGAGCCTGTCTGGTAGAGCTGGATGGAGCCGAAGGTGGAAATGGCGTTTGCGTCGCCAGCGGTCAGGGAGGTTCCCGCGCCGGAAACCTTGATCGCCCGGCCATCGCTGGAGGTGAGTTTGAGCTGGCCTGCGGCGGTGACGCTGGCGGTAACCCCGTGGCTTGAGGTTTTGTTGTTGATGGCGGTGACCAGACTGCTGTTCGCGTCGTTTGCCTGAGTCGTTACCGTGCCGATGTTGATATCGTTGATGGCGAAGTCCGAGGCCGTGCTGCCCGCCTGCACCGGGTCGGTGGTGGTGGTTTCCACCACGGCATAGGCGGAGATGCCGGTGGTGTCCTTGTAGGCGTTTATGGCCTCGGCCAGGGCTGCCATGCTGTTTTCCGCGGTGTTGTCATACTGCACGGAAACGGATTTGATGGACAGGGTTTCGTTGGTGAGATTGCTGTAAAAATTGAGCTCCACCGCGCCGCCGGTGGAGTTGGTCAGGGTCAGCTCGGCGGTGCGCACGTGTCCTACCTTGATGCTTTCCGCGGAATCAACGGAAACGGAGAGGGTTTCGTTGGCATAGGCGCCGACCTGGAATTTTTTGTCGCTGAATATGCCGGTCAACAGATTTTGCCCGTTGTAGGTGGAGGTTTGGGCGATAATATCGAGTTCCTCCAGCAGTTTGGTGATATCATTTTGAATGGTCTGGCGGCTGGCGGTTGTCTGGCTGTCCTGCGCGGCCTGCACGGCCTTGGTTTTGATGGAGGAGAGGATGCTGGCCGATTCCGCCAGGGCGTCGTCCATGATCTGCATGATGGAGACGCCGTCATTGGAATTGCGGATCGCCTGGCCGAAGCTCTTTGCCTGGGCGTCAAGGCCGGAGGCGATATGCAGCCCGGCCGGATCGTCGGCGGCATGGTTTATCCGGAGGCCGGATGAGAGCCGTTCCACGGATTTTGCCAGGCTGTTGTATGAGTTGACCAGGTTGCCGTGGGCGGAGAGAGCGGTGGTGTTGGTGATTTGGAAAGCCATGACATTCCTCCTTCCATTGAGTGATGTGGGGCGGTCATCCGTGACCGAAAAGAGCGATGATTTACACCGTAAAATAACGGCTTACTAAAATTGTATATTTTTTTTCATTTTTTTTACAGATTATTCGTAAAGTTTTTTGGGGAATGTGCCGATGAATATCTCTTTTCTTTTTTTTCTTGCGGTGGCGGGGCTGGCCGGGTTGTGCTGCGGCGGGATCGTGGTCTGGCTGTTCATGCGGAGCCGTTTGGCCGGGCAACGCGGTTTGGCCGAGGAGCGGGTGCAGCTGCGCGAGGCGCAGTGTGTTGATCTGGAGAAACGCTTGGCTGCCGGAGACGCGGAGCGTGCCGGGCTGCGTCGGGAAAACGGGGGGTTGCAGGCCAGTGTTGCGGAGCTTTCGGCGCGTCTTGAGGCGGAGCAGCGCCAGCTCAAGGAAAAACAGGAGCTGTTGCAGGAGGCGAGACAGGAGCTGGCCAACGCCTTCAAGGCCATCTCGGCGGACATCTTTCAAAGCAACAGCCAGCGGTTTCTGGAGCTTGCCCAGCAGACCCTGGCCAAGTTCCAGGAAAGGGGCATGGCCGATATGGAGACCAGGAAGCGCTCCATCCAGGAGCTGCTCCTGCCCATGCATGAATCCCTGAAAAAGGTCGATACCCAGATCCGCCAGGTGGAAAAAGAGCGGCTTGAGGCGTACGCCGGTCTGACCGAGCAGGTCAAATCCCTGGCCACCAGCCAGGCCAGGCTCCACGGGGAAACGGCCAATCTGGTCAAGGCGTTGCGCAAGCCCTCGGTGCGCGGCCGGTGGGGCGAGATGCAGCTGCGGCGGGTGGTGGAGATGGCCGGGATGGTGGAGCATTGCGATTTTGTCGAGCAGGGGTCCGTGGACACCGAGAATGGCAGGCTGAGGCCGGATCTGATCGTCCGACTGCCTAACGGTAAGAATATCGTGGTCGATTCCAAGACCGCCTTGTCCGCCTATCTCGAAGCCATGGAGGCGGAGGATGACGAGACCCGGCAGGCCCGGCTCAAGGAGCACGCCCGGCAGGTGCGCACCCATCTCGGCCAGCTGGCGGGTAAGTCCTACTGGGAGCAGTTCCAGCCCTCGCCGGAATTCGTGGTTTTGTTTCTGCCCGGAGAGAATTTCTTCAGCGCCGCCCTGGAGCAGGATCCGGAATTGATCGAATACGGGGTGGCGCAGAAGGTGATCCTTGCCACGCCCACCACCCTGATCGCCCTGATGCGGGCTGTTTCCTACGGCTGGCGGCAGGAAAAGATCGCCGAGCATGCCCAGGTCATCGGCGAGCTGGGGCGCACCCTCTATGAGCGGCTCGGGGTGCTGGGCGACCATTTCCACGATATGCGCAAGGGGCTCGACCGGGCGGTGGAGTCGTACAATAAGGCGGTGGGCTCCTTTGAGGGGCGGGTGCTGGTCACCGCCCGCAAGTTGCAGGACATGGATCCGGGATTGGCCAAGGAGATAGCGCCCATGGAGCCGTTGCACAAGATTGCCCGCCCGCCCCTGACGCCGGAAAGCGAGTAGGTTGTTGTACCTATCCGGCCAACGGCTGCCGGGGTGCGGCCGCAAAGTTTTCCTTGCCGGAAGCAGGCCCCTTTCGTATAATCAGCCGATTGTATCGCAGCGCACGATGCGCCTGTTTAATCAAAGCGTAGAAGGAGATGTATCCCCATGAAATTAGGCATTAACGGCCTGGGCCGGATCGGCAAGCTTTCACTCTGGCATCATGTTTCCCGCAAGCATTTTTCCGAGATTGTGGTCAACGTGGGACGGCAGGTGGGCACCGGGCTTCAGGATATAGCAAGCTCCATCGACCGGGACAGCTCCTACGGGCGGCTCGGCATGTACCTCCATGGCTGCAAGGGAGGGGGGCAGGCCATTGAAAACCTCAATGAGGCGGACGGCACCATGACCATCAACGGGGTACCGGTCAAGATCCTGCGCGAGGCCAGGAATCCCGCCGGCATCCAGTGGAAGGAAAACGGGGTGCGGCTGGTCGTTGACACCACCGGCGCCTTCACCGACCCCACCGCCGACGCGGACAGCCCCAAGGGCGCCCTGCGGGGCCATGTGCAGGCCGGGGCCGAAAAGGTGCTTCTCTCCGCGCCCTTCAAGATCAAGAACAAAGGCGTGGAGATGCCCGTTGATGCGGTGACCACGGTGATGGGCATCAACGACGGCGATTTCAACCCGTCCCAGCACACCCTGATTTCCGCGGCCTCCTGCACCACCACCTGCCTCTCCTACATGATCAAGCCCATGCTCGATCATTTCGGCGCGGACCGGTTCTTGAGCGCCTCCATGGTCACGGTCCATGCCGCCACCGGCAGTCAGCAGGTGCTGGACCGTCTGCCCAATGCCGGGGCCACGGATCT
>JBAYUD010000033.1:0-29664 GCA_041675265.1 Desulfurivibrionaceae bacterium | reverse complement strand
TTTTTGCCATTTCCAGCAGGGCGACGAGATGACGGATATGGCTGTGCACCCCGCCGTCGGATACGAGTCCAAGCAGATGCACCGCCGTGCCCTGGGCGGCAGCGCGGCTAAAAACCTTGGCCAGCGGTTCATTCTTAAAAAAATTCCCGGTTTCGATATCCCGGTTGATCCGGGTGAAATCCTGGTAGACAATGCGGCCTGCGCCGATGTTGAGATGCCCCACCTCGGAATTGCCCATCTGCCCTTCCGGCAACCCCACCGCGCCGTTGTGGGCAACCAGGGTCGTGGCGGGCTGATTGGCCTGCCAGCGGTCCATGTTGGGCGTTTTGGCCAGATGGATGGCGTTGCCCTCCCACGGCTCCCCAATCCCCCAGCCATCAAGGATAGCCAGCAATACCGGCGTGATCTTCTTCATCGTTTCTCCCGTGCCGTCGAGCGTGTTCAGGAAGCTTCCGCAGCGATCTCCACCCTGGGGGCATCGTGCCACAACCCTTCGATGTCGTAAAAATTACGGTCTTCATTGTAAAAAACATGCACAACCACATCGTTATAGTCGAGCAAAACCCAATGCCCCTCGTTGAGACCCTCGGTGTTACCGTCCTTGACGTTTTTGTGGCGCAAGGCCACATCCACCGCCTGGGCAAGACCCTGCACATGCCGGGTGGAGCGTCCGCTCATGATGACGAAAAAATCGGTAAAGGAAGACAAGCCTCGCACATCAAGAACGACCAGGTCCTCCGCTTTTTTTTCCAGGGCTGCCAGGGCTGCAAAACGGGCCAGCTCCAGACTTGACGCATCCTGAATATCCTTATGGACCTTTTTCATTATGACTCCTTGTTGGGGTAGGCGCCCATGGTTCGCCATGAACAAAATGGGAGCGCTATCATACTACAACAACGGGCTATCTGGCAATCGGTTAGTTCTTGACCGGGTGTCGGCAAGGGTTGTCGGCAAGCCGGAGCTGTGTTAGATTGTTTCACGTTTTACCCAGACAATCCAGCTTGAGGAACAACGATGCGCGATAGGATTCTGGCGGCTCTGGCAAAGATCCGCCCCACGCTACAGGCAGACGGAGGCGATGTGACCCTGGTTGATGTGAGCAAGGACGGGGTGGTCACGGTCCAGCTGACCGGGGCCTGCAAGGAATGCCCCATGTCCAGGAATACGCTCAAAAACGGGATCGAAAAATTCCTGAAAGGCGAGGTTCCGGAGGTGCGTTCCGTGGAATCCGTTTAATCGGGACGGACTTGTTCCGTTACTTATGGTATCCGGTGCCGGCCTTGATGGAAAACGCCCGGTACAGCTGTTCAAGCACCAGCAACCGGGCCATCTCGTGGGTAAAGGTCATCCGCGAGAGCGACAACACATAATCCGCCTTCCGGACCAGCTCCGGCGCAAGGCCGGTGGGGCCGCCGATCACAAAGGCGATCTCCCGCACCCCTTGGTCCTCCCAACGGCAGAGCAGATCAGCCAGTTCCTCCGAGCTGAGCTGCCGGCCTGCCGGAGCCAGGGCCACAACTTTGGCGGATTGCGGGACACTGCCGAGAAGAATCTGCCCTTCCTCGTTCTGCTGCCGCGCCGTATCTTCCTTGCCCGCGTTTTTCCTTTCTTTAAGCACCGGCAGCTCAAGCTGGACAAAACGCCTGAGCCGCCCGGCAAAATCATCGATTCCGGCGCCAAGGTACTGCTCCTTGGTTTTACCCAGGAGCGGGAGGATGATCTTCACCGCCGCCTACTTTCCCGCATCCTGCTGCTTGAGAAGCTCCGCAAGCCGGGAACGGAATTCCTCATAGCCGAGTTCCCCCTTGATGCCGGGACAGGATTGGCGGATGGCCTCGAAATTATTCTGGTCGGTGAGCATGCTCGGATGCAGGGGCCATTGCCTGCACCGCCAGGGTTTGCCCTCATGCACCGTGCAGCCTTCGTTAAAAAAGATGCAGTGGCCATCCACGATCTTCATCTGCACCACGTTGCCGGTAATACGCAGGTATTTCTCCCGCACCTCGGCAAGGGGCAGATGCAGATAGGCGACCAGCCGCGTCACATCATCGGGATCAAGAGAAACCGTGGTTTCTCCCTGACAGCAATGACCGCATTGCCGACACTGAAATATTTCCTGTTCCTCAGCCATATTCAATCACCTGCCCTTGAATTATTTTCACAGACCCTGCATTCAGGCACATTGCCACCAACCTACCGAAAAATATACCCCAGGGTCCGGTAGATCAGCTTGGCCACGGTAAAGGCCGCATGCTCCGCGCCGGGACGCGGAGAAAATTCGACAAAATCCATGCCCACGATCCGATGTCTGCGGGAAATCTCCCGCAACAGGTCGATGGTTTCCCGCCAGGTCAAGCCGTCCGGTTCGGGGGTGCCGGTGGCCGGCATGATCGCCGGATCCAGACCGTCCATATCGCAGGTGAAATAGACCGGCCCCTTGATCCCGGCGCAGACCTGTTGGATCCAGTCCGGTTCGGCGCGGATGCGGTGCATGAAAAATGGCTGCCACCCCTTGGCCTGGACAAGTTCGTATTCCTCCTTGGAAAAAGAACGGATGCCGATCTGGGTAAAGGGAACCCCCAATTCGTCGAGCCGCCGCATGACGCAGGCGTGACTGTCGGGGTTGTCGTCATACTGGTCGCGCAGATCGAGGTGGGCGTCGATCTGCACCACATGCAGGTCCGGGTATCGCGCCAGACACGCCTTGACCGCGGGCACGGTCACGGTGTGCTCGCCGCCGAGCAGCACCGGGAACATCCCTCCGGCCAGCTCCTTGGCAACTGCGTTCTCGATCTGTCCGCAGGCTACGGCTGTGGCAAGACCGGTGAAATCCGGCACCGGCCGGGTGGCGATACCGAGCCGCACCGTCTCGGCCAGCAGCTCGTCATCAAACACCTCCAGGGCCGGGGAGGCGTCGATGATCGCCTGCGGTCCGAGCTCCGTGCCGCCCAACCAGCTCACCGAGGAGGCCAGCGGCGCCGAGAGGATGGCGATGCGTTTTTCCGGGCCGAGATCGGCCTCTTCCCCTAGAAATTGCGAAATGTGCGTCATTGTCTTTCCTGTAAAAAACGGCTACTCAGGCCGAACCCACCACGTCGCCGAACAGGGCGATATCAATACCGTGCCGCTGGGCCGCCTTCTGCCAGCGCAACTTGTCCGGCGTATGAAAAATGATGTCGTCATCCGCAGGCAGGGTGAGCCAGCCATCCACGGTGAGCTCCGCTTCCAGCTGTCCCGGCCCCCAACCGGAATACCCCAAGGCCACCAGCAAATTTTTCGGGCCCTGGCCCGAGGCGAGATCGTAGAGCAGCTGGGGGTCGCTGGTCAGATGAACACTCTTGCTCACCTCAAGAGAATGCTCTGCCCGATAATCGGAGCTGTAGAGAAAAAAGGCGTTTGCCACCTCCACCGGCCCCCCCAGGTACACCGCAGGCAGCAGCCCCGGCGGCATCGGGATATCGGCGCTCTTGAAAACATCCGCCAGGCTGACATCGACAATGGGCTCGTTCACCACCAGCCCCATGGCCCCCTCGTCGTTGTGGGCGCAGAGATAGACCACCTTCCCGGCAAAACGGGGGTCGGGCATCTGGGGGGTGGCAATGAGAAAATAGCCTTGCAGGGTTTCGATCATCCGGGAGGAATCCCAAGGTTATGCGTTGCGTGTTGTTGATCGCCACGGGCGACCGGTTCAAATCCGCCTGCAACTTAGCACCTGCCCTCCCTTTCAGTCAAGAAATCCTGCACATCCAACAAATTTAGCCCACTCCCGGAAAAGAGTTGGAGTTTCCTCTTTGATCCGTGCTAGAATTTAGAAACCGTTACGAAAGGGTCTGCGCCTTTTTGGCCTTTTCGTTACGGATTTTCATGCCGTTTGGTTAAGTACGATGACGGCATTATTTTATTACAAACGGCCCCCTATCCACTCTTGCCGTAACTTGCCAAAGACCCAATAACCCATACCCATAGAAACCACGCATATGAACTGTGATATAAATTCCGAAATCAACCGGATTATTGCCTCCGAACACCACGACCCCTTTCAGGTTCTGGGCTTCCACGTTCTGGACCACGATGGCGCCTCCTCGGTTATCAGAACCTTCCAGCCCAACGCCAATGCCTGCTGGCTGCTGGCCAACAACGAAAAAAAGGAGATGTACAAGACCAGGCCGGAAGGGTTTTTCGAGATTGTCATCACCAATTGCCGAGAGCCTTTCCCCTACGAGTTCGAGGCTCTCTACTACGATGAAAACCACCATGTCTTCAAGGATCCGTACCGGATTCTCCCCCAGATGTCCGAGTATGACCGCTATCTCTTCAACAACGGCACCAACTACGAAATCTACAACACCCTCGGCGCGCAGCTCGTCACCATCGACGGCGTCGGCGGGACCATATTCCGTGTCTGGGCCCCAAGCGCCAAAAGGGTCAGCATCCTGGGCAACTTCAATTACTGGGACGGCAGGGTTCACCAGATGCGGGTCTTGGGCCAATCCGGCATCTGGGAGCTGTTTATTCCGGACATCGGCCAGGGGGAACCCTACAAGTTCGAGATCAAAACCCAGCAGGACGCGCTGCTCGAAAAGGCTGACCCCTTTCAGTTTTTCGCGGAAATCCGGCCCAAAACCGCCTCGATTGTCTGGGGGCTTGACGGTTATGTCTGGAATGACGCCGCCTGGCTTGCCGAGCGAAAAAACCGGAGAAGCTACGAGCAGCCCATGTCCACCTACGAGGTCCACCTGGGCTCCTGGCGGCGCGACCCGGCAGACCCATCGCGGCTGCTCTCCTATCAGGAGCTTGCCTGCTCCCTGATCCCGTATGTCAAGGAGATGGGCTTTACCCATATCGAACTGATGCCCGTCATGGAGCATCCCCTTGACGAATCCTGGGGATATCAGGTCACCGGCTATTTTGCCGTGACCAGCCGCCACGGCACGCCCCAGGATTTCATGTACTTCGTGGACCAGTGCCACCAAAACGGGATCGGCGTTATCCTCGACTGGGTGCCCTCCCATTTCCCCTCCGACGGCCATGCCCTAAGCCGCTTCGACGGCACCGCGCTCTATGAGCACGATGATCCGAGGCAGGGCGCGCATCCCGAGTGGGGCACCCTAATCTTCAACTACGGCCGCAAGGAGGTACAGAACTTCCTCATCGCCAACGCCCTTTTTTGGATGGACAAGTTCCACATCGACGGGTTGCGGGTCGACGCAGTGGCCTCCATGCTCTACCTCGACTATGCCCGCAACGAAGGGGAGTGGATTCCAAATATTTACGGCGGCAAGGAAAACATCGACGCCATCGAGTTCATCAAGCACATGAACGCCATCATCTACGAGCGTTACCCGGACGCCCTGATGGTCGCCGAGGAGTCGACCAGCTTCTTCGGGGTATCAAAGCCCCTGGATTGGGGCGGCCTGGGCTTTGGCTACAAATGGAACATGGGTTGGATGAACGATATCCTGGGCTATTTCAGCAAGGAACCGATCTTCCGCAAATACCACCACAACGCCCTTACCTTTTCCCTGCTCTACGCCTTCACCGAAAACTTCATCCTGCCCATGTCCCACGACGAGGTGGTGCATGGCAAGCGCTCCCTGCTCTTCAAGATGCCCGGCGACATGTGGCAGAAATTCGCCAACCTGCGGTTGCTCTTCTTCTTCCTCTGGACCCATCCGGGCAAGAAGCTGCTGTTCATGGGGGCTGAATTCGGCCAGATCTCCGAATGGTACTGCAAGGTGAGCCTGGACTGGCATCTGACCGAACAAAACACCATGCACCGGCAGCTGCAGAAATTCGTCCAGCAGTTGAACGCGGTGTACAAGGATACCCGCCCCCTCTGGGAGGTCGATTTTTCCTACGACGGCTTCAGGTGGATGGATTTCAAGGATGTGGACAACAGCATCATCGCCTTCTGCCGCCAGGGCAAAGACCCAAAGGACCATGTGGTCTGCCTGCTCAACTTCACCCCCCAGGTGCTGCACGATTACAAACTCGGGGTGCCCGCACCGGGCTGGTACCAGGAGGTGCTTTCCACGGACACCGCCGAATTCGGCGGCAGCAACGTATACAACCCGGACCGCAAGCAGGCCATTGCCGAGCCCTTCGGCGAGGCGCCCTGCCATATCCTGGTTTCGGTGCCGCCCCTCGGCGGGATCATGGTCAGGCCGGTGTAAAGGAGAGTGGACATGGGTTGCGACAGCAGAGGGACAACTGGTGGAGAAAAGGTAAAAAAGGCGATCCGCTGGATGAGCGAAGAGCTGCTCAATAATCCGCAAAAAAAACGGGATACGGTTATCCGGGAAGCGGAGATCCGCTTTGATCTCTCACCGGCTGAATGTGAATTTCTGACGAAGAATTTCAGCGAATCCGCCCCCTGCTGATCCGCCCTGCCCCGATTATCCCTGCGCGTCAAACCATCGCTGGTAACCGTCGGCCAATTCCGGCCAGGAAAACCGGTTGGTCAGGGAATGTGCTTCATCCTCAGCCAACCTCCCCGCCGCCATGGCAGCCAGGAGTTTCCCGACAAAGTCCCCATCCTCGTAGCGAAAGCCTGGAGCAAAAAGCTCCCGGTACGACAGGCGATCCGGCACCAAGGGGCGGCAACCTGCGCGTACCGCCTCAAGCACCGCCATACCGTAAAACTCGTGGTTGGCGGTGGAAACGACAACATCCCCCTGACAGAGCAGCCGGCAATACTCCCGCCGGTCTTCCGCATAGCCGAAATGGATAATCCGCTCGGCAAGTCTCCCCCTTGCCTGGGCAAAAACCGGAGGCTGATTCCGGAAGGATTCGCCCAGCACGATCAACCCAAAGGGAACCCCTTGCTCACCAAGCTGGTACAGGGTGCGGAAGAACAGCTCCGGGTTCTTATCGTGTTCCCAGCGGTGGTTCCAAACCAGAACCGGCGGTCTCCCCGTCTGCCTCTCCTCCGGGCAGGGATCAATCCCGCTGAAATCCAGGCCAGGATAGAGAATGGTCGCCTTGCCCCGGATCGCCTCCCCGTAGCCAGCCAGGGACATGTCCGGCATCTTGGCCAATAACTCCCCACAGCCGGCCAGAAACGAATCCAGATTATACTGCGAGTTAAAGGCAAGCCTGTCCGAGGCCAAGGCCGTGGTGAGATTGGTCAGGCCGAAATGCACATCCCGCGGTTCAGACACCTGCACCGGATAGGCGAACTGGTTTTCATGAAAATAGGTCAGGAGCGGAATGTTGCGCAGGTGTGACGGCAGCAGACCGCGCAGGGCAGCGACATCGACCAGGGAGGAGCAGAGGATCCGGTCATAGGTCTTGCCCGCATACCTGGGATCAGTGGCGAGAACCCCGGCGAAATGCGGGGCCGCAAGGCGCATTCGCCATTTCCAGCTGTGGGCGGACAGGGTCAACAGGTCAAAGGTACAGGGCAGATGCTGGATCAACCCGGCAAGAAACGCCTTGTGCGATCCACCGTAATAGGGCTCAAGAATAAGGATGTTCATGCCCGGACGCTGTAATATATTCCCAGAAACAAAAAAGTGGCTCCATCTCAGGAGATAAACGTTCAGCAGTGCCGTAGATGCGCGTGTCAATTGTCGGCAGCAGTGCCGACCAAGAGGCCTGCGAAGTGTGCTATTGCACATGAGCAGGCCGATGACAGCTAAGCGAGCGCAGCGAGACTGCGAAGCAGATGCGGTGCTGCTGAATGTTTAGGTTTTCTTTAAATGCTGATACGCCTCATTCAGCTCTTTCATCTTCTCCTCGGCCACCCTCCGGAACTCCTCGCCCAGATGCGCCACCTTATCCGGGTGGTACTGCATGCTCAGTTTCCGGTAGGCGCTTTTGATCTGTTCAGGCGTTGCTCCCGGTTCCAGGCCGAGGATTTCGTAGTACTGGCTCTCGCTCCTGCCCTGGCCCGGGAAGGTGCGGCCATGGCTGGGGCCGACGTACTTGCTCCGGATGGCGTGGTGGTCATAGGCGGAAATCTCGAGAAAATCGGCAATGGTCTGCACCATGGCCAGCTCCTGGGTGGAGACCTGGGCATTGGTGTACAGTACCTGATAGATAAGCTCCACCAGAATCAGCCGGGGCTCGTAGGCAAAATGCGTCTTGAACTCGGTGAGCATGGCCTCAAGGGAGGCTTGGGAGGCAAGCGCATCCTGAATCAGATCGCGCACCCAGTACATCTGGCTCTGGTTGTAGCGCAGATGGACGCGGAAAAAATTCTCGATGGGGCCGAGCTCTGCCTTGGTCACAACCCCGTCCGCCTGGGCAATGCGGATCAGGATATTGATCAGCAGAAAGACAAACTGGTTGTGACTTTCAGTCTGGGATCGTTCGTACCGGCTCGCCATCCGCCGGATATACTGGGAAAAACCCCAGATCCCGACAAAGACCATGAGAACCAGGAACACCCCGGTAAAAAAGAGAAATCCCAGCACATCAAGGATGAGGGGGGCGCCGCCCATGAGAAACAGAAGCAGGGCAACAACCAGCAGAAACCCGCCACAACCCGGCGGTTTATGGGAACGATACACGATCATGCCTCACCCTCGGCAAACAGGGCCTCCACAAACTCGTTCGGCTCGAAATCGCGCAGATCTTCCATCTGCTCGCCGATACCGATGAAACGGATGGGGATGTTGAACTCATGGCAGATGTTGATGACAATGCCCCCCTTGGCTGTGCCGTCCAGCTTGGTCAGGGCCAGGCCGGTGACATCCACGGCCTCGTTGAAGAGCCGCGCCTGGGAAATGGCGTTCTGGCCGGTGGTGGCGTCGAGCACCAGCAGGATCTCATGGGGCGCGCCGGGGATCTTTTTATCCATGACCCGCTTGATCTTTTTCAGCTCTTCCATGAGATTGACCTTGGTGTGCAGCCTCCCCGCCGTGTCCACCAACACCACGTCAAAATTGCGCGGCTTGGCATAGTCCAGGGCATCAAATACCACGGAGGATGGATCCGCCCCGGCCTGCTGGGCCACAATCTCCACCCCGACCCGCTTGCCCCAGATCTGCAACTGCTCGCTGGCCGCAGCCCGGAAGGTATCGGCGGCCACCAGCAAAACCTTTTGCCCTGCCTGGGTAAACTTGTGGGCCAGCTTGCCTATGGTTGTGGTCTTGCCCACTCCGTTGACCCCCAGCACCATGATGACAAAGGGGCCTTGCGGAGGCAACACCAGGTCCGCAGGCCGGTCCGCATTGATGAGATAGCCGAGGATCATCTCCTTGAGCGCTTTTTTTAGAGCCTGCCCATCCGCCAATTCGTTTCGCCGCACCTGCTCCCTGGTTTTCTCAAGAAGTTCCTGGGTGGTATTGGCGCCGATATCGGCCATGATCAGAATCTCTTCCAGATCCTCAAGCAGCTCGGCGTCGATCGTCTTCTTGCCCAAGAAAAGCGCGTCGATCTGACGGACAAAGGTTTTCCGGGTACGGGACAGACCATCCTTGAGCCGCAGGAAAAAGCTGGCCCCATTCTCCTGTTGCCCCGAGGCTTCTGCAACAGGTGTGGCGACCTCTGATCCCGCAGCCTGTTCCGGCGGCAGTGGTTGCGCGCCGCCGAGTTTCTTCTTAAACCAGCTCAGCATTCTTCATCCCTCTCAAGGCGTATTCGCCGTTATATTTTCCAAAACTTCCACAATCCGGCTGATCACCCAGTTCGGGGTGGAGGCCCCGGCCGTGACCCCTACCCGGCCATAGCGAGCCAAGGCGCGAGGCTCAAGATCCGATTCAGACTCCACCATGAACACCGGGCAACCCAGGCTTTCGGCAATCTCCCCCAACCGTTTGGTGTTGGCGCTGGTCTTGCCGCCCACCACCACCAACGCTTCCACCTCCCGGCAGAGTTGGCGGACCTCCTCCTGCCGTTTATGGGTGGAATCACAGATGGTATTGAACACCTCGCCTTGGGGATATTTTTGCAGGATCAGCTCTTTCAACCGTTCAAAAAGATGCTCGTCCTGGGTGGTCTGGCTGACGATGATGTAGGGTCCGTCCAACCGCAGGGCCGCGACATCCGGTTCGCTGTTCACCACCTGCCCGGTGTTGCCGGCATAGCCCATGAGCCCTTCCACCTCGGCATGATCGCGGTCGCCGATGATCACCGTGGCGTAACCCTCTTTCTTGTATCGGGCGATGATGGCCTGCACCTTGAGCACCCGAGGACAGGTGGCATCCTCCACCCTGGCGCCGGTGGCTTCAAGCTTCTTTTTCTCTTCAGGCGGGATGCCGTGGGCCCGGATAATGATGGACCCGCTGGCCTGGGCCGGGATCTCGGTGAGAATCCTCACCCCTTGTTCCTCAAGCAGCTTCAAAACCTGCGGGTTGTGGATCAGGGGGCCAAAGGTAGCAATGGTTGTTTCGCCCTTCTGGACCATGCCGAGGGTGGTATCAACCGCCCTGCGTACCCCCATGCAAAAGCCTGCGTTCTTGGCAAGCACCACTTCCATCTGTTCACCTTTTTTCTATGGTGCTTCGACAAGCTCAGCATGAACGGAAGAAACTATAATGATTTCAAGATAGCTACCGTTCGCCCTGAGCCTGTCGAAGGGTGTTTTTCTGTTTTTCACAAGAGGCACAATCTATACGGATTTCTCCGTATTTGCAAGAAAAGCAACGCCCCCTTGGCAAGGGAATCAATTGCGAGAATCCTGCGACGCCTCTATACTGATCCTACCCACACCTTCACAGGAGCCCCATGAACCTGCGCCCGCTCACCCTTGATGACAGGCTGTTCGTTACGGAATATCTCAGGCGGTTTCCCCCTGTGATCTCGGAGCTGACCTTCACCAATCTCTTTGCCTGGCGGCACACTCGACCGATCTGGATTAACGAGTTCAGAGAATCACTCCTCTTTTTTGCCGAGACAAAGACGGGGTTGGTTCTTCTGGGAAACCCCGTGGGTCCGGTCGCACTGACCGAGGTTTTCGATGCATATGGCAACAGGATTTCGGAAGCGACCCGCTTCCCCAAGGAAAAACTCACCGATGCAGCCCTGCCTCCAGGAGCAACGGTGGTCGAAGACCGAGACAATGCGGATTATGTCTACCGCAGGGAAGACCTGGCCTCCCTGGCAGGCAGGCATTTCACCAAGAAGCGGAACCACATCAACCAGTGCCTGGCCGCGTACGACTGCCAGTACGAAATGATCACCCCGGAAACAATACCCGAATGCCTGGCCATGCAAGAACGCTGGTGCACCGACCGGGAGTGCAAGATCGAACCGGGATTGCGCGGGGAAGATCAGGCAATAGAAGAAACCCTGTGGCACTACGGAGAATTACCCCTGACCGGTGGCGCCATCCGGATTGCGGGGAGAATCGAGGCGTTCACCATAGGCGAACCGCTCAACCCCTCAACCGCAGTCACCCATTTTGAGAAGGCCATGCCTCAGTTCCATGGCTTGGCCCAGTTGATCAACCAGTGGTTTGCCCGAGACAACCTGGCCGGATTTACCTATGTCAATAGGGAGCAGGACTTGGGCATACCTGGCCTGCGCCAGGCCAAGGAAAGTTACGCGCCGGATCATCTGGTGGAAAAAGTGCGGATTGTGCCGAGAAAAATTGGGGGATGTCCCTAATTTCCCCTAATTTCCCTAATTTCCTTGACTTTACTTATCATGGATATCCCTAGTTTTTTCCTCTACCGCTTAACCGGCAATCCACGGCTTCCGAAGGAACACCGAGATGGTGCCATTCGGCGGCACATCCCAGTATCTCGGCTGTATGGGAATCAGTAAGCCGACGTCGAACGTTACGGCAAAGATCTCGCGTTCGATAGCAGCCAAGTCGATCAAGTTTCTCTTTGCGAGATCGCGAATTGGTACAGCGCTGACGCCAGGGTTCATGTGATGGACGTCGTTGCGGAAGCTTCGCCAGATTCTTCCGAAGTTGTCGGCACACTCAGGCGACAGAATTCCCTGCTGCACCAGAGTTGCAGCCTGAGCCTCGCGATCACGGTCGGATTGAACTTGATTTCGCTCGAGGACGAAGCGCCAGATGCCCTCAGTAACAGACTGAGATACCATGACGGCGCTCCAGAAATACCCGTCCCGGTACAGATCGATACACTCGGACGACGCGGCTGCGAAGTGATGGTTTGGGATGATGCCCTGGTGTGCGACCTCAAGATATCGCTCGACCCTGTCCTCAAGGGACCGTTCGAGGCCGTCCCTCATCCCTCGTTTGAGGTCTTCACGTCGAAAAGTCTCGTCAGGTTGGGTCATCGATTCACCAAGTCCGGCTAACATTAATGTAATCGGGGTCTTGAAATATCATATTTGTTATATTGCAAGACCTGTCCCCCACTGTGAACCCTGCTAATTTCTATACAGCATGCTCCTTGAGCCGCTCAATATCTTTGACGTGCTTTTCTTTCTGGGTTTCTGTCGAGCTGACAGCTTGCTCCTTCATTCGAATGAGCGATGCCACTGACGCGAGGCGAACGGGAATATTGAACAGCTTTGAGAAAAATCAGAAGGACGTTGTTGAGTTGTCGACCAACTGTTCCGACCAGATCAGTGACCCAGCCATTTCTTCAAACGTTCTTTGGCCTCGGCGTGACCGCTGGTTCTTCCCTGATTGATGTCGTCCTGGCCTTTCCGGATTTTTTCAAGCACGTAGAGATGATACTGAATATCCTCATGGGTGCTATCGTCGGGGAGCTGCTTCAACAACGCCTCCACCTCTTGTTTCGCCGTTTGCATGGTCATGCCCTCACTTGCTAATGTCGTCACTGCGTATCTGCCCAATAATACGCTGTCCGCGTGCCGATGTCGAACGGAAATGATCTTGCCCGCCAATCTCGGACACTGAATTAAGCGCTTTGCTGGAACTCAGATGCCTCGGGGCTAATATCATAGCTCACCTCTGTTGCCGATTTTACTCGCTTAACAGAGTGTCTGTCGATACTGGACACGATCATCAGGCCGTTGTCCAGCCACGGCAAGCGTCTTGCCATTCTTTCCTGCTTCTCGCACCATCTGATTATGCAGCCACTCCATTATTTCATCATAGGATAACCGTTTGCTAATCAATTGCTAACATCCGGCAATTAGGATGCACAGTTAGCGTTCTGTTTCCATTCATTTTTCATTTGCTGAACTCGTCCCATAGTCACTGTTTGCCTCCAGCGACGGCATGTCGCCGAGACGGCCCCCGGCTTTCCGGATCGACGGGGGCTGAAATGGCCCAGGGACCAACGCAGGCCAGACGGCCGTTTACCGAAGGGCATACCCCCGTGACAAAAGAGGACGTTATGACCCGTATGATTTCAGAGACATTGCCGGACAGAGCGCTGGAGATCCATACCCCGACGCGAAGAGTGATCGGCGAACTTCACCCCCTTGGCCGGCAGGACAGTTTTGCCATCCACAGAACCTTGGCGGAATTGACAGACCTTTTCGATGCCGACAACAGATGTTTCGCCGTGGTCGTCTGGGACACCCACGGCGAGCCGCTCGCCATTGTTTCCAGAGACACTCTGGCCCACGAGCTTACCCGCCCATTTGCCAGCGATCTGTATAAACACCGGCCGGTGGAGACTCTGTTGGGAAAATGGAATGTGCCCGTGCTGGTGATTGCCGCCACCGAAACCATCGAAAGGGCCGTGGCCGGCGCTTTGTCCCGTTCCGCCTCGCACCGCTATGAACCTATTCTGGTCAGGGGCGGGGATGACTGGTTTCTTCTCGAAACACACGACCTGCTGGCCCAGCAATGCGAGGTGCTGTCGGCGACCATCGACGAAGTCAAGTCCCAGCGTCGGGAGATTCTTGCCGCCCAGCAGAAGAGCGAACAGCTCCACGAACAGCTTGTCACGGCATCACGGGATGCGGGCCGGGCGGAGGTCGCGACAGGCGTGATCCACAATGTCGGCAATGTGCTGAATAGCGTCAATGCCTCGGCGGCCTTGATCAGCCGCACCTTGCAGGAGTCGAAGCTGGGAAATCTCGGCAAGGCCTTGATCCTGTTCCGCGAACACGAGAACGATCTCACCGCCTTTCTTACCGCCGATGAAAAGGGACAGCGGCTCCCGGGATATTTGCTCAAGCTCGCCGAGGCCCTGGTCTCCGAGCGGGAGACCGTGGTCACCGAACTCCACTTGATGGAGCGCAGCATTGAGCACATCCGTCAGATCGTGCAGATGCAGCAATCATATGCGCGATATACCGTCATCCTTGAGCCCATGCGCCCGGCGGACATCATGGAGGATGCGCTGCGCGTCAATCTTATCTCCTTTGACAGACATAACGTCAAAGTGCAACGCGAGTATCAGGAGCTCAGCCCTGTCAAGATCGACAAGCATAAGGTGCTGCAGATTCTCATCAACCTCATCAGCAATGCGAAAAACTCCGTCAAGCACAAAACACCGGATGAAAGGCTCATCATCGCCCGGATACTCTCTCGTGAAATCAACGGCGTCTCTACCGTCCGCTTTCAGATCGCCGACAACGGGGTCGGCATCAAGCAGGAAAACCTGACGAGAATATTCTCGAACGGCTTCACGACGCGCAAGGATGGCCATGGATTCGGGCTGCATAGTTCCGCCAACGCCGCCCGCGAGATGGGCGGCACTTTGTGCGTGGTCAGCGACGGTCCAGGGCTGGGGGCCGTTTTCACCCTCGATATCCCCGTTCAAGAGGAATAGATCCATGAAACAAGCCACCGATCAATGCGTCCGGCGTATCCTGGTCATCGACGACAACGAAGCCATTCATGAGGATTTCCGCAAGACACTCTCCCGCAAATCACACGGAGTCGATCTCGACGACGACGAGGCGCTGCTTTTCGGCCATAAACCTGTTGCGCCGCAGTGCACGGAATTCGAGATCGATACGGCCTCGCAGGGCCATATGGGCTTGGATCTGGTGGAGACCGCGATGCGCGAAGGACGGCCGTATCAGCTGGCTTTTGTCGATATGCGGATGCCTCCAGGATGGGACGGCGTGGAAACCATCTCGCGTCTGTGGGCGGCTGATCCTGCCTTGCAGGTCGTTATCTGCACGGCCTACTCCGATTACTCGTGGGATCAAATTGTGCTGAAGCTCGGAATCACCGACCGGCTGCTGATCCTCAAAAAACCGTTCGATGACGCCGAAGTCTGTCAGCTTGCCTCGGCCATGACCGGAAAATGGCTGGTGACGCAACAAGCACAGATCAAGATGAACGAAATGAAACTGCTGGTCGATATGCGTACGGCCGAGTTACGCGACATGGCCCTCAGGGACACGTTGACCGGCCTGCCCAACCGCCTCTTTTTCAATGATCTGCTCGTGCGGACCATCGCTTCGCACAAACGCGATCCTCACCGGATGTTCGCGGTGCTCTTTCTGGACTTCGACCGGTTCAAGATCGTGAACGACAGCCTGGGCCACCACATCGGAGACAAACTGCTGATTTGCATCGCCGAACGCTTGAGCAGCGTGCTCCGCAAAGAGGATGTGGTCGCTTCCTCGGTGGCCGATTTCACCGCTGCACGGGTCGGCGGGGACGAGTTCCTCGTGCTGCTTGACGGCATGTCCCAGTCCCACGACGTAATCCGTGTCGCTGAACGCTTGCTGAAGGTCATGGCCGAGCCCTACAAGGTGGACAAACATATCATCAAGAGCACGGTAAGCGTCGGAGTTACCACCAGCGCCCTGCCGTATGATGCGCCGGAAGAGGTTATCCGCGATGCCGACACGGCCATGTACCGCGCCAAAGCGGCGGGCAAGAACCGCTTTGTCATCTTTGACAGTCGGATGCACGAGGACGCCCTCGTGCGATTGAGCATGGAAAACGATCTTCGTCTGGCCGTTGACGATGCCCAACTCCGTCTGGTGTTTCAGCCGATCATCCGCCTGAGCAGCGGCTGCGTCTGCGGCTTCGAAGCGCTTGTCCGCTGGCATCACCCGACCAGGGGGGTCGTCTCTCCCCTGGACTTTATCCCACTGGCCGAGGAGATCGGGATGATCATACCCATCGGCGAATGGGTGCTGCGGGAAGCCTGTCTGGAATTGGCGCGGTGGAGGCTTCATCCGGACCTCGGCGACCTTTTCATCAGTGTGAACCTGTCGCGAAAACAACTTGCCCATCCGAATTTGGTGGAACGGATCAGTGACATCATCAGGCAAACCGGCTTGCCGTCCACCGCCATCAAGCTTGAAATCACCGAAAGCGCCATCATGGGAGATATGGATCATGCCGTGGCCGTTCTGAACCAGATCCGCGCCCTCGGCGTCGAGCTGCACATCGATGATTTCGGCACCGGCTACTCCTCGCTCAGTTGCCTGCACTGTTTCCCCATCGTCGGCATAAAAATCGATCGTTCCTTCATCAATAATGTTGTCGACAATCCGGACTACGCGGCGGTGGTCAAGGCTATTGTCACGCTTGCCCACAATTTGAATCTCGGCCTCATCGCCGAAGGGGTGGAAACGGTCGAACAAATGTCCATTCTGCAGAGCATGGGCTGCGATTTGGCCCAAGGCTACTATTTTCAGCGGCCCATGCCCTCCGAGCAGGCCTTGGAGTATGCCCGGATACACGTCGATAACAGCAGCGACGAACATGATTGATCCCCTTTTTCCATCTGAAATGAAACCAATATGACCGTATTCGCTGAATGTCTTTCGCGGCGGTATCTGTATGCGTTTCTGGCCGTTCTCGTGTCGCTCTCGCCTTTTTTGCCGCAAACAGCGGCAGACCTTCACCACCGGCATACCCCGATAGAACCCCACATCCAGGGCTGGGCCTGGCAGCCTTATCGTTCCGGTCAGGGGCCGGAAGTTGGCCAGGCGCGGCCCCAACGCTGGCAGATGGAAGAGGACATGGCCGTATTGGGACGCCATGCCCGGAGAATCCGTACTTATGGCGCCACGGAGGAATGGCGCGAGGCCAGCGAGACGGCGCGAACCCAGGGCATGACCGTGTTGCAAGGCGCTTGGGTCGGCCGCGACCCGGAGCGCAATCGCACCGAAATCGCCGCCGCCCTTGCGCTGAGCCGCAAGCAGACCAGCGGTCTGGTGATCGGCTCGGAAACCCAGTATCGCGGCGAGATCGAAGCGCCGCAACTGCTTGAACTCATCATCCAGGCCAAGGCGCTGAGTCCGGTTCCGGTTTCCACCGCCGAAGGCTGGCCGTTCTGGCTCCACCATCCCGAATTCGTCGAACAGGTAGACTTCCTCACGGTTCATGTGCTGCCCTTTTGGGAAGGCCGAAAGGACGAGGACCCCGTCACTTACGCCATCGCCAAGGTTGAGGAACTCCGCCGCCGGTATCCGGACAAACGTCTGGTGATCGGCGAGACAGGCTGGCCCAGCGCGGGCGACAGTTCCTGGGAGGATACGGCGAACCTCGCGGCCCAGGCCGATTTTCTAGCCCGTTTTTTGGCCTGGACCAAGACGGAAGGCATTGAGACCTATGTGATGGAAGGGATCGATGGGGCTTGGAAGACCTCTATCGAAGGCAAACCCGGTCCGTACTGGGGCGTCTACGATGCCGCCCGGCGGCCAAAATACGATCTTGGCGGCGTCACCATCCCGGCCAATTGGCTACCGCTCATCGTTGCAGCCCTGGCCGCTCTGTTTTTCGCCTGGCGCCAGAGCAGGCCGGGTCCCGCGACCCTGGCCGCGGACGTGCTTACGGCGATTTTTCTGGCCGCCGGTGCCGACCAGCTGGCACATTACTACCATACTCCCCTGGGAGTGTTCACCCTCGCTCTCGTCATCGGCCTTACCCTGGCGGCCTTATGGATGCTCCGGGTCGATGCCCGCGAATTGGAGGGCTTAAAGGCGCTGGCGCCGCCCTCCCCCTTGGGGCCCTTGCCGGCGGATGACGGCCGTCTGGTGTCCATCCATCTCGCCACCCACGCCGAATCGCCGCAGCTGGTGACGCACACCCTGGAAAGCCTGGCCGCCCTGAATTGGCGCAATAAGGAAATCGTAGTCCTTGACAACAACACGGCCGACCCCGCACTCTGGCAGCCGGCGCACGATGCGGCCCGGATTATTTCGGCGCGGACCGGGGTGCCCATCCATTATTACCACTATGAGGGGGTCAAGGGATTCAAGGCAGGGGCGTTGAACATCGCTCTTGGCCATACCCACCCGGACGCCGGATATATCGCCGTGGTCGACGCTGATTATGAGGTCAACCCCGCTTGGTTGCGGTACGCCATGGACAAATTTGCCCCCAGGGTGGCCTTTGTCCAGGCGCCCCAGGAACACCGCGACGGCCATGAAAGTTTGTTCAAGCTGGCCATTACCGAGGAATACCGTACCTTTTTCCTCTCCGGGATGCGGTTGCGGGCGGTTGACGAATCCTTTATCCAGCATGGCACCATGACCGTTCTTGACCGCCGCATTCTTGAGGCGAGCGGCGGCTGGGCCACTTGGTCCATTACCGAGGATGCCGAGTTGGGCCTCCGGTTGCAAAGCCAGGGCTACGGCTGCCGCTACATCCCCTTTCCCTTGGGCACCGGGCTGTCGCCGCACGACTGGCGTGGATATCGCCGCCAGCGCTGCCGCTGGGCTGTCGGCGGTCTCGGCATCGCGGTACAACGGCTGCCAGCATTGCTGGGCGCGGAGGGGAGAGGCCGGTTGCTGGCGCGGCGTTATATCGAGGGCTGGGCCAGTTGGCTGGGCGACGCCATGCTTGCCATCCTGGTGCCGCTGACCCTGGTCTGGGCTGTGCTGATGCCACAGTCCGGAGGATTGTTGGCGCCGCCTTCCGCGGCCCTGTCGCTTACCCTGATCGCAGCCGCCTTGGGACGGCAGATAATCCGCCATGTGATTACCACCACGGTGAACGGCGGCGATCATAAGCGGGCCGCTCTGGCGTGCCTGGCCGGTCAAGCCTTGTCGCCCTCGGTGGGGATGGAGCTGATCCTGGCCGCCCTGCGCCGGGCGACCTCCTTCGAGGTTACGCCCAAGTGCAGCCGGCAACGGCGCGACTTTTTGCCGTTTTTGCATGCGGGTCTGAGCCTGCTGGTTGGCGCCGCCTTGGTGCGAGTAGCCTGCGAAGCCTCCTGGAACCGAGACTCGGTGCTGTGGAGCATCGCCGCCGCCACCCAGATTCTGCCCCTTTTGGCCTCTGTGGCCATGGGCCTGATCGCGAACCGAAAGACAACCGAGGGATCCTCTCTCTGGGAGAAGGAGCGGAGTACGGCGGAGCTCGGGGGGGAGGCAGACCCACTGGGGGAAATCGAGGGGATGTTGTTGGGAAATCGAGGGGCCATTGTTGATTTATCGACTAACTCGGAGAATATGACGCCGCTCATCAAATCACATCAACGACCCTATCCTGCCCCATTTTCCCAGCGCCCTTAAAGAAAGCCAAACCCGTCACTCCTTGGCCAACAACAGCCCAAGCGCCTCCTTGATATCCTGCACCAGATGGAAGCGGATATCTTCTTTCACGTTATCCGGAATCTCCACCACATCCTTCTCGTTAAGGGCGGGCAGAACGATCTCCCTGATCCCGGCCCGCACCGCCGCCAAGACCTTCTCCTTGATCCCGCCCACGGGCAGCACGTCGCCGCGCAGGGTTATCTCCCCGGTCATGGCCATGTCCTTGCTCACCGTGCGCCCGGTAAGCAGCGAGGTCAGGGCCGTGACCATGGCCACCCCTGCCGAGGGCCCGTCCTTGGGGATGGCGCCCTCCGGCACATGGATGTGCAGGTCGATCTTGGCAAAGATTGCTTCGTCCACCCCCAGTTCCTTGGCATGGGAGCGGATGTAGGTCAGGGCGGCAGTGGCCGACTCCTTCATCACGTCACCCAGCTTGCCGGTCATGGTAAGGCCGCCCTTGCCCTTCATCTTGGCAACCTCGATGAACAGCAGCTCGCCGCCCACCGGGGTCCAGGCCAGGCCGGTGGCCAGACCCGGCCCCCAGGTGCGGGCCTTGGTCTCCGGAAAAAACTGGAGCGGTCCGAGATAGGTGGCAAGATTGGCCTTATCAACCAAGGTGGTTCCTGTCTTGCCGGTGACGATCTCTTTGGCCACCCCACGGCAGACCGCGGCCAGCTTGCGCTCCAGGTTTCTGACCCCGGCCTCCCGGGTGTAGGAGCGGATGATCATGCGGATCGCCTGATCATCGATCTTCAGGTCGTTATCGCTGAGGGCATGGGCCTCCAGCTGCTTGGGCAGGAGGTGGCGCTTGGCGATGTTGAGCTTTTCATCATGGGTATAGCCGGAGAGCTCGATGACCTCCATCCGGTCGCGCAAGGGCACGGGGATGTTGTCGAGCAGGTTGGCCGTGGTAATGAACATCACCTTGGAGAGATCAAAGGGAATCTCCAGATAATGATCGGCAAAGGTGAAGTTCTGTTCCGGGTCAAGAACCTCCAGCAAGGCCGAGGAAGGGTCGCCCCGGAAATCCATGCCCAGCTTGTCGATTTCATCGAGCATGAAGAGCGGGTTGTTGGCCCCGGCCTTGCGCAGGCTCTGGATAATACGGCCCGGCAGGGCGCCGATATAGGTGCGCCGGTGCCCGCGGATCTCCGCCTCGTCCCGCACGCCGCCTAACGAGATCCGGATGAATTTCCGGCCCATGGACCGGGCGATGGATTGACCGAGCGAGGTCTTGCCCACCCCCGGCGGGCCCACAAAACACAAGATCGGCCCGTGCATGTCCTGCTTGAGCTTGCGCACCGCCAAAAACTCGATGATCCTTTTTTTGATCTCCTCCAGACCGTAATGGTCTTCGTCCATCACCTGCTGCGCCTTGACGATATCCAGGGAATCGGGGGTGGATTTCAGCCAGGGCAGGTCCAGAAGCCAGTCGAGATAGGTCCGGGAAACCGTGTATTCCGGCGAGGAGGGCGAGATGCGCACCAGCCGGTCAAGCTCCTTTTCCGCGGTACTCTTGGCCTCCTGGGGCAGCTCCGTCTGGGCAAATTTTTCCCGCAGCTCCTTGAGGTCGAGATTTTCCTCTTCCTCGCCAAGCTCCTTGCGGATGGCCTTGAGCTGCTGGCGCAGAAAGAACTCCCGCTGCTTCTGATCCGTATCCTCCTTGATGCTTTTCTGGATATCCTGGCTCATCTCCGCCGTTTCCAGGCGCTTGTTGAGTTCGCGGGCGGTCCGGTGCATAAGGGCCTTGCCCGGCCGGATCTCAAGGAGTTCCTGTTCCTCCACCGGGGTGAGATTGAGCTGGGAGATCACCAGATAGGAGATATAGAAAGGATCGGATAGGGATTCGAGAGTGGTAACGAGTTCCGACGGCAACATCACCATCTCCGCCAGTTTTTTAAACTGGGTGCGCAGGTTGAGCACCAACGCCTCGACCTCCTTGTCCTCTTCAAGCTCCATGGGGATGACGGCGACCCGGGCGGTCAGATAGGGCTCCCTCTGGACAAATTCAACAAGCTCCAGTTTCTTGATGGCGCTGATCAAAACATGATACCCGCCCTCCCTGACCTTGACCAACTTATGGATGTAGCCCAACACCCCTATCCGGTACAGGTGCTCCGGCTCAACCCGGTCCTGTTTCGTCTCCTCGGGCTCCCTGTGGCTGACGATGGCGATCAGCCGGTCCTTGAGAATCGCCTCGTCAATGAGCTTCTGGGAGGCCGGATGCAGAATGTTGAGCGGAAAGCCCATGCCGGGAAAAAAAACAAAACCATGCAGAGGCAAGACCGGCAGAATCTCCGGAACGGGCAATTCGGCGGGATTCCCGTGATGTTCGACCTTATTCGCCGAAACTTCTGTTTCTTGTTCCCTGTCGTCTTCGCGCATGATTGTCGACCTGCTGCGTTGGTTATTCAGATGAAGGAAGCCCCGTGCTTGCTCGACTTATCCAACGGTAATCTTGACCTTTCCCTTATTGTGCCGTAACGGCAGGGTAATCAGAAGAAATCCGTTTTTGCTTTCCGAGACCGCCTTGGCAACATCGACCGATTTGGGCAAGGAGATCGACCGCTCGAAAAAACCGCGTTCAATCTCCAACTGGTGGATACGCGACACCGCATCCCGCGGTTCATACCCCCGCTCGCCGGAAACCGTGAGCTGGGTTCCGTCGGCAACCACGGAGAGGGTCCGTGGATCCATGCCCGAGATGTCCATGTGCACGATGATCGCCGAAGCAGTCTCATACACATCGACGGCGGGAAACCAGTTTCCGCCATGCACCACGGAAAACATCTCCTGCCGGATCATGCTTCTGGGCCTTTTGGCGGCAGACTGACCTGGGACGTTTTTCTTTCTGGAATGATCCATGGCTCTTCTTCCCCTATCCGCCAAAATTTCGCGGAACACCTCGCGGGCTAACGGTTTTCGACAAACCCGGTCCCCTTGCACATGGGGCAGGGTAACTGCGGCACGCACTGGCAATCATTCCAATCATCGCCGACCTTGGACCCACGCCACTCACTGTTGCATTCGCAGGTTCCCTGGATCACCTTTTCGCCGTTGCATTCGGGACACACTTTTTTATCCGTATCGTTCATCATACCCCTCCCCGTTTTGAGATTGGAGACAGCCCGGCCGGCTTCACCGGCAGATGATTCTTCGCACCGTATAAAAAAAGTATGGGACAGCTTCGGAGGGATGTCAAGGGGGCGCACGTTAGGGGATTATGAATCCTTACGGTTCATCGTCATGACGGCAGGCATGCGCCACCATGATCTTTTTAGCCAGACCGGCATTGATGGCCAACCGCGCGCCCTTGCTTGCCACGATGAGGGGGCCGGAGGAATGATTGCTGACGATCTCAAGACATGCTCCCACCGCAAGGCCCATGTCACCAAGGCGGGCCTGCACCTCCCGGCCGCCCAGGATCGTGACGATGCGCACCCTTTCGCCATTGGCGGCGTACTGCAAGGAGAGGGCCGGTTCCCGCTGCGCCATACACGAGGCGCAGAGCCCGTAGATCTCCATCTTGTGCTGGAGCGGGTGGAACTGGAACTGGCGGGCGATTTCGTGCTGGAGCCTTTCCAGATCGTTATTGGCAAACTCCTGAATCTTGCCGCAACGGGTGCAGATGAAGTGGTCGTGGTGCATGCCGAGGTGGTGGTGTTCGTAAACCGGTTCCTGGGTTTCAAACACCTGTTTCTGGGCAAAGCCGAACTGGCAGAACATCTCCATGGTTTCCTTGAGAAACTCCCGATCCAGCAGCTCCGGCCTTTTTTCCCTGACAATCTCCTTCAACCCGGTCAGGGTCAGATGCTCTTCCACGGAAAGAAAGATATCCAGCACCTGCAACCGCTCTTCAATGCGGGAGGCGTTGAAGGATTGCAGCACCTCCTGAAACTGTTCCCGCTCCTGCTGGTGCTGGGTCTGGGGGTCGAGCCCTTTTAGAACGGCGTCCTTGCCAGCCTTGTCTTTTACCGACCTAAAAAAACCAAACATTATCACCTGCTCCTTTGTGCATCAATCAACCTGCACCCAATCTCCATCCATCAACAGCGAATGGGGGCGAAATCGGGACTTGTAGGCCATGGCCGGAACCGGCTCTATCCAGTAACCAAGATAAAGATAGTCACAGTGCTCGCGCCTGGCAAGCTCGGTCAGATAGAGGATATTGAAGGTTCCAAGGCTTCGTTTTTCAAAAGCCGGGTCAAAATAGAAATACACCGCGTTCAGACTGCGTTCCGCCAGATCGACAATGGAGACCCCCAGCAACCGCCCGGAGAGCCGGAAGGAGATTTCCATGGTTGGAGCCAGGGAGTTGACGAAAAAACCGCTGTAATAATCCTGGGCCGTGCTGGCCCGGCCGGGATAACGGCTGTTCAGGAAGCGATCCAGCAAGTGCAGCTTTTCCGGGGTTACCTCAAGCGGCCCCACGCTGATTTCGATGTCCTGATTCCGCTGCCGGACACGGCGCATGTTCCGGGAGGGACGAAAGGTGGCCATCTCCAACCGGATGGGCACGCAGGCCGCACAGTCCGGACAGCGCATGGCATAGACGATATTGCCGTTGCGTCGGTATCCGGCGGCGAGGAATTCATCCAGGACGACCGGGGGCAGAAAACTGAAACCCGCCTGATGGTAGACCGCCAGGCAATCAAGGCCGTACGGGCACTCCGCCGGGGTATCCACGAAATACGGGGCGAGCTTGGCGATGAATGGACTGGTATTTCGGACATCCACTGAGGTCATGGGTTTGCTAGCGGAGTCGCCTCTTGTTGAGAACAACTCAAAATGTGATTACACCGGTGCTTCGACAGGCTCAGCACGAACGGAAATCAATCCGTTAAAATAGTCCGTTCGCCCTGAGCCTGTCGAAGGGCAGTTGTTACAAAGCCACCGATTATTGATAGAGAAAATATTTTTGCCGAATCTCGGCAAAACCGTCAAGCCCCGGCTGCCAAGCCGACTCAAGCTCCCGGATATCCGCGCCTGCGGCCAGTTGATGCCGCAAATTACTATCGCCCAGGATCAGATCTAGGGGGGTCCGCTCGAATTCGTACTCATAGGGCGGCGATTTCAGGGCGAACTGCTCCGGATAACACCGCATAAAGGCCTGGAGCAGGGCCAGCGAGGTGCGATAGGGCAAAAAGGTTTGCGGGTCCGTGACATGGAGCTGAAAACCCTTGCAGGGCTGAGCGGCCCATTTGTTGGCCGTGGGTTCAAAGGCCAGGGGGCGGAGAAGGCAACCGGGCAGGGGCGCCTGCATGCTGTCCAGAACCTTCTGCCAATCAAGAAACGGAGCGCCGAACAGCTCAAAGGGCAAGGAGGTGCCCCTGCCTTCGGAGATGTTGGTGCCCTCAAAGATCACCTGCCCCGGATAGACCAGGGCCGTGGTGGGATTCGGCATGTTGGGCGAGGGGAACACCCAGGGCAGACCGACATCGGCAAAAAGCATCCGCCGCTGCCAGCCGTCCATGGCCACCACCTCAAGGTCCGCGCCGATGCCGTACTCGACGTTGAGCAAGCGGGCCAGCTCGCCAAAGGTGAGGCCATGGCGCATGGGCAGCGGGTACAGCCCGACAAAGGAACGGCAATCATCCTGCAACAGATTGCCCTCGACCGCATCCCCGCCCACGGGGTTGGGCCGGTCCAGCACCACCACCTTCTTGCCATGGCGGGCCGCCTCTTCCATGCAGTAGGCCAGGGTGTAGAGAAAGGTGTACACCCTGGTGCCCACATCGACGATATCAACGAGCAGCACGTCAAAATGCTCGTACATGGCAGCGGTGGGCCGCCGCACCTCGCCGTAGAGGCTGAACACCGGCAGGCCGCTGACCGGATCGGTCATATGGTCCGACTCGATCATGTTGTCCTGCTTTTCCGCGAAAAACCCGTGCTGGGGGGTGAACAGGCAGGTGAGTTGGCCCGGAAAGGCGGCCATGATCAAATCCCGGCTGTGGCGAAGGTTCCGGTCGGTGGAGGCCTGGTTGCAGAGCAAGGCCAGCCGTTTGCCGGCAAGATACGTAGGAGGGGCCGCTACAAGGTGCTCAATTCCAAGGGTAACCATGGTTCTCCCGTTTCAGAGGATGGAGGAATGACCAACATTTTTTTCTTTGCACTTTGCCCACGGCTGATTAGTTTAGCCCTGAGAGTCAATGGAATATAATCGAACCTGGAGCCTTCGTGCATCAAAAAGGCGACAGGCGCACACATGATTTAAAAGCGAAAGGATTCCGGGATGAAGATTGCAATCAGCGGCAAGGGCGGCGTGGGCAAGACCACGATCATGGCCATGCTGGCCAAATATCTCCAGAAACACGGCAGGGAGGTGCTGGTCATCGACGCGGACCCCAGCCCGCACATGGCCCAGAGCCTCGGCTTGGCGGAGGACGAAAAAATCACCCCCATCGCCGAGATGAAGGATCTGTTGGTCGAGCGCTCCGGCAAGGTGGACGGCTCGCCCTTTTACAACATCAACCCCCAGGTGGACGATCTGCTGGCCCGCTTCATCGTGGAAAAGGACGGGATCAAGCTCATGGTGCTGGGCGCCATCCAGACCGCCAAGGGCGGCTGCGCCTGCCCGGAAAGCAATGTGCTCAAACGGATGCTCACCAAGCTGCTGCTCTCCCCCTCCCAGGTGGTGCTGCTCGACATGGAGGCCGGGGTGGAACACCTGGGCCGCGGCACCATCGCCGGGGTGGACCACCTGCTGATCGTGGTGATCCCCTCGAAATCCGGGGTGCGCACCGCGCTCAAGATCAAGAAGCTCGCCGAGGAATCGGGCATCCCCCGCATCTCCTATGTGGGCAATCTGGTAACGGATGACGACGACCGGACCTTTCTGGCCCAGGCCCTCGGCGAGCCGCCCCTCGCCTGCTTCCCCGACTCAGCCGCGATCCGGAAAACCGAGCGGGCAGGCCTGGCGATTACCGGAGCGTTGGGGGAGGTTGAAGAGGCGGCAGCAGGGCAACTCATCAACAGTGTCCTCGGCCAGGCGCAACAATGAGCATGGCCTTGGTCAAAACCGCTTTCGACGAGGGAGCCCAGACCTACGACCGAGCCCGCCGACAACTTATCCCCTGCTTCGATGATTTTTACTCCACGGCGCTGACGCTGATCCCGCACCAGCCCCAGGCCACCTTCAGGGTCTTGGACCTGGGCGCGGGGACGGGAATGCTCTCGTTCCTTGTCGCCAGGAAGTTTGCCAAGGCCCGGATCACCCTGGTGGACATTTCCCCGGAGATGCTGGGCAAAGCCAGGGAACGATTTGCCGGGATGGAAGAGCGGTTGGAGTTTGTCGCGGCGGATTATGCGGAAGAGCTTTCCGGGCAATTCGAGGTGGTGATCTCCGCCCTCTCCATCCATCATCTCTCGGATGCAGACAAGATCAAGCTGTTCAAGAACATCCATGATGCCTTACCCGAAGGCGGCATATTCATCAACGCCGACCAAATTTTAGGACCAACGCCGGAGATCGAACAGGTGTACCACGAAACCTGGCTCCGGCAGGCGCGGGATCTCGGGGTCTCCGAGATTGACCTCAATGCGGCCTTGGAACGGATGAAGGCGGACAAAATGGCCCCTCTAAGCTCCCAGTTGGAGTGGTTGCGGCAGGCAGGTTTCAGTTCGGTGCACTGCTGGTACCAACACCACCGCTTCGTTGTCTTTTCCGGGCAAAAGGGCAAGGGCTGCAAAAATCCGCCCAAATAGTTCCTCAGCCGAAACAGAGCCCGCAGTCCGGGCAGGTCGTGGTCGTGGTGGCAAAGGCAAAGCCGCAGGCAGGGCAGACTGCCTCCTCGGCCTCGGGGTTGAAAACCGCTCCGGCATGGGTGGCGTCGTGTTCAGCCAGAGCGGTTGCCCGACGATGTTCTTGGGCCAGTACCTGCAAACCATCCCGCACCTCTTCCTGCCGGACCTGGAGCTGAAATTTAGGCGCGCAGCCGCCACTGGCGCAACCCCCGGCTTCCTTGCTGATCATGGCGCCGATCCGTTCCGCCTCAAGCAGATCCTTGAGGTGCTTGAGATCATTCAGCGCACCCTGGAAGATGACAACCAACTCATCATCCGGGGTCAGCGCCCCTTTCCGGTTTTGGCGAGCATCTCCTCCGGCCACACTGGCTGCCAGCTCCGCCCCCCAGACCAGCGGAATTGCACAGGTCGCACACCGCTCAATCTCCGGCCGGTACTCGTCCCGGCACTTGGGGCAGTATTTCAAATCATGTTCAATCATCTTGGTCGCCTCTAAAAAAAGAAAAAACTATCCGACTTGTAACTGTTCAGCAGTGCCGCAGATGCGCGAAAGAGGCCTGCGAAGTGTGCTATTGCACATGAGCAGGCCGATGACAAAGCAGATGCGGTGCTGCTGGACAGTTACACAGCTTACAAAATAAACCTGCTCAGATCTTCGTCTTCCGAGATATCCTGCAGCTGCTTTTTCACATACTCGGCGGTGACGAGAAATTTCTTCTCCTCCCGGTCGGTGGCGTCAAAGGAGAGTTCCTCCAGCAGCCGCTCCATGATGGTATGCAGCCTGCGGGCCCCGATATTCTCGGTTTTACGGTTCACCGTGGCGGCGATTCTGGCCATACCCCGGATGGCGTCCTCAGCAAACTCCAGGGCGATCCCTTCGGTGGCCATGAGGGCGATGTACTGTTTGATCAGGGCGTTCTGCGGCTCGGTGAGAATCCGGTAGAATTCCTCCTCCCCCAGGGCATTGAGTTCAACCCGGATGGGGAAGCGCCCCTGCAGCTCCGGCACCAGATCCGAGGGCTTGCAGAGATGGAAGGCGCCGCTGGCGATGAAGAGGATATGGTCGGTCTTGACCATGCCGTGCTTGGTGGTCACGGTGGAGCCTTCGACAATGGGCAACAGGTCACGCTGCACGCCCTCGCGGGAAACCTCGGGCCCATGGCCTGAACCGCCCTGCCGCGAGGCGATCTTGTCGATCTCATCGAGAAAGATGATCCCGGACTGCTCGGTGCGCTGGATGGCAAGTTTGGTAACGCTCGCCATGTCGATCAGCCTTTCGGCCTCCCGTTTTTTGAGCACCTCCATGGCGTCTTTCACCAGCATCTGCTGGCGCTGGGTTTTCTTGGGAAACATCTTGCCAAACACATCCTTGAGCCCGGATTCCATGTCGTCCAAGCCGCTGCCCCCGTGGGAAAGAATCTCAATCATGGGCATCGACTGGCTCTGGTCAATCTCCATCTCCACCTGTTTCTCATCAAGCTTGCCGTCCCGGAGCATCTGCCGGAACTTTTCCCTGGTGGAATCAACCGACTCCCCTGCCCGACCGCCATCCTCGGTTCTCTCGGCCATGGGCGTGACCTGGCCCAAGGGGACCGGCCGCGGCGGCACCAGCAGGTCGAGCATCCGCTCCTCCGCCTGCTCCGCAGCCTTCACCGTCACTTGCTCCCGCGCTTCCTCGCGCACCATGTTGATGGCCAGATCGAGCAGATCGCGGATCATGGACTCCACATCCCTCCCCACATAGCCCACCTCGGTGAACTTGGAGGCCTCCACCTTGAGAAAGGGCGATTGGGCCAAGCTGGCCAACCGGCGGGCGATCTCGGTCTTGCCGACCCCGGTGGGACCGATCATGATGATGTTCTTGGGCGCAATCTCCTCGCGCAGGGGCAGGGGCGCCTGCTGGCGCCGCCAGCGGTTGCGCAGGGCAATGGCCACGGATTTCTTGGCTGCGTCCTGGCCGATGATGTAACGGTCCAGTTCGGCCACGGTTTGCCTGGGGGTCAGGGTGTTCATGGGTTCCATCTCGAAATCTTCCTTTTTTATTCAGCCGCCATCTTTTCTACAACAATACGGTCATTGGTAAAGACGCAGATGGAAGCGGCGATTCGCATCGCCTCTCTACAGATCTCCTCGGCGGAAAGCTCGCTGTGCGCCACCAGGGCCTTGGCCGCGGCCTGGGCGTATGGACCGCCCGAACCGATGGCCAGGATGCCGTCGTCCGGCTCGATCACGTCGCCGGTGCCGGAAAGCAACAGGGAGTGCTGCTTGTCCACCGCCACCAGAAAGGCCTCCAGCTTGCGCAGCATCTTGTCCGTGCGCCAGTCCTTGGCCAGCTCCACCGCCGCCCGCATCAGATTGCCGTCATACTGTTCAAGCTTCTGCTCCAGCCGGTCGAACAGGGTAAAAGCATCGGCCGTGGCCCCGGCAAAGCCGGTGATAACCTTGCCTTCATACAGGCGGCGGACCTTGCGCGCCTCATGCTTCATGATGGTATTACCCAGCGATACCTGGCCGTCCCCGGCCAGGGCCACTTCACCCCTGTGCCGGACGGCAATGATTGTGGTCGATCTGATTTTCACAGTTTGCTCCTCCAAAACCTTTCTCCTTTAGCCTTTGACC
>JBAYUD010000032.1:0-29799 GCA_041675265.1 Desulfurivibrionaceae bacterium | reverse complement strand
GGAGTCCTATCCCGATCTCAAGGCCAACCAGAACATGATGCAATTGAGCGAGGAGCTGAGTTCCACGGAAAACCGGATCGCCTTTGCCCGCCAGGCCTTCAACGACGCGGTCATGACCTACAACACCGGCCGCGAGCTCTTCCCCGCCGTGCTCTTTGCCGGGATCTTCGGGTTTTTACCCGCGCAGTTCCTGGAGCTTGAGGATACAAAGGAGCGCGAGGCGCCCAAGGTCGCTTTCTGAGCATCCCGGTGCGCGACGATGCGGGATTTTTTTGAACAACAGCACCTCGCCCGGAGGAAGACCTTCCGGCTGGTTTTGTATTTTGCCGTGGCCGTGGCCCTGGTCGTGGGGTTGGTTACGGTCTTCCTCTATGTGCTCACCACCTTCAACCCGGCCCGTCTCTATGTCTCGGTGACCCCCTTCAACCTCTCCCCCAGCCAGTGGGATCTCGCCTTGATGGGCAGGATCGCCATGGTGGTGCTGGCCCTGATCCTTGTCGGCACCGTCTACAAGTACCTGCGCTTGCGTAGCGGCGGCGGCAGCCTCATCGCCCAGCTCCTGGGCGGCCGGGCCATCTACCCCGATACCAACGATTTTCACGAACGGCGGTTGCTGAACATCATCGAGGAGATGGCCATTGCCTCGGGAGTCACGGTGCCCTCGGTCTATCTGCTCGACCGGGAATCCGGGATCAACGCCTTTGCCGCCGGATTTTCCCAGGAGGACACGGTGATCGGCGTCACCAGGGGGGCGGTGCGGTATCTCACCCGGGAAGAATTGCAGGGGGTGATCGCCCATGAGTTCAGCCACATCCTCTACGGCGATATGGTGATCAACCTCCGGCTCCAGGGGTTCCTGCACGGCATTTTGGTCATCGGGTTGTTGGGCGAGATTCTGCTGAAAAGCGCATTTTCCACGGATCGCGTTGGGGTGCGCAGCAAAGGCAAAGGCAATGGTCAGGGTGGCGGCGGTTTTTATGCGATAGTGATCGGAGTTGTCCTGCTCATCCTTGGCTATACCGGGGTGTTTGTCGCCAAGCTCATCAAAAGCGCGGTGGCCCGGCAGCGGGAATTCCTGGCGGATGCGGCGGCGGTGCAGTTTACCCGCAATCCCCTGGGCCTTGCCGGGGCGCTGAAAAAGATCGGCGGCTTGACTGCCGGCTCGAAAATCCGGGATGCGCACGCCTCCGAGGTCAGCCACATGTTTTTCGGCAATGGCCTGAGCGAAAGCTGGCTCAACGTCTTTTCCACCCACCCGCCCCTGCTGGCCCGGATCCAGCGGCTTGACCCGGAATTCAGGGGGGATTTTCCAGAGAAGGTGGAGTTGGCGCCGATCAGCGAGGAAGAAGTGATGATGTATGCACCCCCTGCCGGAAAGGCTGCTGCCGCCGGGTCTGGAGTTGGGGAAGTAGCCGTGCCCGGAGCCGGGGATGGCCGCCATGTTTTTGTCCACTCTTTGGCCGCGGGCCGGTCCCTGAAAGAGGTGATCGGCAATCCGCACGGCGAGCATCTGCGCATGGCCAGGGAGATGCTCGACAGCCTCCCTCCCGCCATCCGGGATGCGGCCAGGAACGGTTTCGGGGCCAGGGCGCTGGTGTACGGTCTTCTTCTTGATCCTGGCGGGGAGATTCGGGCGAAGCAGCTTGCCGCTCTGGAAAAGGAAGGGGACCCTGAGGCGCGGCAGGAGCTTGCCCGGCTTCTCCCCGCCCTTGACGGGATTTTTCCGGAAATGCGGCTACCCCTGGTGGATCTGGCCATGCCGGCCCTGAAAAGCCTTTCCCCTTCCCAGTATGGCGCGTTCAAGAGAGCCGTTGACCGGCTCATGCAGGCCGATGGCCGGATCGATCTGTTCGAGTACGCGCTGCGGTATGTGTTGTTTCGGCATCTGGAGCCGCGCTTCCACCCTCCGGCAACGACCCTGACGCCGTCCCGCTCCCTTGCCCAGATAAGCGACGAGATCTCCTGCGTGCTCTCCCTGCTCTCCCGGTTGGGACATGGGGACGAGGATCTGGCGCAAAAATCGCTGATGCAGGCGGTCCGGGTTTTCGGCAAGGAGAGGAAGCTGTTCGGCTACCGGCCTGCTTCGGAGTGTTCGTTCAAGGGGTTCGACACCGCCCTGAAAATCATTGCCAAGGGCACCATCGATACCAGGCAACAGGTTCTCGCCGCAGCCCTTGATTGTATTACCTACGATGAAAAGATCACCCTCCGCGAGGCCGAGCTGTTCCGCGCCATGGCCGAGGCGCTCAACTGCCCGGTGCCGCCCTGGCTGACCGTGGCGAGCTAGGCAAACTGTTCAGCAGCACCGCATCTGCTTCGCAGTCTCGCTACGTTCGCTTAGCTGTCATCGGCCTGCTCGTGTGCACTAGCACACTTCGCCGGCCTCTTCCGCGCATCTGCGGCACTGCTGAACAGTTGCAGGCCTGGTATTCCCAGTTTTTTTATCCTGCGTTGGATAGTTACGTTTTCGTCTCACCACCAGAACTCGGGGTATCGCCGCGTTTTCGGAATGTTGTTCACCAGAAGCGCGATCACCAGCATGATGCACGCCCCGGCCCCGGCGGGAAAAATCGCGTAGAGATAGCCCAGGGCGTAGATCTTCTCGCTGCCGATCACCGCGATGAGGGCGGTGGCGCCGCCCGGCGGGTGCAGGGTTTTGGTGAGGTGCATCACCGCGATGGCCGTGGCCACCGCCACCGCCGCCGCCAGCCACATGTGCGGGGCCAGCATCTTGTAGCTGGCCACCCCGATCAGCGCCGAAAGTACATGGCCGCCGAGGAGATTGCGCGGCTGGGCCAGGGGGCTTTTTATGGCGCCGTAGATCAAGACCGCCGAAGCGCCGAAGGAGCCGATCAGCATGAGCAGGTCCGATTGGGGCAAGAGATTGTAGTTGATGAACGCCACCGAAGCAATGCCGAGAAAGGCGCCGGTCCAGGACCAGAAAACCTCGGACAGGCTGACCCGGGGCGGGCTGGTGGTTGTGCCGCGCATCTTGTCGAAATAGTTCATAGGGTACCCCTTTCCGGAAAGGCGTGCATGAGATCACTGCGGGTGAGAATGCCGAGCAGCCGGTTTTTGTTGTCCGTCACCGGTACCCGGTTGATGCCTTTTTCCCGCATCAGTTTGCCTGCCTCATGCAGCAGGGCGTTTTCTAAAACCGTGATCACGGGGGCGGTCATGATTTCGCCCGTGGTCCTCCCGCGCATGCAGAGCGCTGGACAGCCTCCCGAGGCAAGGCTGTCGGCGATAAGCGCCATGCAGGAGGTTTGGTGGCCGTCGCCCATGTTCCGGAAAAAATCCTGCTCCGAGAGGACGCCGGCCACGGTGCCATCCTCATGCACCACGGGAAGGCCGGTGATGTGGTGTTTGGCCATGCGCGCCGCCGCCTCGGCCAGGGGAGTGGCGGGGAGGACCGTTATGACCTCTCGGGTCATGATCTCGGCGACACGCAAGCTGTTGTACAACCGTGTTTCCGCATGCTCATAGGCGAGGAGATAGAGTTCCTTGAAATCCCCGGCCGAGATGTCGAGATAGCCGGGGATTTTTTTCATCGCCTCGTAGACATCTTCGTCGGAAAGAAGCTCTGCCGGGTTGGGCCCGGGACTGGTTCGTTGCGACATCAGCGGTTCCCCCTTGTGCTGGATTGAAAGAGACGCATGGGACGGTTGCAGGATGAACCGTATTGCAAAAAATCGCTCCCATCATTGACCTAGGTCAAGTGCTGTAATTATTTTATGCAGAGACCGGCGCGGGAAACAAGGACGAAGAACAAAGATCCCGAAGCGACTTGTCGCGCCTACCCTTCCGTGGACCATATTGACTTCCGGCGGGGATGCGGGTAAATGATCATTCTTGCCTGGACAGTGTCGGGGGCAGCAGCGCAGGCGGCGACTACAAGGAGAAAAATCATGTTCAATATATTGGTGTTGGCCACGACAAATAAGGGAAAGCTCAAGGAGTTCCGGGAGCTGCTCAAGGATTTTCCGGTGGAGATCCGAAGCCTGGCTGATTTCGGCCCCATCCCCGCAGTGGTCGAGGACGGCGAAACCTTTGACGACAACGCCTACAAAAAAGCGCATTTCACCGCCAAGGTTCTGGGGCTGCCCTGTATCGCCGATGATTCCGGGCTGGCGGTGGAGGCGCTCAATGGCGCGCCGGGGGTGTATTCGGCCCGCTATGCCGGAGAGAATGCCAGCGATGCGGAGAACACCGCCAAGCTGCTCAAGGATATGGAAGGTATTGCCAACCGCAAGGCCGCCTTCCACTGCGTTATCTCCATCGCCGTGCCTTCCGGCCCGGCCTTGACCTACGAGGGAACCTGCGAAGGGGAACTGCTCACCGCGCCGAGGGGTGAGGATGGCTTTGGCTATGATCCGATTTTTTACTGCCCCACCTTGGGCAAGACCTTTGCCGAAGCCTCCATGGAGGAAAAAAACCGGGTGAGCCACCGGGGACGCGCCCTGGCCGAGATGGCCGGGGAGTTCGAGCAGGTGCTCAAGTGGGTGAAGCAAAGGTTGAGCGAGGAAAAACCGGCCAAGCCGGACCACGAGCAGTTCGAGCACAACGACTGGTCCGAAGAGATCATGGTGCGTGAGGTGAAGTAAGGTTTTGGATCTCTACTCCCCTCGCCCACCTGTGGGAGAGGGGCCGGGGGAGAGGGTGACAGCGCTCCGTATCTGCTCCAGCACCCCCTCCAACTGGTGCATGACTTCGTGGTTCCAAAAACGCAATACCGTATAGCCGCGGCTACGCAACCACGCATCCCGATGCCGGTCATATTTCGCCTGTTCGGCATGTTGACCGCCATCGATCTCAATAATCAACAGCCGTTCCACGCAGACAAAATCCACGATATAACGTCCCATGGGTTTTTGCCGCTTGAATTTGAATCCATGAAACGGTGGGCTCGCAGGTGATGCCACAGCCGCTGCTCCGCTTCAGTCTGGTTGGCGCGGAGTGTCTTGGCATTGAGGAGCACTTTTTCAGTGTTCATGGACCCTCTCCCCCAGCCCCTCTCCCACGAGTGGGCGAGGGGAGCCTCTCCAAACGAATCTCCCCGTTTTCCTCGACACACTCCAGCCCGGACCCTGCCAGCTGCTTGAACAGCGGCCTGCCAAAGAGAAAAAACTCCAGCTCCAGCGAAATTCCGGTTTTTTTGGCAATCTCTTCCCTGATGGCCAGATCGGCGCGGACCATTTCGTTGAGCCGGGTGAGGGAGTCCTGCCCCGTGTCCGCGAGCAGATCGGTAAATTCCTTGCCTGGGCAGGCCCTTTCGTGGCGGTCGATTTCGGCCAGGATCGGGTCGTTGGGGTTGATCAGGTCGGCGCGGCGCAGGGTGTTCTGATAGATGGTGGCCAAAAGCGCTTCCGGCTGCCGGCACTCTAGAATCCTGCAGGTTGTGGGGCGGTGCGCATAGATGGTGCAGCCGTTGTTGGCCTCGGCCAGGAAGAGGCAGGTCCAGCCGCTCTCCTTCCCCTGGCCCCGGATCTTGAGCAGTTCCACCGGCACCGGCTCAAGCTTGCCGGTGGCCGGGTTGTACCCCATCTCCCCTTGCCGGATGGTGACCAGCTGATCGTGGCGGATGTACCCCTGGCGAACAAGGTCGAGATCCTCCCGGCTCAGCGCTGGTCCGCCTTTCCGACAGCAGGTTCCGCATTGGCGGCATTGAGTGGTGTTCGTCATGGTTCAGCGATGAAACGGCAAGGGGTACCGTGGGCGCAATATGATCCACGCTGGCTCGCGAAATGGAGCATTTGTAGCCCTCTTACGGTCGATTATTTCTGTAATCCGCATACAATATTCCCTATAAATAATTTTTTATACGGATATATCTGTTTGTTTTTGCGTAAAAAAAATCTTCGCGTCTGTTCCCGGCAGCCCTTCCGTCTCATCCTTGGCATACCCCTTGCGTATACATAAGAGCAAAGCGGTGTACGAAATGATTCTGCGCCGCCCAGGACATCCGAGACAGGAGGTCGGCCATGAAGAACACACTCTCCAGCGAAAAAAGATCCGCAGCCCCGGTCGTTGCCCATGCCACTGGCAAGCTAGCCGAAACCTTCTGGTTTGTCAGCTCCTTTGTCATGTCGCTGCTCATGGGGCCTTTCGCGGCGGTACCCGCCATCATCGCGGTTTTTTCCCTGAAAATCGACGGGCCCATGCCCCTTAACATCTCTTGATCAAGAGGGTACACCATGAACGCACCTTCCCGGACCACTGAAACCTCCGCATCCAGCTTTGTCCATCCTTTGCTGGCCGATAACCAGGCCGTGTTCACCATCAGCGCCGCCGCCGAGATGCTGGCCATCACCCCGCGCACCCTGCGGATGTATGAGAGCGACGGGCTGTTGTCCCCGGTCCGGCACGGCAAGTGGCGCTATTACAGCCTGGACAACCTGAAATGGGTTTCCTGCCTGCGCTCCATGATCCACGAGCACGGGATCAGCCTGGCCGCCATCCATAAGCTGCTGCAATACACCCCCTGCTGGAACATTGCCGGCTGCCCCTTTGAAAAACGGAAACTCTGCACGGCCTTCATGTCCAGCGGGTTGGTGCCGAAAAAGATCGCGCCCCTCGGCGACCGGACAATGTCCGCCTGATAGCTTGCGTCTTTCGCTCCGCATCGTGTACAACGTAAGCAGTCACAGGGCACCGCAGCTCCTTCGCAGTCTCGCGGTGCTCGCTTAGCTGTCATCGGCCTGTTCGCATACTTGGTGTATAGCGCAGGCCTCTTTCGCGGATCTGCAGCACCCTGCAACCGCTTACATCTTTGCCTTACACCGGAGCAGTTACTGTACAACGTGTAAAAACCCAACCCGGAGGTATGCCTTGAACCAATTTTACAAGAACCTGTCCATCTGGCTGGTCATCGCCCTGGTGGGCTTGCTGTTGATCAATCTCTTCAATCCCGCGGGCGAGCCGGTCAACCAGATCAGCTACAATGATTTTCTGGAAAGCGTCAACTCGGGCAAGGTGAGCCGGGTCACCATCACCGAGAATGTGGCCGAGGCCCAGGATCTGGTGGGCAACCGCTTCAAGACCGTGCTGCCGGACAATCTGGAGCAGGTGAAGCCCTTTATGAAGGAGGGGGTCACCCTCCAGGTGGAAAAGAAAAAAGAGCCCCATTGGCTGGTGAACATCATCGGCTCCTGGCTGCCCATGATTGTCCTGGTCGGGCTTGGTCTCTATTTTATGCGTCAGCAGCAGGGCGGGGGCGGCAAGGGGCTGATGACCTTCGGCAAGAGCCGGGCCCGCCTCATCGAGGGCGAGGAATCCAAGATCACCTTTGCCGATGTGGCCGGCATTGAAGAGGCCCGCGACGAGCTGGGCGAGATCGTTGATTTTCTCCGCGACCCAGGCATCTTTACCCGGGTGGGGGCCAAGATTCCCAAGGGCGTGCTCCTCTCCGGCGAGCCGGGCACGGGCAAGACCCTGCTGGCCCGCGCCATTGCCGGGGAGGCCCAGGTGCCGTTTTTTTCCATCAGCGGTTCGGATTTCGTCGAGATGTACGTGGGCGTCGGCGCCAGCCGGGTGCGGGATCTGTTCAAGGAGGCCAAGAAAAAGGCGCCCTGCATCATCTTTATCGATGAGATCGATGCGGTGGGCCGCCAGCGTGGGGCTGGCACCGGCGGGGGCAACGACGAGCGCGAGCAGACCCTGAATCAGTTGCTCGTGGAGATGGACGGTTTTGAGGCCAATGCCGGGGTCATCATCATCGCCGCCACCAACCGGCCGGACATCCTGGACCCGGCCCTCAAGCGGCCGGGGCGGTTCGACCGGCAGATCATCGTGCCCCTGCCCGATGTGCGGGGCAGGGAGAAGATCCTCAAGGTCCATGCCGCCAAGGTCCAGCTGGACAGCGATGTGGATATGGCGATCATCGCCAAGGGCACCCCCGGGTTTTCCGGGGCCGAGCTGGCCAATATGGTCAACGAGGCAGCTCTGATGGCGGCACGTTTCGAGGTGGGCAAGATCAACATGGCCCTCATGGAAAAGGCCAAGGACAAGGTGATGATGGGGGCGGAGCGCACCAGCATGATCCTCACCGGCAAGGACAAGGAACTCACCGCCTTCCACGAGGCGGGCCATGCCCTGGTCGCCCGGCTGCTGCCCGGCACCGATCCGGTGCACAAGGTGACCATCATCCCCCGGGGTCGAGCCCTGGGGTTGACCATGCAGCTGCCCACCGACGAGAAACATTCCCAGTCCCGCTCCTGGCTGATGAACAACCTCTGCATCCTCCTGGGCGGCCGGGTGGCCGAGGAGATCGTTTTCGGCGACGTGACCACCGGCGCGGGCAACGACATCGAACGCGCCTCGAACATCGCCCGGAAGATGGTGTGCGAGTGGGGGATGAGCAAGGAGATCGGCCTGTTGAACTTTGCCGGGCCCGATGAAACGGGCCGCAGCCGGCAACCCTACAGTGGGGAAACCGCGGTCAAGATTGACCAGGCCGTGACCGGACTGGTGGCCGAGGCCAGGGAGACGGCAACCCGGCTGCTCACCGAGAACCGGCCCATCATGGAGGCCATGGCCAAGGCGTTGCTTGAGAAGGAAACCATCGGCAGCGAGGATATCGAGCGGTTGATGGCGGCTGGCTGAGATACGGATAAGCTGTGCAGTTTTGGGCGGTGGGGGGAAACTCCTGCCGCCTTTTTTTGTTGTTCTCTTTTTCTTCTTTTGCGTGCCCAAAAGAAGAAACAAGAAAAGGGCACCCGTGTCCCTTGTCCCGCCGAAGGCGGGATTCCCTGTGCTCCTCGATGCTGCCGGGGCTTTGCAAACTCGCTGCGCTCAAACAGTGCAAAGCCCTTTTTCGGCAGCCTCTGCGGTGCTCGGCTGCGTGCCAATGGGATTTTCTTGGATGAACCTTTTCCTTCCATCATCCTGCCTTCAGGTTCTCCTTGACAGCTCCGGCCCGGCAAGGGTAGGAATCTGGTTTGAAAAAAGTACCGGACCATGTCCAGCATGGTCTGCGGAGAAAAGCGCAGAATACAAGAAAGTCCCCTCTCCCCTCGGAGTCTACGCTTACCTGCGGGAGAGGGATAGGGTGAGGGGGAAGGTGCCGGTTGGGAGGTCGTTGCCAACTTCACCCACCCCCCCAGCCCCCTCCCGTCGAGGGAGGGGGAGTCTCATCTGAAAAGCTGACCGGGCATTACCGAACCATCCCGGTTTCCTATTATGCAAGGAGGTTGTACCCATGCTTGAGGCGTATCAAAAACATGTTGCCGAGCGGGCCGTTCTTGGCCTGCCCCCCCTTCCCCTTTCCGCCGGCCAGACCACGGCTCTGGTTGCGCTGTTGCAAAAACCTACCGCCGGAACAGAAGCAACCCTGGTGGATCTCATAAGCAACCAGGTGCCTCCTGGCGTGGACGAGGCCTCCAAGGTCAAGGCCGGGTTTCTTGCCGGGGTGGCCCAGGGCAAGATCACCTCGCCGCTCATCGACAGGAAGACGGCGGTGCAGCTCTTGGGCACCATGCTGGGCGGCTACAACGTGCAGCCGCTCATCGATCTGCTCGATGATGCAGCCCTGGCTGCGGATGCGGTGGCGGCCCTTTCCTCCACCCTCCTGGTCTACGACTCCTTCAAGGATGTGGCGGCAAAGGCAAAGTCCAATCCCCATGCAAAGCAGGTGCTCACCAACTGGGGTGAGGCCACCTGGTTCACCTCCCGCGCCCCCATGCCCGAGGAACTCACCGTCACCGTGTTCAAGGTTGCGGGCGAGACCAACACCGATGATCTTTCCCCGGCCTCCGAGGCGTGGAGCCGCCCGGACATCCCGCTGCACGCCCAGTCCATGCTGATCAACCGGCTGCCCGGCTCGCTGGCGAAGATCGAAGAGCTGAAGCAAAAGGGGCACCCAATAGCCTATGTGGGCGACGTGGTGGGCACCGGCTCCTCCCGCAAGTCCGGGGTCAATTCCATGCTCTGGCACATGGGGCGCGACATCCCGTATGTGCCTGCCAAGCGCACCGGCGGGGTGGTCATGGGCTCCACCATCGCGCCGATCTACTTCAACACCGCCGAGGATTCGGGCATGCTGCCCATCCAGTGCGACGTGACCTCCCTGGAAACCGGGGACATCATCACCATCAACACCCGCACCGGCACCATCAGCCGCGACGGGCAGACGGTTACCAGTTTTAGTCTTTCCCCCGCCACCCTGCCCGATGAGGTTCAGGCCGGGGGGAGGGTGAACCTTATCATCGGCAGGGGCCTTACGGCCAAGGCCCGCGAATCCCTGGGTCTGCCGCCTTCCACCCTATTCAGGGAGCCGGAGGTGCCCAAGGACAGCGGTAAGGGCTACACCCTGGCCCAGAAGATGGTGGGCAAGGCTTGCGGGCTGCCTGGGGTGCGGCCCGGCATGTACTGCGAGCCCAGGATGACCTCCGTTGGCTCCCAGGACACCACCGGTCCCATGACCCGCGACGAGATCAAGGAGCTGGCCTGCCTGAAATTCTCCGCCCCCCTGGTGATGCAGTCCTTCTGCCACACCGCCGCCTATCCCAAGCCGGTGGACGTGAAGACCCACCAGACCCTGCCCGGCTTCATCAGCGAACGGGGCGGCATATCCCTGCGGCCAGGCGACGGGGTGGTCCATTCCTGGCTCAACCGTATGGTCCTCCCCGACACCGTGGGCACCGGCGGCGACTCCCACACCCGCTTCCCCATCGGCATCTCCTTTCCGGCCGGTTCCGGTCTGGTCGCCTTTGCCGCAGCCACCGGTTCCATGCCCCTGGTCATGCCGGAATCGGTGCTGATCCGTTTTACGGGCACAATGCAGCCCGGCATCACCTTGCGCGATCTGGTCAACGCCATCCCCTGGGTGGCCATCCAGAAGGGGCTCTTGACTGTGGAGAAGAAGGGCAAGAAGAACCTTTTTGCCGGGACGGTACTGGAGATCGAGGGGCTGCCCGATCTGGCCGTGGAACAGGCCTTCGAGCTGGCCGACGCCTCGGCCGAACGCTCCGCCGCCGCCTGCACCGTGCGGCTCAACAAGGAGCCGGTGGCCGAGTTCCTCCGCTCCAACGTGGAGCTTTTAAAAAATCTGCTGACCAAGGGTTACCAGGACGCAGAGGCCATCCGCAACCGGATCGCGGCCATGGAGGCGTGGCTGGGTGCGCCCGAACTGCTTACCCCGGATGCGGATGCCGAATACAAGACGGTGCTGGAGATCGATCTGGCCACCATCACCGAGCCGGTGCTGGCCTGCCCCAACGACCCGGACGACGTGAAGCTCCTCTCCCAGGTGGCGGGGACGAGTATCGACGAGGTTTTTGTCGGTTCCTGCATGACCAATATCGGCCATTTCCGGGCCCTGGCCAGGATCCTCGACGGCAAGCCCCAGGTTGCAGGCCGCCTCTGGGTGGCCCCGCCCACCCGCATGGACGAGGAGCAGCTCAAAGCCGAGGGGGTGTACAGCATCCTCGGCCGGGCCGGGGCGAGGACGGAGATCCCCGGCTGTTCGCTCTGCATGGGCAACCAGGCGCGAACCCGGGATAACGCCGTGGTCTTTTCCACCTCCACCCGCAACTTCGACAACCGCATCGGCACCGGCACCAGGGTATTCCTTGGCTCCGCCGAACTGGCCGCGGTCTGCGCCGTATTGGGACGCATCCCCACCGTGGATGAATACCAAAAGATCCTTGCCGAGCGGGTGACCCCCAAGGCGGACGAGGTGTACCGCTACCTCAACTTTCATCGGATAGAGGGGTACGCGGAGAAAGGCTGGTAGGCTTCAGGCCGGAAGGTGAGTACCTTGTAACGCTTAATCTCCCCTCCCCTCGGAGTCTGCGCTTACCTGCGGGAGGGGTTGGGGGTGGGGGTAGCTACAACCTGCTGATATAATGGCAACTTCCCCCCTCTCCCTAACCCTCCCCCGCAAGGGGGGAGGGAATTCATTTGATGTCGATTACAAAGTTACAAGGTACTAGGCCGGCACATATACTGCATAGCCTCGCGGCGGCGCATAGACCTCGGTCCAGCCGCCGCCGTCGGCGCGCTTGTCCGCGGGCCGGTTAAGGTCATGCCCCCACCAGGCAACGCAGGCGAGGGGGGTGTTTGCCCACTGGGTCCGCACCCAGGCGCCGCGCCATTGCTCCGGGTCCGTATTGATCACCACCACCAGCCCCTTCTGCCCCTGATATCCCGAACGTTGCGCGATGTAGAGACGCTCGTCGCCGTGCAATAGCGAGGTGGCGCCCCCGGCATGGTCCCGGTGCACCCGGCAAAGCTGGTCGATGCCGTTGGCGCTGCCGGACAGGGCCAGGCCGTAGTTGTAGTAATCCTTCCAGAAGATGCAGGGCACGCCCTCGTGGGTGAGGATGAAAGCGTAGGCGAGCAGTTTGTCGGTGACGATGGGCTGGCTGCGGTCCGTGTCGTGGTTGTCGCAAAAGGTGACCGCGTGGTTGGGCGCGTCGAAGATGAGCCCGCTACCCCAGAGGCGACGCAGGTCGTAACCGGGGTTATCGCACATCTCGCGCAGGGCGTAGAAGAGCGGAAAATCGAAGGCCCCGCAGGACCAGCGCACGTAATCGAGATACCCCTTGATCGCCTCCTTGTTGCCGTCCCAGTACTCCACCACTCCGAAGCACTTTTGCCATTCCTGAATGCTCTGCACGATCCAGGAGTCGTAGTACTTGACCGCGTCGTAGCGGAAGCCGTCGTAGCCGATCCCATCCTGCCGGTCCGTGAGATAGCGGATATACTCCATGACGCCCAGGTAGGTGTAGGGATTGTCGTGGCACAGATCCGGGAGATCGTAGCCCTCCAGGTCGCCGTAAAAGGCCCCGGCGTCGGCCCCGGAGTATTCGCAGGGGTGAAAATAGCTCCAGTCGCGGGCGAACCGGCCTGATTTCGGGGTGTATTTGGTCTTCAACTCCTTGCCGGTGAGGGGGTTGAGTTCCTTGGCATCGCCGAGGTCGCAGTGGTTCAGCACCGCATCGGCAAGCACGGTCATCCCCTTATCGTGCGCCGCCTGGATCAACCCCCGCAGCTCGGAGGTGGAGCCGAACCAGGTCTTGACCCCGCCCTTCTGGTCGAACTCGCCGTGGTCGTAATAGTCGTAGGGCGCGTAGCCCATGCTCTCGATGTGGCTCGACTTGGCCGAGGGCGGCAGCCACAGGCCGGTGATGCCGATATCCGCCAGGGAGGCGACCTTGGTTTGCAGGTGCTTCCACCAGCCACCCGCCTTCCCCTCGGCTTGAGGACAATCCCAATAAAAGGTCTGCATCAGTCTCATAACGGTTCCCCCCATCGTCTTGGCTTGACTCTTCAGGCTGGGTTTGGAAAAACCCCACCGCACATCTGCCTGAAACAGCGTATGTTTATCCTAGCAAGATATCGGCGCGGGCTCAACCGGGAAAAGTTATTGCGTGTTAGGTATGGCGCGGGAGGCCCGGTAGGAGCGGCTTCAGCCGCGATAATCCGTGAGGTGTTTAACCTCCGGCGGTGCAGGGCCATGTCCAGCAGCATTTGAGATGCAAAATTATATTGTAAATTTGCAATATGAATGACGATATCGCCTTGCCGGAGAGCGGGGGATCGTGCCCGTCGAGATTCGGAAAAACGTATGGGGGGTGCCGGACTGGTACTTGCTGGGGGCGTGCTTCGGTTAACAGGGTATCCGCGTCTCCTGCTGCACCCTATCCCACAAACCACCTTGCATTATTGTAGTGCAAAACGTATAGTTATTTTGAACTACAAAAAATGAGGCACAATATGGGCACAATATCCCTGCGCATCAATGATGCGCTGCTTGACGAAGTGACCAGCCAGGCAAAGGCGCTGCACTTGAGCCGGACGGAATACCTCCGGCGGGCCATCGCCGAGATGAACGAAAAGGTGGCCCGCGATCTCTTGCGCCTCCGCCTCCAGGAGGCCTCACGGAAGGTGCGCGCGGAAAGCATGCGGGTCAACCGGGAGTTCGCCGAGATAGAGGAGGCCCCGGATGCGTGAACGCGGCGAGATCTGGCTGGCCAACCTCAACCCCGGCCGGGGAACGGAGCCCGGCAAAACCAGGCCGGTGCTCATCGTGCAGTGCCAACCCCTCCTCGACGTGGATCATCCCTCCACCCTGGTGGTGCCGCTCACCACCAAGCTGATCGACGATGCCGCCCCGCTGCGTCTGCGCGTTCAGGCCGGTGGTGACTTGGCGCAGGACTCGGATCTGCTCCTCGACCAACTCCGGGCCATCGACAATAACCGTTTGGTCAAAGGGCCGTTGCAACGCTGTACGGAAACCTTGCTGGCGGAGGTGGATCAGGCTTTGCGGGAGGTGCTTGATTTGGGGTGAGGGGTGGTGGCGGGTTGGTGGGAGATGATAATTTCTTGACAAGAGCTAAGTAAGGTGTCCCCGGAATTCGGCTGTCACTCTTCCACCAACCGTGTTGCAATCTTGCACTCTCGGCTGATTTCATTTCCGTCCACATACCCTACAGTTACAGTTTCCACATGCCAATCAACTTGCCCCCATGCTGCCACTAATGCTGCCTCAAGTGCCGAATCAAGTGACCAGGATTCGCAGGAAACATTGTCGTCATTTATCAGTTTGAGCCATTTCGGTTGGCGCATCGGTTGCGGCAATTCGAGCACATTATCAATAACTTCAAAATGATCTTCAAAGTCTGTCGGCGAAATATCTTTATCTTCGTATTCGTCATAAGTGACATCGCCGCTATGCACAATGACTTCATTCAATCCACGCGTGAAATCAACAAATTCTTCAAAGGAAACCGCTTGTCCTCCAAATACACCAACCTTTAATGCATTGTGACTTGCTCCAAAAAAGGCAAGCAAAGCACTATGATTTGCATTTAGTTTTTCATGCCCGAGCAACATTTCTTTTTGGTTTTCAGCCCAATGTTGGACTGCTGATAGCAAAATGGCTGGAATAGCTTCCTTCCTCGCCAGATCACTTTGTGGTTTTGACATGATAACCCCAGCCATTCCATCTATATTCCCGGCGAGAAGCCCCTTAACAACCCCAATGCACGCATTGGGGCCAAAATATAAAAAGGGCTGAACAGCACAGCGGCCGACAACTTTCCCCTGATCGTTATAGAGTTCGGAAAGATGTTTCCAAGGTCCGAATTGATTCGCAGAAGTACTTTCCATATAACCTGGAATTATTCTCCTGAGTAAATCGATTGACGGGAGTGACAGCCAGTCGTTAGCACTAACAGCAAGTTTGCGATCTTCTCCCCTGTTTTTGACGTAAAGGTTCAAATCGACCGCTGGCGCAAGACGCGCACAGGCTTGGATGAATGAAATTGAAGAGGAATCTGTTATTTGCGGCCAGTTACTTTGTCTAGTGCAAAGTTCTTTTAATTTTTCCTCGCTGATCAGCACTGATACCCGCGTGCCGTGCTTTTTTAGCCTTTCATTACCAACAGGAGCACACAAAGTAGGACGATTGTTAGTGCCATCGGAAAAGTTAAGCAGCCACTGAGAAGCTTCACCGTTTTTATGTTCGCACCGCCTGGTAATAACCTTAACCTGCTCGCCCAACATGAACACCGAAAAGAAACCGATACCAAACTGCCCTATGGCTTCAAAGTCGGAGGACAACAGGCCTCTCCATTCACCGCTCATATCAGCGCTGCGCCAGAGTGACCGGCCGAAATCGAGGAGTACCTCAGTCAGGACGTAGCGGCTCATACCGATACCGGTATCGGTCACATGCAACCAATGACCCTTCGAAGTGTCCTCCAGCGCAATCTCTATTTCTCCCTCATTTGTATCAAGGCCCCCCCATGACCGACAGGCATGCACAGCATCCACAGCATTTTGCAGTAATTCCCTGAGCGCCGAGGAAGGATCGTTTCCATAGAGTTTTTCACCACCAAATCGCTCCACCACCGATTTGATGTTTGTTATCTTGATGGCCGTGTCTACCGGGTGCCAGCCATCGGTTGGAACGTGTAAAGAGAAAGCTTCTGGTGAGTGGGTGCCGGTTACGGAGCGGGCTGCGAAACGTTGGGGACGGTGATTATCCTTTAGTAGCAAGTCGGCAGCAGCAAGTTCTTTATTGGCAAGGCAAGCCGAGTCATAAGCTAGCCACCACGATGAGAGTTCTTTTTCAGGAAAAGGATTTCCGCAAACAACTAATTCGCCTCGTTCTAAGTCGCATTTTGGTTGGTGCAGTCTTGCCTGAAACTGCCAATGCTCCTTGGAGATGCCTTGTGGCTGGTTTATAACCATCAAGAAGCGAGGCGCTCGCATTGCATCAATATGCGAGGCGTCGGCAGTCCGAAGCAACAGTGCAACCTTGAGCATGTCAACAGGCCAGTTTGCAGGAATCAGACAGACCGGAGATGATGCTTTTTTATGTACAATAGTTTCCAATTCGTGAGGGTTCCACCAATGGCTCTCTGCAATCTCGCCAATAAGATGGCCATACGCATCGCGCAACTCGTCATGCGGCAAAAGATATAGGCAATCTCCGTCTGGACTGGATGACCATTGTGCAAAAGGAAGCTTCCTTGCCTGCGTTGGATGGAGAACTCGCAAGGTATCGAACAAAACGGTTTGGAATGCTTCCGAACCTTCAGTGAGGGTTCCAAGGGCAATGCCACGTTGCGCCGCGGAATCTTGCCACTCTGTCGTTTGCTGCAATTCCGGTAAACCACCGGGGAAAGCGGCTCGACAGTGTGCAGCGTCATGAAGGAGGAAGGCGCCTCCCAATACGAAAGCCTCTGCCGGATTCAGATCGAAATCAGGACCAGCTATCTCTGAGGCGACGCGCCATAATGAGTCTACATGAGTGATGTCATGGAGGGTGAGAGATGGGAGTTCCTTCTGAATTTGCTGGAGCAGTATTGCAACGCGGTTACGGAAGTCCTGATAGGCCGTTACAAGTACGGAACGAGGTCTATCCAAACCGTCGCCTTTTGGATTAAAGGCGTTTTTCCAGAGAGGGGTATTTTCGTAAAGTTCCATGAAGTTGTTATCCCACCCTGACTGTTTCTCGTATTGATACTTGAATCAAACTCTGAATTTCTTCATATATAGGTATGTCCACTTCCTCCTTAACTTCCAGAGAAATCACCAATCCATACGGCACATCCACATCCAAAGGCCCCGCATCCTCGCGGCACTGAACAGGAATTACCAGACATTCACCTTCCTGAAATGCCCGTACCTCTGCACCCTCGAAAATCTCATGCTGTAGAGTCCCATTTCTTACCTGTTGCCATTGCGCTCCAACTCTCTTTCCACCAACAGCAGTTGCCGTTTCAGTTGCCTCAAATGTCAGCGCAGCTTTCCTATATTTGCGATTATCCACACTTATGGGAGACAGCCAAGCCAGCGTAATTGTCAATCTTCGCCAGCAATCAAGACCGCTCAGGCTTGGCGGAAGCGGCAACCGGTATTCATGCCGCTGATTCTTTAAGATCGTGCCGTACCCGATAGCCGTAGCCCTTGTGGCGGTACATTCAATCGATTTGGCAAAATCAGGGCGACCATAGCCGAGGCAACGAGCAAGCCCCTTTTTCACCTCCGTTGAGTGCATGCCATTCAAGATCACGGCCTCGATAATCTCAGCCGCATCACCCCAAGATGCCCCATGCACCATCAAGGCCTTAATCAATGAAGCCATTGAATCATCGGCAGCCTCAACAACCCCGTGGTCTCTAAAAATCCCTATCAGTGCATCGTAAATGAAGGCAGCGCCTCGCGTGGCGAGCGCGGTAGCGTTACTGGTGCCACAGGTGTAGATGGTCCGGTTTCTTTCGCCCGCCAGCATTGGAGCAGCGGCAACCTTCTGTCCTGAGCGCATCGGCAGGCTGGGAATGCAATATTCTCCGTCACCGTTATGTATGAAGTATTGCCGGCCACCGGGAACAACAATTTCTGGTTTGATCGAAGAACGGAAACCATGACCGATAGGTGAGAGCGGAGATGGGAGTAGGTCCGAGGGAAGAATATCAATACAACCGTCAATGATTACGGGAGTGGATTGATCATCGTGAAGAGCACCAACCGTTATCGCATTGATCGATTCGGATGGTGCAAGGATTCGTCGGTTCCTGCGATCTCCATACAACGCCGATAGGACCAAGGCAACCCTTTGATCATCGGTTGTCTCGGCTAATTCCATCGTACCCATTCCAAGGTAAATGGAATCTGTTATGTTCCCGGCACTGACGCAGAACAAGACTTTGTACTTATACGAAAGCCAATCTAATAGCCGTGCTGTTGGTCCGGGGAAACGGTGAAACATTCGGTCTGGGTCGGCAACCGATAGATTGATGATTTTAACAGTCGGAGCAGAAGCTGGTTCTCCAGATTCGACAGAAAACATTTTTCTCACCGCCCGTTCAACAAGGTCTTCAAAGAATATATTCTTCGGAATCCGTTCAGGCCGTCTGTTGAGCCCAGATTCTTCATCAGGTCGTAAGATTGGTCTTACATACACCTTGCGTGTGACCGGGCCTTCCTTCGCGTCTAATTCACCGCAGCAGATGAGCGACAGCATGGCGGTGCCATGATTAAATTCTTTTGGTTGGTAACTTGCCGCGAAATCGTCAGGATCATCAATGATGACAAAACCATCAAGAAGATTGTGGTGTGCGAACGGGAGTCCGTCCAGTACCGCGATAATCGGCGGAGCGTCCGGGGAGGCCGCAGTGGGTGGGAGATCTTCAAGGTTGCCGTCGGAGAATGTTTCAACAGCACACTGCGGAGAGGGGCGAAAAAACAGAATGCCACTGTCCCGATAAAGAGCGCTGTAATCCCCCCCCAGAACTCTTTCGATATTAGCGACAGGGACCTCGATCTTGATTGCCTGAAAATGGATTTGAGGAAGATCACATGAAACGATAACAGCGCCACCCTCCGCTATGACCAGACCTTCAACATGTTGCTGTCTTAGTTGCCTGTTGACCGGATTTTCATCGTAAGAAAACTCAATTTCAAAGGCGACTGTGGAAGTGTGTCCCCTTTTGCAATCAACTTCCTTTTGCCAATAATCCAGAATGCCGGTATCGTTTACCCGGTCCTCAATATCCCAGAAACGGATAGCGCGTAGGTGCGAAAAAATCTCCCCCCAGGCTCCAGCTCCGTGACGCAGTCTTCCTCCTTTTTCCCAAGTATCGAACAGAGTCTTTATCTCGCACAATGCCTGTCGGTTACTGAGGCTTAAATACATTCGTCCAGGCAGTGGCGTATTTTTCTCAGTATCAATAGCGCCCACAATCTCTTCGGCATATTCACGGTAGTCTTCCGGGATAGCTGCCCGAATTGCATCTGGGGTACTGTTTTCCAGTAGGTATCCGTCAGTATCGATGATACTGTTTGCGGCAAGTGCGGCAACGACATCGCGGGAATCTCTGGTATCAAAAGCAAAAACCCGATCCTTGAAAAAACGCGAACCAATTTTTGGACGTTCAAAGAATCGGGCATCGACCTCAATATCATCCATGTCAATTTCAGCAAGCCATTTTAGGCCTGGAACCGCAGCTACAGCCGTTCGAAAATTATCAGACCGCTCGATGGTTTCTAAAACAAGTATGTTTTCGGAACTTGTTCCGGTGGGAGTATCGACAACAAAGGCATCCAGCATTGAGGTGATCCGAGGGCCGATCATTGCCCCTTGTTCCTCTCGCCGTGGGAGCTTTAAATGACTTGTTACCATTGTTTTTCGCGGGATTCTCGGCGAAGGGGCGGAATGCGGTAAAATAAGCAGTGGTCTCTCCGGCATTCTATACCCCTTTAGGTTTATCCAAGGCGAACCTGTTTTCCAGATTTTTAATCCTACTCTTGATCATCTCTTTTGGATTGTCCTGCGAATGACCCAGAACGCACCGGCGCAAGACATCAGTGCAGAATTCCTCTATCTCTGAAAAACTGATCCCCCCCAATTTGTCGGCCAACGCAGGATAAGCCATTTTGAACTTAAAGCCGGTGCGCTCTTCAAAGCCTATTATGAATTTGATAATCTGCTCCTTGGTAGGGGCGGACAACTGCACCTTAACCTGAAACCTTCGCCAGACAGCTCGGTCAAGCAGTTCTGGATGATTGCTGGCGGTAATGACAACCGTATGTGATGGGAGCCGGTCTATCTGTAAAAGCAATGAACTGACGACACGTTTTATTTCACCTGTCTCACGTGTGTCGCCACGCTCTTTTCCCAAGGTCTCGAATTCGTCCAGAAAAATTACACACTTTCTGCTTCTTGCTGTCTCAAATACCTTTTGCAGTCGCGAAGCCGTTTCACCCAGGTAACTTCCGATAACGTTTTCATATCGAACCACAATCAATGGGTACATCAATTCAGAGGCAACAGCCTCCGCGAGGGTTGTTTTTCCGTTGCCTGGGGGACCCGCAAGCAAAAGGCGGTGGCGTGGTGCTATACCATATGAACCAAGCAGATCGGCTCGGTGATGCTCCTCAACCACCTCCCTGCAAATTTCCAAGACATCGTGTTCAAGTACAAGATCACTGAACCTTTTTTCAGGAATAATTTCATACACCAGGTCTTTTGTGCCATTTTGTATGAAGGTGGAAGATGATTTGCTGATCTGATTGTTTTGAACAGATAAAAGCTCTGTCAACCGGTCGGCGAGGATACGGTGATTTTTTGAACGTTCGTCCGCTGCCAGCGTCTCGACAGCCTTTCGAAGTGACAGGTTGTCATTGCCGATTGCAGACTTAACAATGCTCAATAAAATATCTGCCCTAGCCATCTCTGCTCCAAAAGTGAAAAAACATAGGAATTCCAGGGGGATAATAGCTAATTCCTGTCTGCCCCCAGATCAAAATGCCCCTGAATTTATGAGTTAAACCAATCTAGCCGAGAAAAATCTTTTTAGCCAACGGGAAATCATGGGAACTCAGGGACATCTCCCCCATTTTTCTCAGCCTGATCAAATAAAAACCGCCGCTGAAACCCCGAATCGTACCGCCAGGGCCTTGGCCTGTCTGGCGTTGATCTCGCGCTTACCCGCCAGTATCTCGCTCACCACGGACTGCCCGCCGATCTCCGCGGAAAGATCGGTCTGCTTGAGTCCGTGCCGCTCCATGAGGAAACGGAGGACGGCCCGCGGTTCCGCCTCCGGAACGGGATGGTGTTCCGTCTCGTAATCCTCGATCAGTTGCCCGACCAGATCCAGAAAGTCAGCCAGCTCATGATGCTCATCATCGCCGACGAGATCGACGAGGCTGTGCATCAGTGCAGTCAGTTCCTCAAGCTGCGCCTCGGTGCGAATCGGCGTCAGCGGAACCGGCAACGCTTTTTGCAATGAGCGCCACGCCGACGCGATCACGGCCGGATCAAGGGGAAGTCCTGCGGTCGTCATTTTCCTTGCCGCAATCACATCTTCAACCCCCGCAAAAAGCCCAGCGCCCGGCGGATGGCGATCTTCCCCGCCATCCGCTCCTGGCGGAGGTGGCGCACCACCTGCACTGCCGGGAGATCGTATTTTTCATGGAAATACCGCAGCGACGGGTTCACTTCGTTGTCGCTCAATTTGGCCTCGATGATGGTGGTGGGCTGGTCCTCCACCGCCAGGGCAAAATCCACCTCTTTTTTCTCCTTGGTGCGCAGATAGTGGAGCGCGGCCCGCTTGCCCTCGTAATCCTCGATGGCGTTGACATGTTTCAAGAGGCTGACGGCCATCAGATTTTCAAAGCGGAGGCCGTCGTCGCCCTTGACCAGGCCGGTGTCGTAGAAATAGAGCTTGGGCTCTTTGAGCAGTGAGCGGGCGATGTTGTGGTGGAAGGGGGTGACCCGGAAGACGATGAAGAGCGCTTCGAGGATCTCCAGGTATTTTTTGATGGTGTTGGGCGCGCAGGCCACGTCTTGGGCCAGGGAGGTGATGGAGATGGGCGAGCCGACCCGGCGGCGCAGGAGTTCCAGGGTGAGCTGCATGGCCCTCAGATCGTGGATGCGCTCGAAATCGAGGATATCGGTGCGGATGAGGCCGTCGACATACTGCATCCGCCAGCGGTCCGCGTCCTGATCGGTGGCGGCCAGGAAGGGCTCGGGGAAGCCGCCTCGGCTCATGAGCGTATCGAGAGTGCTCTCCGAGGCGCCGGGAATCTCGGCTGCGGAAAGCGGGTTGAGCCGGTGCCGGAAATAGCGGCCTGCCAGGGAATCGCCGGTTGAGCGGAAGGTGTCCAGCCGGGCGCTGCCGGTGACCAGGATCTTGAGCTGTGGCGGCCGGGTGTCGAAGATGCCCTTGAGGAAGTTTTTCCACTCCGCCATCTTGTGCAGCTCGTCCAGCACCAGGAGTTCGGTGGAAGGCAGCCAGGCCGTCCTGGTGATGATGGCCCGGTCTTCGACGTTGTCGTAGTTGAGATAGACCCCGTTGGCGGATTTTTTGAGCAAGTCCAGGGCGAGATGGGTTTTGCCCACCTGGCGGGGGCCGGTGAGGAAGACCAGTTTTTTGGCCAGGTCTTTTTCGATGAGGGGAAGCTGAATCCGGTCCATGTTGACTATTGTGCAGAGTTTTGCGGAATAGTCAAGACTTTTGTGCATTTGCGTGCGGAAAAGTCGACAGGGAGTGCTGGCCAGGAAGATTCCCGGGAAACTGCTCCTGAGCGTCGGGCAGGCTGTTTCGCTTTCCCTTGACTTGCGCCGGAAATCAAAAGAGAATGACTCCTAACGCATTGAAGTGTCTGCCAATGCCTTGGGGCAGGATCGTCCCAACCAAGAACCAAGAGGGGGAATTTTTTATGGCTGCATGGAAAAGGTTCAAAAACGGGTTGTTGTTCTTGCTTCTGCTGGGGACTGCTCTCTCCGCCGGTTGCGCGGGCCTGGCCACGGACGGGCAAGCGCCGGCGGCTCCGGCCCCGGTGGCGCAGACCGGCTGCACCCAGGCCAACACCGCGGTAAAGGACTACTTTGCCCTCATCGGCAAGACTCCTCCGGAACTGGTCAAGTGGATGACCCTTTTTCCGAAGGGCGGGGATATTCACAACCATCTCTCCGGCACCGTGATGCCGGCAGACTATCTCGCCATGGGGATAGCGGCGGGCGACTGCTACGACCCCCAGGAGTATGCCATCACCAAGCCGCCGTGCACCGCCGCCAACCCGCCGCTGTCGCAGGCAGGCCCGGCAGACCGGCAGAACCTGATCGATTCGATGTCAATGCATGGTTTTCCCTACCCGGATATCCAGTCCGGCCATGATCATTTCTTTGCCACCTTCGGCAAATTCGGCACGGTCTCGGGGGTCAACCAGGGAGCCATGCTGGCGAAGCTTCTCCAGCAGGGTGATGCCGACAATGTTGATTATGCGGAAACCATGATGTCCTTCCAGTCCGCGGCGGTCACCTCCCTGTCCGACCAGCTGCGGCAGCAGTTCCCGCTTGACGGCCCCTATTACAAGGACAGCCGCTATTACCCGGAGATGTACAAGTATCTTCTTTCCCTGGGGCTTACCCAAGCGGCGGCCTTGGCCAGGGTGGATCTTACCGGTTATGTGAACCAGGCGCAGGGCATCCTCCGTTGCGGCGCCCCCGGCGCTGATCCGGCCTGCGCGGTTTCCTTCCGCTTCCTTTCTGAGGTGAACCGCAACGCCGATCTGGCGAAGATGTTTACCCAGACGGCGCTCTCGTTCCTGCTGTCCAGTGTCGATAGTCGGGTGGTGGGCGTGAATCTGGTAAGCGGGGAGGATCTGGCCACCTCCATGCAGGATTTCCCCAGCCAGATGGCGATATTCGGCTACTATCATCAAAAATTTCCGCAGGTCAACATCGCCCTGCATGGGGGCGAGATCACCCCCTGCTTTGTGGGCGCTGGCAACCCGGCGTTGAAGGAGCATCTGACCGCCTCGATTGCCGCCGGGGCGAAGCGGATCGGCCACGGCATCTCCTTCGCCTTCCTCGACGACCAGGGGGCGGCCGAGGTGGTGAGCCTGATGCGGCAACAGGATGTCCTGGTGGAAGTGCCGATGACCAGCAACGCCCAGATTCTGGGGATCACCGGGAACGACCATCCCTTCCCGCGGTATTTCCGGACCAACCGGCTGCCTGTTGCGTTTGCCACGGATGACGAAGGCGTTTCCTACACCAACTACACGGTCGAATGGCTTTATGCCGCGCAGCAATACCGGTTGACCTACGATGAGCTGGTGGCGCTGGGGCGGTTCAGTCTCCAGTACAGCTTTCTGCCCGGAGCGCCGCTGTGGCAGGATGTCCGGGCGGCAAAAACCGTGGGACAATGCGGCAACCTCGTGCCCGGCAGCCCCAATCCCCCGGAGCCATGCCGCACCTTTTTACAGCAAAGCGAAAAGGCCACCAAGCAGTGGGAGCATGAGGCGGCTCTGGCCCGTTTTAACCAGCAGTACGGCGACCGGTTCCGGCAAGATCTCGGCGGCAGTCAGTATCATTGAGCGTTGGCCGCGGCAGGGGAAAGACGGCCTCAAGAAAGGGAGCCCGCAACCGGTTCCGGTTGCGGGCTCCCTTGTTATTGGGTTCTCCGGGTGATCTCTTGGTGGGCTGAGGGGGATCGAACCCCTGGCCTACGCATTGCGAACGCGTCGCTCTCCCAGCTGAGCTACAGCCCCATGTCTGTTTTTCATAAGCCACGCCGGCCGGTTTCGTCAACGGCCATGTTGCGGAGGGCGACAGGTTTCCGGAAACGGCGCCTCTTGCCTTACTCCCGTCTGCCGGATCGGATCCCGTAAAGCTCCTTGATCAGCGCCAGCACCCCGGGCCGCCGTCGGTAGGTCGCCTCGGCCTCCCGTTCCACCCGCGGGGAGCAGGGGCGGGTATTGGGCAGCCCCTTGCGGTCGTCCCGCGCGTGGATGAATTCGTGCAGCAGGGTCATGTCCCGGTCGTGTTCCGAGAGGAGATGCGGGGTATAGATGTTGACCTCGAAGCCCTCCGGGTCATACTCCCCTTTGAGCTGCTGGGGATGTTTCTTCCGCCGCCGCCGGATGACGAGTCCGTCGTTGTAAAGCTGGATCACGTTGTTTTTGGTCAGCATGGCGGACGTTCCGGGTGGTGGCGCGTGGCGATCCTGCGTGCGTGGAAACAGGTATTTTTCACCTCCGGCTCACGCCTCCGCTCTTTTTAAGCTGTTTGCCCGAACCACGGCGTTTCGCCCGCTTTTCTTCGCTTCGTACATGGCCTGGTCGGCAAGCTCGACGAGCCAGAGCCAGGCATAGTCGCCGGTGTCCTCGGGGAACAGGGCCACGCCGATGCTGACCGTGAGCGGGATGGTGCCGCCGTCCGGGAGCCGGAAGCAGTCAGCTTCGACCGTGGACCGGATCTTCTCCGCAACATGCAGAGCGGCCGCCGGACTGGTATCCGGCAGCAGGACGACAAACTCTTCTCCGCCATAGCGGGCCGAGCAATCGCTGCTCCTGGTCTGCCCGTTCAAGGTTGCGGCAATGTGCCGCAACACCTCGTCGCCGATCCCGTGGCCATGGGTGTCGTTCACCTTTTTGAAATGATCCACGTCGAGCATCAGCACGGCCAGGGAGCTGTTGTGGCGCTGGCTGCGGGCGCATTCCTCGGCCAGGCGGGTCTGGAAAACATTGCGGGTGAACAGGCCGGTCAGGGAGTCATGGCAGACCTCCGCTTCCAGCTTGTCCGCCATTTCGTAAAATGATCTGGCAAGCTCGCCGATCTCGTCGCTGTATTCCGTCTCCATTTTTTTGATATTGAAGTGGCCGCTGCCCAGCTCCTCGGCAGCTTGGGACAGGTGCCGGATGGGGCGGACAATATATTCGGCGAGCAGAATCGCGAAAAGGCAGGCAACCCCTGAACCGAGGCAGAGAATAAGAGCGATCTTCCGGGTAAGGAGTTTGATTTCGTTTTCGATACCGATGTGCGAGTAACTGAGGATGGCGGTGCCCATCTGGACCCCGGCGGACTCGATCGGGGCCATGGCATCCACCATGGTTTCCCCCGTGGCGGTGCGATAATGCTCGCTGACCAGCGATTGTCCCTCCTCCGGGCATGTTCCTGCATAGTGTTCGCCGATTTTTGCCAGGTTGTTGTGCATGACGATGCGGCAATCATCATCCACCACCATGGCCTGGGTCACATACTCCTGCGCCATGGTGTAGCGGATGTAGTTGCGGAGTTCGGCCAGATCCCGGCTGATGAGCGATCTGGCGCTGACATGGGCAAGATCGTAGGCCACCGCCAGGCCGTGGCGGTGGTTTTCCTGGTGCAACGCCTCCCTCACCCGGAAGGCAATGAACAGGCCGGTGGCAAGCTGGACGCCGACAACCAGGCAGATGACCGGGAGGATTATCTTGGCCTTGAGGGTTCGCATGCAGGCTAGTACCTTGTAACTCTTAATATTTCAAAAAAACTCCCCTCCCCTTGCGGGAGGGGTTGGGGGTGGGGGTAGCTACAACCTGATGATATAATGGCAATTTCCCCCTCTCCCTGGCCATCCCCCCAAGGGGGGAGGCAATTAATTTGATGTCGATTAAAAAGTTACAAGGTGCTAGCGGGCCATGGGCACGAATTTTCTGATTTCGTCGAAGTCGCTGTCCTTGGCCTTTACAAACCCGCCCACCTCCGCCGACTCCAGGATCTCTTCATGGTTGTTGTTTTTCGGGGAAAGGGCGGTCAGCGCCTCGTTGATCCGGGCAATGAGCTTGGCATCGACCCCGGTGCGGGCGGCAAAAACCCAGGTGGGAATCTCCTCGGTCTGGCCGAGAATCCGCAGCTGTTTGGGCGGGATCTCGCTTTCGGCGTCATTTCCGGGTTCGTTGATATTCTTGAAGGAGTAGTCGCAGATCGCCCCGGCGTCGGCGGTTTTCAAAAAGACGTTGAGGGCGATGGATTCGCAGCTGCCATCGTGCTTGTAGCCGCGGAGATCCTTGTCCGGGTCGATCCCCCTTGCCGCCAGCAACCGTTTTGCCGAGAGATTTTTTGCCATGTCGTTTTCCGCGCCGAAGATGACGTATTTGCCCTTGAGATCCTCCACGCGTTGCAGGGGGCTGTCCTTGCGGACAATGAGCACGCCCCGGTGCTTGGTCGCGCCTTCCGGGGTCAGGGCCTTGAGCAGCATCTCCCGGTTATAGAGATGGGCCAACCGCACATAGGTATGGGGCGCCTGGAAGGCGAACTCCACCCCCCCTTCCGTGATGAGCCGCTCGAATTCGGGAAAATCCTTGGGGATGACCAGCTTGACCGGCTGGTGGAGCTGCCGCGCCAGGTAGGTGGCCAGGGGTTGATACTCTTTGAAGGTTTTCAGGATGTCGGTGCAGGGGGTGATGGCGATCTGGACCGGCCGGGGTTTGCCGGTGGCCGCCTGTCCTGTCTGGGCAAGGCTCAGGAGAAGCAGGAGTGTGGTCAGAATGCTCCGCAGCCCCTGGCGGGGGAGGCGGAGCAAAAAAGAAGCCGGGTATCTCTGCATGGGCGGTTTCTCCTTGCGGGGTTGAAAGTGCTGCTTCTCCTCTCTTGGATACTCTGGTTGGTATATTTTTATTGTGACGAAGATGGCTCCAACATGCAATGAAATGTTCGAGGAAAATTTCGGGAGGAGCTTGCTTTTCACGGCGGGGCGGCGATTTCCCAGAAGGCCCTGATCTTGGGGTTGCGCAGGTTTTTTTTCACGGTGCAGACCCCTAGGGAGAACGGGGCGAGGCTGGGGGAGACATCGAGCACCGCGATCTGGTCCTGAAGGGGGCTTTTTTCCAGCACCAGACGGGGAACCACCCCCACCCCGCAGCCCAGGCTGACCATGGCGATGATCGCCTCGTTGCCCGCCACCTGGGCGTAAATGCTGGGCAGGACCTTTCTCGCGGCAAACCAGCGGTCGAGCCGCTCGCGGCTCAATCCCTGTTCGGCCATGATCACCGGGGTTTTGCGCCAGTCGATCTCCGGGCCGTCATGGATTACCGTCTCGGGGAAGGCCTGCGGCGCGATGAAAACCAGGGGCGTTTCTGTAAGCGGCATGAACTCCAGGCCCACGGGCGGCTTGTCCGGCAGGGCGTCGATGATCACCTCCACCTCGTTGTTGCGTAGCCGGGCCAACCCCTGGGCCGCGTCGCCGGTCTGGAGCTTGATCTGCACCTCCGGACAGGATTTGCGGAACCTGCCCAGGATCCCGGGCAGGATGGAGTAGGCCGCGGTGACCGAGCAGTAGAGGGAGATGTCGCCGTGCAGGGCGGCGGAGTCGGCAAGGCTCTCTTTCAGCGCCTTCCAGCGCTCGATGGTCTCCTCGGCATACTGTTTCAGGCCCGCGCCTGCCCCGGTCAGCCGTACCGAGCGGTTGTCCCGGTCAAAGAGGCGTTCCCCCACCTCCGCCTCGATACGCTGGATGGTGCGGGTCAGGGCCGAGGGCGTCACATGGCAGGCGCGGCTGGTGCGGCCGAAGTGCAGGGATTCGGCCAGGTGGCGAAAGAGCTTGAGTTCCTCCATGTCCATGGCATATCTCCAATTGTTGCAATTTGCGCAATACAATATCGCGAACAAGTCACTTGACGCAACAGAAAATACCGCTATGATGGGGCGAGGTATAAGAAAAAACATATTTCCAATACGATAAGGAGAAGACAATGGGAGAGAATTACTTCAACAGCCTGCCGCTGCGGTTGCAGCTTGAGGAGCTTGGTCAGTGCCGCTTCATGGATTCCTCCGAGTTCGACGGGGTCAAGGCGCTCAAGGGCAAGAAGATCGTCATCGTCGGTTGCGGCGCCCAGGGGTTGCATCAGGGGTTGAACCTCCGGGACAGCGGCCTGGATGTCTCCTACGCCCTGCGCGAGGAGGCGATCAAGACCAAACGCCAGTCCTACAAGAACGCGCACGGCAACGGCTTTAGCGTGGACACCTTCGAGAAGCTGATCCCCAAGGCCGATCTGGTCATCAACCTTACCCCGGACAAGCAGCACACCAAGGTGGTTTCCGCCGTCATGCCGCTGATGAAAAAAGGCGCGACGCTCTCCTACTCCCACGGCTTCAACATCGTGGAAGAGGGCATGCAGATCCGCAAGGATCTCACGGTTATCATGGTTGCCCCCAAGTCGCCGGGCACCGAGGTGCGGGAGGAGTACAAGCGCGGCTTCGGCGTGCCCACCCTGATCGCGGTGCATCGCGCCAACGACCCCCAGGGCAAGGGGTGGGAGCAGGCCAAGGCCTATGCCTGCGGCACCGGCGGCGACCGGGCTGGCGTACTGGAGTCTTCCTTTGTCGCCGAGGTAAAATCCGACCTGATGGGCGAGCAGACCATCCTCTGCGGCATGCTCCAGGCAGGCTCCCTGCTGTGCTACGACAAGATGATCGAAAAGGGCATCGAGAGCGGCTACGCCTCCAAGCTCGTCCAGTACGGCTGGGAGACCATCACCGAGGCCCTCAAGCACGGCGGCATCACCAACATGATGGATCGCCTCTCCAACCCGGCCAAGATCAAGGCCTTCGATCTCGCCGAGGATCTCAAGGAAATCCTGGCCCCGCTCTTTGCCAAGCACATGGACGACATCATGAGCGGCCATTTTTCCAAGACCATGATGGAGGATTGGGCCGACAACGACAAAAACCTCCTCAAATGGCGGGCCGCCACCGGCAAAACCGCCTTTGAGAAGTCCACCTCCACCAAGAAGAAGATCAGCGAGCAAGAGTACTTCGACAACGGCATCCTCATGGTGGCCATGGTCAAGGCCGGGGTTGAGCTGGCCTTCGACACCATGGTTTCCGCCGGGATCAAGGAAGAGTCCGCCTACTACGAGTCGCTGCACGAGGTGCCGCTCATCGCCAACACCATCGCTCGCAAGAAGCTCTACGAGATGAACGTGGTCATCTCCGACACCGCCGAGTACGGCTGCTACCTCTTTGCCCACGCCGCCGTGCCCATGCTGGCCAAGTTCATGAAGAAGATCGACACCGACGTG
>JBAYUD010000031.1:0-30187 GCA_041675265.1 Desulfurivibrionaceae bacterium | reverse complement strand
TTACTCCAGCGAGGAGTCCACCTTCAACCATGTGCCCAAGGATACCGATTACACCGTTGATCCGGCCTCGGAATATCTCTACTTCGTGACCAACAACACCATCTACGGCACCCAGTTCCCCGCCATGCCCAAGAGCGAGAAGATGCTGATCGCCGATATGTCCTCGGACATCCTCTCCCGCGAGTTCGACATCACCCCCTTCGGCATCGTCTATGCCGGAGCTCAGAAGAACATGGGGCCCGCCGGGGTCACGGTGGTCATCATCCGCGAGGATCTGCTGGACCGCGCCCCGGAAAACCTGCCCACCATGCTCAAATACAAGACCCATGCGGACAACGGCTCCATGTTCAACACCCCGCCCTGCTTTTCCATCTACGTGGTGGGCTTGGTCCTGAAATGGCTCAAGAAATTGGGCGGCGTCGCGGCCATGGAGAAGATCAACCAGGAGAAGGCGGCCATCCTCTATGCCGCCATCGACTCCAGCGATTTCTACCGGGGCCACGCCCAGCCCGGCTCCCGCTCCAACATGAACATCACCTTCAACCTGCCCACCCCGGAGCTGGAGGCCCAGTTCATCAAGGAAGCCACGGCCAAGGGATTGGACGGCCTCAAGGGGCACCGCTCCGTGGGCGGCTGCCGGGCGTCGATCTACAACGCCTTCCCCAAGGCCGGGGTCGAGGCGCTGGTTGCTTTCATGAAAGAGTTCGAGAAGAAGAACAGCTGATTTTTTTTGCCACTAAACCCACGAAAGACACGAAAAATCAGCATTGTCCGCCCATAAACTCGCAGAGTACAAGAAAGTCCCCTCTCCCCTTGCGGGAGAGGGCTAGGGTGAGGGGGAACATGCCGAGTGCGATACCCTTTGCAACTTCACCCACCCCTCAATCCCCTCCCGTCAAGGGAGGGGAGGTCTAATGCAAAAAAACTAACCGAACTCTGCGAACTTAACGGTACGACCAGCGGCGAACTCGCAACACCTCGCCCCACTTTTTCGTGGATTTCGTGGCTAAATTCCCCTATGCACTACGAAGGCGCCCACATCATCCGCCCGCCCAGCGAGGCGGACAGCATCATCCTCCAGGTAACGGTGGGCTGCTCCCATAACAAATGCACCTTCTGCGGCACCTATAAGGAAGAACGATTCCGCATCAAAGACCAGGCAATCGTTGATTCGGACCTTGATTTTGCCGCGCAATACTGTGGCAGGCAATCCCGAGTTTTCCTGGCCGACGGCGATGTGCTGGCCCTAAGCCAGCGCAGGCTGGTTGAACTGTTCACCAAGATCAAGCATAAGCTGCCCTGGGTGAACCGGGTCAGCCTCTACGGCAATGCCCGGGCCATCCGCAACAAGAGCGTGGATCAGCTTCTGGAACTGAAAGCCCTCGGCTTGCACCGGGTGTACATGGGATTGGAAAGCGGCTACGATCCGATCCTCACTGCCATCGACAAGGGCGCCAACGCCGCAGCCATGATCGAGGCGGGCCAGCGGGTTAAGACGGCCAATCTCTTTCTTTCGGTCACGGCCCTCCTCGGCATCGCCGGGGCCGCCCTCTCCCAGGAGCACGCCAAGGCCACCGGCCAGGTGCTCTCCGCCATGGAGCCCAACCAAACCGGCATCCTCACCCTGATGCTTTTGGAAAACACCCCGCTCTATCAGCTTGAACAAGCGGGCAAATTCGAGCTGCCGGATCAACACGGGATGCTGCGCGAGCTGCGCACCATGGTGGAGCATCTTGACCTGAAAAAGGGCCAGCTCCAGTCCAACCACGCCTCCAACTACCTGGCGATCAATGCCAGAATGCCCCGGGACAAAGAACCGGTGCTGGCTGCCATCGACCAGGCCTTGGCCGGGCAGACCCGTCTTAAACCCGAATACCTACGAGCCCTGTAATGGAAAAAACCGAGCTGAAAAATCTTACCCTGGCCCAGATGCGCGATTGGGTCAAGGCCCAGGGCTGGCCCGCCTTCAGGGCCCAGCAGATCTTTGCCTGGCTCTACCGCACCGGGATCAGCGACTTCTCCCAGATGACCGACATCTCCAAGGAGGTCCGCGCCAAGCTTGCGGAGATCGCCACGATCACCCGCCTCACCCCGGCCATGGAGGAGCGCTCCCAGGACGGCAGCGTCAAGTACGGCTTTCGCCTGGCCGACGGGGCAGTGATCGAGAGCGTGCTCATCCCCGAGGACGAACGGCTGACTCTGTGCGTCTCCTCCCAGGTGGGTTGCGCCATGGGCTGCAATTTCTGCCTCACCGGCACCATGGGCTTTGTCCGCAACCTGAGCGCGGGCGAAATCGTGGGGCAGGTCCAGGCGATCACCGAGATTGTCCAGGCCCAAGGCAAAAACCGGATCAACAACCTGGTCTTCATGGGCATGGGCGAGCCCCTGGCCAACTTCGACAACCTGATCGACGGGCTCAACATCCTCATGGAGCAGACCGGCCTCGATTTCTCCAGCCGGAGAATCACCATCTCCACCTGCGGCATCATCCCCAAGCTCAAGGAGTTGGGCGAGGCGGTGACGGTGAATCTCGCCATCTCCCTGCACGCGGCGGACGACGAAACCCGCACCCAGCTCATGCCCATCAACAAGACCTACCCGGTGGACGAGCTGCTCGCCGCCTGCCGCGCCTATCCCCTGCCCAGCCGCCGCAAGGTCATGATCGAGTACATCATGATCAAGGATCTCAACGATTCCGTGCGCCATGCGCGCCTCTTGATCAAAAAGCTGCACAAGCTGCGCTGCAAGGTCAACCTCCTGCCCTACAACGAGAACAAAACCTTCCCCTTTCAAAGCCCGCCGCGCGAACGGGTGGAGCTGTTTCAGCAAACCCTGCGCGATTCCGGCATCACCGCCCTGATCCGCGAGTCCCGAGGCGGGGATATCTCTGCGGCCTGCGGCCAGTTGGCGGCCGAGGCGGACGACGAGGAAGAATAGCCCCTGCCCTTTCAGTTTTTCCCATTGACTTCCCCACCCCATTGGGCATAACATTCCGATGAAGAAAGCAGCGATAACGAAGGCGGTGTCAAAAGCCCCCTTCGACAGGCTCAGGGCGAACGGAGATACCTTTATAACGTATTAACTTTCCGCTCGTGCTGAGCCTGTCGAAGCACCGATTGCACCAGTTTCCCAAACAACCTCTTCGCATCCTGAATTTTCCTCCCCTCCCTCGGAGTCTGCGCTTACCTGCCGGGAGGGGATCGAGGGGTGGGTGAAGCTGCCAACCGCGTCAACTCTGGCAAGCACCCCCACCCCCTAGCCCCCTCCCGCAGGGGGCGGTAAAATACGCACTGCCGGACCATCCCCGGCACAACGAATACGAACCCAACCCAAGGAGAACACCATGAAACATTTCACCACCCGCCGTCGCAACCTGCTGGCCCTTGGCCTTATGGCCCTGCTTATCCTCGGGGGCTGCGCCACCTATTCCCGGCAGCTTGTTATGCGCTACGATCCCATAACCACCTCACGGTTCGGAGGCGGCGACCTTTATCTCATCAACGCCGAGTTGCAGCCGCCGACAGCATCCGGGGCCTGGGCCATCGGCAACACCAAGAATGCCGAGGGCGTGATGATGGACACCCTGTGGAGCGGCGTCTCCCCTGCCGGCCTGGTACAAAATGCCATGAACAGCGAGCTGAGCCGGACCGGCTATCAGGTGATCCCGGCAAAAAAAGCCCCAGATCTCTCCAACAAGGTAGTGGAGATCACCGAGGCAGCGGTGAATGTTGACCAGATCTCCAAAATCTCCCAGGTCAACGCCTCGTGCACCATCAAAATATCCCTCACGGTCATGAAAAACGGCGCCCCGGTTCGCAAGCTGCACTACGAAGCCAAGGGCAGCGATCTCTCCATCAAGGACCGCGACCGTCTGGCGGAGACCATGCTCCGCAACACCATGCAGGATGTGATGAAGCAGGCGATTCCGGATATTGTCGGGATTCTGGAGCAGTAAGAAGAGAACGGATTCGTCACGGCCATTGTTCCCGAGGACAAGCTGAACAGTGGTCCGCGAGATTACAGGGTGGCAGATAACACCCGACTATTTTTAGCCCGAATTATCCACCCAGCCAGATAGCACCCCTCTACGGGGGGTGTTATCTAGCTATTTAAGCAATTAATGGCCCCACAATTGCCATTTTCTGGCAACTTTGGGGCTAAATAATAGATGGATTGTTGCAACTCGAGCTAGCTCGATAATAAATATGTTAGCCTAATAAGTATGAATCAAAACAGAAGACACAATAGAGAGCTTTTCTATAAGTATATGTCTACAAGTACTGCTCTTAAAGTTCTGAGCAATCATACCTTGCGGTGGAGTTCTCCTACTGAATTTAATGACCCCTTCGACGTCCCCAGAGAACTTGCGTATGATATTAGTCCGAGTGAGATCAAGGCAGCAATCTGTCGATTACTGATTAAATATATTGGAAACAACACTCTTGATATCAGCAACTTAACACCTAAAGCTCAGTCTACTTTGAATTTAATACGTTCAAGCGATAAAGAAACAATCGAAATTATCAAATCGACTCTAGCAGATGAAGCTACATCTATATTTGATTTGTCCTCTGGGCTAGAAGAGCTTAGGGCAATTTGGAGAGGATTTATCCCTGAATTCCGAATATTATGCTTAACAGAAGTCAATGATGCAGCTTCCATGTGGTACCACTACGCTGATAAATACCAAGGTATTGTTATTGGAATTGCATGTAGCGATGAATTTGATAGTCCTTGGCTTGTTGCCCGCCCTGTAGATTATCCCTTGGAGCCACCAAATCTATTTACGGCTGAAGGTTGGGCAGAAATGATAATGACTCCCCAAGACAAAGCCCTAGAAAAAATACTAGACGCCTATACTTATACAAAAACCCCAGACTGGGGTTATGAGAAAGAATGGAGAATTACAAGCTTCAAGCGTACAAATGAGAAAGGGGTGACTTCTGACTACAAGCTAAACCCAAAGCATTTTGTAAATATTTTCTTTGGCCCATTGATAGACCAGACAATAAGGCAGCGAATATTGTCGTTTGTATTGGGTGAGATGCCATACATTCAGCTTTATGATGTTGGCTTTGGCTTGAATAGAAAATTCACTTTCAAACAAATCAAAGAAGGCTAACCGAAAAATTAAGCGGACGGCGTTAACATTGGCGGCGCTGGCGCGGTAAACTCATTGGCGCCATCCGCTTATTTAGGTTGTTAGGCGAAGAGATAGAACCAGTCGAATGTTCACACGCAACACTACATTGAGTGAGGCAATTATGAAAACCCCTACAGGAAAAATGTAATTAAAGGGTCAGGCTTGACATTTTGACTCTCAAGACACAAATATCAAAATGTCAAGCCTGACCCTTATTCTTCTCTAAGAAAGCGACTGGAAACAGAACAAATAAACCGGGAAGCCCGATAAAAAGCGGCGAGAAAATCAATCCGCCTTCATTCGGCGAACCATTTGAAATCGAGTTTTTCTACAGACTCGTTATGTTTCGAAACAAAAAAATGACATCATTAATCGAAGCAATATATAAAAAACTATCTTTCTACCTAAAGCTATCAAGCATGATAGCCACAGTCTTAGGCACGTATTATTTGCTGGTATTTTGTTATAATTTCAAAATACCATTCCCGTTATCTCTCAAGACACTTCCATCGATTTTGTTGGCAATTGGAATAATTTGCATATCAATAACAGCATTACTAATATTTTATTTTACAATGTCTGTAGTTGTGCTTTCCGAGCCAGCTAGAAGTATCTACATGAAAAACTCAAATCTTCTTCCACAAAAACTCAAAAACAAAAAAAATATCCCAGCACCTATTTTGAATTATTTTTTATATTTTATAATCCCACTAATCACCATCTTATTCTATCTGTTTTTTGCTAAAAAATTAAATTTAAGTATAACCTATTTACTTTTTTATTTATTCACACATCCAGCCCTATACTCTTTTTACATAATAACAAGAGACTATAAATTGGTTGATTTTAAAAATTGGAAAAAAGAACTCAGTATCATGCTATTTGTAAAGAATTATATTCTATATCTATATCTTTTCTTTTTTTCGATATCATCATATATACTTTTTTATATTTTCTTCGTAAGAACACATATAGCAACAGAGACCAGCCACCTTGCTATTGCAACAATACTATTTACACTGTTAAATTTTGCAACTCTACACCCTAAGCGATTGAATTTAATTAACAAAAAAACTATTATAGACAACAAAATAGATGCCCATGAATCAATCATAAACCACTCAACAACTCACATATATTTCATTTGTTTTATTATTAGCCTTTGGCCAACAATTGCATTTAATATATCAAAAGTACCATTTAAACTTTTAAATATTGGCGGGGAGATCAGCAAACAGTACTACTTTGCCCAGGAGAGCAAGAAGTATTACCCAGATTTTTTTATTAAAAAATGCGAAGACCAAGTGTGCTATTCATACGATATGAATGTTGTCCTTGAGTTAGGGGAAAGCATCTATGTGAAAAGTGAAAAAATTAAAAAAGGTTACACTTTTTCATTTCCTCGCCAATATCTATTTGAAATAATTAAGGATGAATAAACATAACAAGTTGCTCAACGGAAAACTGGCCGGAGGCCAGTTTTCCGTTGAGCGCTGTCGCCACCAATAAAAATGGAATTTTTTGAATTCGCCGACATCCTGACCACCCAGGAAGAAATCAGAAACAAGGTATCCATCGACACCCTCCCCTTCTTTTGCGAGGAGATTGACGAGGTCGATGCAGCGGAGGAGTTGGGGAGGGTCATTTACTTCCGCCACTGGGGCCGTTTTCACCTCCGGCAAGAAGAGGTCATGGGCGGGGTGCGTTTTTCCGTGCCGGACTGCCCCAACGCCCTGGCCTGGACCGTGACCACCGGCTATCCCCCCTACCCCGAAAAGATTGTCCTGCATGCCACCATCAACAGGCTTGCACACGATGCGGAATTCATTGGCGCGACCAAGGCGCTCCTGGCCACCTTGAAAACCGGCTTGGAAGAGAACTTCACCAGCGAGCCTGCCAACGCGGAGCCCCGCCCCTTTCTGATGGCGGACTTGCGAGGCAATCCCTGAATCTCTTCTCCAGCCTGGCTCCCCATCGACGTAATCTCCAACGAGGCGTCATGAAGCACAAACCGCGAAAACCAATGGTTCCCCCCACCGCCCAGGAAACCACCCGCCATGCCATTGTCGCGCTTCTCACCGAGGGGCCTGTCTCGGCCAAGGATATCTCCATTGCTGTCCACCTCCCGGAAAAAGAGGTCTCTTCCCATCTCGAACATATTCGCCGCAGCCTGCACGCCTTCGGCGCGGTGCTTGCAATAACCCCGGCCGAGTGCCGGGCATGCGGGTTCGTTTTTGCCAAGCGCGACCGGATGACGCCGCCCGGCAAATGCCCGGTCTGCCGCAGCGAGGCGATTGACGATCCGCTTTTCAGCATTCGGGGGTTGCAGGAGCAGGAGTGACTCAAACACTCAGGATCAGGAGGATATCCTTTTCTGTTTTCCTATCAGATCAGACAAACAGTCGCCTTGCCACTTCCCTGCTCAACCCCAACTCCTCCTTGCACACCAAACACCTTGACACCATAACGTTATGACGCTAAATTATGGGTGGAGGTATGAATTATGAGCGCACTCACCAAAAGGACAACGGTGTATTTTGACCCCGCCCTGCACCGGGCGCTTCAGCACAAAGCGCTGGTGACATCCCGATCCCTTTCTGATATCGTCAACGAGGCGATACATCAGGCTCTGGCCGAGGATGCCGACGACTTGGCCGCATTTGAAGAGCGGGTCAATGAGCCGCTGGTTTCCTATGAATCGGTGTTGAAAGAGCTCAAGGCCGATGGCCGTTTATAGCCTGTTTTTCAAGGATTCGGTCAGGAAGGATCTGGATTCCATCCCCAAAAACGACCTGCAACGGATCATGGCGCGAATAGGAAGCCTTGCCGCGAATCCCCGGCCCCTTGGATGCGAAAAGCTCTCCGGCCAGGAAAAATACCGGCTTCGTCAGGGAAATTACCGTATCATCTATTCGATACAGGATACCCAGCTGACCGTATGGGTGGTCAAGGTCGGCCACCGGAGGGAAGTCTACCGAACATCGTAAACCCCTTGATCCGCAACCACCACTGTAGCTGAACCCCAACGGAGCCCCTGCCCATGCCAGTGTTCGACCCCTATACCCCGATCTTCTGGCAGCGTATCGCCGTGGCCATTATCTGCGGCGGCGTTATCGGCCTGGAGCGCCAGCTGCGCGGTAAACCGGCGGGCATCCGCACCAGCATTCTGATCTGCCTGGGCACCGAGGTCTTTGTCGCCCTGGGCGCGCTGATCACTGCGGACACGGGCGCCGACCCCAGCCGGGTGGTGGGCCAGGTGGTCACCGGCATCGGCTTTTTGGGCGCGGGCGTGATCATGGCCAAGGAGGGCTTGTTGCAGGGGGTCACTTCGGCGGCGGTGATCTGGATGCTGGCGGCCATCGGCTCGGTCATCGGCCTGGGCCATGAACATGCCGGGGTTGTCCTGGCCGTGCTGACCGTCGGGGTGCTGACCGGGGTCGAGCTGCTGGAAACCAGCTTTCTTCTGCTGCGCGAAGGGGTCCACCCTCCGCATCTTCCTTTTAAACGGCGTCGCGACGACAACAACCAAGACCAGGAATAAGCTCCCGGTTAATGATCATCGTGGGTTGCCGGTGGCCGCTCGCCTCCGTTGCCCGGACTCCGTTTCCAACTGCGGCAGAAATATGGCAAGCAGACCAATGGCGGGCAGGTACGAGCACAATTGATACACATAGGCAAGGCTGGTGATATCGGCAAGATGCCCGAGCACCGCGGCGCCGATCCCCCCCATCCCAAAGGCAAAACCGAAAGACATCCCCGCCACCGTGCCGACCTTAGCCGGGAGGAGTTCCTGGGCATAGACCACAATCGCCGGGAAGGCCGAGGCAAGAATCAGCCCGATGAACACGCTGAGCACCCCGGTCCAGAACAGATTGGCATACGGCAGGGCCAGGGTAAAGGGAAGCACCCCCAGGATCGAGGCCCAGATCACCACCTTGCGGCCAAAACGGTCCCCGACCGGACCGCCGGTAAGGGTGCCGACCGCCACCGCGCCGAAAAAGACAAAGAGATGGAGTTGCGCGCTCTGCACCGGGAGATGGAACTTATCCATCAGGTAAAAGAGATAATAGCTGGACATGCTGGCCAGGTAGAAAAACTTTGAGAACATCAAGGCCAGCAGCACCGCCAGGGCAAGCGCCACCCTGCCCCGGGGCAGCTCCATCCGAGGCGCACCACCGTTGGCGCGTGACGTGAGGCGCATCAGCCCGTGTGCCTTGTACCAGTGACCGACCCGGATAAGGAGATAGATGCCGAGCAGGGCCGCGAGGGAAAACCAGGCCAAGCTTGTCTGTCCATGCCGCAAGACGATGAGCGCGGCAAGCAGAGGGCCGATGGCCGAACCGGCATTGCCTCCCACCTGAAACAACGACTGCGCCAAGCCATGCCTGCCCCCCGAAGCCATCCGCGCCACGCGGGATGATTCGGGATGGAACACCGACGAACCGGTTCCCACCAAAGCCGCCGCCAGCAACAGCACCGGGAAACTCCCGGCCTGGGAAAACAGCACCAGCCCCGCCAGGGTAAGGGTCATGCCCACGGCAAGGGAGTAGGGCCTGGGATTGCGGTCGATAAAAAAACCGACCATGGGCTGAAGGATCGAGGCCGTGCCCTGAAAGGTGAGGGTGATTGTGCCGATCTGGGCAAAGCTCAGGCCATAGTTGCTCTGGAGCAGCGGATAGATCGCGGACAACAGGGTCTGCATCATGTCATTGAGCAGATGACACGCACTGATCATAATCAGGATGATGAAGGCTGTTTTTTCGGCTGGCGGCTGGGCGCTTGCAGGGGGCGGATTCATGGGGCTTTCCATCATGGCGGCTACGAATGGGGGAGAAAACTCTCTATTTTTCTGCTAAGGCCAAATATACTCCCGCCTGCCGCGGTTGTCGCGCACAAAGAAGGACCGCGCGACAACAACCCCGACCCGCCCCCCCCAGGATTATCCGTTTTGCTCCCCCGCTGTTTCTCTGCTACTATTGTTGCAGGCGGTTCGGATCTGTATCCGTGCCCCGTTCTGAACCAAACAGGAGAAACGGTAATGCAAGATGTGCTGACCACCTGTGTTTACTGCGGCTGCGGCTGCGGTCTCTACCTGCATGTGGAGGATGGCCTGGTTTGCGGCAGCCAGCCCAGCAGGCATCACCCGGTTTCCCGGGACAATCTCTGCGTCAAGGGCTGGCACATCCACGAATCCATCAACCATCCCGACCGGCTCACCACCCCGCTGATCCGCAAAAACGGCGCCCTCACCCCAACTACCTGGGAAGAGGCCCTGGATTTCACCGCCCAACAGCTCGGGAGCATTCGCGACCAGCACACCGGCAGGGCCATCGGCGTGCTGGCCTCGGCCAAGTGCACCAACGAGGAAAACTACCTGCTGCAAAAGTTCGCCCGCGCCGCGCTCGCCACCAACAACGTGGACCACTGCGCCCGGCTCTGACACGCCCCCACGGTGGCAGGTCTTGCCACCACCTTCGGCAGCGGGGCCATGACCAACTCCATCAACGAGATCGAAAATGCGGAGGTGATCCTGGTTTCCGGCTCCAACACCACCGAGGCCCACCCCCAGGTGGCCCGGAGGATGCTGGCGGCCGTGGACCGGGGCGCAAGGCTGGTCGTCATCGACCCGCGCCGCACCCGGCTTGCCGAATGCAGCCATCTCCACCTACCCCTGCGACCCGGCACCGACATCCCCCTGCTCAATGCCATGATGCGGGTGCTGCTGGACGAGGGGCTGGCCGACGACCTGTTCATCGAGATGCGAACCGAAAACTTCCTGGCCCTGCGCGACATGCTCAACCGCCTCGACCTGGAAGCTACCGCCGCGCTCACCGGCGTGGAGCTTCCCCTGATCCGCCAGGCAGCCCAGCTCTATGGCCGGGCCCGCAAGGCGGTGATCTGCTACTGCCTGGGCGTAACCCAGCATGTTTGCGGCACCGAGAACGTGCAGACCATCGCCAACCTGGCCATGCTGGCCGGACACATCGAAAAGGAAGACACCGGGGTCGATCCGCTCCGGGGCCAGAACAACGTGCAGGGCGCCTGCGACATGGGGGCGCTGCCCAACATGCTGCCCAGCTACCAGGCGGTGGCCAACGAGGATTTCCGGGAGAAATTCGAACGGGGTTGGGGCGTACAGTTGCCGGAAGCCCCGGGCCTGACCCTGGTGGAGATGACCCACGGCGGCGCGCAAGGGTCGATTCGGGGCATGTTTATCATGGGCGAAAACCCCATGCTCAGCGACCCTACCCTGGGCAAGGTGGAGGAAACCCTGCGCGGTCTGGATTTCCTGGCGGTGAGCGATATCTTCCTCACCGAGACGGCGCAACTCGCCCAGGTGGTCTTCCCTGCCGCCTGCTTTGCCGAAAAAAGCGGCAGCTTCACCAACTCGGAACGCAGGGTGCAGATGGTGCGCCAGGCCGTTCCCCCGCCGGGCGAATGCCGGGCCGACGGCGAGATCATCATGGAGCTTTCCACCCGCTCGGGCTACGTGATGGAATACGACTCCAGCGCGGAGGTGATGGAGGAGATCGCCCTGCTCTCCCCCATCTACGGCGGCATGCACCACGACCGGCTGGACCGGGGCTGGGGCTTGCAATGGCCCTGCTGGGACCGCGATCACCCAGGCACCCCCTTTCTGCACAAATACTACTTTACCCGGGGCCGGGGCCACTTCATGCCCGCCGGCCACACCCCGCCCGGCGAGCTGCCCGGCCCGGAGTACCCGCTGCTGCTGATGACCGGCCGGATCTACCACCACTACCACACCGGCACCATGACCCGCAAAAGCGAGCGGCTGACCAGGGAATGCGATCACGCGGTGCTCCAGATCAACCCGGAGGACGCCAAAGCCATGGGGTTGCGCCAGGGCGAGACGGTGCGACTGGTCTCCCGGCGGGGCGGGATCACCCTGGGAGCCTCCATCACCGATCAGGTGGAACCGGGTATGGTGTACACCACCTTCCACTTCCACGAGGCGCCCATCAACCTGCTCACCAACGATGCCTTTGACACCGGCTCGCGCTGCCCGGAGTACAAAGTGTGCGCGGTGCGGGTGGAGAAAATAAGCGGTTAAAATCCCATTGGCACGCAGCCGAGCACCGGAGAGGCTGCCGAAAAGGGATTTGCACTGTTTGAGGCGAAGCCGAGTTTGCAAAGCCCCGGCAGCATCGAGGAGCGCAGGGTATCCCGCCTACGGCGGGACAAGTGACACAGGGTGCCCTTTCTTTGGTTCGTTTCTTTGGGCAAGCAAAGAAATGAACAGAAGAGAGAAGTATCTACCTATAACTGCGAAGATTACTTGATTATCAGCAAAAGGAATTGCCCATGGTCCACGCAGCCGCCAACACCAACAGCCACCTCCTGAAAAAGGACCACCTGACGGGCTTCCTGCGCAAGCTGGCCAAGGAATACCGCCTGGTGGCGCCGGTGCGCAACCGCCACTCCGATGTGCTGTTCACCGTGATCGACGACCTGGACGCGGCGGAGATCGAGTTGAGCGAGCCGCCGCAGAACTCGCTCAAGCAGTTCTTCCTGCCCCAACAGGAGCGGCTGTACACCTATACAACCACCCCGGAGGGCTATGATTTCCGCCCGGCCCAAACAGCCATCCCGCCCACGGTGTACTTCGGGGTGCATCCCTGCGATCTTTCCGCAGTGCTCTACATGGATGTGGTCTTCTCCCGTGGGCAACGCGATCCCTTCTACCTGCGGCGCCGCCAGGGCTCGGTGCTGATCGGGGTCAACTGCAACTCCCCGGCCCCGAACTGCTTCTGCAACGCCACCGGCTCCGGCCCATTTCTGGAGATGGGCAGCGACTTGCAGCTCACCGATCTGGGCGACCGCTTCCTGGTGGAGATCGGCCGGGCTCCGGGCCAGGCCCTGATCGAGCGCTGGCAGGGGTTTTTCTCCCCCTCCTCGGACAAGGAGCGAGCTGCCCATTACCAGACCTTTCTGGAGGCACGCGGCCGCTTCAGCCGCCAGGTGCATGTGGAGCAGGCCATCCGGCAACTGGAGGCGGACACGGTACCGGAACAGGTCTGGACCGAGCTGTCCCTGCGCTGTCAGGACTGCGGCGGCTGCGCCTACCTCTGCCCCACCTGCACCTGCTTCACCATCAGCGACCAGCAGCTCGACGCCGCCAGCGGCCAACGGCTGCGGAGCTGGGACGCCTGCACCTTTGCAGGCTTTACCGCCATGGCCGGGGGGCACAACCCGGTGCAGGCCAAAACCGGGGCCATCCGCCAGCGCTTTACCCACAAGCTCCGCGACGACGTGCGGCAAAACGGCCGGCCAAGCTGCGTGGGCTGCGGCCGCTGCGTGGGTATCTGCTTCGGAGGCACCGACATCGTCCGCTTCGTGGAGCGCGTCTGCCAGGGCAGCCTGTGACCAAGACCATCAACCAACCGGGAAAAACCATGCCCCAACCCATTACCGATATCTATCTGCCCAGACAGGCCAAGGTGGAGCAGATCATAGTTGAAAACTCCCAGATCTCCACCTTTGTCCTTGCCTTTTGCGACCGCCGGTACAACGAGAGCTTCCGCTACCAGCCCGGCCAGTTCATGCTGGCCTCCATGCCCCACTGCGGGGAGGCGCCCATCTCGATCTCCTCCACTGCCACCCGGCCGGGCAATATCCACCTCAGCGTCCGGCGGGCCGGGAAGCTCACCATTGCCCTGCACGGGTTGCGGGCCGGCGACACCCTCGGCTTGCGCGGCCCCTACGGACGCCCCTTTCCCATGGAACAGCTCGCGGGAAAAGACCTGCTGTTCGTGGCAGGCGGCATCGGCCTGGCGCCCTTGCGGGCGGTGGTCAACACCTGCCTGGACCAGCGGGACCGGTTCGGCACCCTCACCGTGCTCTACGGCAGCCGCACCCCCTCGGACATCGCCTTTCAGAATGATCTTGGCCTGTGGCAAAAACAAGGGGTGGATTGCCGCCTCACCGTGGATACCCCGGAAGCAGGATGGGATGGCGCGGTGGGATTGGTCACATCCCTGATGGATGGTCTCACCACGGAACCAAGCCGGACCACCGCCCTGATCTGCGGCCCGCCCCTGATGTTCCGGGCGGTGCTCGGACGCCTGTCCGGCCTTGGTTTTGCCGACGAACACATCCTCACCACCATGGAGCGCCACATGAAATGCGGGGTGGGCATCTGCCGCCACTGCCACATGGACGGCAAACTGGCCTGCGTGGACGGCCCGGTCTTCAGCCTGGCGGAACTGCGGAAGCTGAGGATCATGGAGCTGGATGGCTGAAAACGCACGCCATCATCCCGGATAACCAACCGCCATGGCTTGACCAATATTTCTCTTGTTACATTAGAGTATTTATTCTAATATAGAACAAATACTCTAATCCCAGGAGAAAGCCCCATGAAAGTACTGCTCATCCAGCCCCCCAGCCACAATCCTCTTATTGATCAGTTTTTCTTGTTTGAGCCGTTGGCCTTGGAATATCTCGGAGCCGGTCTCAAATTGGACGGCCACACCGTGGAACTCCTTGATGCCAGGCTGGAACCGGATATCGAGGAGACTTGCCGCAGGTTTCAACCGGAGATGGTGGGTCTTACCGGTTTTACCAGCCACGTCAACATCATCAAGGGCATTGCGACCCGCCTCAAGACCATTTTCCCGGAACTCTTCATTGTGGTGGGAGGGCACCATGCCACGGTGCAGCCGGAAGATTTCAACGAACCGGATATTGATCTCGTGGTCATCGGCGAAGGGGTTTTTACCCTGCGCGAGATCGTCGCGGCCTTGCAGGCAGGAACACGCCTCGCTGAGATCACAGGGATCGCGGTCCCGTGTTCCGAGGGCATGGTGTTCAGCCCGCCACGGCCCTACACCGATCTGAACGACCTCCCTTTTCCCGACCGCTCGCTGACCGTCCGCCACCGGAAGCGTTATTTCAGTGAATGGTTCAAGCCCCTGGCCTCGGTGCGCACCTCGCTGGGCTGCACGGCCCGCTGCAACTTTTGCGCCCTCTGGTCCATCACCGGCGGCAAATACCTGCGCCGCGATCCGGCGGCAGTGGTGGCCGAACTCAAGACCATTGCCGAGCCGAATGTTTTTTTCTGCGATGACGAATCCATGTGCGATGCCAAACGGATGGACCGGCTGGCCGACCTGATCCGGGAAGCCGGAATACAAAAGAACTACTTTCTCTACGGCCGGGTGGATACCATCATCAAGCACCCGGAGCTGTTCGCCAAATGGGCAAAAATCGGCCTGGCCCAGGTGTTCGTGGGCATGGAGGATTTCTCCGACCAACGGCTCAAAACCATGAACAAGGGGATCACCACGGCGCAGCAAGAACAGGCCGTGACAATCCTCGATGGGCTGGGGATCATGATGTACGCCTCCTACATGGTCAACCCGGACTACAGCCGTGCGGACTTTCGCGATTTGCTGGCCTATGTGCGACGCCTAAAGCACAAATACGCCACCTTCACCGTGATGACCCCGCTTCCCGGCACCAAACTCCATGCCGAGCGCTATGAAGAGATTTTGAGCCACAAACCGGAGCTGTACGACATGGTCCATGCCCTGCTTCCCACCACCCTGACCCCGGCGGAGTTTCATGGCGAGATGGCCGACCTCTGGGCCAAGGCAGTGCCGTTTTACCGGATCATCCCCACCCTGGCCCGTTTCGGGCTGCAAGGCATGCTCCAGCGGATACGGTTGTTCAGCACCGTGCTCAAAAAGATTCGCCTGGCCCATTTGGATTATTGAAGCAGGAGGCTTTACAATGGTCATCGTTGTCTCTGTCTGGTAACATATCCAATTATGAAAACCCGAGACAAGATCATCGAGACAGCCCTCCAGCTCTTCAACGAGCAAGGCACCAAAGGGGTGACCACCAACCATATCGCCGCTGCGGTCGGCATCAGCCCGGGCAATCTCTACTACCATTTTCGCAACAAGGAAGACATCATCCGCGCCATCTTCGAGCAGATGGACGCCTACGGCCTGGAACAGTACCAGATGGTCCTCGACAAGTTTCAGCCCGGCACCCTGGAAACCATGGAGCAGACCTTTGCCATGATCCAGGCGTACAACTGGCGTTACCGGTTTTTCAAACGCGAACTGACCTCCCTAATCTTGACCGATCCGCTCCTCAAGGAGCGTTTTCTCCAAACCCACCAGACCATGCTCACCGTTATCCGGCAATTCAACGACTGTTCCGTTGCCACCGGAACCTTAAAGCCCATGCCCGAAAAGGAGATAGCCCTCTTTACCGAAGAGATCTGGCTGGTGACCCTTTTCTGGCTCAACTACCTGGAGGTGGGGGGGGAAGAGGTCAATGACGAGACGCTCCGAAGGGGCATTGACCTGCTGCGAAACATGATCAGACCGCACCTCACAAAAAAGGCCTTGGCTGAACTGGCACAACGGGAAGGGATACCCTTGCCTGAAACCAAGCACAAGCCATCCTTCCTTCCCGGTTTTCTCCGCTCCCCTTCATAAAAAAACGGGAGGTGCGAACGCATTGCACCTCCCGTTGAAACCTCTTCTTTCGTACTGTTTGCCGCGTTTATTTATCGGCTGCTGCCCTAGCGGCCACGGTCATGATCCTTGCCCTTGCCATGCCCATTGCCGTTTTTCTCTTGCCTCCCATGATCATCATTTCTGTCCTCGTCATGACGGCCATCCCCGCGATCTCGGTGTTTTTCCTGATAACGCGGGACATACTCGCGCTCGTACCAGTCGTCATGCACGAAGAAGACGCGTTCGCCGCAGGCATTGTATTCGCGGCAATGTTTTTTCCAATTTTTGGCATGGCCCGGCGGGACGCGCAGATAAACCGGGGGGCCAACCACCCGTACCCGCTCAACGATTATCGGCTGACGGTAGATCACCCGTGGCCGCGGGTAGTCGCCGATGTCAATACGGCCATAGAACCCGGGTTGACCGATGCTGACCGAGATGCCGACATCGGCGGCGAGTGCGGGGGTGGTGACAGCGGCTGTGGCAATCGCCATTGCGATCAGAAAATGTTTCATGTTCAATCTCCTTTTTTGAGGATGTTCAAAAAATATTATACCATTACCGGGTGTACTTTTGCATCTTCCCTCGGCTTTTGCCCATCCCCCATCCGGACCACGACCCGATGTTTCACCAGGCCCCGCTCCAGGGGGATTACCCCACCGGGCATCCGCCGGCCATCCAGCTCCACCCAGGCGACACCACGCTCACAGCCGTGCGGATTCTCCACCTGGATCGCGTAGAGCGTCTCCCCATGCCGATAGCTGATACTGAAGCCCTGCCACGTCGCGGGGATGACCGGATTCATCCGCAGATCCCCGCCCCGCACCTGTAAGCCCAGAACCTCTTCCACCCAGGCCCGGTACATCCACGCCGCCGCCCCGGTATACCAGGACCAGCCCCCCTGCCCTATCCGTCCGGGCAACCGGTAGACATCGGCCGCGACCACGTAGGGCTCAACCCCGTAGTGCCAGACCGACTCGGCATCGCGGGCGTGCTCGATGGGATTGAGCATGCGCAGCATGCGCACCGCCCGCTCGCCCTCCCCTTTGCGGGCCATGGCCATGGCCATCCAGAGGGCGGCGTGCGTATACTGCCCGCCGTTCTCCCGCACTCCGGGCGGGTACCCCTTGATGTAGCCGGGCGAGGGTTCGGATGTGTCGAAGGGAGGCGTAAAGAGCAGCACCAGCCCTTCATCCTGGCGGACAAGATGCTGCCAGGCCGATTCCAACCCCTGATCGGCCCGCGCGGGATCGGCAGCGCCGGAAAGCCAGGCCCACGATTGGGGCAGGGAATCGATCCTCGCCTCGGTGTTTTCCGCGGAGCCAAGCGGAGAGCCGTTGTCGAAGGTTCCCCGCAGATACCACTCCCCGTCCCACCCCGCCTGCTCCACCCGCCGGATCAGGGCATACCTCTCCTCTTGATAGGACCGGCTCAATTCCGGTTGTTGCAGCAGGTCGGACATTTCGGCCATCCCCTGCAACAGATCGCAGAGAAACCAGGCGAGCCAGACGCTCTCCCCCTTGCCCCCCGCGCCGACCTGGTTCATGCCGTCGTTCCAATCCCCGGTTCCCATCAGGGGGAGGCCGTGGGGCCCAATGGTCAGGCCGTGGCTGACCGCGCGGCGGCAGTGTTCAAAAATGGTGGCGCGTTCAAAGGTGACCTCCGGGGTGGAGAACACCTCATACTGATCGTCTGCCAGGATGGGAGCGTTGAGAAACGCCACCTCCTGCTTGAGAAGGTCCACCTCGCCGGTGGTCCGGACGTAATGCGCCACCACATAAGGGAGCCAGAGCAGGTCGTCGGAGATCCGCGAACGGATCCCGGCCCCGGCAGGTTCATGCCACCAATGCTGGACATCGCCCTCCTTGAATTGCCGGCTGGCGGCCAGCAGGATCTGGTCGCGGGCAATTTCCGGTCTTGCATGCAGAAAGGCCATGACATCCTGCAACTGATCGCGAAATCCGAAGGCGCCGCCGGACTGATAAAACGCGGACCGTCCCCAGATCCGGCAGCTTAGGGACTGGTACTGCAGCCAACGGTTGATCAGCAGATCGGCGGCCAGTTCCGGGGTATGCACTTCAATTGCGCCCAGAAGGGTATCCCACCAACCCTTGGTTTGGGCAAGCGCCTCCTCCAGCGCCGTATCCTCCTGAAAACGAAGCACCAGTTGCCGGGCCTGGGCAATGGAATCGGCCTGACCCAGCATGCAGTTGAGATCACGTTGCTCGCCCGGAGCCAATTCCACGGTAACCCGGAGTGCCGCGCAGGGGTCCAGCCCCGCGCCGGTTCGTTGTGACAGCCGGGTCAGCTCCATGGCTGCCGGGTTAACCAGGGAACGGTTGCGGCCGATGAAGGCGGTGCGGTCACCGCCATACGAGTCGGCCTGGGGAGTCATGGCCACGAAGGCGGCCCGCTCCGGATACTCGGGGTGGTAGCGATTTTGCGCCAGCATGGCCTGGGCTTCATCATCCCAGTTGGTCATCACATGCATCTGGGAGGTTTCACGGTTCTCCCCCAGGGTCAATTCCACATAATAGGTCAGCGAAAGCCTGCGTTTCCGGGATGACGCATTGATGAGCCGCAACCGTTGCAGCTTGATCGGCTGTCCGCCGAACGCATCCACGGGAACGAAGACGGTCAGCTCCTGCTCGATCCCGTTGCTGTTGTGTTCGAAGACCGTATAGCCTGCCCCGTGCCGGGTCCGGTAGGCGGTTGCCTCACGGATCGGAGCGGCGGTCGGCGACCAGAATACGCCACTTTCCTCGTCGCGAAGGTAGAGCGCCTCCGAGGCCGGGTCCAGCACCGGGTCGTTGGACCAGCCGGTCAGACGATTGCGCTGGCTGTTGCCATACCAGGTGAAGCCGGAGCCGGTTTCGCTGACCAGGGTGCCGAAAGTCGGGTTGGCGATGATGTTCACCCAGGGAGCCGGGGTGTTGGTGCCGGGGCCGAGATAGATCGCGTATTCACGCCCGTCCGGGGTAAAGCCACCCAGGCTGTTGAAGTAGTGCAGCTCCATGAAGGGCAGCGGGGCCGATGGATCCCGGACCCCTCGCTTGCGGGCCACCGTTTCGAGCAGTTCGGGAACCTCCTCCGGAACCCCCAGCTGCTGGGGAAGCGTGCCCCGAGCCGCTACCAGCATGACACTGGCCACCCCCTTGAGGAGCTTCAGATCTTCCTCCGGGATCTGCGCCGCGTTTTTCAGAAAAATCGTCCCCGCCCGATCGGCCGCGCCGGAGAGGGAATGGGTCTGGATCAGCTGCTCCAGCCGTTCCTGGAGCGGCCGCTCATAGCTGCCTGCCTCCTCGTTGAGGATTACCAGATCGGTGGACAAGCCATGCATCCGCCAATAGGTGTGGGCCTGGAGCATCTGGCGGACCAGGCTGATATCCCGGGCCTCGCCGATGGTAACCAGGGCAATGGGCAGATCGCCCGAGATGCCGTAGGGCCACAATCCGGCCTGGCCCTTGCGATTCTCCGCCAACCGTTCGCCCGCGGCACGCAAGAGGGCGTTGGGAAAGAGCAGATGACTTGCCAGCTGCTGAAATCTCCGCGCTTCGTCAGGCTGGATGTGCAGCACCTGCAACTGCTGCTGGGCCGAGTGCCAGGCAAAATCCATGGCCCGCTCGGTGGCATGGGGGTCGCTGTACTTCTCCATCAGCAACAAGACCTGCTCGCGGCTTTCCCCGGCAGCAAGCACCAGGGAAAGCTGGGCGCGCTGGCCCGGCTCCAGGGTAAGACTCCGTCGCAGGCCGAGCATCGGATCAAGAACAAAACCCTGGGTGTTGCCGAGATCCTGCGCGGCGCCCATGGGATTGGCCGGGGTCCGGCCGCGACCGATGAAGCGCCCCCGATCGGTTTCAAACTGCCAGGCCGTTTCAGGGACACCGGCATCGCCGTTGGGCTGCAGGGTCAGGCAATGGCCCACACACAGGGGCAGTTCGTTTTCGCTGCGCGGTCGTCGGTGGGCAAGGAGCGCATGCTGCCCGGGGAGCGCTTCGGTCTGGATGAACAGTTTATTAAAGGCCGGATGCTGGCGATCCGCGTTATGGGGTGCCATGGAGAGTTCAACATAACTGGTGAGATTGAGGTGGCGGGCGCGGGCAGAGCGATTGACCAGGGTAATCCTCCGCACCTCCACATCGTCCTCCGGCGAGACGATGACCTCTGTTTCCGTGTGCACGCCGTGATCGACCCGGCGAAATACGGCCCGGTCGAGAGTAAAGTCCACGGAATACCCTTCGATCTTCCCGCCCACCGGGTGATAGGTGGTGGACCAGAGACGATCCGAATCAGCCTCATGGATGTAACAGAAGGTTCCCTGTCCATCACAGGTCTGATCCGACCGCCAACGGGTGAGCTCTTGCCCTTGCCATTGACTGTAACCGCCCCCGCTGTTGGTGACCATCAGGCCATAGCGGCCGTTGCTGAGCAGCAGACTCTTGGGCGTGGCGGTGTGGGGGGTGGTAAAGGTGGTTCCTGCCGGTGCGACCAGGTCGTTGCCCAGCAGTTCCGGCACACTCCGGCGCGTTGAGATCAGGTGCAAGGGCGGCAGGGCCGGAATACGTTCCTGAAGCAGGGGTTCAAAGGCACGCACCCGCGAGTCGCTGTGGAAACGGCGCGGAAACGGGTTGCCATGGAGAAAGTTGGTCAGGGACAAAAACGCCATCCCCTGGTGATGGGCCATATACGCCTCGATTATCACCCCACGCCTGCCCTCTCGCTGCGGTTGCCGACTGAAATCCATGGCCTCGTAATACCCGTAATCGCCGAGCAACCCCAGGCCGGCCAGTTGTTTCAGGTTCCGCACGGTTTCACGTGGCGCCACATTCAGGGCCAGCAGGGTGGCATAGGGCGCAACAACCAGCTGCTCCTCCAGACCGCGCTTCAAACCGAGCATCGGCACGCCGAACGCCTTGTACTGATAGGTTTTACTGAGATCAAGATCGGCAAAAGCGGACTCGGAAATGCCCCAGGGCACCCCCCGCATGCGGCCGTATGCGATCTGGACTCGCACCGCTTCCCGGGCCGCTTTGTCCAAAAGCGAGTTTTCGTATGAACACTGGAACAAAAGCGGCATCATATATTCAAACATGGTCCCGGTCCAGCTGAGCAGCACCCGCTGCCGACCTATTGCCCCGTAAGGGCGCCCCAGGGAGAACCAGTGCTCCAAGGGGACATCGCCCCGGGCAATGGCGACGAAACTGCCGAGCCGCGCCTCACTGGCCAGGAGATCGTAACTGGACACGTCCAGCTGATCCGTGGAAACGTTGTAGCCGATGGCGAACAACTTGCGCTTGGGATCATAGAGAAAGCGCATGTTCATCCCTGCCGAGAGCACACGGATATTGACGATCAACCGCTCCGCCATCCCCAGGGTTTCCCCGGCCAGCCATTGCGAGGTGGTGAATGCCTCGATAACCCGGTCAAGCCAAGGAAAAAGGGATGCGCAGGCCGGGAGAGCCTCCTCGCGGATAGCACGAAGAATCGGGATCGAGCCAAACCGCCCTTGGGCCAGAGCGACGAGCGATGGCGCCTGCAACAGATCCTGACGGATGGCGGACAGGGCCTCCGGTCCCAAGGAGGCCAGCTCTGCCTCGTTTTTTTCCGCAAGGATTTCGAGCCAGGCGAGATAGCGGTCTCTGTTCCGGGCCCAGGCTGCAGCCTGTTGTTCAAGTTCCGCACCCCACGGCGCGGCTCCCGTGGCAGCGATAACCGCAGGAAGATCGACCTCCATGCGCCGTTGCAACCGGAGGAGATCAACAATTCCTGAAGGCGGAGCATTCCACTCAGCCAGTATTTGCTCAAGGGCACGACGAAAACCGCCCCCAATTCCTTCCAGCGCCGGATCCTGTTTCAGGATTTCTCCGGTATCGGCCAGACCGGCAAACGCCTTGCCATCCAAAAGCGGACCATGCACCAACTCGTCAAGCCCCTGCTCCAGTGCCCACAGACCGCCCAGCAGGTTGCCGCTGTCCACGGTGGAGACATAGCGAGGTTCCAGGGGAACCAAGGCCTGGATATCGTACCAATTGAGAAGATGGCCTCCGTGGCGTTCCAGGCCATTGATGGTTGTCATGGTGCCGGTCAGTTTTTCCACCACCTGATTCACGGTCAGGTAGCCGGAATCATGGGCGCCCAGAACGCTGGTCATCCAGAGGCCGATATTGGTGGGACTGGTTCGCATTGCCAACCTGTTTTGGTGGGCAACCTGATAGTTATCCGGTGGCAGCCAGGAGGTGTCAGCGCTGACAAAGGCCGAAAAATAGCGCCAGGTCCGCCGGGCGACCTGTCTGAGAAAACGTTTGTCCGTTTCCGGCAGGGGTTGCGCGGGCTGCGGCGCAGCAGGGCGCAGGTTCAGGAGCCAGCCAAGCAACGGGGAAAAAAACCACAAAATAAGCCAGGGCGCGGCCTGGAACAAATTCTCCGGCCTGAAGCGCCAGATCGCCCAAACCACGATGAGACTGAAGACGCTTCCCAGGGCCAACCCTGCCACGAAGAGCGATTGGCGACGGGAACCGCGCCAATGGGTTGACTGGGCCGTCCATTCCAACAGATAATGACGGGAGATCATGCGGCGGTAACAGACTCGAATGATGGCATCCAGGGTCACCGCTGCCTGGTGCGGTAAGAGCGCACCATCGGCACAGGCCCGCAGCAGGTCATGCAACAACTTCGATGGCGAGAAGTACTTCAAGCCCTTGTAGGTGGTGGCCATGGTGAAGGGCTGCGCCAACGGGTGAAAGAGCAGTTGCATGCCGACCACCAGGGCTGCTATCCCGCCGGTTCGCCGGGAGATGAACCAAGAAGCCAGCAGCAACCCCAGGCTGGTTGCAGGCAACAGGCTGCGGCGCATGTTATCGAGGATCTTCCAGCGATTGAGCAGGGAGAGCGGGTTGGCCCCGCGCCCGCCTGAAGCTTGGGGAACCTTGGGGAAAATCCAACCCGCGATCTGCCAGTCGCCGCGAATCCAGCGGTGGGCCCGGCTGCTGTAACTCTGGTAGCCTTGGGGAAATTCATCGTACAGTTCAATATCGCTGGCCAGTCCCACCCGGACATGCGCCCCTTCAATCAGGTCATGGCTCAGTACCCACTCTTCAGGGAAGCGGCCGGACAGCACGCGGCTGAAAGCGCGGACGTCGTAGATTCCCTTGCCATGGTACGATCCTTCCCCGCTCAAGTCCTGATAAACATCGGAGACCGCCTGGGTATAGGGGTCGATCCCGACCGCATCGGCGAAAAGCCGGCTGAAGATCGAGGCGCTGGTGCTGGGCAGGGTCGGGCTCACCCGCGGCTGGATGATGGTGTAGGAGCCGGGCATGATCCCGCCCGACGCATCGAAGCGGGGCTGATTCAGGGGGTGGGCCAGGGTCTCGACCATCCTGCGGGCCGATGCGTGCGGTAACTGGGTGTCGCTGTCCAGGGTGATGATAAAACGGATGTCCGCCAACTGATCCGGGTCGCCCACGCACACAAGGGGGGGGGCGGTTTCGGGCCGCGTGCCGTCGATCAACCGGTTCAGCTCCTCAAGCTTCCCCCGTTTGCGCTCCCAGCCGATGAATTTTTGCTCGGATTCACACCAGGTACGTTCACGGTGAAAGAGAAAAAAACGCTCGCCGCCATGGCGTTGATTGAGCTCGTCCAGGCATCCGCTCGCGGTCTGGAGCAGGACACTGTCGTCTTCGGAGGAAAGCGTGGCTGAATCGAGATAGTCCGTGAACAGGCTGAAAAGCAGATTGGCTTCCTTGTTGGCCAGGTAGCGGATCTCCAGCTTCTCCACCTCGGCACGGATCGTCTCCGCGTTTGCCAGCATCATGGGCACGACCACCAGGGTGCGGAATGCATCGGGAATGCCTGACTCCTCGAAATCCATCTTGGGCAAGGGCCGGGGCGGCAGAAGCCGGGTAATCAGGTAATTGACCACCTCGATGCCCAGCTGACTGACCGGAATTACCAGGAGCGGCACCAGAGCAAAAAAGAGCGCGGGATTCGGCCCGGTCCGGCCCAAGCCGGGGAGCAGGGCAAAAACAACGATCAGAAAAATAAACAGCGCGGAAAAGCTGCCGATGCCCAGGAAATAAAGGGCGGCGTGGTGGCGATGGATCCATTCCAGAAAGCGGTAACGGTGCGCTTCACGGCAGGTGAGCAGCCGGGCCAGCTCAATCCGTCCCTCCCCTGTCAGCCAGGTGCCGACGTGGCTGCGCAGTTCATCTTTTTTTGATTCGTGTTGGGCCTGGGTCGCCAGCTCGATGACGCGTTCCACAACCTGTTCCTCAGACTGAACGGCAACACGGGCGAGTTCTTCGATGACCCGGCGGCAGCGATCACGGGCTGCAAAATCCATTTTCGCATAAATTCCGGACGGGTCGCGGCGCAGGATCTGCTCCACCCGGCTGAGCTTCTCGAAAATCTCCCGCCAGTCCAACAGGGCTAGCTGGCGCAAGCTGGTAAAGGCGTTGCCGCAGGACAACTGCTCCCTGGTCTGCCGGTTCTGCTCACGCAGGTTGAGATCGTGCAGTGGTTTTTTGAGGGTACGCTCAAGCCAGCTCCGGACCGCGGACAATGCCGCGGCCTCGTCGTAAAGCAGGCTGACCAGCTGGGTCGCGAAATAAGGGCTGGGAGACGGCTCGGCTTTCGCAAGTTCCGCCAGACTCACGAAGAGCTGGTTGGCATCACGGCGATTGGCGGCGATCAGCCGGTTTGCCCAGAAATCGGCCAACTGACGTTCGCGCAGATCCGCCAGGGCGGTCACGGCCAGGCTCTGGATACTTTCGATCAACGCGATACGCAGCATCTGGGGCATTGCCCAGAGTTCGCCGATGGTCAGCGTACGGATGGTTTGGTGGGCCTCGATAAACGCCAGGATATTCTCCCGGTCCAGATGCAGTTCGTTATGGGAAACAAGATCCTTGGCCAGACTGTAGATGCAAGGCAGCCCACGGTACGGATCAGAGCCCAGGGCAGGCAGCTGCCGATAAAAACTCCGGGGAAGATTCAACAGGACATCGCGGGCGTTGCCTTCCAAGATGTATTCGTTATCCAAGATCCAATCGGCAGCCGGGGTGGCTTTCTGTTCCAAGCGGCTCGCCGCGCCAAGATCCGCGCAGACCTGACGGACCCATTGCCGGGATTGCTTGAGACGCTTGAGCAGTTCGGTACCATGCCGCGGCTTCGGATCCACCTGCTGCTCCCTGGCATGGCGCTGCGCATGTTCCAGAACCTGGGCCGGGGAGAGCTTTACCGCGGAAACCCGCGTCTCTGCCCGACGTTCTCGCTTGGGATGCATGACGAACAGGGTCGGGGGAATATCGCCGCTTTCCCGCAGCATCGCCACCGGACGCTGTAACGATTCGATGGGTGCTTGAATAATCAGGACGGATTCCCCGGACACAAGCCAGCGGGCATGATCACGAATGACCCGGGGATCAACCCCATGCCTGGAACGCCGCAGCCATAGCAGCGCGGCAAGGGCACCGGTTATGGAAGCTGCCAGAAAAAGAGCCGGATTAAAAAGGTGCCGGTTCGGAAGCAACCCCAACCGGTTCAGAACCAGGGACGCTAATCCGACCAGCACGCAGCAGAGGACAACGGCCAGGGAGACGCCACACGCACGGCGCCGGAGAAAGGGGTTTGTTATGTGCACCTCGCCGTTTGCAGCCCTGTGCAGCAAAACAGAGCGGCGAAAGTCTTGTCTCGCCAGTTCCCGAAAGGCTTTGCGAGCTTCATCTTGTTTTGCGAAGTAACCAATTAGAACGCCGACGCCCACTATTTATCCTTTATTCACTGCGGAGTCCGAACGTCCCGTCATGGTGAAAAATTTCACCTGACAGGAGGAATCAGAAAGGAACAATGCGGACTGTCCCAGAGGAGTTTACAGAGTGGTGGATGGAGATGACCGGAAAAAAGAGGAGGTCCGAAATGACCAAGAGAGATGATTTCGAATGATAGGTCAGTGAGTTAACTATACGTGGTTATCATATTTTTAGCTAGGCATATTAAAATCCGGACACTTTCAAGGCCCTTCGCTTCCGACCTTCCCCAATTGGAGAAACAGGGGGGAGTGGATTGCAGCCTCACCGTGGATGCCGCTGAATTGGAATGGAACGGAGATGTTTCAAAGAAATTAAAAAATTACATTTTGGATTTTTCCCTCTCAAAAAATAACATTATTGAAATATTACAAATGACCACCGATCGCCAAAAATCCCAAAAACAAAGTGTTACATCGCTGGCACACATTTTGCTTTTTAGTAAATACTTAAATTCCTTGAAACGCGCTCTCTGCAAAGAGATAACCCTCAACATTTTTCATCGGGAATCACCATGACCATCACGCATAAGACCTTTGCAAATTATCTGTTTTTTTTCGGAACCGTTATGCTCATCCAGGTGATCCACTATCTGTACTTCTCCTCCGTCATAGGCGCCGAGATCTTTTGGCTGCCGAATCACGCCAATGCCTTGCCATCCTTGACCGCCGGGTCGGCCACCTCTTCCCTGGGGCTTCTAAAAATGCAGTTCCATCTTCTGGCCGGCATAGGGATAACCCTGCTTGTCGGCATAGGGAGCTTTGTCGGCATCAGGGTCCCGCTGAAACGATTTCTCCGCGAAACCTCCAGCACCTTGGACGACATTGCCGGCAAAATGGACGGAACGACCTACCACGTCCGGACCACGAGCTATTCCCTCGCGGATGTGGTTTCCCGGAAAGCCACTGCCCTGACGCAGATGGTTTCCTCCCTTCAGGAAATCGCCGCCAGGACCACAAGCAACGCGGTAGACGCCCTGCAGGCAGACAGCCATATCCATGAAGTGACTTCGGAGATTGAGCTTGCCCGATCGGTCATGGCCCGGCTGAGCCAGTCCATGCATGACATATCCTTGGCAAGTAGCGAAGCAAGCCTGGTTATCAGGGAGATAAATTCCATAGCCTTCAAAACCAACCTGCTTGCCCTGAACGCCGCGGTTGAGTCTGCCCGAGCCGGAGAAGCAGGGGCGGGATTTGCCGTGGTGGCGAACGAAGTACGCAATCTAGCCCTTGAGGCAACGGAATCTTCCCGGAAAACGGAGGAAATCCTTGAGAGCAATGCCGTCCGGGTTAAAACAGGGGAAGAGACAGCCGCTCAGGTGGCGAATATCTTTGCGGAGGTTTGCACCCGGATGGACACGGCCAAGAGGAAGATCAGCGAGATTGCCAGGGCCTGCGAAGAACAGGCCGCCGACATAGAACAGGTCAATCAGGCAGCCCTAGAAATGGAAAACCTTACCGAGGAAAATGAAACAAGTGCCACCGCGACGGCGCAAGCCTCCGAAGAGATCAGCAATCAAAGCGAGGCCATGCGCCTCTTCATCGGCGAACTGATCCGGCAGGCGGAAGGACGGGGCAGCGAGGATGCAGCGCAACTCTCCCGGATCAGCGGGGAACTGGTTACCCTGGCCGGCTCACCCGCCGTATCACCCCCCGGACCGCAGCATATCCCGGCTCTCTGCCGGTTCATGACCGAACATGCGAGTATCCAGGCCGTTTACAGCTGCCGCGACGATGGCTCGTTCATATTTTCCAAGCCCGCTGCCGGGATCAAGGATGCGCGGGTGCGGCCCTGGTGGCAAAAGGCCATGGAGGGCGAGGTCTATCTCTCCCCCCTCTATATCTCCGCCATTACGGACAAACCCTGCCGAACCCTCTCCTCCCCCATCAAGACGGCGAAGGGAGATATTATCGGCGTGGTGGGGGTTGATTTCAGCAGCTGAATAAAGGTCACCCTCACCCGAACCCTCTCCCTCAGGGAAGAGGGAATTTGCGGAAGATTAACGCTAATCAGGATTTTTTTTTATGACAAACCCCATGGAGAACAACAATGCGCGATGCTCTTTTCAGAAATATTCTTGCCGCAGAGAGCATCCGTACGGATTTCCAGCCCATAGTGAATCTAAGAAGACAGCAGGTGGTAGGAGTTGAGGCCTTAAGCCGTGGCATTGACCCGGAAACGGGTGCGGTGATTGCGCCTCTCGATCTTTTCCGTGCCGGAGCGCGCTTGAACTGCAACCTTGAACTGGACCGTCTCTGCCGAAAAACAGCAGTCACCACATTTTCCAGGCTGACGGCCCAGAGACAGCTGCTGCTGTTTCTCAACTTCAATCCCGGCGTCTTGGATGAGGGCGTGGTGGGCTCCCGCCACCTTCAGGATCTGTTTGATCGGTTACATATTCACCCTTCTCAGATTGCCCTGGAAATAGTGGAATCCAAAGTGAAATCCCGGAGCGCCCTTCTCCATTTCGTGCGCTTTTACCGGGAGATTGGCTGCATGATAGTACTGGACGACTTCGGGGAAGATCAATCAAACTTGGAGCGAGTTGCCTCTCTGCGCCCCGACATCATCAAGATCAGCCGCAATCTGGTGGACGGTATCACCTACGATTACTTCAAGCAATCGGTGGTTGCGGCCATTATCTCCCTCGCCGGCAAAATCGGCTCCCTGGTTCTGGCGGAAGGGGTGGAACGATTTGATGATCTTATGACCTGCCATGAAATCGGGGCCGACCTCATGCAAGGATATTTTTTCTCAAAGCCAAAGCCTGCTGAAAAAGCGGACGAAAACGACTGCTGCCTGACCATGATGCAGGAAATAACCAAGGAGATGCAATCCCGCTTAGCGATGAACTACCAAAAGAACATCCAACAGCAGGAGGAGATGAGTGCGATCCTTACCACGGTAAGCAACCAGCTGATCAGCGAAGAAACCACCGGGTTTGACAGGGCATTGCAGCATGCCGTAAGCAACTGCCGGGAAGTTCAGTGTTTTTATGTCCTCGACAACCATGGCACCCAGGTCTCCGGGACCATTTTTCTCTCTCCGCCCACCCCCCGCAACAGTCTTTTTGAACCCGCGGCAAAAGGTGCCGTACATACCCTCAAGGATTATTATCTGACCCTGGTCCAGTCGGGAATGAGCCGGTTTTGCACCGAACCATACATTTCCCTGGCGAGCGGCAATATCTGTCGGACAATGTCCTTCACCTTTTCAGGGCTGAACAAGAAACCATACATTCTCTGCGTAGATTTCTGATCGTAAACACCTCTCAGACCTGAGACGCTCTTTCTCTGTCCCTCAATAAAAAACGGGAGGCGCGGACAACTTCCACACCTCCCGTTGGAACACTTTCTGCAATACTGCTTACCGCGTTTACTTCTTGGCAGCAGCCTCCGCCCCACCGCCTTCCAACCCGGCGTTGATGGTCTTGCCCAGCTTCTCCTCGATCACGGCGGTGATGGAGTCCTGGGTAAAAATCGCCTCCTTGCGGATGGTCTTGGTGGCGTTGCCCAGGGCAATCCGCAGCTTGCGGTCACTCACCAGGGCAAGGGCCTTGTCGATCCGGACCTTCAACTCCTCGGGGCTCAAGCCTTCGGCCTGGCCTATGGGGCCAAGCTCCTTGGTCTTCATGGTAAAATCGGTGATCAGTTTGACAAAGCGCGGCGCCTCCGCCGCCGAGGCCCACTGCAGACCAAACCGCTCCGGCTTGATCCCGACCTCGGCCAGAACCTTTTTCACCA
>JBAYUD010000030.1:0-30970 GCA_041675265.1 Desulfurivibrionaceae bacterium | reverse complement strand
GCGCCGAGTTCGAGCAGGGTCTGCCCCTCTTTTGTGGGTGGGGTGGTGAGCATGAGGTCGGCCAGAACCATGGCCGCCTCCCAAAGCTTTACCCAGAAGGGAAATTCTCCCACATCCTCGAAGGGATCTTTCCCTCCCAGGAGCGGTTCGAGGTCGGTGACTTGGAGCAGCTGAATTTCCTTGCCGCGCAGGCGCAGCGGCTCGAAATCCACCTTGTAGTTTTTGCGGATTTCCCGGAGCCGGGCATACTGTTTTTCAGGGAGCTGGGCAGGATCCATCGAGGTCTCCATGGCGGCGAAGGATGGGCTTGTTTTTTTATCTTTGCAGGAAAAGGGCGATCAGGACCAGGGCCGCCAACAGAAAGCGGTAGTAAGCGAAGATGGCAAAACTTCTGGCCCGGATGTACTGCATGATGAAGGAAATGAACAGGTAGCCGGAGATGGCCGCGGCCAGAAAACCGGCGGCATAGAGCATGGTTTGCCCTTCCGCCAGGCCATTGGCGATGATCTTTGGAATTTCATGCACTCCGGCTCCGAAGATGATGGGCGCGGAAAGCAGAAAAGAGAAGCGGACCGCAGCCTGGCGGGTGAGCCCCATGGCAAGGCCGCAGGTGATGGTGCTGCCGCTCCGGGACACTCCGGGGATGATGGCGCAGGCCTGGGAAATGCCGATGAGCAGGGCGTCAACCAGGGTTATTTTCTCAAAATTACGGGTGCGGTTGCCTGCGCGATCCGCCAGGAGGAGCAGGAGCCCGGCCCCGGCCAAGGCTGCCGCCACCATGGCGGGATGCCGGAAATAGGTTGCCGCTGTTTCTTCCAGAAAAAGGCCGGCCAAGGCTCCGGGGATGGTGGCCATGGCGATGAAGATGGCCATCCCGCGCAGACGTCGTGTTTCTGCTTGGTCCTTGTGCAGGCCGAGGACAGCCTTTGCCATCTGCAGGAAATCATCCCGGAAGTAGGCGAGGATCGCCAGGAGGGTGCCAAGGTGCAGGGCCACGTCAAAGGCCAGGTCGGACTCCTGGGCGCCGAGAAAATAATGGGCAAGGGCCAGATGGCCGGAGCTGGAGACGGGCAGGAATTCCGTGGCGCCCTGGATGATGCCGAGAATGATCGCTTCAATGATGTTCATGGTGTGGCACTATACGAAAGGGCGGGGGAAAAGTAAATACCGATGGGACGCGATGTGTATGAATAAAAAAAGCCCGGCCATAGGCCGGGCTTTGGGATGCGCCTGTAACAGGTCATCAAGAGGGGATTAGCAACCCTCAACAGCCTTTTTCTTCTTGCCAGCTACGATCTTGCCGTCTTTTACTTCAACCTTGTCGCCAACCTTGGCAGCGCCTTCCACCGTGGATACGGCGCCGGCGCAATCAACGGTTACCTTGGTGCCGTCAACGGCGGTTACTTTGCAGTCAGCAGCGAAAGAAACCGCTGCGGTGCTTACAACAAATGCCATAGCCATTGCCAAAGAAATCATCTTCTTGCTCATGTTCATCTCCTCCTAAGTATTATTTGAGAATGTCCTGTTATCCGAAACAGGAAAAATGAATCGTCGTTCAGTAAGTATACGACAGGGGCACAGGATGTCAACCGGAAAATTGCTCCTCCTATTTGAGGATGGCGTTGAGATCCTTCACCAGGGTCTGGTGGTCCACATAGCCATCGTAGCGTTTGACCACATTGCCTTCCTTGTTTACCAGAAACGAGGTGGGAATGCCGAGAATGCCGCCGAAGGCTGCGGGCGTTTCCGAATCGCTGAGCAATACGGGATAGTTGATCTCCATCTTCTGGGCGAATTTGTCAACCAGGGAGGCGCCGCCCTGATCGGTGGAGATGCCGATCACGGTGAAGCCCTTTGGCCCGTACTCCTTTTGGAGTTTGATGAAATCCGGGATTTCCTTGCGGCAGGGAGGGCACCAGGTGGCGAAGAAATTGATCAGCATCGCCTGGCCCTGGTAGCCGCTGGACTTGACCGCTGCACCATCCTTCACGGAAGGCAGGGTAAAGGCCGGCATCTTGGTGGCACCCTGGGCAACGGTGGCCATCAGGGCGAAGAGGGCAAGGGTGATGGCCAGAAGGCGGCCTTTTGCCGCCAGGGATTTCATGATCTGCATGGGCTTCTCCTGAGTATGATGTATGCCGCCGACACGGTTTGTAAGCTTTTACCAAAATAGAATTTATTTACCCTCTTTTTCAGGGAAACAAAAGGGAAAATATCGGGCCGGCGCCGGAGGCATTCAGGAGGGCATGTTGCCCTGGCAAAGACGCTCCCCCCGGGCGGAGATCACTACCTCCCGCACCGGAATGGTCTTGCCGGAGCGGGAAAGGGCCTGGGAGACAATATGGCGCATGTTCCCGCAGCAGGGCACCTCCATGATGGCCATGGTGATGCTTTTGATCCCCGACGCGGCAAAGATCTCCGTGAACTTCTGGATAGCGCTTTCCGCCTCGTCGAATTTGGGGCACCCCACCATGACCACCTTGCCGCTCAGGAGATCGCGGTGAAAATCCGGGTAGGCCACGGACACGCAGTCCGCCGCGATCAGGAGGTCGGCGCCTTTGAGAAAGGGCGCGCTGGGCGGCACCAACCGGATCTGCACCGGCCAGTGGCTCAGGGCCGAACCGGCGGCCGCGCCGGGCTGAACCGGCGCATTGGCCGCCTGGCAAGGGGTGGCAGGGGCAAAGGTCTGCAAACGTGCCGAGGGGCAGCCGCCAACGGGCGGGGCGGGTTGGGGTTTTGCCGTCTCCCGGTTTTTGAGCAGCTCTTCCACCGCCTCTTCGTCAAAATCATCCGCCTCCCGCTCGATGATGCGCAGGGCGCCGGTGGGGCAGTGGCCCAGGCAGGCGCCCAGGCCATCGCAGTATTTTTCCGCAAGCATCCGCGCCTTGCCGTCCACGATTTGGAGGGCGCCTTCCGCGCAGTTGATAATGCACTCGCCGCAACCGTTGCAGAGGTTCTCGTCTATCTCAATAATCTTTCGCATTATCTTCATGGTCGTATCTCCGTTAACCCTTGAGCAGCACTTTGGCGGCTAGCTCGGCTCCTGTCTTGGTGAGGAAGGAGCGGTCTATGATCTTCTGCAAATGTTCCGGCGGGCTGGCCACATCCTTTTGTTTTTCTTCCAGGTTGGTGATCAGGTCCGCGTCGTAGAGCACCTTGAAATTCATGGTCTCCTCGGGTCTCGGCACATGGTGGTGGCCGATGATGTCGCAGATTTCGTCGATGAGCGGCTGCGGCGCGCCAAGAGCGGTGAGGATATCCCTGGCCACCGGCGGGCCCTCGATATGCTGGTACTTGGGCGACGAGCTGTTGTACTTGCGTTCCGATTCCTTGATGCCGATGTCGTGGAGATAGGCGGTGATCTCCACCACCGCCGGGTTGCACTCCTCCCGGGCGGCGATCTCCATGGCATGGCGGGCCACCCGGCAGGCGTGGCCGATGCGGCGGAAGTCGTCGCCAAAGTAGCGCTTCATCTCCACCGCCACCCGCTCCTTGAGCAGTTCCTGCTTCTTGGCCAGCAGCTCCGGGGGCAAGGAACCCAGGCACTGCGCGGCGTATGGACAATACGAGGCACAGCCGAAGTCGTTGTTGGGGTTGAGCATCTTGGTCCCGCACGTGCCGCACTTGCGGCTCACGTCATCCTTGAAAAACTCGACACTGTTGCCGCATTTCGGGCAGGTGGCCTCGAATACGGCGTTGGCGTCCCAGTAGCGGCTGTCCTGGCCGGGGCATTGCATGACTCGCTCCTTCTGTGGCGCGGCTCGGGCGGCGGAGAGAGGGCCGCCGCCCGAGCCGTTTTCTTATCCGAGGATCGCTTTCAGATCCTCGGCCGGGGTGGTTACCGGCTTGATGGCGAAGTTTTTCACCAGCACATCCAACACGTTGGGGGTGATGAAGGCCGGCAGGGAGGGTCCGAGCCGGATGTTCTTGATCCCCAGGTTCAGCAGGGTCAAAAGAATGACCACCGCCTTCTGCTCGTACCAGGAAAGCACCAGGGAGAGCGGCAGGTCGTTGACCCCGCACTCGAAGGCGCCGGCAAGGGCTACGGCGATCTGGATGGCCGAGTAGGCGTCGTTGCACTGGCCCACGTCGAGCAGGCGCGGGATGCCGCCGATATCGCCCAGTTTCTTGTCAAAGAAGCGGAACTTGCCGCAGGCCAGGGTCAGCACCATGCAGTCCGCCGGGATCTGTTCCACCAGCTCGGTATAGTAGTTGCGGCCCGGCTTGGCCCCGTCGCAGCCGCCCACCAGGAAGAAATGGCGAATGGCCTTGGATTTTACCGCCGCGATGACCTTGTCGGCCACGCCCAGGACGGTGTTTCTGGCAAAGCCCACCAGGACAGAGTCCTTGTCCACCGTATCGGTGAAACCGGGCAGGGCCAGGGCGCGGTTGATGACCGGGCTGAAATCCTTGCTCTCGCCGATGTGCGTTACTCCGGGCCAGCCGACCAGGCCGGTGGTGAAGACGTTATCCTTGTAAGAGTCCAGGGGCTTCTGGATGCAGTTGGTGGTGAAAAGAATGGCCCCCGGAAATTCGGGCATCTCCTTATGCTGGTTCTGCCAGGCCGTGCCGAAGTGGCCGTAAAAATGGCTGTGCTTCTTCAACTCGGGATAACCGTGGCAGGGCAGCATCTCGCCATGGGTGTAGATGTTGATCCCCTTGCCTTTGGTCTGCTCAAGCAGCATGGCCAGATCCTTGAGGTCATGGCCCGTGACCAGGATGCACTTGCCCGGGATATGCCCCAGGGGCACCGGGGTGGGGGTCGGATGGCCGTAAGTGGTGGTGTTGCCCGCATCGAGCAGCTCCATGGCCTTGAGGTTTACCTCGCCGCATTTCAGGGCGAGACCAACCAATTGGTCCAGGCCCAGATCCTTGCGGGTCAGCTCGCCCATGGCCTCATGGATGTAGGTATAGACCGCGTCGTCTTCCTTGCCGAGGATGGCGGCGTGGTCGGTGTAGGCGGCAAGGCCCCGCAACCCGTACATGGTGATCTGCTTCAAGGATTGCAGGTCCGGGTTGGCGTCCAGGGTGGTGATGAAGTTCAGGGCCGCGCCCTGGGCTTCCAGACCGGCCAGGGAGTCGGCCGGGGTAAAGGTGGCGGCTGGGGCGGTGGAATCGATCTTGCCGCCCGCCGCGGTAACCTTTACCTTCAACCCCTCACGCAGGGCAACGGTCTTGCGGATCAGGGCCTCAAAACGGCTGGGGTCAAAATCCACATTGGTGAGACAGGAAAAAATAGCCTCGCAGGTGAACCGGTCGACTCCGCTGTCGACAACCCCGACCTTGCGGCCCGCGGCGGCAACCAGGCACAAACCCTGGACGGCATGGGTCAGCAGGTCTTCAAGCCCTGCCACGGCTTCATTTTTTCCGCAGACTCCGATAGCGGTGCATCCGGTTCCCTTGGCGGTCTGTTCACATTGGTTGCAAAACATGGCACTCTCCTTGTTTGATGTAAGGTTGTTGAAATCGCAGATAAGCGCAGACTTCGACAAGCGCGATTTCAACGGTTATTCCTTTGTCACTCGTTGAATCTGTGCTACGGACCTGTGGCCCTCTTCTTTTTTACGAGTTCATTAGGATTGGTGTAACCCGTATTGGTGCATTTGTTGAGCAAACTATAGCGGTAATTATCCCCCCGGGCGTTGACTTAAATCAAGAAGAAAGAGTTTTTTTGTCCGGTTTCTTCTTTTTAACCCAGGACTGTGTCGCCGGGAATAAGAGGAAAAATTTTCTCCCCTTTCGCGCCGCGAATCGGGATTGTTCGCGGATGTTTTTTGGTGCAATATGCCGGAATAGTTATAGAAAATATAAAATGGTGGTGGGGGGAGGAGAGGGAACGGATTTTGCTTATATTGCGGGCAAGGGGAAAATTATTCTTGCAAGGAGCACGGCGATGAGTCCACTGATCAGTCACCAGTTACTCGATATCGGTCTGGGGGAGGAATTCCCCAGGCAAGACACAGGCGGGAGTATATCCGGGAAAGTTTTTCAGGATGGGTGCCCAGGGCAGCGCACAGGCTATCAGCCGTATGGAGAGAACGGATCGCCAGACAATGAGGATCGCCAAAGACCTTCAGGGTTTCGCCTGTGAACCAGAAGGGATACAGCTGGCAGAAATAGGGGCGGGCCTGTTCCGGAAGCAGGCAGCCGCTCGGGCCGAGCAGGGAGCATTGGCCCAGATTGTTCTGGGCCAGGCGCAGATGGTGTCCGCCCAGGGGGAAGGAACCCAGCGCCTCATGTTCGCTGCCGGGGAAAAGTGCCTGTATCCCCTGGATAAAACTTTGGGAGTTATGTTCCCTGACCACAAACCTGCCGTTTTCGATCCACGGGACAAGGCGCACCATGCGCTGCCACTCTTCAGCGGAGAGGGGGGCAACCAGCTCTTCTTCGCTGGTGCCGCAGCGGCAACAGGTTGGGCCCTGGTTGGCGCATTCCGCGCAAATTCCCGGATTTCCGCAGAAAGTTGTGTTTGGATTTTTGACGAAATCCATATTGAGCATGGCCATAAACCTCCCGTATCATTCGTATCGGGAGGGCGGCCGTGGGACTTGAGGATTTTTTTTCACCCTGTTTTTCAGGGGTTGGAAACAGGGGATGGCGACCGCTGGAGATCAAGGCCCGGCGGCTTTTCCGGCAAGCCGGGGAAAAAAATTGGCGCGAAAGAGAGGGCGAGATGCTACTATGCCCACGTTGTTTATCCGGTGCGGCAGAGGCTCAATAAAGACAGGACGACGGGATGATGGAATATTTTTTGGTGATCGGCGCGTACCTTATCGGCTCAATCCCTTTTGGTCTGGTTTTGGGGAGAGTGGCAGGGGTTGACGTGCGCGCCGCGGGCAGCGGCAACATCGGCGCCACCAATGTTGCGCGGCTGGTCGGGAAAAAGCTCGGGGCACTGACCCTGGTCTGCGATGCGTTCAAGGGTATCCTGCCGATGCTGGCTGCGCGGTGGCTTCTGGAGGACTCCGGTCAGCGGGAACTCTGGATTGCGCTCTGCGGCGGCGGGGCTTTTCTCGGGCATCTCTACCCGCTGTATCTCAAATTCAAGGGCGGCAAGGGCGTGGCAACGGCGCTGGGCATCTTTCTCTATCTTGCGCCGGTGGCCGCATGTCTCGACCTGCTGATCTTTGTCGGGGTGGTGTATAACTGGGGCTATGTGTCCCTTGGCTCACTCACCGCGGCCCTGCTGATGCCGGGGCTGGTCTGGCTGCTCACCGGCTCGGCGAGCAACACCGTGCTGGCCTCCGGGATCGGGGCATTGATCTGGGTCAAGCACCGGGACAACATCGTCCGGCTCAGGAAGCACGAGGAAAAGAGCTGGAGAAAAAAAGACGTTGATTCAGGAAGCGCATGACCAACGATGAATGGAAAAAGATCGTGGAAGCCAAGAATCTTCTGGGGTTGCCGGATCAGGCTACCCTGGCGGAGATAAAAAAGGCCTACCGGAGGCTCTGCAAGGAGCACCATCCCGATCTTGCCCCCCACAGGCCGGAAGGGCCGGGGCTGGAAATGCATCGGCTCACCGAGGCGTGCCGGATTTTGCTGGAGTATGGGAAAAAGTACAAGATTCCCCTGGTGCCGGGGGAGGATCAGCCCCTCGAGGGGGAAGATTGGTGGATGGCCCGTTTCGGGGATGATCCGCTCTGGGGTCCGGGCCGCGGCACATGACTCCGCAGCCCGGGACTTCTTCCTACTCCATGAATTTCTTGTCGGTGGTGATCTCGGCCCGGCTTTGCAGATAGGCGAGCCAGGCTTCCATGACCTGCATCTGTTTTTCCTGGGTCAGCATCTTCCGGAGCGCTTCTTTCTGGCTGGCGAAGGCTTCCTCGCTTGCCGGTTTGCCTTCCTTGAAATGGAGCACGTAGAAGGTTGAGCCGTTCTCGGCGATCTCTTTCGGGTACGGCGAGGCCCCGCTGAGTTTCAATCCTTGCGCGGCCACGGGGGCAGGCAAGCCGCTGGCCGCCTGCTGGCTCCTCGTGAAAAAAGAGGTCTCCTGCACGTTGTTCCTAGTCTTTTCCGCCTCGGCAACGAGGGAGCCTTCCTTCCTTGCCTGGGCCAACAGGGCCACGGCGCCATCCTTGGCCTTGGCATGGGCCTGCTCGTTAAGGAAATCCTTTTCCACCCGGGCGCGGACCTCGGCCAATGCGGGAATTTGGGGTTCCTTTACCTCGTCAAGGGAGACAATGGCGTAGCCGCCTTTGGTCTCAAGCAGCGAACTCAGCTCGCCCTTTTTCAGGCCGAAGATGGTTTTGAGCAGAGTGGGCTGGCCTGCCAGCGCCGGGGGAGGGCTGGTCTGGGTAAAGTAGTCGGTTGTCTGCACCGGCGTTGCAGCGTTGGCCGCATACTTATCCAGGCTGCCGGCCTGAATAATTCCCTCGTAGGCCTGGTTTGCCAGCTGGAAGGTAAGATCCTTGCCGCGCTGGGCCTTGAGTTCAGCGATGATCTGCTCCCGCGCCTGCGCCAGGGTGGTCACGCTTGCCGGTTTGATTTTTTCAAGCTTGATGAGGTGGAGGCCGAATTGGGTTTCCACGACTCCGCTGACCTCTCCTTCCTTGAGGGCAAAGGCCGCCTCGGCAAAGGGCTCAACCATCTGTCCCTTGCTGAAAAAGCCAAGGTCTCCGCCATTTTTCGCGGTTGAATCCTCGGAATGCTCCTTGGCCAGTTGGCCAAAATCCTTGCCCGCCTTGGCCAACGCCAGGATGGTTTCCAGTTTTTTGCGTTTGGCGGCTTGCAGCTCGTCACCCTCCTTGGGGTTTGACCGGATCAGGATATGCCGTGCCTGGCGTTGCTCGGGGGTGGAAAATTTCTCGGGGTTCAGTTTGTAGTACTGTTCGATCTCCTGGTCGCCCACCTGAATGGTGGCCCCGGCCTGTTCATTGAGAAAGGTGATGTAGCGGAGCTTGACCTGGGGTTCGGTCAGGTAGGTTTGCTTGTTCCCCTCAAAGAAAAGATTCAGTTCCTGATCGGCAACCGGGCCTGAACTCCGAAAACTATCCGCGCTGAAGGCGACATATTCGAGCTTGAGTTGATCGTTGTCAAAGGCGAACCGGTCCTTGAGCTCGCCGTCGGATATCCGGGCGAACCGGGAAAGATGGGCAAGGATCTTGTTGCGAAGGAGGTCGTTGCGCACGTTGTTTTCAAAATCAGCCGTGGTCATCCGCGAGGAGGCCAGCAGATTTTTATAGCGGTCGAGCTTGAAGATCCCTTCTTCCCGGAAGGCATCCATGCCCTGGATAACCTTGCGCACCTCGTCGCTGCTCACGATCAACCCTGCTTCCTTGGCCCCCTGCTGCATGACCAGCTCCTGGATCATCTGGTTCAGCACCTGCTGTTTCAGGTTCAGGGCCTCAAGCAGCCCGGCGGGCAAGGTGCCGCCGAATTGTTCCTGATAGCGGCTGAGGGCCTGGTTGTAGGTCCGCTGGAACTGTTGCGCGGAAATGCTCTGGTCATTGACCGAGGCAATGGCGTCGGGGCCGCCTTTCTGGCTTTTTCCCACCCCCCAGAAGACAAACACCAGGACGATGATAAGGATGGTGGCCTGGATATAGGTCGATTGGGCCTTGCGGCGCATGAAGTCGAGCATGTGTCACCTACTAACGTTAGGAATGAGAAGGCTGTTTTGTTAAAAATTCAGGACGTTATCCTAATTTTTTTCGTAAAGACCGTCAACCGATTTAACCGGAAAAGAGGATGGGGCTTTGGCCATTAGACCTTGGCCAGGTTTTCCCCCACCACCGTGTTCACCACCAGGGGGACATCAAGCTGCATGACCCCTTCCATGGCCTTCGTGACCGTCTCTGCTGTCGCCTCGATCTCCTGGGCCGGAACCTCGAAGACCAACTCGTCGTGGATCTGGAGCAGGAGCTTGGCACCCAGCCCCTGTTCGCCGAGCCGGTGGGTGGCGGCGATGGTGGCCAGTTTGATGATGTCGGCGGCCGTGCCCTGGATGGGGGTGTTGATCGCGGTGCGCTCGGCGAATTCACGGCTGGCCTTGTTGGAGCTGTTGATGTCGGGCAGCAACCTCCGCCGGTTGAGCAGGGTGGTGACAAATCCGTCCTGTCGGGCCTTTTCGACGATCTCTTCCATGAAACGCTTCACCCCGGCATAATGGGCAAAGTAGCGTTCGATGAAGGTGGCGGCCTCCTTGCGGCTCAGGTTGAGCTGACCGGCAAGGCCAAAGGCGCTGATCCCGTAAATGATCCCGAAGTTGATGGTTTTTGCCACCCGCCGCATTTCAGGCGAGATAAAGGCGGCATTGACCCTGAAGATCTCGGCCGCGGTCTGGCTGTGCACGTCCTGACCCGCGCGGAAGGCGGCAAGCAGGGCCGGATCCTGGGCATAATGGGCCATGACCCGCAGGTCGATCTGCGAATAATCCGCCGATAAAAAGAGCTGGCCCGGCGCGGCGACGAAGGCGGCCCGGATCTTCTGCCCCTCCGGGGTGCGGATCGGGATGTTTTGCAGGTTGGGGTTGCTGCTGCTCAACCGGCCGGTGGCGGTGACCGTCTGGTTGAAGGAGGTATGGACCCGCCCGGTTTTGGGATGGATGAGTTCCGGCAGCCTGTCCACATAGGTATTCTTGAGCTTGCTTAAGCTTCGGTGGGCCAGGATCGCCGCAGGCAGGTCGTGCTGCCGGGCCAGGCTTTCCAGAACCTTGACATCGGTGGAATAGCCGGTCTTGGTTTTTCTGCCCTGGGGCAACCCCAGCTTGGCAAAGAGGATCTCGCCGAGCTGGCGGGTGGAATTGATGTTGAACTCCTCCCCGGCCAGTCCATAGATGGTTTTTTCCAGCTCCGCCAGCTGGAGGCCGAAATCCTCGGACAGGCGGTGGAGCTGGGACTGGTCCACGGTGATGCCGGTTCGCTCCATTTGCACCAAAATGGGGACCAGCTCCATCTCCAGGTCGGAGAAAAGCTCCCAGAGGCCAAACTCTTCGAGCTGGGGGCGGAACCGTTGCCAGAGCAGAAAGGCGCCGGTCACATCCTCGCAGGAATAATCCTTGGCTGCCTCCGGGGCGACATAGGCAAAGCTGTCCGGCCGTTTGTCGCCTGCGGTGACCTCGCCGAAGCTGGTCAGCTGTTTGCCGAGCATCTCCAGGCACAGGTCGTCGAGCTTCTGGGAGCGGCGGGAAGGGTCGAGGAGGTAGGAGGCGATCATGGTGTCCCACAGGGGGCCATTGACAGGGAGGCCATGGTTTTCCAGGATGGGCAGATCGAATTTGAGGTTGTGGCCGAGCTTGGGCAGGGCGGGGTCGGAAAAAAGCGGGGCCAGGTTTTTTTGGGCCAGGGCCAGGTCCAGTTGGTTGGCCACCAGATTGCCATCCCCGTCTCGGTGGCCGATGGGCAGATAATAGGCCTCCTCGGCTGTGGCGCAAAGCGAGATGCCCACCAGTTCGGCCACCAGCGGGTCCAGGGAGGTGGTCTCCGTGTCCAGCACCAGCAAGGGGGACTTGGCCAGCTCGCGGCAGACCTTTTGGAGTTGGCTTTCGGTGGTGATCAGTTGGAATCCCTTGGTCTCCAGGGCAACGGCCTTGGAGGCAGGGGATTTCAGCAACCTGCTGAAATCGAGAAAGGTGTAGAGTGCCTGGAGTTTTTCCCCGTTGGGCTCGGGGATCTCGTATTCTTGCAGCTCCGGCGAGGCAAGGTCGTCTTTCAGGGCGATGAGTTGGCGGGAGAGAAAGGCGTTCTCGCGATCGGCCAGGAGTTTTTCCTTGAGCTTTGCCTGGGAGATGGTCTCGATATTCTGGTAGAGCCCTTCCAGTGAGCCGCATTGGTTGATCAGTTTCTCCGCGGTCTTCGGGCCGATGCCCGCCACCCCCGGCACGTTGTCCGAGCTGTCGCCCATCAGGGCAAAAAAATCGAGGAGGTGCTCCACCGGGATATTGTATTTTTTTTGCACTGCGGCGGGATTCATGAATACGTCCCGCATGGGATCCCAGACGGTGATGGTTTCAGAAACCAGCTGGAGCAGGTCTTTGTCTCCGGAGACCACGATCACCGGGTGCCCTTGGGCCGCGAGTTTTTTTGCCGCCGAGGCGATCAGGTCGTCGGCCTCGAAGCCCTGGCGTTCCAGGCAGGCGATGTTGTGGGCGGCGACGATCTCCTTGATGTAGGGGATCTGGCAGGCAAGGTCGTCGGGCATGGCCGGACGATTCGCCTTGTAGGCCGGGTACATCCCGTGGCGGAAGTTGGGGCCCCGCACGTCAAAGGCGATGCCGAGAAATCTGGGCGCCTTTTCCCGCAAAACCCGGAGCAGGATGTTGGTGAACCCATACACCGCATGGGTGGGCAGGCCGCTCTTGTTGGTGAGCGGGGCAATGGCATGGTAGGCCCGGTAGATGTAGGCGCTGCCGTCGATGAGGTACACAGGCTCTTGTTGGATCATGGGGCATGATACTACCAGCCGCATGGTCGTTTGGCAACACCGGCCCGCGTTCCGCTGTGCAGCATCTCGGGTCGCCATCGCGCCATGGCGGGGAAGGCGAGACCGGAAACCGGGTGGCGGACGGCCGGTTTCCGGTTGAATTACGGTGTTTTTTGGGGAGGGGAGTTTTTTATTTTAAGTTTGTAATTAAGATTCCGATATGATAAATACAAGGGTGTGGGTGAAGATAGGGACAGGGTGTCCCTGAGGCCTCAATCTCCATGAGTGGCTGCACGCAACCTGCAGGGAAGCAAGGATCCGGTCATGAAACTAACAGGCATTTTTCCACCGATCAAAACAGAGAAGGTTCAGGTAAGGAAATCTGAAGGCTCTGCCGCTGCCAGGGCTGAAAACGCCGCCCTGCCGACGGATCGCGTGGTCCTGTCGGCAGGATCCCTGGAGGTGCAAAAGGCCAAGGATATCCTTGACCAGACTCCGGACGTTCGCGCGGACAGGGTTCAGGCGCTCAAGGAAGAAATCGCCCGCGGCGAATATCAGGTCGATCCTTACCGGCTTGCCGATAAAATGATGGGCAGCCTGCTCTCCGAGACCTTGGTCAAGTAGAGCCCAGCCCATCCTCACGCCTTTCTTTTTCTCGTTGTTCCTCAAGGCAGTCCTGTCTTTTTCTCTTATTTCCGTCATTTTTCGTTGGTCGGCTATTCCGCGTGTTCCATGGTGAAAACGGGCCAGCAGGCGTCGTAGCGCGTGGGATCCTGCAGAACCTGTTTGGCCAGCCGCGTCTGGGGATTGATCGCCACCGGGCCGAGCAGGTTGGCCGTCATCCCTTCCGGGTTTTCCCTGGGGATGGTCAGGATGAGCAGAATATCCAGGGGGTGTTCCGGCAAGGCTTGCAGTTCCTGCCGGACTGGAGCGGAAATTTCCGGTTGGTACTGGGGGATCAGGATCGCGGCCTGGGTGACCACAAAGGCGAGCTTCGGGTCGTCCAGGGACTGGAGCCAGAGAAACGGGGACTCTTCTCCGTGTGGTTTGATAATGAACCGTTTTGAGCCAGGGAAGCCCAGGAAAGGGGAGGTCATGGTGATGATCTTCTCCGGGGTTACCGACAGTTGGCCGAAACGGCTGGTGGACACCGTGATTTCCCCATGTTTTTCCGTGCAGGTTGTCGTGGCCATGGCATGCATCATCCTTTCCTCCCTTGGGGCTGAAGAGCAGCGTATCGGGGTGCGGTTGTTTTCATCGTGGTTTTTTCCTATCTTTTATTTTCCGCTCTGCTGCGGCTTGATTCGTGTTTTGTCGGTGCTGAAAACAGAGGCGAGGGAAGAAAGATCCGCTGGAGCCTCCGCAGCCCGTGTATTTTCCTCCACGATGCGGAGGTAGATCTCTTCGCGGTGGACCATGACCTCGGCCGGGGCTTCCACCCCGATCTTCACCTGGCCCCCTTTTATCTCGAGAACCCGAATTTTAATGCCATCGCCGATGGCAATGGCCTCTCCTGGTTTTCTGGCAAGTATCAGCATTGTCTTCGCCCTCCCTGGCTTGATGGATGATGGAGTACGCTCTTCCCTGAACGCATTCTCCCTTTTTTACAAAGAGAAAACAATGCCTGGGAGCCGTTATGGAATAAAAAGTGACAGCCGGACCATTCCGTTACGACTCCCTTCGTTGCCGGCGCTGCTGCCGCGCCTGCCGTTTACGCGGCAAGATCATTTTGCCACGCGGCCTACTTGCTTACTTGAGATAGTCCACCAAGCTCAGCTGCATGGTTTTGGCCGCTGCCGCAAGGGCGGCCTCATAGGCCGTTTCCTTGCTTTTGAGCTCCAGCAAGGCCTTGGTGATATCGGTGTCTTCCTTTTCCGAAAGATTTTCCTTGGTGGATAATTCAAGGTTCGTATAAATCTGCTGCTGGACAATGATCCGGTTCGCCCGGGCGCCGAAGTCAGAGATCTGGCTGGTCAGGCTTTCCATTACCGTGTCGAAATCGGCGATGGACTTTTCAAGGGCCTGGACCTGCATCTGTTCATTGGTGATGCCGGACATGTCCAGAAAGCCGCTGGTGTCTTCGAAGGTAAATGAGTACCGGTCGGTATCGCTGGTCTCCAGCTTCAGGGCGCCGTCCGCGCTCCAGGAAGCGGTCATTCCCGGAATGCCGTTTATTTTCGCGGCAATGGAAACAGGGCTGTCCGTGGCGATATCCACTCCCACATCCATGGTGAAATCCCTGGGCGGATAATAGGAATGGTCGGTCACCGTGATGGAGATGGCGCCATCGGTGAATGATTTGTATGGCTGTTCAAGCCCCGTATTGCCGCTGTCAAGCGTGGCGGTGGTGTCCGTGGCATTATGGATGCCGGTGACGGTGCTGAAATTCTGGCCGCGCAGGGCGTCTTCAAACTGCTTGAGCGTTGAGAAAATTTCGGTGTCCATAACGGCGGTTTTCCCGTTTTTAGCCACCTCCAGGGTGCTTTCCTTGCCAACCTTGATGGCCAGATCATGGTCCGGATCACCGGCATAGCGGACATTGCCGTCTTTTTTCTGGATGGTGATCACCTGCAGCCGGCCATCGTCGGCCACATCCAGGCTTTCGCCGGTAACTACCACGCCGCCGCCGAGCCCAAGAGCTTCCAGGCCCGGCTCGTAGATGTCGGGCGCGGTGCCGATGGGGGTTGTTTCCACAAAAAACTGATGGGCGGAATCCAACTGGATCGAGCCGTAATAGACGGCGCTGGCCGGGGTATCGGCCGCCGCGCCGTTTAAGTGGGTAATATTTTCCCCGTTGGCCGAGGTCTGGATGTGCAGGTTGCGGCCATCCTTGGCGGCCAGGGTGATAATCCCGTCGCTGTCCCTGGTGGCGACGATGCCGGTGGAGCCGGATTTGGCGTTGATGGCCTCGATGATGGTGTTGTCGCCATCCTGGGCAATGATTGTGGCCGGATCGGGATTGGTCGCCGAACTGCCGTCAAAGATGTCCACCCCGTTGATGATCAGGTCGCCGGTGCGCAAGGTGCCCGGGATGACGGCGCCGCTTGCGGTCCGGTAGACCGGGGTGATGTCGGCGGTGACGCCGGTGGTGGCGGCCTGGTCGTTGATGGCCTTGGCCTTGGCCGCTGCCGAGGCGTCGGCGTAGATGGAGGAGAGGCCGTCGTCGGCCGTGGCCGCGATGGCGGTGCCGTTGATGGTGAGATCTCCTGTTGCCAGGGCGGAGCCGTAGCGCAAGGTTCCATCCCCTGCTGCGTCGGCAAAGCCGATTGCCCCCCCGCCAAGGCCGACACGGTTGAGGATGGTGTCGTCCACCGCGCTGGTGGTGATGGTGAAGGATTCGGTGGAGGAAAGGGAGATCTGGCCGGTATTGTGGGTGGCGTCGGCAGCCTGCGCCGCAACGGCGAAATTGATGCTTGTCCCTGTGCCGCCGGTGTTGAAGGCGGTGATGTCAATGGCTGAGCCGTCGCCCGTTTCGGCGTTTTTCAAAATCAGGGTATCGTTGGCCGCGCCGTTGGTGGTATCGCCGATTTCCGCGGTCACGCCGGTCAGGCCGGTGGCGCCGTTCACTGCGGCGACAAAGGCAGCGTTGACCGTGGCCGCCGAGTCGCCCAGGGTTACCGGGACGGTAATCGCCACGCCGTTGACGGTCATGGTGATATTCCCCGTTGCCGCTGCGTTGGTGGTTGCGGCGGATGAATAGGTAAGGGTGGTGAGGTTCGCGCTGACAGCCGGGCTGGTGGCCGCGCCGTTTATGGCGGCGGCAAGTTTTGAGGCCCCATCCATGTTGAGGCCGTTGGTAACACCGGTGTTGAGATCCACCGCGCCGATATCCACCCCGTTGATCAGCAGATCGCCTGCAATCAGATCGGCGGGCGGGGTGTTGCTTACGGTGGAGGTCAGAAACTGGTCGGTGCTGGCAACGGCGTTGCCGTTGATCCGGTAGCCGTCCACCAGATCGGCGATAAACGGCGCCGGTTCGGCGTCGGTGTAGCCGGTGGTCCGGTAGCCGCCGAACACATATTTGCCGTTCACCTCGCTGTTGGCCAGGAGGATGGACTGCTCCCAGAGATGGCGCACCTCTTCCCCGGCGCTGGCCCGGTTTTCCGGGGTGACCGAGGCGTTGATCTGCTGAATGGCCAGGGTTTTTGCCCGCAGGGCCAGATTCTTCATCTGGGTGAGTCCGTTTTCCGCGGCGGTGATGGTCTTGTCGCCGAAGAGGAGGTTGTCCTGGTAGGAGGTGATCTGGGTCAGGTTGCTCCTGAGCCCCAGGGCGGTGACCAGGTTGACCGGATCGTCGGAGATCGTGGACATCTGCTTGCCCGAGGAAATCTCGGTGTTGATCCGGTTCATATCCGTGGTGATCTTATTGAGATTCGTCAGGATATTGTAATGGATGGACTGCATGGTGATCCGCATGGCTTTTCTCCTATCGCACCGAATCAAGCAGGGTTTGCAGCATCTCGTCCGACATGGTGATGAGGCGGGCGGCGGCGGTGTAGGCGTGCTGGTATTTGACCAGGTTCGCCATCTCTTCGTCCAGGGAAACTCCGGAAACCGAATCGCGCATTTCCTTTACCTGCTTGTTGACCAGCAGCGTGGAATCGTAGGAATGGGTGATGGTGCGCGTGGTGTTGGCAACCTGGCCTACCAGGGTATTGTAAAAGCCATCCAGGGTGTTCCGGGTTCCGCCGGTAAAGGTCACATACTCATCGTGCTGGATGTTGGTGACCTTGAGGGAATTCGTGTTGTCGCCGCGGAATATTTGTCCCTGCGGGCCGACGGTGGCTGCGGCAAGGTTGTTGAGATCGCCCGCGATCACGCTGTTCAGGGAGATGGTTGCCGCGCTGTTGCCGGAGAAGAAGGTGTTGATCCCGGCAACCTGGAGAAAGTTCGAGGTGTCGTTGGCAAAGGCGAACTGGTGGCCGGCGTCCGGGGTGAGGCGCAGGCTGTTGCCGTAAGTTGAGGCGTCCACCCAGGGTGTCCCGCCGGTAACGGCGCCCGCGTTCGTCATGGCGGTGTCGATGGCGCGGACCACGTCGTCCAGGTCGTAAACCCGCTCCAGGGAGACGGTGACCGGCTGGGCCATGGCTAAGGAACCATCGTTGTTGTAGACCCAGATGTCGAAGCTGCCGGTGGTGTCGAGTTCGTCAAAATAATCGTATCCGGGAAGCAGGGGGCCCTGGTTGCTGATGTCCGGGCCATAGGTGATGGTGCCATCGCCGGATTGAGTGTCAAAGGTGAATGGGGGATTGGTAAGGCCAAGCTGGGCCAGGATGGCGTCGTCCGCTCCGGCAGTGATGGTGTAGGATGCCGTGGAAAAAATGGTGAGTTCGCCGGTGTTGTGGGTGGCGTCGGCAATGTAGCTGTTGCCGTTGAGTCCGTCGAGGCCGAGGTCGGTGGTGAAGGCCATGGGGACGCCCGCACGGGTTATGCCAAGATTGGCCACGGTGATCGATGAACCATCGCCCTCGTTCTGGTTGTAAAAAACGAGGGAGTTGGCAACGCCGCCATTGGTGCCGTCGCCGGCCATCGCCTCGATGGTCACCGGATTGGCGGTGGTGGCGAGGCTGTTGTACGTGGCGAGATCATTGGTGATTTCCGCGGCCAGATTCGTGGCAAGGATGGCGGGGAAGCCCACGTCGCCCGCGGCCACCGTGTAGCTGACGGCAACGTCGTTGACGGTAAGGGTGATGATGTCTCCCGCCAGGATGTTTGTTGTCGCGTCAACCGCTGTGCCTGCCGTCAGCGTGGTCAAGCGCGCTTCGACTCCGGCCTCGGCCGTATTGATGGCGTTCACGGCATTGGAGGTCTTGGTCATGGCCAGGCCATTCTGGTCCGCGCCGCCGATAATATCGCCGATCTCCCGGTCGTTGATAGTGATGCTTCCGGCGGGAATGGAGGTGATGTCAGTGGCGGCATCCACGGTGGAGGTGAGCCGGGCGACGTTTTTCGCCACCTCGGCGCCGGTCAGGGTGTCGCTGAACAGGTTCAGTCCGACCCCCTGGGTGTGCTGCTGGTTGAGTTCCCGGATCAGGGAATTGGCAAAGGCGTCCAGACGGCCGAGGAAATTGTCCGGGTCGCCCTCGACCAGGTTGCCGCGCACCTCGAGCCAGCCTCCGATCTTGCCGCCCAGCTCGGCGCCTCCGCCGATGGGTCGCCGCGTTTCCGCTCCGTCGTTGTCGGTGTTTACCCAGATGAGTTCGTTGTTTTCCCAATCCACCTGCCAGGATTCATTGCTTTCCACCAGGGTGTGGCCGTCGGCCATGAGGATGGTGTAGGCGCCGTTTTTGTCCTCGAAAAAAGAGATGTCCAGGAGCTTGGAAAGATCGTTGACCAGGGTGTCGCGTTTGTCGCGCAGGTCGTTGGCCTGGCCCGCCGCGGATTCCGTGCCGGAAATCTCCACGTTGAGATCGGCGATCTGGCTGACGATGGAGTTGACGTCTCCGATGGCCGTGTCCAGGCTGACTCCGATATCGAATTTGGCCTGGGTCATCTCGCTGGTCATGGTGTGCAGCTGATCGATGATCAGCTGGGAAGACTGGATAACCGCCTGCCTGGTTCCGGATATCTCCGGGTTGTCGGCCAGATCCTGCCAGCTGCTCCAGAACTGGTTCATCAGGTCGTTGATGGCCAGGCCCGGCGCCTCGTTGAACACGGTTTCCACCAGCCGCATGGATTCCTGCTGCGCCTCCAGGCTGCCCAGGTTCGACTCCTGGCTGGCCAACCGCTGCACCATGAACTGGTCGTAGTTTCTCAGGATGTTTGTGCCCTTGACGCCGCCGCCCAGCATGCCGGAGCTGATCGGGGTGGCGTTGTGGGTCTCCAGTTGCAGCGATTGCCTGGTATAGCCCGCGGTATCGACGTTGGCGATATTGTGCGACGCCACCTGGAGCGAAAGCTGGTGGGTGAGGAGCGCCTCCTTGGCAACACTCAGCACATGGGAGATACCGGCCATTGTTCAGACCTCCCTGCTGAGCAAAGAGGGTTGATTCAGCGAGGGCTTCCTGCTCAGGCCGTTGAGCCCGTAAATGGGGCGGTCCGCGATCCCGCTGGTGATCAGGGAAATGGCGTCGTTCAGATAGTGTTTCACGTCCGAGGCAAAGTGTTTGTTGATCTGGTTGCGGCTGAGGATCTCCTCCCGCAGTCCGGTCAGTTTTTGCCGGTACTGGCCGAGTTTTTCCCCGTCCGCCGGGTCGAGCAGGGGGGTGAGGGCGGAAAGCCGGGCGGTTTTTCCGGGCGTGCCCGGGCAAAGCGTTCCGGCCATCTCGGCGAGCAGCCCATCCAGGGCCTGGATGCGGCTCAGCCGGTTTTCCTTTCTGGCGCTCACCTGGATGAGTCCCTGCATGTTCATGGTCACCAGGGCTTTTTGTTCTTCGTTCAAGATGGCGAGCATGTCCTGGGAAAGCATGACTTGCTGCTCCAGGGTTTCGAAGAATTTGGCGGGCAGGGCGTGTTGTTGTGCCGTTTCCGAGTGTTGCATGGCCTATTTCTCCTTACTTGCCGGAAGATGGGCTTGCGAGAGTTGCCGGTAGAGCATTTCGCCGAAGCCGAGACCGTTGCTTCCCGCCATTTTCTGGGTCATCTGATCGTCTTGGATGGACTGGAACATTTCCTCGCCGTAGCCGCCGTCAAGCAGGCCGCTTTTTTCGATGCCTTGCCGGGCCTGGCTCAGGATCTGCTTGAGCATCAGGGCTTCGAATCCGGCGCACGCCTCGCGGAGTTTCCTCTCCTTGAGCGTATCGGTCGAATTGGTGATTCCCTTGAGTCCGGCGGTTGCTTCGCTGGTGATATTCATGGCGTTTCCGATCCGTTTCTAATCCCGATAAACGGGGTAAGTGCGTTAACGGAATTATTTCCTAACAGGAAATAATTCCTAACTTACTAAATGATTTCCAGTTCCGCCTGCAAGGCGCCCGCTGCCTTGATGGCCTGAAAGATGGCGATGAGTTCGCGGGGGGCCACGCCCACCGAGTTCAAGGCCCGCACCACCTCGCCCAGGGTCACGCCCGACTGCATGGTCACCACCTTCTGGCCGACCCTGACGGGGTCATTTGGGGAGTTGGCCGGCACGCCGGGCTGCGGCGGGGGCTTGACCTGCAGGCTCAGGTTGCCGTGGGACAGGGCGAACTGGTTGAGGGTGACGTTGTCGCCCATGACCACCGTGCCGGTCCGTTCGTTGAGAACCACCCTGGCCTTGCGTTCCGGGTTGATCTCGATATTTTCCAGGGCCGCCAGCAGGGCGATCTCCTGGGCTTTGTATTTGGGCGGGACAGCGACATCCACCGAGGCCCCGTCACGGGCGGTGGCGTAAGCGCCGCCCAGATAGGCGTCGATGGCGGTTTTCATCAGGGAGATGGTGGTGAAATCCGGGGTGGCCAGGCTGATGGTGATGCTCTCCTTGTTGGCAAAGCTCACCGGTACTTCGCGCTCCACCGAGGCGCCGTTGCTGATCCTGGCCACGGTCGGGTGATTCGCCTGCTTGGCCGCGCCGCGGGCGGCAGGATCGTTTCCGGTGCTGATCGGGCCCTGGGCCATGGCGTAGACGTTATTGTCCAACCCTTTCAGCGGGGTGGCCAGCAGGGTGCCGCCCTGCAGGGAGGTGGCGTCGCCCACCGAGGAGATGGTCACGTCGAGGCTCTGGCCCGCCTTGAAAAAGGGCGGAAGGGTGGCGGTCACCATGACGGAGGCGATGTTTTTCACCTTGGTGGCTTCCGGGTCCACCTTGACCCCGAGGTTGTTGAGCATGTTGGTGAGGCCCTGACCGGTAAATCCGGCCTTGTTGCCGTCGCCGGTGCCGTTCAGGCCGACCACGATGCCATAGCCCACCAGCTGGTTGTTCCGTACCCCTTTCACCGTGGCCAGATCCTTGAGGCGCACGGCATGGGCCAGGCCTGCGTTGAGGAGCAGCCCGAGCAGCAGCGCGCAGACAAGGAACAGCGTGGTGCGCGGAAAAGTCCGAGTCGGGTTGCTTTTGGCGGTCATGGTCGTCGTCTGCATGGAGCTGTCCTCAACATGTATTCTGCGGAGCCTGTATCTTGTAATCCAAGCAAGCAACGTGCCACGGGAGAGGCAGGTGTTGTAATGTGCCTTTTTTAAAGGAAATATTCTTTTTTTCATGGGGTCACCCTCGGAGAGAAAGGAATATTTTGCCTAGTCAACAGGAGCAAGGCGCAAGATTAAAGGTCGCTTCTTTCACCTTTATCCTTGCGCCTTTAGCCTCAAAACGGCCAGACGTTGTCCAAGGCCCTGGCCAGCCAGCCCGGCTGCTGCTTGTCGCCGAGAACCCCCTGGCCACTGTATTCGATCCGGGCGTCGGCAACATGGGTCGAAAGGACCGAGTTGTCCTGGGCGACATCCTGCGGCCGGATGATGCCGGAAAGGATGATGTGCTGGGTTTCATTGTTGACCTTCACCTCCTGGTAGCCCCGGATGTTCAGGTTGCCGTCGGTGGTGATGTCGATGACCCTGGCCGAGATGGTGGCGGTCACGTTGCTTTTCCGGTCGGTTTTGCCCTTGCCCTCGAAATCATTGGTCAGCTTGGCCTGGATCTCGGTGAGCGATGGGGAAAAGCGGTGGTTCTTGTCCGCCAGCCAGGTCTCCAGGCCAAAGAGACTGGAAACGCCGCCGGTGACCGTTGATTCGCGCTCGGTCTTGGTGTTGGCCTCCTTGTTGGCCTTGGAGGTCTCCACGATGCGGACCAGGACGATGTCTCCGACCCGTTTCGCCCGGCTGTCCGCGTAGAGATCCAGGCCGCTGCTGGCCGCATAGATGGTGCCCTCCGGCTGGGCCTGCGCGGCCCGGGGCGGGGTGGGCAGGGTGTAGCGTTCGGGCAACTGCTGGGCCTGCTGGCTGCCCGCACAGCCGGAAAGCCCTGCGAGCAGAAGGATGACGGTGGTGTGGAGTGTGGTGCGCATACGCTTCTCCTTTGATGACTGGGGCATCTGTTTCAAAATTCGGCCTCCACCACGCCGGCGGCCAGAACCCGGGCATGGATCTCGCGGCGGCTGGTGAGGTTTTTGACCCGGATTGTTTCGCCGAGCGCGCCGGAATTTCTGGCCTCTCCGGGCGCGGTTATCTGGATGGCCTTTGATTTCGCCATGATGGTCACCATCTCGCCCCGGTTCACCAGGGGAGGGGCATCAAGGTTCTGTGCATGGAGGATGGCCCCGGCCGGCAGCGAGATTTTCAGCTTCTGGCCCACCGCCTGTTTCGGGTCTTGGATCACCCCGCCATCCAGCATGGAGATATCCTGCCGCTTGGCAACGATGTCGTCGCTGGTGAGGATGTCGTTGCGGCTCAACCGTTTTGTCGTGTTGACCACCGTGCCGAAAAGGCGCAGCTCGCCGCTCATCTTCAGCTGGCCCTGCTCCTTTCCCTCTTGCAGGATGGCGGCGGTCACCTGTTTTTTGCCGGGGCGGGTGTCATTGGGTTTCTGGGTGATCCGGTAGTCAAAACCGTCTGTCGGCAAGGCCATGGCCAGGGGGCGGACGCTGAAATTGGTGATCCGGACGTCTTCCTTGGGCCAGGGGGAATCCTGGAGCACCACCTCGCTGAAGATCTTCTCCAGCGCGGCAAGGTTCGGGGTCGCTAGGCTTTCCTCCGCCTGTCCGGGGAACGGGCAGGCGAGGCAGAGCAGCAGGGCAATGGTGAACAGGCGCAACAGCATCTTAGTCATTCCTCTTAGCGGACCAGGGTGTTCGCCACTTCCAGCAGCTTGTCCGCCGTGGTGACCGATTTGGAGTTTACCTCGTAGGCCCGTTGGGTGATGATCATGTTGACCAATTCCTCGGTGACATCCACGTTGGAGACCTCGATGAACCGCTGCTGGATGGTGCCCAGCCCATCGGTGCCGGGGTTGGCTTCGGTGGGGGCGCCGGAGGCCTCGGTTTCCAGGAAAAGATTGGCCCCGGTGCTGCGCAGGCCGCCCGGATTGACAAAACTGTGCAGGGTGAGCTGAACCGTGGCCAACACCTGCTGCTGGGCATCCTTGGCTTCGAGCAACCCATTGTTGTTGATGCCGATGGAGGTTGTGCCCTGGGGCACGGTGAATTCGGGCTGGAGCCGGTCGCCGTTCTGGGTGACCACATTGCCGTCTCCATCGAGGCTGAAGGCGCCGGCCCGGGTGAAGTAGTCCTGGCCATCTCGGACCACCTTGAAAAACCCGGCCCCCTCGATGGCGAAATCCAGGTCGTTGCCCGTTTCGGTGAGGCTGCCCTGGGTAAAGATCTTCTGCACCGAAGTGGGGCGGACACCCAGGCCCACCTGGATGCCGGAAGGCACCCTGCCGCCATCGGCGGTTTCCGTGCCCATGGCCCGGAGTTCCTGGTAATAGAGATCCTCGAACTGGGCCCGGCTCTTCTTGAAGCCGGCGGTGTTGACGTTGGCCAGGTTGTTGGCGATGGTGTCCAGCTGCAACTGCTGGCCGGTCATGCCGGTGCGGCCTGAGAATAATGAGCGGATCATGCTGGTCCCCTTATGCTGTTAAGTTAACGGCTATCCTGCCAGGCTGCCGACCCTGCGCACGGCAAGGTCGTCAAGGTCGTCCACGGCCCGGATCATTTTCTGCTGTCCTTCGTAAGCGCGGTACAGATCGATCATCTCCGTCATTTCGGTGACGGTGTTGACGTTTGATTTTTCCAGATGCCCCTGCATGATTTGAAAATTCTCCGGGGTTTCCGCCGCTGCCCCCTCCGCAAGGCGAAAGAGGTTTTCCCCTTCCTTCTTCATGGCCTGCGGGTCCGCGGTGACCACCGCCAGGCGGTCGACCGCGAGGCCATCGACAAAAAGGCGGCCGTCGCGGGCCACATCGACCTTGTTGCCGTTGATGGTGATGGGCCCGGCCTCGCCGAGCACGGGGTAGCCGTTGGCCGTGACCAGCACGCCTTCGTTGTTGCGCTGGAAGTTTCCCGCCCGGGTCAAGCGCTCCCCGGCCGGAGTCTGGACCCGGAAGAAACCATCTCCGGAAATGGCCAGGTCAAAGGGAGCGTCAGTTTTTTGAACCACCCCCTGCTGATGGACCGTGTTGATGCGCAACGCCTTGCCGACCCGCTGGCGGGTGCGGTTGGCCTGGTAGAGCATCTCGTCGAAGGTGACGGTTTCCTTCTTGAACCCCGGGGTATCGACATTCGCCAGATTGTTTGCCACCTGGTTGAGCCGTTGTTCCTGGTTGATCAGGGTTTCGACGCCTTCCAGCAATCCGAGTCTGTTATGGATGAACATGGCATACCTCTTCTGTGTTTGTGTCCTATTGTTGCAAGAGGCGTGCCGGGGGTGTTGCCGGGGTAGAGGTGTGGTGTTTGCTGTTCTGTAAGTCTAATGAATACAGGGAGTTGTGTGGCTGGTTGCGGGCGGGTGAGTCGGAGGGGTGAGCGTCAAAAAAATGGATGCTTGGGAAGGAGGGGTGGTATATTTTGCCTAGCGGCGATGCTGGGGCTGCTTGGGCAGTCGGAGAATCCTACGAGGGGGTCATCTTGGCGTTGGCCCGGTAGACAAAGGCGAGGATCTCCGCCACCACCAGATAGGTGTCCGGGGGGATATCGGCATTGAGGTTCAGCTTGGCTAGAATCTCCACCAGATCGGCATCCTCCTGAATGGGAATGCCGTACTCCTCGGCCAGGGCGATGATTTTTTCGGCCAGCTCCCCGGCGCCCTTGGCGACCACCTTGGGCGCGGCATCACGGCTTGTGTCGTAGCGGAGGGCAACAGCCTTTTTTTTTGCTGGGGTATCTGGCATTATGGCTTTTCTGGTTGCGTGCGTGTCTGGTCACGGGATCATTTGCCGCAATTATACCCCACAACAATCGGAGCGGATGAAAAAAATGCAATTCGGACAAACCTTGCAGCCGGGACGGCTGGTTTTGCGGTACAAGCGGTTTCTCGCCGACGTGGAAATGGACGATGGCCGCCTCCTCACCGTGCATTGCCCGAATTCCGGCAGCATGTCGGGCTGCAAGGAGCCTGGCAGCCCGGTGCTCGTCTCCCTGGCGGACAACCCCAAGCGCAAGTATGGTCACACCCTGGAGATGGTGCGGGTGGGCGCGACCTGGGTGGGGATCAACACCGCCCGCACCAACGGGCTGGTCGCTGAGGCCATTCAGGCGGGGGTGGTGGCGGAGCTGGCCGGGATCGAGACGATCCGGCCAGAGGTCAAGGTATCGGAAAAAAGCCGGTTGGATTTTTTGCTCACCCGTGGCGGGGAGAAGATCTATGTGGAGGTGAAGAATTGCAGCCTGGCCCTGGACCGGGCAGCCATGTTCCCCGATGCCGTTACCGTGCGGGGGGCGAAGCATCTGGCCGAGCTGTTGGCCTTGCGCCAAACTGGCTGTAGGGCCGTGGTTTTTTTCTGTGTCCAGCGGGAGGATGTGGATTATTTTGCTCCGGCCGGCCACATCGATCCGGGCTATGCCCAGGCGTTGCGGGAGGTGGTGGCCCAGGGGGTGGAGGTGTTGGCCTATGGCGCGGTCTTGAGCCAGGAGGCGATCACTGTTGTCAGGCCGCTGCCGGTGCGGTTGGGCTGAGACGCGGAAAGGGATTGCCGCCAGGCTCTTGCCTCCCCTCCCTCGACGGGAGGGGACCGAGGGGTGGGTGAAGCTGCCGAGAGCCTCGGATGTGGCAAGCACCCCCACCCCCTAACCCCCTCCCGCGAGGGGCGGGGGGACTGTATCACAAAATGCAGGCGCTGCTTTTCTCAACTTGCTTCGCCGCCCCCCTTGCAATAGAGTGGGGACAGAAAACGGCCGCCTGAGGCGGCCAGGAGATATATATGATGCAGGAAAAACCAAAAGCCGTGGTCTTACTGAGCGGTGGGCTCGACTCGGCCACGGTCCTGGCCATGGCCATGGCCCAGGGCTATGAGTGCTGCTGTCTCAGTTTTGCCTACGGCCAGCGCCAGCAGGTGGAGTTGGAGCGGGCCAAGGCCAATGTCGCCCGTCAGGGGATCAAAAACCATCTCATCCTCCGCCTGGACCTCGACGCCATCGGCGGCTCGGCCCTGACCACGGATACCGCGGTGCCCAAGGGCCGCAGCCAGGCGGAGATGGACGGCTCCATCCCCATTACCTATGTGCCGGGCCGCAACACCATCTTTCTCTCCTACGCCATGGCCTGGGCCGAGGTGCTGGGCGCGGGCGACGTGTTTCTCGGGGTCAATGTCATGGATTACAGCGGCTATCCCGACTGCCGCCCGGAATTTCTCGAAGCCTTTGAGCGGGTGGCCAATCTGGCCACCAGGGCCGGGGTGGAAGGGGAAACCCGCTTCCGGGTCCATGCCCCGCTCCTCAGGCTGACCAAGAAGGAGATCATCGAAAAGGGGTTCGAACTCGGCGTGGATTACGGCCTGACCCACAGCTGCTACGACCCGGACGCGAAGGGAAGAGCCTGCGGCGCCTGCGACAGCTGCCTGTTGCGGCTCAAGGGCTTTGCCGAGGCCGGGCGGGTTGATCCGGTGGAGTATCAGTAATAATGCATAATGAAGAGGGCACAATGAAGAATGCATTGGGCGGGCTGTTCATGGTCGGCCTGCCAGGAACGGAGCTGGATGATTCCACCCGCGACCTTATTAATAGCTACGGGATCAATAATTTCATCCTGTTCAAGCGAAACGCAGAGAACCCGGAGCAGATCCGCACCCTCTGCCTTGGCCTTGTCGAGGCCTGTCGCGATGCCGGGTTGGGCGCGCCGCTGATCTCCATCGATCAGGAGGGCGGCACCGTGGCCCGGCTCAAGGCGCCCCATTTCACCGAGTTTCCCGATGCCAGGGCGCTGGCGGAGAGCGAGCGGGGTGAGGAGCTGCTGGTCGATTATGCCAAAACCTGCGCCAAAGAGCTGCTCGCAGTGGGGATCAACATGAATCTGGCCCCGGTTATGGATGTGAGCCCTGCCGGGCTGGGGTTGTTCATGGAGCGCCGCTCCCTGGGCGGTACGCCGGAGCAGGTGTCCCGCTTGGGTGCGCTGGTGATTACGGTTATGCAGGAGAACGGGTTGGCGGCCTGCGCCAAGCATTTTCCGGGCTTGGGCGGCGCAACCCTGGACCCCCACGAGGTGCTGCCCGTGGTGGATCGCTCCCTTGATGAGCTGCGCGGCTGCGATCTGGTGCCCTTTGGTGCCGCGATCCGGGCGGGAGTGGCCGGGGTGATGACCTCCCACACCGTGTATCCGCAGCTTGATTCCGAGATGCCCGCCACCCTGTCGCCGAGGATTCTGGGCGGAGTGCTCCGGGATGAGCTGGGCTATGACGGGATGGTGGTCACCGATGATCTGGAGATGGGGGCCATTGAAAATGAAGGCACCGTGGCGGATGCGGCTCTTGTCGCTTTTAAAGCCGGGGCGGATCTGCTGCTGATCTGCCATGAGCATGCGAAGATTATTGCGGCATATGAATTATTGAGCAAGGCGGTGGGCGGGGAGATTGCCGAGGAGAGGGTGCGGAAGTCGCTGGAGAGGATTGGCGCGGTGCGCTGGCGGTTTGCCGGGGAGTGAGGGTGGGTTTTTTTGTGTATATTTCCGGCTATCGTGATTTTCGGCAGGATAGCCGGATCCATAGAATAACTGTTATGCACTTCTGAGCGACGCAGGTGGCAAATGAGTACGCTACACATCGTTGGCAATGGGTTTGATCTGTGGCATGGGCTGCTAACCAGCTATGATCGGTTCTATGAATTCGCCAAAGACACGCTCGATGAACTGGAATCGTTTTACTGCATTGACACAACCCCAGACGGTCCCTGGACCGATTTCGAAAATTCACTAGGGCGTTTTGACTGGCGGCTGTTCTACGATGCCCACGACCATACTGACATTGCCGCCGATAATTTTCGACCGAGCGAAGCATTTTGCCTAGAAGATGATCTCACAGAACAAGCCGATGCTCATGTTGATGCTATCAAAGAGCGCTTTCATGCTTGGATAGATGCGATTGATGTCTCGCTGGCGTCAAAGAAGATGTCATTTGCCGAAACTGATCTCTTCCTCACATTCAACTACACCTCCACGCTTCAGCTGGTCTATGGGATAGATAACGGAAATATCGTGCACATACACGGTAGGTCTGACGCATATGATGAGTTAGTCTTCGGTCACGGTGCGACGATGAGAGAAGAACCTGAACTGGATGAAAACGGCGATAGCAACCGTACAATGTTTTCAGATGCGGAAGGCGCAGCCAAGTATCCGTTCTATGCACTTCAGAAGCCAGTGAGTGAAATTGTCGCCAAGAACAGTAATTTCTTCCATTCCTTGGGTAGCGTTTCGACCATTAGAGTTATTGGGCATTCGCTAAATGATATCGACTTGCCATATTTTGACGAGGTGGCCAAAAATGCAAAGGGCGCGAAATGGGTAGTCTGTTGTCGCAGGCCCGAAGATGAGGATTACTACACGCAGCAGTTGCTTAAATGTGGTGTTCATAGGGGAGATATTACCGTTTGTGCATACGCGGACTTGTAGATTGCATCCCGGAAGAGGAAGCAAAGAGCGGGGTCGGGCCAAGGCAACTGATTGGTTTGACAGAATAAAGGCATGAGATATTGGCAGTATTTCGCCTTAAATGCGTCATTTTGTGGACCAAAAGGGGCTTTTAAGGGGGGCATAACGAGAACATTCTACGGGCAAGCCGCAGATGCTCTCGTTATGCGCAATGGGAGCGTTATCGTTGGGCCTGCCCCCGGTCGGGAACAATGGCGAGTTTGAGTCCGAGCCCATGGATGATGTTGTGGAAGGTGCGCAGTTCCGGGTTTCCTTTCCTGGAGAGGGTGCGGTAGAGGTTTTCCCGTTTGATGTGCGCCCGTTCGGCAACGGCGGTCATGCCGCCCATGGCCTGCGCCACCCGGCGCATGGCCAGCAGGAGCGCGTCGCGGTCGTCTTCGTCGATGGCGGCGGTGAGGTACCCGGCGGCAAATTCAGGATCCTTGAGCAGTTCGTCCAGGTCTTTTTCGTAATCGGTCATGGGGTGCATTGCTGTCTCTCCTGGTGATCTTTCCAGTACGCCTTGGCGGTTTCTATGTCTCGTTCCTGCGTGCTCTTGTCTCCGCCGACCAACAACAGCACCACCTGATCGCCATCGTGGGCATAGTACACGCGATAGCCAGGGCCGTGGGTAATGCGCAGCTCCATGACGCCGGAACCAACTCCCTTGTGGTCGCCAGGATTGCCAATCGCAACCCGGTCAAGTCTCGCGGCAATGCGCTGCATGGCGGCCCGGTCGCGCAGGGAGAGAAACCATTCCCGGAAAGGCTTTTTCCCGTACGGATCGGTGTAGTAACTGAGCTGGCGCGGAATGGCTTGCATGTTTTGAGTGTATCATATACGATACAGTACATCAACAGGAAAGATGGTCGCGCTTTGGAAACAAGGGTGTGGTCATGATCTTATTTCTATAACAGTGAGCGAACACATGGAACTCTCCCCCTTTCTCCAAGACCTTTCCCGGCAACCCATCATCCAGCGGCTCATGGTGGTCGCGCTTTACGCCGTGCTGGCCAAGGCGGTGGATATCTTTGTCAACCGCATCCTCAAGCGGATGGCTGCCGCCTATACCGCCACCGATATCGACGACAAGGCCATCTCCATCCTCCACACCCCCATTGTGTTCAGCGTCTTCTTTTTCGGGGTGCTCCATGCGGTGACCATGCCTCCGGGCCTTGTTGCGCCCTGGGAGAAGTTCGTGCCTGCCCTGGCGCAAAGCATTGCCCTTATCGTCTGGACCCTTGCCGCGCTGCGCCTCTTTGTGGTGGTGGGCGAGCATTATATGAAGAGTATTTCCGAGCGGGGCAAGATCGGGGCGGACCTCTTTTTGCTGCTCAAAAACGTGGTCCGGGTGATTGTCATCATCTCCGCCCTGATCTGGCTGCTGTCCATCTGGAACGTCAACCTGGCCCCCCTCTTTGCCTCCGCCGGTATCGCCGGTATCGCCGTGGCCCTGGCCGCCAAGGACAGCCTGGCCAATTTCTTCGGTGGGATCAGCATCTTTGCCGACAGAACCTTCAAGGTGGGCGACTACATCATCATCGATAATGCCCAGCGGGGCGAGGTGGTGGAGATCGGGGTGCGCTCCACCCGGATGATGACCCGGGACGATGTGCTGATCACCATCCCCAATTCCATCCTGGCCAACAGCAAAATCATCAACGAAAGCGCGCCCATTCCCCGTTTCCGGATCAGGGTGCCGGTGGGGGTTGCCTACGGCAGCGACTTGGAGCAGGTCGAGACGGTGCTGCTCGCGGTGGCCGCCGCTAATCCGGCGGTGGTCAAGGATCCGGCCGCCAGGGTGCGGCTGCGCGCCTTGGCGTCGTCGTCCCTTGATTTCGAGTTGCTCTGCTGGGTTGCGGACCCGAGTGTCAAGGGTCTGGAGATCCATAACCTGTTAAAGAGCATCTACACGGCCTTTGCCGCGAACTCCATCGCCATCCCCTTTCCGCAACAGGATGTGCATGTCAAGGAGCTGCCGGAGCGGGTCGGGAGATAGAAAGCGGGATACCAGGAGTTATACCCCCTGCTGGGTGCTCAAACAGGGCAAACTCCTTTTTCGGCAGCCTCTCCGGTGCTCGGCTGCGTGACAAGACAATGGGAGGGCGTCCCATGCCGCGAATCGTTGCCATCCTCTCCGCCGTTG
>JBAYUD010000029.1:0-31275 GCA_041675265.1 Desulfurivibrionaceae bacterium | reverse complement strand
CACCTCGTCGTCGAACCGCTCCGAGGTGGCCCAGTGATGCCCGAAGGCGTCGCTGGAGATGAGCAGCTTGTCCTCGGGGATGTAGGAAAACATGCTGTCCGGCCAGTGGAGCATCTTGGTTTCAAGAAACTGCACCGTTCTCTTGCCGAGGTTGATGGAGTCGCCGGTGGCCACGACCTCGAACGGCCAGTCCTCCCGGTGGAAATGCTCGATCAGCGCCTTCTTGCCCATGGGCGAGCAGAAGATCTTCTCCGGCTTGATCAGGTCGATCAGCTCCGGCAGGGAGCCGGAGTGATCCATCTCCACATGGTTGACGATGATATAGTCGATCTTGCTCGGGTCGCCCAAAACCTGACGGAGATGGTGGATCAGATCGCCCTTCACCTCTTTTTTCACGGTGTCGAACAGGGCGATCTTTTCGTCCTTGACCAGATAGGCGTTGTAGCTGGTGCCCTTGTCCGTGGAGTAGCCGTGGAAGTCGCGGATGTTCCAGTCCACGGCGCCAACCCAGTAGATGTCTTTTTTGATTTCTATCGCAGCCATGTCGTCCTCGTTTGTTACAAAAGCCGCCGGCCGTTTCCGGCCGGCGGGAGTTTGACTTTTTTAACCACATTCGCGGTTTTTGCAAAAGATTTATTTGTGGTCCGACAGGCTCGCCCCAGGCCCTTCTGGCGTTGACCCGGTAAGGAGGGCAGCGGCTATTCCCCTTTTGCCGGGGGCGGGGTGAAGACCCGTTGGCCCAGGGTGGCGTCCAGGGTGAACAGGGCGGTGGCGTCCTTGCCGATGAGCTTGAGCTTGTCGAGCACCGCGCCGACGTTGGCCTCCTCCTCCACCTGCTCCGAGACAAACCACTGCAGGAAGATGTTGGTGGCGTGGTCCCGCTCGTCCAGGGCCAGATTGATCAGATTGTTGATCAAGCCGGTGACCTTCTGTTCGTGGCTGAGAACATCCTGGAAGACGTGCAGGGTCGATTTCCAGTCGGTGGGCGGTTGCTTGATGGCCTTGAGCGCCACGCGGCCGCCCCGTTCGCTGACATACCCGAAGAGCTTCATGCCGTGGAACCATTCCTCCTGGGTCTGGGCCCTCATCCACTGGGCCGCGCCGGGCAAGCCGACGGAGTCGAAATAGGTGGACATGGACAGATACATGTAGGAGGAATAGAATTCCGCGTTGATCTGCTCGTTGAGAGCCTTTTCCATGTTTTTGCTCAGCATCTCAGGCCTTCCAGAGTCCGTGGAGATTGCAGTATTCGCGGGCGCTGACCGGGCTCGCGTCCGTGGCGAAGAAAGCCTCGGGAGCATCGCCGGGCTTGAGGAACTGGCGGTAGGCCTTGTCCCCGGCGATGAGCTCGATCCATTCGATGTGGTGCTTTTCCTCCATGGGATGGGCAACCGCTCCGACTTTCACCTTGTAGCCGCCCGCCACCTTCTCGATCACCGGCACATGTTTTTCCTTTGCGGCATCGACGGTGTTTTCGGTTTGCAGGGTCATGGGCTGGCCGCAGCAGACGAGCTCGCCCACTCCGCCGTGCAGAACCTCGACGATATTGCCGCACACGTCACATTTGTACACTTGCAGTTTTTCAGCCATAACGGTTCTCCTTTGGTTACCAGTTTTCGCCATTCAGTTCAAAGTGATCGCGGGGATGCGCGCAGGCAAGGCATTTTTCCGGGGCTTCCGCGCCCTCGTGGAGATAGCCGCAGTTGCGGCACCGCCAGGTTACCTTGGCGTCTTTCTTGAAAACACGGCCTTTTTCTATGTTGGCCATCAGGGCCCGGTAGCGTTTTTCGTGCTGTTTTTCCGCCACGGCAATGGCCATGAATATCCCGGCGATGTCAGGGAAACCCTCTTCCCGGGCAATCTTGGCAAATTCAGGATACATGGTGGTTTGTTCGTAGTTTTCACCGGCCGCGGCCTCGCCGAGATTTTCCAGGGTGGTGCCGATTTTTCCCGCCGGAAAGCTGGCGGTTATCTGGACCTCGCCGCCCTCCAGCATCTTGAACAGCCGCTTGGCGTGTTCCTTTTCCTGGCTGGCTGTTTCGGTGAATATGTCCGAGATCTGGACATAGCCATCCTTCTTTGCCTGGGAGGCAAAATAGGTGTACCGGTTGCGGGCCTGGGATTCGCCGGCAAAGGCGGTGAGGATATTTTTTTCTGTTTGGGTGCCTTTTAAAGAGCCCATGGGAAGAACCTCCTGTGTCAAACGCGATGATTGTATCGGAAAGATGGGTGGAGTTTTTTTGTATTGTATATGTTTCCCGGCGGTCTGTGTGGGAAAAAAACAGACCGGGAGGAAATCAGGACTGACACTCCGGACAGATGCCGGTGAACTCCAGGCGGTGCCGGAGAATCTTGAAATTTGTCAGCTTGCCCGCCGCCTTTTCCACATTGAAATCAGGGGGAAGATCGAGGTCGTCAACCCGGCCGCACTGGCTGCAGCGCACATGGTAATGGACATGGGCCGCGCCGTCGAAACGCTTCTGGGTGCCGCCGATATCCAGCTTTTGGATGATGCCGCACTCGGACATGATCTCAAGGTTGCGATAGACCGTGCCCAGGCTGATCTTGGGCAGCCGTTTGCGCACCATCTGGTAGAGCACGTCGGCGGTGGGGTGCGAGGTTACGCTGCACAGCTCATCGAGAATGATCTGGCGTTGCTTGGTTATCCGCAGGCTGTGATTGTTGAGTTGCGACATATTGTCCTCCTAAATTGATAATAATTCTTATTTACTGCATGGTCAACCCAACCGCAATATTTTTTTTTGCTCTATCGGATGGTCGTGAACGAAAAGTCTTCTTTCCTCGGGTGGCTTGATTGCGGCGCCCATTTTTGTCCAACGCTTGGGGCGCAAGGGCTCAGAGCGTGGGTGGGCCGGTTGTGCTTGGAATCCTTGACTTTTACCCGCAGGTTGGCGACAATAACCCCATTCGCACCGGAAAAGTCGGGGGGCTTCTTAGGAATCATGGATATCGGCTCTCGCCTGAAGGACTTGCTTTGAAATACAAGAACTACACCTGTCTGGTTGTCGAAGACAACCTCTCCACGCTCACCATGATCGTGAATATGTTGGGCAATATCGGCTATCAGAACGTCGTCACCGCCAGAAACGGCAGGGAGGCGTGGGAAAAGATCCAGTCTCCGGAGGCGGGGATCGACATCGTTCTCTCGGACATGCTCATGCCGGAGGAGGATGGATTGCAACTGCTCCAGCGCATACGGAATTCGGAAGAGTACTGGCATCTGCCGTTCATCATGGTCACCTGCGTCGATGATCTGGACCGGATCATGTCGGTGACCGAGGAGCATATCGACGCCTATCTGGTCAAACCCGTCACCGAGGCGGTCATCCGGGCCAAAATCTACTCGGCCATCAAAAAGACCTACGATCCCGACCCGTACCATCAGGCCCTGTTCCTGGGGAAAAAATATCTGCGCGAGGGGCAATACGACAGCGCGATCCAATCCCTGGAGGAGGCCCGGGATCTGCAGCCGGGGCAGTCCGCCACCTATTTCAATCTTGCCCAGGCCATGGAGAAAGTCGGCAAGATGGACGAGGCCGAGGAGAATTACAAGCGGTGCAAGGATTGCAGCAACGATCTCTATGTCCGGTCGCTGGACGGGCTTGCCCGGGTCTATCAGCACAGGGGCGATCACGCCAGCGCCCTGGAGGTGCTCAACAAGGGGATCGAGATCTCTCCCAACACCGCGGATCGCCATATGGATCTGGCCGTCGAACTCAAGGCCGTGGGCAACACCTCGGGCGCAAAAGCCTCCCTGGCCAGGGCCCTGCGGCTCTCCCGGAAAGAGGCGCAGCTGCCCCAGAAGTATATCGAGGCGTGTCTGGACCTCGGCATGGACAAAGAGGCCGAGTCGATCATGCAGCGGAACATGAGCGGCGACATGGAGGACATTGTCCTTTTAAACCAGATGGGCATTGTTTGCCGCCGGCGCAAGGAGTATGAACGGGCCAGGAAATACTACCGGCGGGCCTTGGAGATTGCGCCCGATGACGAATTCCTCAACTACAACTATGCCGTGCTGCTTGTGGACCTGAAGGAGTACAAGTCCGCCCGCAGCCATCTCTATCATGTTCTCCGGCAAAACCCTGATTCGGAGAATGCCCTCTCCCTCATCATCAAGCTGGATAAACGTGAGGCAACCTGAACGCCTGAAGGGGCTTGTGCTTCCGGAGCCGCTGCCTTTCGTGTCCGTGCGCGGGCGATACCCTGCCTGGGGATCCGATGAGTATCCTTGAAGCCGTCATGCTCCTCTGTTTCGGCGCGGCCTGGCCTTTTTCCCTGTACCGCTCCTACCGGTCCCGCACCAATGCGGGCAAGAGCCTGATGTATCTCTGCGTGGTGCTTGCCGGGTACATCTCCGGCATCCTGCACAAGGTGTTTTTCAGCCCTGATCCCATTATTTTTCTCTATATCATCAACGGCTTGATGGTGGCCGGAGATATCCTCCTGTACCTGCGTAACCGCAGGCTTGCCGGGGTGCTTTGAGATGGCCGGGGCGCCTGGGTATCTTGCCCTTCATGCCGGCGGCGAGCTGATCCGGCGCAAGGATGCGGCTCTGGCGCGGCTCGCCGGTTGCGATCTTTGCCCCAGGCGTTGCGGGGTGGACCGCTTGGCCGGGCAGCAGGGCTTCTGCCGCACCGGCAGGCTGGCGAAGGTGGCGGCCCATCATCCCCATTTCGGCGAGGAAGCGCCATTGGTCGGGAGCTCCGGATCGGGCACCATCTTTTTTTCCAACTGCAACCTTGGTTGCGTCTTCTGTCAGAATTACGAGATAAGCCATCTGGGAGAGGGGGAGGAGGTCACCGCCCGGCAACTGGCGGCGATGATGGTGCATCTCGGGCAGCAGGGATGCCACAACATCAATCTGGTGACCCCTAGCCATGTGGTGCCCCAGATTCTGGAAGCTCTGCCCCAAGCCATAGAGGGTGGGCTGTCGATTCCCCTGGTGTACAATACCAGCGGCTACGACGAGGTGGACACCCTCCGGTTGCTGGAGGGAATAGTGGACATCTACATGCCGGATTTCAAGTTCTGGTCGAGCGAAAGCTCACGCCGCTTTGCCAAGGCGGGGGATTACCCGGAAAAGGCCAGGCTGGCCATCGGCGAGATGCACCGCCAGGTGGGGGATCTGCTGATCAATGCGGAAGGGCTTGCCGAGCATGGGCTGCTGGTGCGCCATCTGGTCATGCCGGAGGGATTGGACGAGAGCCGTGAGATCCTTGGCTTTTTGGCCAGGGAGATCTCGCCTGCCACCTATGTCAATGTCATGGACCAGTACCGTCCCTGCGGCCGGTCCATGGACTTCCCGCCCCTGGACCGGATGCTGCTGCCCCAGGAGTACCGCCAAGCCTTGGAGCTGGCGGCCCAGGCGGGTCTGACCCGGCTGGACCAGCGTGATTTCCACGCCATCCTGCGGGCTTTGGGGGTTGTTTGAAGAGGGCTCAGGGCAGCGTGGAGACGCCGACTCCCTTGAAAAATTTCACATAGCGGTAATCCGTGGTTTGCAGGTGTTCCACGAACCAATTTTTTAAGAAGTGCATCAGGTCCACGCCGATCAACTTCCCGTTTTTAAAGTCCCGCCGGAAGGCGTCGACCTTCTTGAGCATGGCGTCGTGTTCCGCCTTGTGGGGTTTTTCCTCGGGGTAGTTGTATTTTTTAAAGAGAAGCTCCTCCGTGGAAAAATGGTTTTTGGTGTACCGGATCACCTTATCCAGGGTGGCTTCGATCACCTCGTTTCCCCTGGCCTTGAGCATGGCCAGGTACAATTCGTCAAGGATATCCACCAGCACCTTGTGCTGGTCGTCGATTTCCTTGATTCCCACCGAGAATTTTTCTTCCCATTCGATGATTTTCATTCTTTTTTTCTCCCGGGGATGAACCGAATTTTCCCCCGCGCCGGTTATCGTATGCCTTTGAACCAGCCGGGCGGTTAAAAGGTGCCCACCACCGCGGCATCCGTGGCAAGGTCAGCAGGTTCCTGGAGGGGGCCGAGGGGGTTTTTTTTATACACCTCTCCTTCGATGCGTGGCTGGCCGTCCCAGAGTTTGTACACCACCAGGTCGTCCACCAAAACAATGAAGGCGGAAAAGCGCCAGCCGGTTTGATGGGCCTGGCGTTTGAAGCGCAGGAGGTCAAGGAAAAGATTGCCCTGCCGCTGGCTTTTAAGGTTCTGGGTTTTCAGTTCATAGGCGATACAGGAATCCGTTGCTTCCACGCAGCCTTGAAGCCCCGCGGGCAGATCGGTCTTGGTGATATTGGTGTTGGGCATGAATTTGTCGATGATGGCCAGATAATTGAGAATCTGGATATTGGCGGTTTGGTAAGGGTCGAAGCCGAGCTTGTGCAGGTCGGCTTTTGTGGTGGCAAAGGGAATGATCTGGTCAAAGGCACCCTTGATCTGCTCAAAGCTCTCCCATCGGGACTCGTCCGTGGTTTTGGCCACCGGGAGCATGCTCCCGCAACCCGAGGTCAGGCAGAGGACAAGGGTGAGCAGGATGGTGGTATGCAGGCGCATGGCGGGCCCCTTTGGGAGGGAAGGGGGCACGGTGGAGGTCAGGCGTCAAGATTGAGGATTACTCGCCCCTTCTGCTTTCCTTGTAGAATAGATTCGATATGTTGGTCAAGCTCCTTGAGCGAAATTTCCGTGGCAAGGTGTTCGAGCTGTGGCAACCGCCAGGTGGTGGCGATCTTTTGCCAGATGGGGATGCGGACCGCCATGGGGCATTCGGCGCTGTCAATGCCGATGAGGCTTATCCCTCGCAGGATAAAGGGGTAGACGTTCAGCGGCAGATCCGGGGAGGCGACATTGCCGCAACAGGTGATTGCGCCGCCATAGCGGGTGGACTTGATGGCCGTGGCCAGGATCTCGCCCCCCACCGTGTCGATGACCCCGGCCCATTTTTCCTTGAGCAGCATCCGGGCGCTACGGTCGATGCTGTTTTCCCGCAGGACAATCTCCTGGGCGCCCAGGTCGCGCAAAAAGGGTTCCTGCTCCGGTTTCCCGGTTACGGCGGTAACGGCAAAGCCGCTTAAGGAAAGCATGGCCACGGCCATGCTGCCCACGCCGCCGGTGGCGCCGGTGACCAGAACCTTGCCCTGTTCCGGCAAAACCGGGTGGCGTTGCAGACGGTCAACGGATTGGGCCGCGGTAAACCCGGCGGTGCCGTAGATCATGCTTTCCCGCAGGGTAAGCCCTGCTGGCAGCGGCATGACCCATTTGGCCGGAACCCTTATGCGCTGGGCAAAGCCGCCCGAGGTATTCATGCCGAGATCATAGCAGGAGACAATGACCGCATCCCCTGGGGAAAAATTCGGGGAATCGCTTGCCTCCACCTCGCCTGCCGCGTCGATGCCGGGGGTGTGGGGGTAGCGCCGGGTGACGCCCCGGTTGCCCGAGGCGGACAGCGCGTCTTTATAGTTGAGCGACGAGTAGCGCACCCGGATCAGCACCTCGCCCGGCGGCAGATCGTCGAGATTTCTGGTGACGATACCCCGCTGGAACCGGCCGGGCGTGGGTTGGGTGACGACCATGGCTTGGAAGGTGGTAGGCAACAGGATGCTCCTTTGTTGTGCCGCGCGGGAAAAATGCACGAATCAAGGGTATCGGCAAAGGCGCACTATACCATGGAACGGCCCGGAACGCCAATATCCGTCACGCCCGTCGGACCGGGGAAAAAACTGTTTTGTCCCGGGAAAAAAATCTGCTGGCCAGTCCTCTTTTTTGCTATCCTGAATCTAATGCAAACCTAATGCAATCTCCCCCCGGCCCATAATGGGTTGGCTGGTAACCATATGACCAAGAGAGGTGGCGCCGCATGAAAGTCTATGACGACAAGCACATCAAGAACATCGTGTTGCTGGGCAGTGTCAAATCCGGCAAGACAACCCTGGCCGAGACCATGGTTTTCGAGGCAGGGCTTACCAAGCGGCGCGGCACGGTCGAGGACAAGAACACCATCTCCGATTACCACCAGATCGAGCAGGAGCGCGGCAACTCGGTGTACGCCACCTCCCTGCACACCGAATGGCGGGACTACAAGATCAACATCATCGACACCCCCGGTCTGGACGATTTCGTGGGCGAGATCGTCTCCGCCCTGCGGGTGGCGGACACCTGCGTCATGCTGATCAACGCCCAGTACGGGGTGGAGGTGGGCACCGAACTGGTCTGGAACTCGGTGGAACGATTCGCCAAGCCCGTGATCTTTGCGATCAACCAGGTGGATCATCCCAAGGCGGCCTATGACGAGGCGGTGGATTCCCTGCGGGAACGGTTCGGCACGGCGGCGGTGCTCATGCAGTACCCGGTCAACCAGGGCGTGGGTTTCAACTCCATCATCGATCTGCTCAAGATGACCATGTACCGCTTCCCCCCCGAGGGCGGCAAGCCGGAGAAGCTGCCCATTCCCGAGTCCGAGAAGGAGCGGGCCGACAAGCTCCACAACGAGTTGGTGGAAAAGGCGGCGGAAAACGACGAGGGTTTGATGGAGCTCTATTTTTCCAAGGGCAGCCTGGATGAGGATGAGATGCGCATGGGGCTCAAGATCGGGATGCGCAACCGGTCGCTTTTCCCGATCTTCTGCCTCTCCGCCAAGCAGAACATGGGCAGCGGCAGGATGATGGGCTTCATCGACAACGTGGCGCCCTCGGCCCATGAGATGCTGCCTGAGCACACCCTGGACAACGGAGAATTGGCCTGCGATCCGACCGGGCCCCCGGTGCTCTTTGTTTTCAAGACCCTGGTGGAGCCTTATCTCGGCAAGATCACCTTTTTCAAGGTCTGCTCCGGCGAGGTGAGCGAGGGGCAGGATCTGGTCAACTACCAGACCGGCGACACCGAACGATTGGCCCAGCTGTTCATCATGGACGGCAAGGAGCGCAACCAGGTGAAGAAGCTCTCGGCCGGCGACATCGGCGCGACCTTGAAGATGAAAACCACCAGCACCAATCATACTCTGCACTCCAAGGAAAAGCGGGTGGGGGTGGCGCCCATCGAATTCCCCGAGCCGCGCATCCGTTCGGCCATCGTGGCCAAGGAGAAGAAGGACGACGAAAAGCTGGGCGAGGCGCTGCGCGACATGCAGACCGAGGACCAGACCCTCAAGGCCGAGTTTGCCTCGGAGGTGAAGCAGTTGATCCTCTGGGGCCAGGGCGAGCTGCACCTGCAGGTGGCCCGCTGGCGTCTGGAGCATGTCTACGGAATCAAGACCGAATTCGAGGAGCCCAAGATCCCCTACCGGGAGACGATCCAGAAACCGGCCACGGCCATGTACCGCCACAAGAAACAGTCCGGCGGCTCGGGCCAGTTCGCCGAGGTGCACCTGCGCATCGAGCCCCATGTGGAAGGCGCCCCGGACCCCACCGACCTCAACGTGCGCGGCAAGGAGGAGATCGGCCTGCCCTGGGGCGGCAAGCTGGTGTTTTACAACTGCATCGTGGGCGGGGTCATCGACGCCAAGTACCTGCCCTCCATCCAGCGGGGGGTCATGGAGAAGATGCAGGAAGGGCCCATGACCGGCTCCCATGTGCGGGACGTGCGGGTCATGGTCTTTGACGGCAAGATGCACGCGGTGGATTCCAACGACATCTCCTTTAAGATCGCCGGGGCCCAGGCCTTCAAGGAGGCGTTCAAGCAGGCGGACCCGCTCATTCTCGAACCCATCTACGAGATGGAGATCATGGTGCCGGAAGAGGTGATGGGCGAGGTGATGGGCGACCTCCAGACCAGGCGGTCGATCATTAGCGGCATGGACACCCAGGGGAGGTATCAGGTGATCCGGGCCCTGACCCCGCTGGCCGAGCAGTACAAGTACACCACCGCCCTGAAATCCATCACCCAGGGAAGGGCCAGCTTCCGGCGGCGGTTCAAGGAGTACGCGCCCGTGCCTTTCGAGGTGCAGAAGGGGTTGGCGCTCCACCACGACGAGTGATCGGGCAGGGAAGAGAGGCAGGAATAAAAAAAGCCGCCGGACTTATGTCCGGCGGCTTTCGTCGAGGGGGAGGAGACATTGCCTGTGTGATACAAGAGGGGGCAACTCCGGCGGATGGCGACAGGCGGGCGCCAAACGTTTAGTAATTTCATTTAATACTTAATAAATCTATTTCAGTTTTTTTGCAACTATTTTTTCGCGCGTATTTCTGAGGGGTTGGTTGCCTGGAGAGTGGCGGCTGGAGCGGGAATTTGGTGGGGCAGGGCGTTATCCGCACGGGATAACGCCCTATTTTTTTCTGCGGACGGATCAGATTTCCTTCATGGTAACCAGCTTCAAGGCATGGGTGGTGCATTTGGTCACGCAGGCCGGTTGCAGCCCCGCATCCAGACGGTCCATGCAGTAATCGCATTTCACCGCCTTGTTGGTTTCCGGGTTGTGTTGGGGAATGCCCCAGGGGCAGGCGCCGGCGCAGGCCATGCAGCCGATGCATTTCGGCACATCCACATAGACGATGCCGTCTGCCCGCTTCTTCATCGCCCCGGTGGGACAGATGGTGACGCAGAACGGATCCTCGCAGTGGTAGCAGGAGCGGAACTTGAACTCGGTTTTCGGAACCCCTCGCACCGATTTGAGCGATTCATGGCTTATCTCGCAGAGGATCGGCCCCACCGGCAACCTCTTGTTGGCCTTGCAATGGACCACGCAGCCGTGACAGCCGATGCACCGTTTGCTGTTGAGATACAGGGTATAGGTGTTCATAGTTCCACCTTCCGTTGATGGTTTTTCGAGCTTTTCCGCACCGTGACAAAGGTTTCGCAGAGGTTGAGCCCCCCGCCCACCGGGTCCATGTTCTGCAACTGACCCTTCATGAGTTTCTGGTCGCTCATGCCCGCATGGTAGGCCCTGGTCTGCAGGGGAATCTGGCGGCCGAATCCGTGCACGGTATAGACCGCCTCGGGATGGATGAAGTCGGTCAGCTTGGCCGTGATCACGCTGGTGACGTCGCCTGAGATGACATCGACGAAATCCCCTTCGGCAACCCCCATCTTGCCCGCCTCCCTGGTGTTGATCCACAGGGTGTTTTCCGGCATCATCTCGTTGAGCAGCGGATTGTTGATCGTGTGGCTGTGGGCGTGCAGCGGCGAGCGGCCGAACACCAGCCGGTACTGGCCTTTGGGCGGCTTGTCCGGGCTCACGTACGGCTTCCAGGAGGGAAAGCCCCATTCGGTGAGATTTTGGCTGACGATCTCGATCTTGCCCGATGGGGTCTTGAACTTGCCGTCCAGCTTGTCCCGGTCGTACATCACCGGTTTGTCCGCGTATTCGACAAAGCCCTTTTTCTCGAAATCAGCCGGGGAAAAGCCGGTGGGCTCCAGCTGCCAGGCCCAAAGTTCCTGGAGGGTGTTGAAGGGGAAATACTGCTCAAGCCCCAACCGGGTGGCCAGCCCCTTGATGATGGTGCAGAGGCAGAGGGTGTCGGCCTGGGGTTCGATGGCCTTGTTGCGCATGATCAGCCTGGGTTTCATCCCCTTCTGCAGGGCGATCATGCTGTCGCGCTCCAGATAGGTCGATTCGGGCAGGATGACGTCGGCGTACCAGCCGAATTCGCTGTAATGGGTGTCGATGGAGACGATCAGGTCGCAGTTGTCCAGGGCCTCCTTCTGCGCCTGCGGGTCCGGAAAGCAGGAGAAGGGGTCGTGGCGGACGCAGATGATCCCCTTGATCGGATACGGTTGCGCCGTGGCCATGGCCTTGTAGAAAAGATGGAACAGGCCCGGGCCTTTTTCGAACTGTTTGTACACATCCCCCACCCCGTCGGCCCGTTTGGCGGTGGGCTTGGGCGAGAGCTCGGTGAGGCTGCGCGGCCCCTTGCCGCCGCAATCCCCGGCGCCTTTGGCAAAGACAAGACCGCCCTCGACCTCGATGTTGCCCATCAGGGCGTTGAGGCAGTTCAGAGCCCGGCTGGCGTAGAAGGAATCGTTGTAGCGGGAGAGCATCCAGCCCGGATGGAAGATGACCTTGGGCCGGTCGGCAATGAGCTGGCCGACAAGCTCGTGGATGTCCTTGGCCTTGATGCCGCATTCCTTGGCCGCCCATTCGGCGGAGTAGTTCTCCACGAAGTAGGCCAGTTCGTCAAAGCCGGTGGTGTAGCGCTCCACGAACTCCGCGTCGTACCCCTCGGCCTTGATGATCTCGTGGATCAGGGCCAGGGCCAGGGCGTAATCCGTGCCGGGCCGCACCTGGAAAAAGTTGGTGGCCTTGATCCCGGTCAGGGTCTGGCGCACGTCCACATAGGTGAGCCTGCCGCCCTTGTCCAGCATGTCCATGACCTGGTTGACCTCGGCGGGCCGCAGGGAGGCGAGGATGTTGCGGCCGAAGAGCACCAGGTGCTTGGCGTTTTTGATGTCGTAGATGAACCCCTTGCGGCCCAGGCCGAACAGCGAGAGGCTGGCGTGGTGCACGTTCCGGCCGCAGGCGCTGTCGTGGTTGCTGTAGTTGGGCGAACCCAGGGCATGGGTAAAGGCCTTGACAATGTCCTGGAACGGGCCGCCCCTGGAGCTGGCCATGATCGCCTCCGGGCCATGGCGGTCGATGATGGTTTTGAGTTTGTCCGCGACGTAGTCGAGGGCGAACTCCCAGCTCACCGCTTCCCAGCGGCCTGCGCCCCGTCCGCCTCGCCTGATCAATGGTTGCTGGGGGCGCTCCCGGTCGGACACCAGGGAGGGCCCGGCCGAGCCTTTGGCGCACAGGGCGCCCTTCAGGATATGCTGGTTGCCTTCGAGCCAGGTCACGGCGTTGTCCTCGACCTCCACCCGGATGGGGCAGCGGACGGTGCACATGCCGCACATGCTCCAGACTGATTTTTTCATGATCATGACTCCTGTGGATGTGGCGTGCCGCATTTGGGTCAGTTGCCCAGTGCGGCGGAGACCTTCTGTTCCAGTTCGCTTTTGTCGATGGGTTTTACGCAGTAGTCCGTTGCGCCAAGGCGCAGGGCCTGCCGGGCTGTTTCAATGGTCGGATATCCGGTGAGCATGATGACCCGGATCTTCGGGTCCGCGCGTCTGAGTTCCTCCAGCACGCCGAGTCCGTTGGTTTTTTTCAGGTTGATGTCCAGGATTGCAAGATCCACCTGATTTTTCGTGACATACTGCATTGCTTCCTGCTCGTCGGTGAAGATTGTTACCTGGTGCCCTTTTTTTCTCAGGATTCGTTGGGTCAGTACGGCGGCATCCAGGACATCATCCAAGACGAAAATGTGTGCCATACGCGGACCCTCTTTTTGCTTCGCAGGGTGGCCGGCCCAAGGTTTGTCCCTGGGCCGGAGCCAGGCCCGGGACCACGGCGAGCAAGGGAGGAGCGCGCCGTGGAACCGGACCTGGACGGATTGTGTTTAATACACGCCCAGCAGATTGAGGCCGAGCAACAACAGACCGCCGCAGGCAACCCGCTTCACCACCAGCGGGCTCAATTTTTTGGCGATCTTCGGGCCGAGATAGCCGCCCAGCAAGGCCGCCGGAAACATGGAGAGAAACAGGAGCAGGTCGAAATTGCCGAACTGCATGTGCCGCATGGTGCCCATGGCCGTGTTGAAGAAGATGGCCAGAAGCGAGCTGCCGACCACGATGTACATGGGCAGCCCCAGGGCGACGGTCATCAGCGGCACCATGAACGGCCCACCGCCGAAGCCGAACATCGAGGACATAATGGCGATGAGAAAGCCGCCGAGACAACCGAGCCACATGTTGACTTCAAATTCATGACCCCAAAAATCTACTTTCATACCGGATTCCTCCTGAGAGTGTTTTTATTTCTGGTCCGTGGGACAGGCGGCGGTACCTTCCTCGCCCCGTTTGGCGCATTCCTCCGCCCGCTTCTTGAACTCCTTCAGGATGGCCTGCTCCTTCTTGTTTTTCTCAAGATAGCCGGGGGTGGTCTGCCAGTACATCAGGCCGGCCAGCACCAGCAGCACCCAGCCGAAGAGGAACTTGAACTGATCCAGGGTGATCATCTCGGTGAGCTTGGGGCCGATGAAGCCGCCCACCAGCATGGCGCAACCGATGCCGACGCCGAGCTTCCAGTTGATGAATTTGATCTTTGAGTAGTTGTATATCCCGGACCCCTGGGAGAAGAGCACGGTGGGCATCACGGTGCCGGCCACGATGGTGTGGGGCAGGGGGAAGAGGGTCACCAGGATGGGGTTGAGGATAAAACCGCCGCCCGCGCCCATGAGCACCCCGAAGATGGAGATGGCCAGGCAGAGAAGGAAGGGGTAGATGAGGTTCATGCTGGTGCCCGCGGAAGCGAGGTACACGGTGGGGAAGGACACGTTGTTTTCAAAGGTGGCGGGTTCGCTCTTGACCTTCTTGACCGTTTCCTTGTCGCCTTCCTTGATCCGCTCGGTGACGGCGGTGACGGTGACGCTGTACTTGCCGGGAGCCTGGCCTGCGGGCAACTTGATCTTGGCGGTGTACGCGCCGCCGAGAGTGGTCTCGACGTTGGCTTCCAGCAGCTTGCCGACGCTGCGGAAACGCCCTTTCACCAGCTTCATCGACTCACTTTTGGTCGCCTTTTCGTCCATGGGTTCCAGCAGGTCGCCGCGGGAGCCGATGATGCTGGCCATGATGGTGGCCTGGTAGCTGTCAATCTTGATCTTGGCCGGGGCGCTGTAGGCGGCGTCGGCGCCGATCTTCTTCAACACCTCGGAGTATTTCCAGTCCTTGCCCGCACCCTTGGCCTTGTCCAGCTCCGGCTGCATATCCTTGGGTGCGAGAATCTTGTAAAAGGCCGGCATTTCATGGGTCAGGTAAAACTTGTAGGGGATCTTGCCGGTCTTGGGATCCTTCTTGCCGTCGAAGCGGTTGGCCCGCACCTTTTTATCGGCGGAATAGAACTCGACATAGACCTGGGCGCCTGCCGGGGCCTGGCCGGTGACGATGATCTCGCCGCCGTTGGCCAGCGAGGTCTTGTCGAGGGTAATGGTTGGAGCAGAAGCAGCCTCCATGGCCTGTGCCCGCGGGATGATGGGCAAGGCCATCATCACCAGGGCGAGTAACGGCAACACACTGAACTTGACTTTCATACCATCCACCTCCTGTCTGAAATGAAAATGTCGTAAAAGACGGCTTCCTCCCGAAGTTCCCCTCTTGTGCCGTTGCACCTCCTTTGAATTTTTCGCTGTCTGATCCGTATTGGTTGCTGGCGGAGAGGACTACAGCCGCCTCCCCCTCATGGATGGGAGAGCAATAACAGTGCCAATCCGGCGGCAGGAGGAGGCGTTCGTTGTATCTGATTGATTATGCGATGATGATGCTGTGTCTTTGGCGCCGACGTCAGGGCGGAAAACAGGGGTTTTTGGTGCAGTAAAAAATATGCAGTGCCGCTTTTTTGCGGCATATCTTTTTTCGCCGGAGGGTGGCGGGTGGGGCTGGAGAATTACCGGAAGGTGTCGGCAGCAAGGCCAAAACGGTGCAGCAGTTTTTGGAAGGCCTGGCGGTTCATGCCGCTGGCCTGGGCCGCTGCGGTCACATTGCCGCTGTTTTGCTGCAGCGCTTCGGCCAGGTAGGCGGCGGAGAACTCCTCCACCAGCCGCTGTTTGGCGAGATTGTAGGGCAGCCCGTGCGGATTTCCGGCAATGGGCCTGGGGGAGGAAGGTTCCACCCCGGGTTCCGCCAGATCCCGGGCGGAGATGGGGGCGTCCCCGGCAAGCAGCACCGCCCGTTTGATCACATTCTGCAGTTCCCGGACATTGCCTTTCCAGGTCCGCTTCACCAGGGCGGGGAGAGCATCCGGGGCAAAGACCAACCCCTGCCGGCCGTATTCCGCGGCAAAGGTCGCGAGAAAATGCTGGGCCAGGCCGGGGATGTCTTCCGCGCGGTTTCTGAGGGGCGGCATGGTGATGGTCACCACATTGAGGCGGTAGAAAAGATCCTCCCGGAAGAGCCCCTGGCGGATTTTTTCCTCCAAATCCTGATTGGTCGAGGCCAGCACCCGGACATCCACCCGGATGGTTTTGGTCTGGCCCAGGGGCATGATCTCCTTTTCCTGGAGAACCCGGAGCAGCTTGGTCTGGAGGGCAATGGGGAGGTCGCCGATTTCGTCCAGCAGGATGGTGGAGGTGTTGGCTTCGAGAAACAGCCCTTTTTTGTCGTGGGTCGCCCCGGAAAAGGCGCCCTTGGCATAGCCGAAGAGTTCGCTTTCCAGAATCTGCTCCGGCAGGGCCGGGCAGTTGACGGTGACCATCGGACGCGGGTGCCTGGCGCTCAACCCGTGCAGGGCGCGGGCGGCCAGCTCCTTGCCCGTGCCGGATTCTCCCCGGATCAGCACGGTGACATCGGTGTCGGCAAGCCTGCTAATCAGCCCGGAGACCTCCTTGATCGCAGGGGAGGCGCCGGTGAACCCGGGGCAGGCTTCCTGCCCGGCGAGCCGGCTTTGGAGACGCCGGTTTTTTTCAAGCAGGCAGAGGCGTTCCAGGCAGCGGCGCAGGGTGTGGAGCAGATGCTCGTTGTCAAAGGGCTTCTGGATGAAGTCATAGGCCCCGTTTTTCAGGGCGGAGATGGCCGACTCCACCGTGCCGTGCCCGGTCATCATGATCACGGCGGTGGCGGGAGACGCTTCCTTGATCTTGGCAAGGAGCGCCAGGCCGTCCATCCCCGGCATCTTGACGTCGGTCAGCACCATGTCCGGCCGCCAGTCCGCGATGATCCCCCAGGCATCCTCCCCGGAGGGCGCGGTCTTCACCTCGCAGCGGAATTTCTTGCGGATGAGCCGCTCCAGCATGGAGAGCATGTCGCGGTCATCGTCAACGATGAGAACCGAGGCGGAAAAATCCCCGTCTGGGCAGGGAGAAAGAGGCTGGTCAGAGGTCACGGGCATCTCTCCGGAAAGCGCGGGTGTTGGGCAGGGTTTTTCGGACAACTCCCCATTGAATGCACCATTTCCGGAAAACAATCAACATCTTCTTGCCGGGAATCCGGACGCGGATATGGCTTGCGTCCCTCTCGGCAACCTGCTATCTCTGAACAGGGCACAATTTTTCTGGCAAATTGTGGGGGCAATCCGGATGAAAAGGCATGGTGTTCTGCTGGGCTTTATGCTGCTCTTTTTCTGGAGCTGCCCGGCCTGGGCGGTGCAGGGACACGGGGTGGCGGAAGGGCCGGTGGTCCACCTGATGGCCCATCTCCTGCTCGGGGTGGCCCTGCTGCTCTTCCTCTATGTCCTGCACACCAAGCCGCCGGATGTTCGATACTCCTGGCGCTCCCTCAAGCTCTCGCTGCTCTTTTTTCTCCTCTGGGACATGGATCATCTGTTCGTGCACTGGTTTGCCGGGCAGATGTACGCCGACCTCAGGGATTCCGGCGCCCGCCTGGTGGAGGATCATTTTACCGGGCCGCGCACCCTGCTCAGCGTCTTCTATTATCTGGGCCGTTTCGATCATCTGCTCTGCGTCCCGGCCTTCTGGTTTTTCACCATCTCCCTGCGGGAGTTTCGCGAGGCGGTCGAAGCCCGGCGGCAGGGCCGGAACGGGCAGGGGGTCTGATGGAAGAGCGCATTATCCTTCCCCTGTTTCCCGTCTATCTGGTGGATTATCTCGGCGCCACCGTGATGGTCATCCTTTCCCTCTTTGCCCTCTCCTATGCCCGGCGCCTCACAAAGCTTGAGCCCAAGAGCATCCTCTGGTCCTATTTTTTTTGGTTCTCCCTGGTCATGGTAGTCTTTTCCTTTTCCCGGGGGGTGGGGCATCTTCTTCCCTATGCGCTCAGGCTTGGCGGGATGCCGCAACTCTGGGATCTGCTCGACCCATACTGCGGGGGGTTGAACACCATCGCCCTCTGCGGGGTGGCCATCCTCACCCTCCACTACCACAACACGGCGGGGCTCATCGAGCGGGCCAAGGTCGATGCAATCTCGCTGGAGCTGGCCAACGAAAGGCTTAAGGAAGCGCATACCGACCTCTCCCGGTTGAATCAGACCCTGGAGCAGCAGGTGGAGGAGCGGACCCACGACCTGCGGTTGTCCGAGGAGAAATTCCGCGGCTTTTTCGAAGGGTCCAAGGACATGATCTATTTTTGCGACGCGGATGGCCGGCTCTGCGACATCAACGAGAGCGGTTTGCAGCTGCTCGGGGTCGGCCGGCGGCAGGATCTTCTCGGCCAGCCCCTGGCCGAATTTTTTTCCGACCCGGAACGCTGCGCCCAATACCGGGCCTTGCTCGGTTCGGACGGGCAGGTCAAGGATTTCGAAGCGGAGTTTGCCGGCAGGGAGGACGGCCCATTGTATCTGATGATCACCGCCTCGGCAGTCACGGATCGCGCGGGGACGCTCCAGGGGTATCAGGGAATCGCCAAGGATCTCACCCATTTCAAGAAGATGATGGAGCAGCTGGTGCATTCGGAAAAGATGACCTCGGTGGGTCAGCTTGCCGCGGGCGTGGCCCACGAAATCAATACCCCCCTGGGCATCATCCTTGGCTATGCCCAGCTGCTGGAGGAGGATTTCGAGGAGCAGAGCGAGGTGCACGAAACCCTGGGGATCATCGAGAAACAGGCGAAGATCTGTAGGCGCATCGTTGCCGATCTGCTCAATTTCTCCCGGCAGACCCAGGAGCACAACAAGCTGTACGGCGATCTCAACCAGTGCCTGGAGGAGGTGCTGGCCATTGTCAACCACACCCTGAACATGGACCATATCTTTATCCACCGCTGCCTGGCCGAGAACCTGCCCAGCACCTGCTTTGACAACGAGCGGCTGCGTCAGGTCTTTGTCAATCTGCTGACCAATGCCCACCATGCCATCGGCAGCGAAGGGATCATCGGGGTGTGGACCCGCTGGCACGCGGAGAGCGGGCAGATCGAGATCATCATCGGCGATTCCGGCTCCGGCATCCCCCCGGATCAGCTGGGGCGGATCTTCGACCCCTTTTACACCACCAAGGGGGTCGGCAAGGGCACCGGATTGGGGTTGTCCGTTTCCTTCGGCATTATTCAGGATCACAACGGGAGGATCGAGGTCAAGTCTCCGCCCCAGGAGCCGGAGCTTGTCGCCCTGGACATGCATACGACCTTTCATCTTTTCCTGCCGGTTGTTGTTGCGGGTCAGGAACAGGAGCAATAGGAAGATGGCGCGGATTCTGGTCTTGGACGATGTGCTGGACGCGGGGATTCTCATCCAGAGGATTCTGCAACGGAAGGGCCATGTGGTGCATGTGTTCCACGACGAGGACGAGGCCCTCCGGTTCACGGAAAAAAACCCGGTGGACCTGGCGATTCTCGACATGAACCTGCGCAAGATGGACGGCCTTGACGTGCTCGCCGAGATGCAGAAGTCGCTGCCGCACCTGTCGGCCATCATGTTGACCGGGTTGCCCGACGTCGACATGGCCCGGCAGGCGTTTGCCCTCGGAGCGGTGGCCTATTGCGCCAAGCCCATCGACAAGGATCGGCTGGAGGAGAGGGTTGCCCAGGCGTTGCTGGATGGGGCGAATCTGCCGGAGCAGTAAGGTTCAGCCCCCCGGTTGGGTGGGGCAGGCAAGGTCCCGCAGGGGGATGCGTTTGGTTGGGTCCAGATTCCGCTTGCAACACCAGGCCTGATTGAGCTCGGCAAGGCGGGTGTTGAACTGGTCCATGAACAGAAGCTCTTCCGGGACAAATCCATGGTCTTCCGGGAAATTCAGCCCGCAGGCCGAGACCTCAATGGTCTCGCGTTCTTCGTCCACATAGGCCAGAGGCAGCCCCTGGGTCCGGCAGATGACGGGGCGGGCCGCGTAGATAGAGCAGAGATCATCAATGAGCAGGGGGCAGTGGTCAGGGGTTTCCGCAAGGTTGCGGGCAAGCCGCTCCCGGCTGGCGTTATCCAGAGAGGCAATGGCTTCCCGCACGCAGGCCGCCTCAATGGCCAGCACGCTGAAGGGGCGGCAGCAGGAGGCGCAGCCCGGCCCGCAGGAAATGGTCGCGGCATGCAGCTTCGCTACGCGGACGATCTCCGCGTCGAGGTCGGCAATAAGCTGGTGGTAGTCGTGGGTGCAGGTCATGGTGCTGTCATGATACAAAAAACGGTGATCGGGTGAACGCCGCGCAGTTTATTCTTACCTGAACAACTGCAAGTAGGCGTCAAACAGATACATTTTCCCACGCTTGCCGCCCGTGATTTCCTTCAGTATCCCGAACTGCTCCAAATCGGCAACCAGCTTGTACGCGGAGGCCGGAGATATGTCCGCCACCGCGCCTGTTTTGGCAGCGTCAATCATGGGATGTTGATATAAATAACGAAGAACCTTTTGTGCATTGGCCGTTCTGCTGCCCAGCGTCTGTATCTGGCCATCCACCTGCTTTTGCAGTTTGAGGATGTTGTCAAAAGTCGCAATGCTGCTTTTTGCCGTTTCGATGACGCCCACCAGGAAAAACTTGAACCATTGCAGCAGGTCGTTTTTTTCTCTCACCCGCATCAGATTATCGTAATAATGCGCGCGGTTGCGCTCAAAGAAGTCCGACAGATACAACACCGGCTGTTTCAATATCCCTTTGTTGACCAGATACAAGGTAATCAGCAACCGTCCCACCCGGCCATTACCGTCCAGAAAAGGATGGATGGTTTCAAACTGGTAATGCACCAAGGCGATTTTCAATAGCTCCGGGAAATACTGGGTGTCGTTGTGGGCAAACAGCTCAATATCGCCCATCAGTTCGGCGATAGTGGTATGAACGGGCGGGACAAAAACCGCATCGTTAATGGTTGCCCCGCCAATCCAGTTCTGGCTGTGTCTGAATGCGCCCGGCTGCTTGTGTTTGCCGCGCACCCCTTGCAGCAGGGTTTTATGGGTTTCACGCATCAGCCGGGCGGAAAAAGGCAATTTTTTTAATCGCGCAACCGCCTGGTTCATTGCCGCTACGTAGTTTTGCACCTCTTCCCAGTCGTCTCTTTTGTCCAGGGCAACATCTTCCCTTTCGAGAAGCGCATCCTCCATGTTCGTCTGCGTGCCTTCAATCTTGCTGGATTGGGTGGCTTCCTTCAGTACGTGCATCCGGATGAACAGATCGATGTTGGGGATGTAGTCCGAATACATGTCCAGCCTGCCCAGTTCCCGATCCGCTTGTCCAAGCAGCTGGATCAACGCCATGTTGTCCAGCACCCAGGCGCGGTTGATTGGATTGGGCTGAAAACTCCGGTAATGGTCTTGTTGCACATAGCGGCCAGACTGGAAGGTTCTCATTGGCGCGGGCTCATCGTGGAATTAAAATAACTGTGCTTGTTGTTATAGATTTTATGATAAAACTAAAATAATGCCAAGTGTTATTCTTGGCTGCTGGAGAATCTGGCGGACAGTATGTGGTGAGATTCGGCACGAGGAGTAGCCCTGGTTTCCTGGCCGGAATACCGGCGATGGCGTCAAATAAAAAAAAGGGAACCAACTTAAAGAAGTTGATTCCCTTTAGAATTTCTGGCGTCCCCAACGAGATTTGAACTCGTGTCGCCGGCGTGAAAGGCCGGTGTCCTGGACCGGGCTAGACGATGGGGACAAATATCCGTACAGTAATTGGTGGGTCGTGCGCGATTCGAACGCGCGACTCTCTGCTTAAAAGGCAGATACTCTACCGGCTGAGTTAACGACCCACCCTGTAGGAAAAGGCACATTTACAACAGTCGGTTTTCCGTGTCAAGTCTTTGCTGTTTTCTTTTTCCTTTTTTTTGCCCCGGATTCATCCTTGCCTGTCTGGTGGATAACGGGCCGAGCTTGTGTAATTATTGGGGTTTTTCAGCGGGAGAGGTGGTGCTTAAATAGCTTGTGGCCGTCGGCCGGGTCTGCTATATTTTCTGATTTGTTGTGAGCCAAGATGGAGCTTCTGCGCCAAGCAGGGCTTTTTTTTCCGACTATTTACTTTTGGGTGCGGTATGGGATTGTTGGCCAGATCGGCAAGTTTTGTCCGTTACGCGGTGGAAGGGGAGCTGCCCGCGAATTTCTGGGAGTTCGCCGCCGAGCGGATCGCCAGGCATTCCTTCCGGGATATCGACGAGAGCTACGAAGAGCGCTCCGTGGGCTGGGTTTCCGTGCTCAATATGTTTGATAGCGAGTTTGCCTACGCCTCGTACGCGGCGGCGGACCATGTCGTGCTCTCCCTGCGGGTGGACGAGCGGCGGGTCTCGCCCAAGGTGCTCAACAAGTTCTGCCTCAAGGAAGAGGAACGGCTCAAGAAAGCGCGGCAGATTCCCAAGCTGGCTCGGGCCCATCGGGTGGAGATCAAGGAGAGCGTCAAGCTGATGCTGATGAAAAAGGCGGCTCCTACCCCGGCGGTGTATGATCTCTGCTGGAACCTGGCCGAGGGGACGGTGCTGTTTTTCTCCACCAGCCAGAAGGCCCAGGAGCTGCTGGAGGAGTTTTTCAAGGAGACCTTTGATCTCAGCCTGATGCTCCAGGTGCCGTATCTCACCGCCGAGCACCTGCTCGATGCTCCGAGCCGCGAGGCCCTGGCCGACATCACCCCCGCAATCTTCATCTGACCCCAGAGGCTTAAGCGCATGGATTTAGTTGATCTTATTGATGAAAAACGATTTGTGGGCCAGGAATTTCTCACCTGGCTCTGGTTTAAGAGCGAGGAGCGGGGGGGCACCATCTTTCTCCCCGAGGCTGGGGAGGATATCCAGCTCGTTTTTGAAAAGCACATGATGCTGGAGTACGGCGAAGGCGAGAACCGCGAGAAGCTGATCTGCCGGGGGCTGATGACCGAGCTCCAGGAGGCGCGCACCGGCCTGGCCATGGGCAAGAAACTGGAGCAGGCCCGGATGCTGTTGACCCGTGGGGAGTATGAATGGAACCTTTCCTTCAAGGCCACCCTCATGGAGTTTCGCAACGTGAAGCCGCCCAAGACCATGGGCTCCGCCGAAGAGGGCAACGACCCAGAGGCGGTGGAAGGCAGGCTGCTTGAGCATGTCAGCCTGCACGAGATGGTGGTGCGCACCGTGGATCAGCTGTTCCGGATGTTCCTCGATCTGCGCATCGGCTCCGGCTGGAGCCAGGAGCTGACCAGGATTCAGGCCTGGGTGCACAAGGGAAAAGAGACACACTGACCGGCGGCTTTGTCCTGTCGTCGGGTTTTATCAGGGAGAGAACACCATGGAATTTGAAACCGTCATCGGCCTTGAGGTCCATGCCCAGCTCAAAACCAAGAGCAAGATTTTTTGCGGCTGCACCACCGCCTTCGGCAACCCGCCCAACACCAACACCTGCCCGGTCTGCCTCGGCATGCCCGGCGTGTTGCCGGTGCTGAACAAAACGGTGGTGGAGTACGCCATGAAGATGGCCCTGGCCACCAACTGCGTCATCGGCCCCATGAACCAGTTCGCCCGCAAGAACTACTTCTACCCCGACCTGCCCAAGGGCTACCAGATCTCCCAGTTCGACCTGCCCATTGCCGAACACGGCTGGGTGGAGGTCGAGGCGAATGGCCGGACCAGAAGGATCGGCCTCACCCGCATCCATATGGAGGAAGACGCGGGCAAGCTCATCCACGACGAGCGCGAACCCAAGAGCTACGTGGATCTCAACCGCACCGGCGTTCCGCTCATCGAGATCGTCAGCGAGCCGGACATCCGTTCGCCGGAGGAGGCCGCGGCCTATCTCAGGAAACTGCACGCGATTCTCCGCTATCTGGACATCTGCGACGGCAACATGCAGGAGGGCAGCTTCCGCTGCGACGCCAATATCTCGCTCAGGCCCGTGGGCCAGAAGGAGTTCGGCACCCGCACCGAACTCAAGAACATGAACTCCTTCAAGAACGTGCAAAAAGCGTTGGAGTTCGAGGTGCGCCGTCAGCGCGACCGTTTGCTGGACGGCGAGAAGATCACCCAGGAAACCCTGCTCTGGGATGCGGACCGCAACGTGACCAATGCCATGCGCTCCAAGGAAGAGGCCCACGACTACCGCTACTTCCCGGATCCGGACCTGGTGCCGGTGGAGATCGACGCGGCGTGGATCGAGGAGATCCGCGCCACCCTGCCCGAGCTGCCCGATGACCGGAAAAATCGCTTCATCGAGCAACTGGGGTTGCCGGAAGACGACGCTGCGGTGCTCACCTCCTCCCGCGAGCTGGCGGATTATTTCGAGGCGGCGTATGCCCGCTATCCCAATGCCAAGAAACTTGGCAACTGGCTGATGACCGAGTTGATGCGGTTGATGAAGGGCGAAGAGGCCATGGATATTACTCAGTGCCCGGTCTCCCCGGAGAATCTGGCCGCGCTCCTGGGAATGATCGACGCCGGCACCATCAGCGGCAAGATCGCCAAGGCCGTGTTCGAGGAGATGATGGTCTCCGGCAAGGATCCGGAAACCGTGGTCAAGGAGAAGGGCTTGGTGCAGATGAGCGACCAGGGCGAGATTATGGCCATAGTCAAGGAGATCATCGCCGCCAATCCCGAGCAGGCCCAGCAGTTCCGGGAGGGCAAGACCAAGGTCATGGGATTTTTCGTGGGCCAGCTCATGAAGCAGACCGGGGGCAAGGCCAATCCGGGGTTGGCCAACGAGCTGTTCAGCAAGGCGCTGGCGGAGTAGGGGTTTTTGCCACGAAAACACTGACGTCTAGCGCTTTATTCCCCCCTTTGTCAAAGGGGGAGGCAAAAGGCGCTACTGCCTTGGGCGGCTCACGGTTTTGTCGGTGCCGGTGAGGCGCTACTCCAAATAAGCCGCCAGCTTTGCGGTGTTATTTAACTTTCGTGGGTTTCGTGGCAAAAAAAATCATGGATAAATCCGACTGGCAGAAAAAAGGCGACGGCCATCGGCAGCGTTTGCGGGATAAATTTCTGGCCCATGGCCTGGACGGCTTTACCGATGCCGAGGTTTTGGAGCTGCTTCTCTCCCTGGGCACTCCGCGCAAGGATTGCAAGGAGAGCGCCCGGTTGCTGCTCAAGCGGTTCGGGAGCTTGGCCCAGGCCCTGGATGCCAGCCAGGCGGAGCTTGAGCTGGTCGACGGCATCGGGCCGAAGAACGGCTTTGCCCTCCATTTTGTCCAGGGTGTGGCCCGGCGGTATCTCAAGCAGCGGCTGGTGAGCAAGGAATACCTCCGCTCCTCCCGCGAGGTTGGGGAGTATCTGGTTCATTCCATGCGCGGCCTCAAGCGCGAGGTGCTGATGGCGGTTTTTCTCGACGCCTCCTTGGGGATCATCGACACCCAGCTGGTGGCGGAAGGCACCCTGGCCAGCAATACCGTGCACCCCCGGGAGTTGATCAAAATGGCCCTGGAGCACCACGCCGCCTCGGTGGTCATCGCCCACAACCATCCCTCCGGCAGCCTGACCCCTTCGGCGGAGGATAAAAAACTCACCCGCCATCTCTTCATCGCCCTGGCATTTGCCGGGATTCAGCTCCTCGACCATCTCATCGTTGGGGAGGGTGAGCAGCCTTTCAGCTTTGCCGATCATGGTCTGATGGAGGATATCCGTCGCCAGTCCCGTGCGTTGATCGCCGGAGAATGATGTCGCCCGAATCCCTACCCGCCGGGTTTACTCCCGTCAGCGGTGAAGAGCCACCCGGTCTCTATCTGCACATCCCCTTCTGCAAAAGCCGCTGCGCGTACTGCTCCTTCAACTCCCATGCCTGCCAATCCCCTCCGGCCGCATACCTGGCAGCCCTTGCCAGCCAGATCCGTTACTGGGCTGATCAGCAATGGTGCCGGGAGCGGGTTTTTGCCACCCTCTTCATCGGCGGCGGCACCCCGACCATCTATGGCGGCGATGAGCTGGCCGAGCTGGTCCGTCTGTGCCTCACATCGTTCCGCTTTACGGAAGATGCCGAGATCACGGTCGAGGGTAACCCCAACACCGTCACGGTGGAGGCGCTGACCGCCCTGCGCCGGGCAGGGGTCAACCGGTTGAGCCTCGGGGTGCAGGCCTTTTCCGACCGGCTGCTGGTCGGGCTTGGCCGGAGCCATACGAAGGCCGAGGCCCATGCCGCCATCAAGGCGGCGCGAAAGGGTGGCTTTACCAACATCAACCTGGATCTGATGTACGGCCTGCCCGGCCAGAGCGCAACGGATTGGCGGGAGAGCCTGGACCAGGCCCTTGCCTTCGGGCCGGAGCATCTTGCCTGCTACGAGCTGACCATCGAGGAAGAGACCCCCTTTGCCCGGCTGGTGGAAAAGGGCGCGCTGATCCTGCCCGAAGAGGAGGAGGCGCTGGCCATGGCTGCGCTCACCCACGATCTCCTGGCCCGGGCCGGTTTAGATCGCTACGAGATCTCCAATTACGCCATATCGGGCCGAGAATGCCGCCACAACCTGAACTACTGGCGAAACGGCTCCTACCTCGGGTTGGGGGCCGGGGCGGTCTCCTGCCTGTCCGGGTTCAGATTCAGCGCGGTGCGGGAGCCCGAACCGTTTACCGGCCTGGTCCAAAAAGGAGAACTCCCGCTGGACGAGGGAGAATGCCTGCCGCTTACAGCCCGGTTCCGGGAAAGCGTGGTCATGGGGCTCAGGATGATCGAAGGGGTCTCCTTTTCCCGGCTGCGGCGCCGGTTTGGTTTGACGCCACCGGGCTATTATGGGAATATACTGGATGATTTGCGCCGGCAGGGGCTGGTCGCGGTCGGCCAAGACAGCCTGCGCCTTACGGAGGCAGGGTTGCCCGTGGCCAATCAGGTGTTGGCCCGGCTTGTCTGAACGGATTTTTTTGGGAGAGTTGCACAGTCAATGATCATGCCCGCAAACAGTATTGCCAGGAAATTGCTGGTCACCATGTCGCTGATGGTTACCGGCCTGATTCTTGGTTTTGGCGTTTTCGAGGTCTTCCACGAGTATGGCCGTTACCGGAGTGAGGTGGATGTGCTCTGGGGGAAGCAGGTCGAGGAGCGTCAGCAGCAGCTTGCGCGGCGGGTCGACGAGACCGTCGCCTATATTCATTTCAAGCGTTCGCAGGTCACCGACCGGGCAAAGGGCAGTATCGAAGCCAGGGTCCGCGACGCCCAGGCGGTTGCCTCCCATCTTTACGCGCTCAACAAGGGAACGCGCGGCAAGCAGGAGATCCGGGCTCTGGTGCGGGAGGCCCTTCGGCCGGTGCGTTTCAACAAAGGCCGGGGCTATCTTTTCATCTTTGCCATGGACGGCACGGTGCAGCTCCATGCGGCCAATCCGGAGCAGGAAGGGAAAAATCTCCTCACCATGCAGGACAACGAGGGAACCTTTGCCATCCGGGAGATGGTGGCGCTTGCCGGAAGCAAGGGCGAGGGGTTTGTCTCCTACCGCTGGCCCAAGCCCGGCTTTCCGCCCGGTCAGGAGTTCGAGAAGGTTTCCTTTGTCAAATACCTGCCGGAGTTGGATTGGTTCGTCGGCGCCGGTGAATACCTGGATGACATGGAGGCGGATATCCAGGCCGAGGTGCTGGAGCGGATCGAAAAGAGCAGGTTCGAGCAGGATGGCTATGTCTTTGCCGGCCAGTGGGACGGAATGTCCCTGACCTATCCGGCCAAGGGGCGGAACGCGCTGGAGCAGACCGACGCCAATGGCTTGAAGATCGTGCGGGAGATGATCGAACTGGCCCGGAAGGACGGCGGTTTCCTGCGCTATGTGATGCCGGAATTGGGCGCGGAGCGCAAATCCATGAAGCTCAGCTACGTGCGCGGGATCAAGGATTGGCAGTGGTATATCGGCGCCGGCCTGTATCTGGACGACATCCAGGCCGCCACCGACAAGGCCCGGCACCGGTTGCGGATCGACATTGTCAGGATCATCGGCCTGGCCCTGCTCTTGATGCTTGCCGCCCTGCTGCTCGGGTTGCTGTTTGTCCGCAAAACAGCAGAACGGATCCAGCAGGCTTTTACCGCCTTTGAGTCCTTTTTTGACAGGGCGGCGCGGGAAAAGGCGGAGATGGAGTCGTCGGGCCTTCATTTCGCGGAGTTCCGCTCCCTGGCCGAGGCGGCGAACCAGATGCTGGCCGAGCAGCGGGCCATGGAAGAGGGGTTGCGCAAGAGCGAGGAGAAATACCGGGTTCTGATCGAGACCACCGGCACCGGCTTTGTAAAGATAGATGGCGAGGGAAGGGTGCTGGACGCCAATCAGGAGTATGTGCGGCTGACCGGACACGCGGACCTGGCCGGGATTCTGGGCCGGAGGGTGACCGAGTGGACGGCTGCACACGACCAGGCCAGGAACCGGGAAGCGGTGAAGGAATGCGCCCGGCTGGGCTTTGTCCGTCATCTGCAACTCGATTATGTCAATGGCCGGGGAGAGTTCACCCCTGTGGAACTCAATGCCACGGTGGTACAAGGGGAGGGGCAACCGGAGATCCTCACCATCTGCCAGGACATCAGCGGCAGGAAGGAGCTGGAAGAGCAGTTGCGCCAGGCCCAGAAGATGGAGGCCATCGGCACCCTGGCCGGAGGGATCGCCCATGATTTCAACAACATCCTTGCTGCCATCCTGGGGTATGCCGAGATGGCGAAAAGGAGTCTGCCTCCGGGGGCGGACAGCGCCGGAGCCGATATTCATCAGGTTTTGCGGGCCGGGTTGCGGGCCAGGGATCTGGTGAAGCAGATTCTGACCTTCAGCCGGAAAAGCGGGGAGGAGCGGACCCCGATGTTGCCCAGGCCCATTGTCAAGGAGGCCCTCAAGTTTCTGCGGGCCTCGCTTCCGGCGAGTATTGAAATCCGCGAGGATATTGCGCCGGACTGCGGTACCATCCTGGCCGATCCCACGAATATCCATCAGATCGTGGTGAATCTCTGCACCAACGCCTTCCATGCCATGGAGGCGACGGGGGGTGTCCTGACCGTGATCATGAAAAATGTGGAGCTGGCTGCAAGCGATCTTTCCGGGGAAGGGGGTCTGCTGCCCGGGCCGTATGTGTTGTTCAGTGTCGGCGATACCGGGCCGGGGATGACGCCGGAGGTTCTCTCCCGTATCTTTGACCCCTATTTCACCACCAAGAGCGTGGGCAAGGGCTCGGGCATGGGACTGGCGGTGGTGCATGGCATTGTCAGCAACTATGGCGGCATGGTGCAGGTGGAAAGCACCGTGGACGTGGGCACGGTTTTCCGCGTCTATCTGCCCCGGATCGACAAGGGGGCGGCTCCGGCGGAAAGCGTGCAGGAATGGACGGTTCCTTCCGGCCAGGAGCGGATTCTTTTTGTCGATGACGAGGCAAGCATTGCCGAGATGGGCAAGGCCATGCTTTCCGGGCTCGGCTATAGGGTGACGGCCAGGACCAATCCCCTTGAGGCCCTGGAAGAGTTCCGCCTCCACCCCGGGGATTTTGATCTGCTGATCACCGACCAGACCATGCCGGGGATGTCCGGGGTGCAGCTGGTCCAGGAGAGCCTGAAGATCCGGCCCGCCCTGCCGGTGATCCTCTGTACCGGATACAGCGCGGCCATCGGGGAAGAAACAGCCCTGGAGCAGGGCATCAAGCATTTTCTCATGAAGCCCCTGACCATGCGGGTGTTGACCGAGACGGTGCGAAAGGCTTTGGGGGGCAGGGGCAGTGAAAAGTGAAGCGTGGGAATAGGGGAAAGGACATCCTTCGCTTCCCCCTTTGCTAAAGGGGGGATATAAAAAAGTGCGCCGGGCATAGGGAAAGCCTGAACCCCGGCCACCGCATAGGGCAAACCTGCATGAGTTCTCCGGCAAAGCCGGAACGCACCAATTTGTTGTTAACCTCCAAAAGGCGAAGAATCATGATCCTTGAACGCAGACGGGGCTGCCTGTAATGGCGAAAGAGAAGATCGCGTATGTCTGCGCCACCTGCAATGGGGTGTTCAGCAAATGGGCCGGTCAGTGCGAAGGCTGCGGCGCCTGGGATACCCTGGCCGAGCAACAGCCGGCCTCCGTTGCGGCGGGCCGTTTTCAGGGGTATTCCGGCAGTCTGGCCCAGGTGCAGACCATGGCCCAGGTGGGCAAGGATGAGCTGGTCCGTTTTTCCACCACCATGGGCGAGCTGGACCGGGTGCTGGGCGGCGGCCTGGTGCCGGGCTCGGTGGTGCTCATCGGCGGCGATCCGGGGGTGGGCAAGTCCACCGGCTTGCTCCAGGTCTGCTGCAACCTGAGCCTCACCCGTAAATGCCTCTATGTGACCGGCGAGGAGTCGCTCCAGCAGATCGCCATGCGGGCCAGGCGGCTTGGGCTTCCGGACCAGGCGTTGCTCCTGCTGGCCGAGACCCGAGTGGAGGATATCTGTGCCACCGCGCTCAAGGAACACCCCGAGGTCATGGTGATCGATTCCATCCAGACCATGCAGGTGGCGGACAGCCAGTCCGCGCCGGGCAGCGTCAGCCAGGTGCGGGAGTCCGCCGCCCTGCTTACCCAGTTCGCCAAGCAGACCGGGGTGGCCATCTTCCTGGTGGGCCATGTCACCAAGAGCGGCGACCTGGCCGGGCCCAGGGTGCTGGAGCATATCATCGACGTGGTTTGCTACATCGAAGGCAGCGGGGATTCGCGCTTCCGGGTGATGCGGGCGGTGAAGAACCGCTACGGCGCGGTGAACGAGCTGGGGGTCTTCGCCATGACCGACAAGGGGCTGCGCGAGATCTCCAACCCCTCGGCCATATTTTTGTCCCGCAACGCCGAACCCATGCCCGGCAGCGTGGTCATGGCGATCTGGGAAGGCAGCCGCCCCCTGCTCGTGGAGATGCAAGCCCTGGTGGACGACAGCCACAGCGAGAATCCGCGGAGGGTCACGGTGGGGTTGGAGCAGAATCGGCTGGCCATGCTCCTGGCCGTGCTGCACCGCCACGGCTCCATCGCCACCTATGGCCAGGATGTGTTCATCAACGTGGCGGGCGGGGTGCGGGTCAGCGAAACCAGCGCCGATCTGCCCCTATTGCTGGCGGTTTTCTCCAGCCTGAAAAACAAGCCCCTGCCCGTGGAGCTGGTGGCCTTCGGCGAGGTCGGCCTCTCCGGCGAGATCCGCCCCGTGCCCAGCGGCCAGGAGCGCTTGCGGGAGGCGGCCAAGCACGGCTTTACAAAGGCGATTGTCCCCCTGGCCAACGTGCCCAAGGGCGGGATCAAGGGCATGGAGATCATCGGGGTGAAAAAGCTGGCTGAAGCTATCGAAGCGGTCCGCTGAAGTCGGCGTAAACGTCCAGCAGCACCACATCTGCTTTGTCATCGGCCTGCTCATGTGCAATAGCACACTTCGTAGGCCTCTTTCGCGCATCTGCGGCACTGCTGAACGTTTACAATTTAGAGAGTGGGTCATGTTTCTTCCCTGCCGGGACCCCTTCAAGCATTGACAGCCCATTTTTGAAATGGTACATAACTGACGGACTTGAGGGAGGAATGGCCGAGTGGTTTAAGGCGGCGGTCTTGAAAACCGTTGTGCGAAAGTACCGTGGGTTCGAATCCTACTT
>JBAYUD010000028.1:0-31645 GCA_041675265.1 Desulfurivibrionaceae bacterium | reverse complement strand
TTGGGCCCGCAGACAAAGGTGTTGCGGTGGATGCTGCCGAGCCGGGCGAACTCCGCCTGGGCCATGCCCGGAATCAACCGGAACACTTCCTGCTGGGCTTTATAGGTCAGCTTGGTCTGGAAGCCCACCATATTGTAGAGCAGACCGTCTTTTTTTTCCATGCGGAGCTGGACCACACCGTACGGGTCGCGGCCGGTTCTCGGGTCGGGCAACCCCACCGGTTTCATGGGTCCGAAGCGCAGGGTGTTTTCTCCCCGTTCCATCATGACCTCGATGGGAAGACATCCCTCGAAGTATTTTTGTTCCTCGAATTCCTTGAGCGGCACCTTGTCTGCGCTCCGCAGGGCCTCGATAAAGGCTGCGTATTCGTCGCGGTTCATGGGGCAGTTCAGGTAGTCGCCCGGCCCGTCGTCGTAGCGGGAGGCCCGGTAGACAATGGTCATGTCCAGGGAGTCGGCGGTAACGATGGGGGCGATGGCGTCGTAAAAGGCGAGGTGCTCTTCCCCGGTGAGTTGGCTTAGCGACGCGGCAAGCGGGCTTGAGGTGAGCGGGCCGGAGGCCAGGATCACCGGCCATTGTCCAGAAGGGGGAAGCTCGGTGACTTCCTTGCGGATCACGGTGATGGCCGGGTGCGATTCAATTTTTTCGGTGATGTATTGGGCAAAGAGGGAGCGATCCACGGCCAGAGCCCGGCCTGCCGGAACCTGGGTATGGTCGGCCGCCGCCATGATCAGGGAGCCCAGCCGCCGCATCTCTTCCTTGAGAAGACCCACGGCGGAAGAGACATCGGCGGCGCGCAGGGAGTTGCTGCAGACCAGCTCGGCCAGCAGCGGAGATTCGTGCGCCGGGCTGAAGTGCACCGGTTTCATCTCGTGCAGCGTCACCCGGCAGCCGCGCTGGGCAGCTTGCCAGGCGGCCTCGCATCCCGCGAGGCCGCCGCCGATGATGGTAATCTCCGGGGTATTAGAGGCCAAGCTGTTTCTTGATGGCGTCAACCACCACATCGCTGGAGGTGCCGACGATGGATTTCAACAGACCGGCCTTTTCGTAGAAACCCGCCAGAGGTGCAGTCTTCTCGTTGTAGGTGTCCAGACGGTGGGCGATGGCTTCCTGGGTTTCATCCTCGCGCTGGATCGCCGGGCTGCCGCACTTGTCGCAGATCCCTTCCACCTTGGTCGGGTTGCTCTTGGTGTTGTAGATCGCCTGGCAGGAGGGATTGGTGCAGGTTCTTCTCGTGCAGAGCCGGTCGAAGATCACGTCGCGGGGCACGTCGATGGAGGCGACCATGTCCAATTTGATGTTGAGTTTCTGCAAGAGCGCGGTCAGAGCCTCGGCCTGGGGAATGGTGCGCGGGAAGCCGTCCAGCAGAAAGCCCTTGGCGCAATCGGGCTCCTGGAGCCGATTTTCCATGATGCCCATGATCAGCGAGTCGGGAACCAGGTCGCCCCGTTTCATGTAGCCTTCCGCTTCCTTGCCCAGCGGGGTGCCGGCCTGGACTGCGCCGCGGAGAATGTCGCCGGTGGAAATCTGGACCGAACCGTCGATGGCGGTGAGCAGCTTTGCCACCGTGCCTTTGCCTGCGCCTGGTGCGCCCAAAAGAATAAGTTTCATGTGTGTTTCTCCTGTGTTTCGATGAATGTATGCCCGCAACAGACGGCATGGGGCCGCAATGGGGTGGGATCTCGCCGGGCTGCCAGCCGCGCCGCTTGCACTGCTTTTAACGGCGTTGATCCCGGCAAGGTGAATCCGGGTCGCAACTATACCCGATTTTTGTTCCGGATGGTAGCGTTATCATCGCTGTTTCGCAAAGATGATTTCCTCCGTGGTATGATGAACTGAACGAGTGTAGTTTGCCTGCTTCCGGAAAAATATTGTCCAATCTTGACAAGCGGACAACAATTCTTATTTTGTGTGTAAAGCAGATAAACTCTTTAAAATCGAGTTGTTACATATAATTCACAAAGGAGGTGCGTATGGCGATAGTACGATTTGCCGATCAGAAATTGTTCAGAAACCCCTGGGCCGATTTTGAAAGGATGCGCAGAGAGCTGGACGCGCTTTTTCAAGGAACAGGCACGGAGCCCGGCGGAAGAGGCACGGTCTTTCCTGCCTTGAACATTTTCGAGGACAGCGGCAACCTTTATGTCCGGGCCGAGATTCCCGGGGTGCCGGCCGGCGAGGTGGAGATCTCCATCGAAGGGGATACCCTGACCATCCGGGGAGAACGGAAAACCTGCACGACGGATGAAAAATGTTCCTATCACCGCCGTGAGCTCGAATGCGGTAGATTCAGCCGGGCCGTCACCCTGCCGGCCAAGGTTCAGGTGGACAGGATCGAGGCAAAGGCCGCGGACGGGATCATCACCATCACCCTGCCCAAGGCGGAAGCGGTAAAGCCCCGGCAGATCAAGGTGAATGTCGGTTGAGACGGTCTCGATGGCGTGTGTTCATGCTTTTTTAAGGAGTACACCTATGACGGAAAAAGAAATGCAAATCCAGCAGAAGCAGGAAGTACGGCAGGCGGGTGAGCCCACCAAACCGGAAAAGCAGTATGTGCCCGCAGTGGATATCTTTGAAACCGCCGAGGCGGTCAATGTGCTGGCGGAGATGCCCGGGGTTGCCAAGGAAGGGGTTGAAATCGAGCTGGAGAATGAAACCCTGACCATTCGCGGTACCGTGGTCCCGGAAGAGCATGTGGGGGAAACCGTTCTCCTGCGTGAATTTGAGCCAGGCAGCTATCTGCGCAAGTTCACGGTGGCCGAAACCATTGATCAGGAAAAGATCCAGGCCACCATGGCCGATGGGGTGCTTACCCTGGTGTTGCCCAAGGTTGCGCCCGCCAAGCCGCGTAGGATTGAAGTGCGGGGCATCTGAACCGGAGCAAGCGCGTTCGGTTGGTGATGGGCAAAAGGCCATCCGGAGACGGATGGCCTTTTGTTTGGACAACAACACTACCGATCGGGGGGTAAGTCGCAGGGTGGAGTTGGAATCAGACCCGTTCAAGTTCGATGCATTTTTCCGGACACATGGCAACGGCCCGTTCCAGGGACTCGCTGCATGTCGCGGTATCGGAGATGGGCTCTGCTTTTTCCAGCGCCGGGTTCATGCGGAAGACCTCGGGGCAGATGACCACGCAGGTTTCGCAACTGTTGCAGCGGTAGGTGTCGATGTTTACCCGGCAGTTCATGGAAAATCCTGGGATGGCGTCTGGTGAGGAGGGGCCGGGGGAGTCCCCCAGGCCCCGTGCGGTAATAGCCGGTTAACTGATGCCCTTGCTGTTCAGAAAGGGGCCGTATTTCTTGTCCGTTTCCATGATGTGCTTGTCCAGCCAGTTCTTCAGGAAGTTCATCACCTCGATGCTGATCGTGCTTTTGCCGCTTTGCACCTCGCCGATGAGCGCCTTGACCTTGGTGGTCATCTTGTTGTGTTTGTCCTTGTGGTCGGCGGTTTCCGGGTATCCGTGGGTGTCGAACAGTTTTTCCTCGACTCCGAAATGGCTCACGCAGTAGTTGGCCAGCTTGGTCAGAACCGGCATCAGGGCCTCCTTGCCTTTGCCCGCCAGCATGGCGTCGTTGAGTTCGTTGATCATGTTGATCAGTTGCTTGTGCTGGTCGTCAATCTGTTTGATGCCTACGGAATACTTGTCCTGCCAAGTCAATAATGCCATGCTGTTTCTCCTGTGTAATTGTTAAAAGTTTTCAAACTCATCGTCGTCAAAGGGGATGACATCCTGCGCCTTTGCCGCCTTGGGCTTTGCGGCCGCGGGGGAGGCAAGTTTTTTTACCGGTTTTGCCGGGCCGGGCACGGAGGCGCGTTTTTGGACCTGCATCGGGGTTCTTCTTTCGATGCTTTTGTGCCGTTGCGGCGCGCTGACCTGCCGGGCGCCCACAACCTCGGCCAGGGAGTGGACCAGTTCGCTCAGCTCCTTGGCTTGGCCGGAAAGCTCCTCGCTTGCCGAGGCAGCCTCTTCGGAAATGGCGGCGTTGCCCTGGGTTACCTTGTCCACGTCGGAGACGGCGCTGTTGATCTGGTTGACGCCCAGGGCCTGTTCGTCGCTGGCCACGGTGATTTCCCTGGCCAACTGACTGACCTTCTTGACCCCGTCAACGATCTTGGTCAGAATCTCTTTCACTTCCGAGGCGGATTTGACGCCGTTGTCCGCATTTTTCTGTGACTCTTCAATGAGTTGCGCCGTATTTTTGGCCGCTTCCGCGCTACGCAGGGCCAGTGAGCGGACTTCTTCCGCGACCACGGCGAAGCCCGCGCCCGCCTCCCCGGCCCGCGCCGCCTCAACCGCCGCATTCAAGGCCAGTAGGTTGGTCTGGAAGGCGATCTCGTCGATGGTTTTCATGATCACCGCGGTTTGGTCGGCGGATTTTTTGATGGAGCCGATGGCATCGGTCATCTTCTCCATGCTTTGCTGGGCGACCTCGGCAGAGCTTCTGGCGTTTTCCGCCATCAGGCTGGTCTGGCTCACGTTCTCGGCGTTTTGTTTGGTCATGGAGGACATTTCTTCCAACGAGGCCGAGGTCTCCTCAAGGCTTGCGGCCTGACGGGTGGCGCCGTCGGCCAATTCGTGGCTGGCGGAAGATACCTGGTTTGCGGCGTCAAGCAGATTATCCGCGCCCCGGGTCAAGTCGGCGATGATCCGGGTGACCGGCTTGATCACCGAATTGGAGACGATGCGGATCACCAGGGTGGCGAAGAGCACCGCCATGATCGCCAAGCCCACCACTACCAGATAGGTGGCCTTGGCAATGGAGGCGTTCAACTGTTTGTCCGCCTGTTCGAGGGATTGGATCACCTCGAAGGCGCCGTGCATCTCGCCGGTTTTCCAGTTTTCCATGGGGCCGCCGGTTGGATCGGTTCCGTTGTTGTTCCCCCAGAGCGTTTCGGAGGTTTTGGGGTCGCCGTGGCAGAGCAGGCAGGTTTCCGTGAGGCGCACCGCACGGAAATAACGAACCGCATTGAGTGCCGGGTCGATCTCGTAATACTCGTCAAGATTTTTGTCGGCCATCAGCTTGAGGGCCTTTGCCTCCAGCTCGTCCGGCTCGTTTTTGGAATTTCTGGGTGAGTGTTTCGGCACCTTGAAGATGTAGCCGCCTTCCTGCGCCTTGCGCATGGCTGCATTCCAGGCGGAAAAAACCGGGACCATGGCCAGAACCTTTTCTTTTTCTCCGGCCTCGGCCAGCTCCCGGAGGCGTTGGGAGGTGAACAACCCCATCTGCCAATTCTTTTCCATCTCGTCCCGGGTGGACTCGGCGGTCAGACAGATGGCCCGTGCCTTGTCCGCATAAGCGGTAAGGGTTTTCTCCCGTGATTCTCCGGAGTAGAGACGGAACAGCCCGACAATAAGCAGGGTGGGCAGCAACACGCCCACCAGAACAATTTTTCCCCGCAACGACCACTGCTTGAGGTCCATCCTCGTTCTCCTTGGAAATCCGGAATTTTTTTGTGTGTGTCCTGCGGCTGTCAGGCTTGATTACAGGCTGTTTCTTTGATCAGGATATGATTATTTGAGAAGGCTTATCAAGAGAAAAAAGCGTGCTGGTGAAAAAAACAGAGGCCATTTCCGAGGGATGGAAATGGCCTCTGCGTGCCGCTTGTGGCGGCGAGGAGGAGAGGGAGAGGAAACAGGGTGAAAAAAGAAACCAAGGGGAGAAGATTTCCGGTTTTTCACGTTGTTCATAATATTAAGACCTTCCTCGTTCCGTAAAAGTTCCCACTTTTTTTGTGCGAATCAAAAATCCTCAAAATCATCACCCATGGGGATGATTTCCTCGGGCGTCGCGCCCTTTGCCGGGGCGGTTTTTGCCGCAGGCGGCAGGGCCTTTCTGGCCGGGGGGGCGATTTTTTTAGTGCTGGCCTGCGACGGAGTGGGGGGGCGTTTCAACCTTTTGCTCTCCGGTTGAATTTTTTCCGCAGTTTCCGCGCCGCCCACCATCTCCAGCAAATGGGCCACCGAGCCCTTCATCATTTCCGCCTGGGCGTTCAATTCTTCGGAGGCGGAGGCGGATTCTTCCGCTGCCGCGGCGTTTGCCTGGGTCACGGTGTCGATCTCGTGGATGGCCTTGGTAATCTGGTTGATGGCATTGGCCTGTTGGCTTGCCGCTCCGGCAATCTCGGAGATGATCGTGCCGATGCGGGTGGTGGACTGGGAGGCAACGTAGAAGGACTCGCTGGTCTCGCTGACCAGGGCGTTACCGGTGGTGATCTTCTGCACCGTGCCTTCGATGAGGTTTGAGGTATTCTTTGCCGCTTCTGCTGCCCGCATGGCCAGGTTGCGAACCTCGTCGGCCACCACCGCGAAGCCGGCTCCGGCCTCGCCGGCCCTGGCGGCCTCAACCGCGGCATTCAGGGCCAACAGGTTGGTCTGGAAGGCGATCTCGTCGATGGTTTTTACGATCTTCTGGGTTTGCGAGCTGGCAGCCGAGATCTCATGCATGGAGGTGGTGAGTTTTTTCATGGATTCGTCGGCGTCCTGGATCACCTGATTCGCTTCCCGCATCAGCTCGTCCGCCTGGCGGGCATTGTCGGCATCCTGCTTGATCATGGCCCCGACCTCTTCCAGGGAGGCGGAGGTTTCTTCCACTGACGCCGCCTGCTGGGAGGCGCCTTCGGCCAGGGTTTGGCTGGAGGAGGAAACCTCCCCTGCCGCCGCGGCTACTTGGTCAGCGCCTTCATTTAAGGTGCGGCTGACCTGCTTGAGGGTCGCGGAGATTCCTCGGCCCAGGAAAAAGGCAAGGGCCGCGCCGCTGGCAATTGCGCCGGCGCCTAAGATCAGGGCCACCAAGCCCAGAAATTTGGCTCGGTCCTTGGCTACAACCGTGTCCTGGTTCGCCTCGGTCTGGACATTTTCATAGAGATCCTCCAGAACCGGTTCCGCAGCTTTGGCTGCCTCCCTGAGCTTCGGCTCGATGCTCATCCGCTCTGATTCAGGAGCGTCGGCTACGATCTCGAAGTTTTTCTGGTAGGTCTCCACCAGGGGGCGAATTTTTTCGATATCCTCAATCACCTTGGGCTTGTCCGCCTTCTTGGCCAAGGCTTCGATGGTATCCAGTTCGTCCTCAAGGTCCGCAAAGCTGTTGTTTTGTTCCTTGGCCTTGCCCTCGTTGCCGGTGAGGAGGAAGTCCTTTTCAAAGCGGCGGCACTTGTTGAGGTTGTTGAGAGCGGCGTTGGCCCGCACGGCGATGGCCATCTCTACTTCAATCAGACTGGTAAAAGAGGTGGTGGCGGAGGAGAGGGCGAATTGGTATACGCCGGTGAGCACAGCGGTCAGGAAGAGCACTAATCCGAAGCCACCGCCGATTTTCTTGCCTAATGTTACCTGTTGTTTGGCCATCTCTCTCCTCCGCACCGCGGGTTAATCATGGGGAAACGCATGAAGATTACGTGAATACCGTACACCTTATAGAACAAAAAGATACAGCGTCAAGAGTTGTTTGTGAAAAATTGTCGCACCTCATGCCTTGGAATCAGTCGCGGCTGAGCACCCGTCCCAGGGTGGCATCCACGGCCAGGGCCTGTTGCATCCGATCCTTGAGGAATCCTTCCCCCAGATAGCGGCGGTTCTCCTCGATCACCGCGCACAGCGTTTCGATATCGCCGGATTCGGCCAGCTCCGTGATTTTTTTGAGGTTCTCGGTAAAGCTTGTGACAATGCGGCACCCCTGGCCGCTGGCAGACATGATCTCTCCGTAGGTCCGGGGGTTCTGGCTATGTACCCTGGCCATGGAAAGAATGGAGTAGAGCGAGGTCAGGGTGGCATGGCTGCCGATATCCTCCGGGGGGATACCGTTGTCCTTGAGGGCCATGGCCAGAGCCACCGAGATGGAGGTCGGCAGCTTCTGACCCACCCCCATCATCAAGTCGTGCCGGTCCGGCGCGTCGAGGGAGATCTTGGCGCCGTGCTTGTACAAAAAGGCCTCGAACTCGCTGCTTAAAACACCGCTTCGGGCAGTGCGAACCACCGAGGCGTTTTTGTCCTTCATCGTAGCGGCCTGCGGTCCCCAGAGGTTATGGACCAGCAGCACCTCCACCCCCTCCTTGGTGTGGGTAAGGGCGGTGTGCAGCACGTTTTCCGCCTCGCCGGCCAGCAGAATCAAGGCCTGGTTTTCCGCGAGCAGCGGGCCGTATTCCGCAATTGCCGCAGGGGTGGCGCTGATGGGCACGCAGATCACCACCACCTCCACCTGGGGAATCATCTCCTGGGGGCGCAGCGCGCTGCTGCGGCCGGTGATCATGGTTTCGTAGCCTTCGCTCTTCAGGCGTTCGGCGAACCAGAGGCTCATGTCGCCGCTGCCGATAAAGCCGAAGGTCTTGATGCGCTTGACCCGCATGTCCACCCTGGGGAAGCTGCCCAGCACCCGCACCGAGCCGGGTTCCTGGATGATCTGGTGCTCGATGCGCTCAATGGCCGCCCGTACCCGTTCGTCGGAAAGATGCCCTTCAAATTCGATGAAGAATTGCAGCTCCTGGCTCAGGGGGTCGGTTTCCGTCTGCATGTCGATCAGGTTGATGCTGCGTTTGGTGAACTCGTTTAAAAGGTCCACCAGGATGCCGACCCGGTCCTTGATCGGGGTGGTGACCAGGACCGTGGCATCGTAACCGGTGCGGGGGGCAGGGGTTGGCCCCAGCACCGCGTAGCGGGTCCGGTTGTGGGGCACGATCTCCCTGGCGCGGATGGTCAGGCCGTAGGCGCGGAGCGCCTCCTCGGACTCGATGATCCCATGGGTGGTAATCCCCCGGGCCTTGATGTCGCGGACCGCCGCATCCAGATCGTGTACCGAGGTAAGGGTCGCCTGGGGGTAAGCGCTGGTGATGTAGTCTTCGCATTGCCGCAGCACCCCGCTTTTGCCGAGGAGCATGGTGATCGGTTCCGTGGCGGAAAGGCTGCCCAGGGAAAGATGGATGGGGAGGACGATGTTGTCCTGCCAGAACCCCTTGTCCATGCCCTTGACCAAGCGGCTGTATTCCTTGACCTGGCCTTCGCGGGTGTTATAGACCGGCGCCAGGGCCAGGTCGGTCTCCTGGGCGGCAAAAACCTTGAATACCGCGGCCAGATTCGGAAAAAGCCTGATTGTCGCGTCCGGGTTGTATTGGCGGGCAGCCTGCCAGGCGTGGGAGCCTTCCGGGCCGAGGGTGGCTATGGAAACCATATGGAGACCTGTTGGTTACGTGATTGATCTTGGCCCATTCTGGGCACGGGATGGACCTTTTTTGAGTCCATCCGTGTTGACCATTTCTCCTTTTAGTGTGTTCGCAAGGGCTGGTCAATAGCTTTTCTCGGAGACGCGGCAGGCTGGGAAGGGGACAACGGCGGGAAATACGGAAGAGATCGGCGGGGTGAAACAGGGATGGATTCAGGCCACGGCCTCTGCCTGCGGTAAAGCGTCGGCGATCCGGCTCAGGACTTCCGCCGGAACAAAGGGCTTGTCGATGTAGGAGGCGCAACCGCGTTTGTGCAGTTGCCGCAAGAGTTCCTTGTCGCCGTAGCCGGTGATGACCATGATGGGGATCGGGATCCCGGCATCCTGGAGTTTGTCGATCAGGCCAAGGCCGTCCAGTTCCGGCATCTTGAAATCGGTGATGATCAGACTGATGGGGCGGCTGCTCGGCTGTTGCCGGATCTTTTCGTAGGCGTCCCGGCCATTGGTCGCCAGGATTACGCTGAAACCGGCTTGGCGGAGAACAAGATGCAGGGCCAGCCGGGTATGTTTCTCGTCTTCTGCTATCAGTATCTGTGGGCTGGTCATGGTCTGTGCCGGCAAGGTCTGGGGCGTCAATGCGCGAAGTGTAGCTTCATCATCCGTGCGAAGCCTTTTGCAAGGGTGGGGGCGATGCGCCGCACGAAAACCTCGCCGGTGGAGGTGTTGAAAAATATCTTGTATCCCTCCGTCCCGCCGGTCTTTTGCACGCCGGGAACAAGGCCGAACCGGGCAATGGCGTCGAGGGCCGCGGCAATGTTCTGTTGGCCGATGGCAAATCCGTCGGCGCCGAGCATGTTGGTTTGGAGAACGCTTGCCCCGCCGAACAGCTTTACTCTCAGTTCCGATGGGGCGATGCCGAAGCGGTTGCGCAGGGTTTCCAGCATATGGTCCACCGCCGTGTCCAGATACGGGAAATATCCGGCCATGGGCGTTTTTGTCTGGCGGGGCAGCATGCCGTGGCAGATGGCCCCAACCCTGAGACTTTCGTTGTGGAGGCACAGGGAAACGCATGAGCCGAGGATGGTGGAAACGATGGCAGGCTGGTCGGTGATCAGCAGCTTACCGGGGGTAAGATTGATGATGGGGAGGTCGGGGTAGGACAGCACAAGAGAGGTCTGCAACATGGCCGGAATCAACCTTGCGGCGGGAGGCTGGGGAATGGCTGCAATCGTCGGTGGTGTACCGTGCTCCATGGCTGCTCCCGGTCAATTTTACGCCCTGATAAAAGCCAACTTCCTGCCAAGCCCCCGAAGGGACTTGGCAGGAAGTCTTGGACCGGCGAGGGGGGGGGACCGATCCAAATGGCTACTTGTGAAGGCCCGCTATGGCCTATGATCTTTGGTTTTAATGGGTGTTCCCCGTGATCAGCTCGTAGGCGTCCGCTTCCGAATCCACCAGGGCGCCAAAGATAAGAGGCTGGGTCTGGTAGGCGCTTTCCGCCGACAGGATGCAGATCTGTTCGGCAAAGCCGTTGAGTCCGCCCATGGGATTCACCCGCAAATCAATAACCGGAACCGTTCTGCCCCGAAAATTGATGATGCCCATGACCGTATCGTTGGCAATGGGGAGGGCGGTTGCGGACATCATGCCGAGGATCTCGGTGATCCGTAGCGAGCCGAGGGCGCATGCGTCCGGGCCGGACATGAGCGTTGCCAGCGTGGGTTTCACTGCTGATGTTCCCATGGTCTCCCCTCCTGGTCAGGTGGAATGTGATCCCGTGTTTTTTCGCGGGGGTTGCCTCTTGCCTATGGAAGAAATGTGCCAGGCGGAGAATAAAGTTTCTAACAAGTTGATATAATTTTGGATATTTGTGTGCGCGGCGGGGAAGGGAGAGTGTGAAGATGTTAAGATATCTTTATGTCTTGGCTGGGGGAAGGGGAGAATGGCGCGTGGCGTGGCGGAAATGAATGAATGTTGATGTGCGTCAACAAAAGTTGATATGAGGACTATTTCCCCCCGGCGGCGGGCACCATGGGAAAGACCGCCCTGGCAATGGTGCCCTTGCCGGGCTGTGAGTTGAATTCCAGCCGCCCTCCATGCTCTTCCATGATCCCTGCGGAGATGGAAAGGCCGAGGCCGCTGCCGCCGTTGTCGCGTTTGGTGGTGAAGAACGGGTCGAGGATGCGTTTGATATTTTTTTGGGAAATCCCGCAGCCCTGGTCGGCTACTTCCACAAAAACCGTGCCGGTCTTGGGCTCCTGGCCGGTGGAGACCGTCAGGTATTCGTCCGGGGAGGCAAGGGATTGATACGCGTTTTGCAGCAGGTTGATGATGACCTGCTCGGTCCGCTGGAAATTGCCCCGCACCGGAGGCAACCCCTCGCCGTAGTGGACGGTGAGGTGGTCGGTCGCCTGTTTGAGGGGGTTGGCGAGCAGGACCAGGGCGGCGCGCAGCGCGGTGTTGAGATCAACGTCCTGATCCATGTCGGAGATGCCCTGCCGTGCGTAATCCCGCAGGTTGAAGACGATCCTGCGGATGCGTTCCGAGCCGTCGAGGATGCCGGAAAACAGCTCGGGAATATGCTCGCGCATCTCGGAAAAGGGGATGCCCGCCACGGGAAAATCGCCGTACGTCTGGTAATGCTCTTCCAGGATGGGAAGGAAATCTTCCCAGGCGCGGTGGAGGATGGGGGCGTTCATGGTGATGAAGTTGTTCGGGTTGTTGATTTCATGGGCCACCCCGGCGACCAGGATGCCGAGGGAGACCATCTTGTCGGCCTCGATGAGCTGCCGCCTCCGTTGTTCCGCCTCTTTTTCCGCTTTTTTCCGGGCCTTGATATCCGCCTGGAGTTGTTTGTTGATGCGGGCGAGTTCCTCGGTTCGCTTGGCGACCAGCTGCTCCAGATGGTCGCGGTGCCGGTGCAGCTCCTCTTGGCTTTCCTTAAGGTTTTTCAGCAGGGCCAGCCGCTCCATGCCCTTGGCCAGGGAGACTTCCAGCTCCATCATGGAGATCGGTTTCTGGATATAGTTGATCGCCCCCATTTTCATGGCCTCGACGGCGATGGCAAGATCCGCCTGGCCGGAAACCACGATGCATTCAAGGTCGGGTTGGATGGCTACGGCCTGCTGCATGAGGGTAAGGCCATCCATCTGGGGCATCATGATGTCGGTGATCAGGAGATGAAATGGGCTTTTTTCAAGAAGGGCCAGGGCATCAGGGCCGCTGACCGCGCCGGTTGTCACATAGCCGAGGCGTTCCACCTGCATGGAGAGCAGTTTGAGAACCATGGGCTCATCGTCGACAACGAGTATTTTTCCTTTGCTTGCCATGGTCCGTGGGATGCCTTTTCTCCGTGATTACGGTTGGCGTTTGAGCCGTTGATTCAAGGCCTGCGGGGTTATGCCCAGAAGGAGGGCTGCTGCCCGCTGATTGTTGTTGCTTCGCCGGAGGGCTTCGGCGATGAGCTCCTGGTCCGCGTCTTTCAGGGTGGGCAGTTGGGCAAAGCCGGCGGCCCAGGATTTTTGGAGCGGAATCTTGGCAAGGGGGGCTGAGGCGTTTCCCGCCGGGGCGACGGCGCCCAGCTCTTTATGGAAAAAGGCCATGGAGAGCGTGGCGCCCCGGTGATGGCTTACCGCATCAAAGGCCAGGGCCCGCAACTCCCGGACGTTGCCGGGGAAGTCATAGCCGGTGAGCAGGGGGATGAGCTCCTCGGGGCAGCGGGGTTTCTCTTTGTTGAACTCCGCCGCGGCCTGGACAAGAAAGAAATCCAGCAGGGCGGGCAGGTCATCCTTGCGTTCCCGCAACGGAGGAACCTGGATGCGGTGGGTGCGCAGCCGGTAGAACAGGTCGGTGCGGAACAACCCTTTCTTGTGTTGCTGCTCCAGGTCGTGATGGGTGGCGACGATGACCCTGGCGTCCGAACGATTCACCTGGTCGGAACCCAGGGGGTAGTATTCGCGCTCCTCAAGAAAACGGAGAAGCTTGACCTGCGAGGCCTCGCTGAGATCGCCGATCTCGTCCAGAAACAGGGAGCCTCCGGCTGCTTTTTCCACCAGGCCGGAGCGGCTGCGGTCCGCGCCGGTGAAAGCCCCCTTGGCATGGCCGAAAAGAGTGTCGGCAAAGATCTGATCGTCAAGCCCGGCCACATTGACCGTCACGTATTCTCCGCTCCTGCCGCTCAGGTCATGGATGGCCTTGGCGATGCTCTCCTTGCCCACCCCGGTTTCCCCGGTGATCAGCACCGGCTGCCGCCCTTCGGCAATGGCCTCGCAGTAGCGGAACAGGGATTTCATCGCGTCGTTGCCCGTGATGATCCCGGAAAACACCTCCGGCCGGGCCGGATCTTTTTCAAAGAAGCTGCTGGCGAGCCTGGAGTTTTCCCGCCGGAGTTGCCTGACCTCAAGGGCGCGTTTGATGCTGGGCAGGAGGCGTTCGATCTCCACCGGCTTGAGCACGTAGTCAAACGCCCCTTGTTGGATGCAGTGGACCGCGGTTTCCACCTCGTTGACCCCGGTGACGATGATGACCGGCAGCTCCGGGAAGCGGAGGCTGACATCCTTGAGGATGTCCTGGCCGGAAACATGGGGCATCATCAGATCGAGGAGGATGATCTCCACGGGCTGATGGTCGAGGATGGAGGCGACCTGCCGGCTGTCCGGGCAGCGGATGGTGTTGGTTATGCCATGGGAGCGGAGGGCGATATCGAAGCTGGCAAGGGTATGGATTTCGTCGTCAACCAGGAGGACGGGATGCAGCGGATATGGGGGCGCTTTTTTTCCCATGGTGTCTTGGCCGGGCTCATTTGGGCCAGAGCAGCTTGCCCAAGATCCAGCCGGTGGTGCCGTCCGCATGCTTGACCTTGACCCAATCGCCTTCGGTGTTCAGAGGCTTGAAGACCACGCCGTGTTTGACCTCTGCCACGAGTTCGTAATCCTTGCCGGCGCCGACCCGCAGATTGGCGCTGTCCGCCTTGACAATGACGGTTTTCTCCTTCGCCAGCAGATCGGTGGAGATCCAGCCCTTGTCCCCTTCAAAATCCACGACCTCCGCCCATTTGTCCTTACGCGCCTTAACCTGCAGCGGGAACCCCTTGAATACCGTCCAGAGAACCTCTTTTTTCGCGTCGGGGCCGGAGCGGATGTTGGCCCCGTTCTTCAGGACACTGGCGTATTCTCCGGCAGCGGCCGTGGATTTTTCCGAGGTCGTTTTGGCGGCGGATTTTTCAGCCGCAGCCTTGGGCGAAGCTTTTTTTGGGGCGGCATCGGCCGGGACTCCGAGCGTAAGACAAAAGATGCAGACGAGCCCGCAGAGCAGGGATGGCTGGAAAAGGGAACGTGTTGTGGCCATGATGGATAAACTCCTAAAAAAATGGAAAGAGTATGGTTCGCACAGCGCATGGAAACGCTGGACAGGTCTGGGGAATGCACCGCACCCAAGGTAGCATCTTCGTTCCGGCAAGTCAACCGTCTCCGAGGCCTTTCGCTTCATGGCGGCGGGCAGGTGGATGGCTGCGGGGCGCGGGTTCTTAATGTGGAATTGCTTGTCATGGTGTTCTGCCGTATAATGGGTCTGTTCCGTAAAGGATTGTGTTTCCCGTCCCGCCATATTCCGCCGGGCGGGAAGATGTGAAGACCAGCATTACCGCCTCGGGCAAGGGGAAAGACCATGGATACTCTTCCGGACAAGGCCCGGATTCGCAGGCAACCGGTAGCGGACATGCTCATGCGGAAGGTCGTGCAGGGGATCGAGGATTACGCTGGTCAGGCAATGGCCGGGATTCCGGCGGAGATCGTCGCCGGTCTTGCCGATCGGGTTGCCCGGGAGGTCCGGGCGTTCAGCGAGGGACAGGGGGACCATCTCTATCAACTGGTAAAGATCGGCCTGGGGCTCTCGTCGGAAAAAAACATCGACCGGCTTTTGGAAAGGATCGTCCGGGAGGCGAGGAACTTCACCAATGCCGATGGCGGCACCCTGTACATCCGGGAGAGCGAGCGGGATGTGCTTGATTTCGCCATTGTCCAGAATGATTCGCTCGGGGTGTTCATGGGGGGAAGCGGGGAAGTCATCTCCTGGCCTTCCGTGCCGTTGCGCCTTGAGGACAACCAGGAGAATCACCGCAACGTTTCGGCCCATTGCGCTCTTACCGGCGAGCCGGTTAATATCTCCGATGTGTATGACGCCGAAGGCTATGATTTTCAGGGAACCCGTGATTTCGACGCCTCCACCGGGTACCGCTCCCGCTCGATGCTGGTGATTCCCCTGCGGGATCACGAGGACGAGGTTATTGGGGTGTTGCAGCTGCTCAATGCCAAGGATCGGGAGACCGGCGCGGTTGTGCCCTTTCCCGAGCATGAGGTGGGGATGGTCATGAGCCTGGCCTCGCAGGCGGCCATTGCCCTTACCAAGATGCGGCTGGTCCGGGGCCTTGAAAATCTGATGGATGCCTTTGTGCGGACAATTGGCGATGCCATCGACGAAAAATCCCCCTACACGGCAGGGCACGTCTTCCGGGTCGCCAATCTCACCGAGCAGATCGCCCTGGAGGTGAACAGGGCCGACAGCGGCAAGTTCGGGCCGGTCAACTTCAGCGCCGACGAGCTGGCCGAGATCAGGATGGCGGCCTGGTTGCATGACGTGGGCAAGATCACCACGCCCGAACATCTCATGGACAAGGCGACCAAGCTTCAGTCCATCTTCGACCGGATAGAGCTGATCCGGCACCGGGTGGAAATTTCAAAACTGAATGACGAGCTCATCCGCCTGGAAAACGAGCCCTGCCCGAGAACGGAAGCTCGCCTCTCTCCTGTCAGGCACGGAACTGTTGCAAGGGAGGAGGAATGGCAGGAGATCGTCAATTTTCTCGACAGGATCAATCTGGGGGGCGAGGGGCTGCCCGCTGAAAGCATCGAGAAGGTGCGGCGGCTTTCCGGGATGACCTATGCCATGAGCGGAATGGAGCTGCCCCTGCTCGCTCCGGATGAGGTCGAGAATCTCTGCGTGCAAAAAGGCACCCTGACCGCGGCGGAGCGCAAGGTGATGAACCACCATGTGGAAATGAGCATCCGAATGCTGGAAGGGCTGCCGTTTCCGAAAAAACTCCGCAATGTTCCGACCTATGCCGGCATGCATCATGAAAAACTCAATGGCACCGGCTATCCCCGGGGCTTGGGAAGCGAGGCCATTCCCCTGCCTGCGAGGATGCTGGCCCTGGCCGATGTTCTGGAAGCGCTTACCGCCGCGGATCGGCCCTACAAGCACGGGAAAATGCTTTCCGAAGCCATGTCCATTCTGGAGGGGATGGTTGGGCGGGGTGATCTGGATGGGGATCTCTGTGATCTGGTTGTCGAATCCGGTCTGATCGCCCGTTTCGCCCATGACCTGTCAGCCCGTCAGCGGGATGATTTTTTCTGGCGGGGCAAACGCTATTCCGTCTCGGAAACAAGGTAGATCAAAAATTCCCGATTACCCTTGGGGCCAAGGATCGGCGAGGGGCAGACGCCAACCGGAACAAGGCCGATCCCGCCTGCAAATTCCCGGATTTCCCCGACCACCTGCTCGTGCAGGTCGCGGTCGCGGACGACCCCGCCCGTGCCGAGCTGCCCTTTACCGACCTCGAATTGCGGCTTGATCAGGGCCAGCACCCGGATACCCCCCGAAAAAAAGCCCAGCAGCGGCGGCAGCAGCGTTTTCAGGGAAATAAACGAAGCGTCGATCACCGCCAGGTCAAGGGGGGCGTCAAGATCGCCGATCTTCAGATTTCTGGCGTTGGTTCTCTCCATGACCACTACCCGGGGATCCTGGCGCAGCTTCCAGGCCAGCTGGCCATAACCGACATCAATGGCATATACCTTGGCGGCCCCGCGCTGCAACAGGCAATCGGTGAAACCTCCGGTGGAGGCGCCGATATCGGCGCAGATAAAGCCGGTGGGGTCGATCCGGAAATGGTCCAGCCCGGCCGCCAGTTTGAGCCCGCCCCTGCTCACATAGGGGCAGGTTTTCCCCTTCAGCCGTATCCGGCACTCCTCGGCAAAAAGCGATCCGGCCTTGTCCGCGGGCTGGTCGTTCACCAGCACCTGGCCCGCGGCAATCATGGCCTGGGCCTTCTGCAGGGTCGGGGCCAGGCCGTGCTGGAGCAGGAGCTGGTCGAGCCGGATCTTCATGGTGTGTTTGGCACGAGTCGGGTTATGCTTCGGCGGTGTCGGCCTTGCGGATCATCTCGCAGAGCTCGTCGGCCATGGCGTTGATCAGCCCGGCGTCCTTGCCCTCCACCATGACCCGGATAACCGGTTCGGTTCCGGAGGGACGCACAAGGATGCGGCCGTCATTGCCCAGCTTCTTCTCCAGTTCCTTGAGTTTCTTGCTGAAGCCGGGGATGGTGTTGGTGTTGATTTTTTCGGCGGTGCGGACGTTCTTGAGCACCTGGGGGAAGCTTTCCATGATGGTGGCCAGCTCCGACAGGGGTTTTTGTTTTTTGATCATCACCGCCAGGAGCTGGAGCGCGGCGAGGATGCCGTCGCCGGTGGTGTTGTGCTCCATGAACACCAGATGCCCGGATTGCTCGCCGCCGAAATTGTAGCCGGATCTGCGCATCTCCTCCACCACGTAGCGGTCGCCGACCTGGGTGCGAACCATGGCGCCGCCCATGCGCTGCATGGCGACCTCCAGGCCGAGGTTGCTCATCACCGTGGCGACCAGGGTTTTTTTCTTGAGTTTCTTGCGGCTCATCAGGTCGGCGGCGCAGATGGCCATGATATGGTCGCCGTCCACGATGTTGCCGTGTTCGTCCGCCACGATGATCCGGTCGCCGTCGCCGTCCAGGGCGATGCCGATGTCAGCCCCGAGTTCCCGGACCTTGGCGGCCATGTGTTCCGGGTGCAGGGCGCCGCAATCGCGGTTGATGTTGGTGCCGTCCGGCTCCGCCGAGAGGGTGGTGACGGTGGCGCCCAGCTCCTCGAAGACATGGGGGGCAACCCCGTAAGTGGCGCCGTTGGCGCAGTCGAGCACGATGTGGAAGGCATCCAGGGTGTATTCCTGGGGAAAGGTGTTCTTTAAAAAGACGATGTAGCGGCCCTTGGCGTCGTCGATGCGGGTGGCGCGGCCCACTTCCTCGGCCACCGGCCGGAGAACCTCCATCTTCTGCGAGAAGATCAGATCCTCGATCTCCAGCTCCAGATCGTCCTGAAGTTTGAAGCCGTTTCTGGCGAAGATCTTGATGCCGTTGTCCTGAAAGGGATTGTGGGAGGCCGAGATCACCACCCCTGCGTCGGCTCGCATGCTGGTGGTGATGAAGGCGATGCCCGGCGTGGGCAGCGGCCCGACCAAAAGGATATCCACCCCCATGGAGCAGATCCCTGCGGCCAGGGCGTTTTCGATCATGTAGCAGGAGAGGCGGGTGTCCTTGCCGATGACGATTCGGTGGCCGTGGCGCATGTCCTTGACCAGAAAGGCGAGAGCCCTGCCTATCTGCATGGCGATTTCGGTGGTCATTGGGTAGGTGTTCGCCACCCCCCGCACCCCATCGGTGCCGAATAATTTTCTCATGGTCTCCTCGCGTGGAACGGAAAAACAGGATGTGCGCCGTCGTTGCCATCGTTGCCGGGCAAAAAAGATGCTCTCATCCGGTTGTCGGGAGGAAATGGCAAGCCGGCGAGCCGGATCATTTGCCGGGGTTCCTGCCGATCCTGACGGTGACGGTGGGCGGGACTGTTTCGATGATTTTTATCTGATCCGGGGCCGTGATCTTTACCGGCAGCTTGTGAACGCCTGGGGGCAGCTCGTCGGTCGAGACACTGGCCTCGATAAGCCCCGCCTGGTTTCCTCTGCTGCTCAAAGGCAGCAGGGCGCGGATGCTGATCCGGTCCGGTTCGATGGACACCTTTTTCGCGGAATCAGCGCCGGAGATGCGGACGGGAATATCGGTGATGGTTTTTTCCATGGTTTTTTCGCGGATCACCACATTGGCGGTGACCACGGTCTCCCCCATGAGTTCGAGAAGCGCCGGACGCAGCTCCAGGGGAACCTGGATGGTTGCCGGTCCTTTCAGCCCACTGATATCGATGGGCTTCGCCGTCAGGAGTTTTTCGCGTCCGACAATCGCCTTGGGGCCGGAAATCTTGATGAGCGGTGGTTCGAAAACCACCCCAGCCAGTTCGTGGCCGTTGGCCGGGACGCCTGTTGTCCTGGCCTGAACCGGCAATTCCTTTTCAACCAGTTCGTCGATGAGCAGGGTGATGTGGGTCGGCTGGATGCGGGAGACGGTGACCCCACGCGGAAACTGGATTGTTTCGGGTTCGTTACGGATGACGATGGTGCCGGGGGTGGCCTTGGCAAGGTTGATGGTTCTCGTGATCCGCTGGCGGTTGATGCTGTTGATCAGGCCGCGGGGGCCGCTGACCGTGGCTTCCAGCTGTTTCTTGAACTGGTTGGAGATGATCAGCTCCTTGGGCAGGTTGACGATCTCCACCGGGATGTAGACCGTGGTGTCGACCTTGTCTTCGCCCACCACGAAATACCAGAGCAGGACGGCGAAGATCAAGGAGATGAGCTTCAGCCCCCAATTGTTCGGCCAGTTGAGAAGGTTGGGGGCAGGCGTGCGCCGGATTATTTGTTTAACCAGTTTTTCCATAACAGGGGGGTCGTATTTTCCTTGGGGACAAAGATTGCGTCCAGCCGGTTTCTAAGAGCGTTTTCGTCAAGGTCGGAGGTCATGGCCCCATGCTGGACCAGGGATATCTTCTGGGTTTCTTCCGAGATCACGATGATCACCGCGTCTGTTTCCTCGGAAAGCCCGATGGCCGCCCGATGGCGGGTGCCAAGCTGTTTGCTGATGTAAGGGTTTCTCGTGAGGGGGAGCAGGGCCCCGGCTGAGCGGATCCGGCCGTTGTGGATGATCACCGCTCCGTCATGGAGGGGGGCGGTGGTCTGGAAGATGCTGACCAGGAGCTGTCTGCTGACGATAGCGTCGAGGCTGTGGGCGGATTCGATATAGTCGTTGAGTCCTGTTTCCCGTTCGATGACGATGAGGCCGCCGATCTTGCGCTGGGCCATTTGCTGCGCTGCCCTGACTACCTCGAGCAGAATCTGGACCGTGTCTTCCTGGGGCTTGGAAAAGGTGGTTTGTCCCACCTGGGTGAGGGCTCGCCGGATATCCCGCTGGAAGATGATGATGATAATCAGGAAGATCGAGCTTAAAAAGGTGCCCAGCAGCCAGTACAGGGTCAGGAATTCGAGCTCCCGTGCGGCAAAATAGAGCATGATCAGGACCACGATGCCTGCCAGCATCTGGACGGCGCGGGTTCCCCGGATCAGCAGCATGATGCGATAGATGATGAACGAGACGATCATGATATCGAATATGTCTTGCCAGCGGAGTGACTGTAAGAGTTCCAGCATCGGGGTCGGGGTTCCGTCAATAAAAAATCTGGGGTGAAAAGTTGAAAATGTCTCGTTCTTTCTAAGGTAAACGAAAAGCATGGGGCCAGGCAAGGGGCATGAGTGAATTTTTTTAAAAAAATTGGGGGGATCGGCAGTGGTGTTGTAAAAAAACAAGGGTGTCTTTTGGCGAGAAGCTCCTCGAGCGCGCCAAAAAAACATTCCGGCAACCGGGCCGCCTGGCTGTCGTTCCGATGGGCTATTAATCCGGCCCGGTGTTGTTTAGGGTTAGGGGAGGGCGCACGATGGGGCGGCAAGAAGAGTGAAGGGAGGTCTGGGAGATATGCCGGTGTGGTGCTTTTTTAGCGGGGAAAATGGCGCCGGCGTAAAATGGACCACTGCCGGTGGCGTTTTTTGGCAAAAAACAGCGGTAGGGCAAGGGCGGTATTGCGGAGAGCAAGCAAGAGGGCCGGCCAACCCTCCGACTTGCCGAAGCAGCCGCAGTCAAGGGGGAGCAAGAGATGGCCGCCGGAGGCAGCCAGTATGGCAACGGCAAAGATGAGGAAAAGCGCCCCCATGATTGCGGCGGATATCTCAAGATGGAGACCGCTTACGGCCCAGAGGCCCAGGAGAATCTCCAGCCATGGAAGCCAGCGGGTCAGGAGAATGACCATCTCGAGGTTGAGCATGCCCTGCTCATGCAGGGCCGCCAGTAATTCTCCCACCCCTGCTTCGCGAAGTTTGAAAATCGCGGCAATAAGGAGCAGCAAGGCGGCAAGGTGATAGTCGGCCAGGATAAACAGGTCCAGCGGGGTCGCTGCCGCCGGACCTGTTTCTTTATTATTGGGGGAGCGCGGCGATGCGATGGTCGTAGTGGTCCGCATGGCCTTCCCAGAAGATCATGAGTTCGTCAACCAGCGTGTTCAGCCTCTGCACCTGATCGGAGACCTCTTGGACTGTCGCGGCGCTCTCCTCCGACATGGCGGCAAGCGACTGGACCGACGAGTCGACGGCGGAGATGGTTTGGTTGACCTTGTCCTGATTGTCTGCTTGGCTGTTTGAGTTTTCCGTGATTTTCTCCATTTGCTGGGCAACATTGCGCGTTGCCTTGCTCACCTCGGGGAAGGTGGTTTTCAGAGTGAAAATCACGGTCTCGCCTTCGTGGATCTCTTTGTCGAGCCGACCGATGACCTCGGCCGCTTTTTGGGAGGCTTCCGAGGCCCTTGTCGCCAACCGGCGGACTTCATCCGCCACCACTGCAAAACCTGCGCCCGCCTCGCCGGCTCGTGCTGCCTCCACTGCGGCATTCAGGGCGAGCAGATTGGTTTGGAAGGCGATATCCTCGATCACCCTGACCAGGGAGGATATTTCCCGATCCGCGTCCGCCATGCCGGACATGGCGTCCACCACCTTGCGGATAATCTCTTCTGCCTGGTTGGCGGTGGTCAAGACCTGTTGGGTCGATTTTCCAGCGGATTTGGCGAGTTGCAGGTTTTCTCCCGCTTGGGCGGCAATGGTTTTGGTGGAGGTGGTTATTTGGTCGAGGTGGGCGGCGGATTCGGAGGTCTCGGCGCTGAGCTGGGTGGACATGTCGGCGATATAGGCCATGGAGGAAAGCAAGGCGCCTGCCGCCGTGGAGGATTCGGCGGACATGGCGGCCAGCTTTTTGGACATGTTCGAGACCAGGAGGAAGGTGACGCAACCCACGCCGGAAAGGATGACAAAGGCGATCAGCAGTGCCTTGGCCATCAGGGAGCTGATGGCGAGAATGTGTTGGGTGTTCCGGTTGTGCGCCTCCGCGCTTTCCGTCACCAGCCGCTCCAGGGTGGAGAAGATGAAGGTGGTGCGGGCTTTGAATATCGGCATCAGCTCGGCCTCGCGGCCGAATTCCAGATCAATGGCGGCGCGCACCATGTCGGCGCCGATATCGTTGGCCTCGATATAGGCGGCCAGCAGTTTCCGCACCAAGGCGGCATTGGCGGTATCCTGGTTGGCTTCGTGCAGATCTTGCAGGGATTTGAACAGCGCGCGCAAGCGGGTGTCCAGCGGCTCAATCTCTTTGAGCCGCTGGGTGCTGGCCGCAGCCTTGGCTGTGTCGAGCTTTTCGATAACCTGACCCATGAGCCCCTGCATTTCGATGGCCATTCTGGTGATCGGGTATTCCTTTTTGGCGATCCCGGCCACGTCCTGGGCAAGAGAGCGCAAGGAGAGCAGGGCGGCGGCAATTATCGCAGAGGATAAGACGCCCAGAAGCAGGAAAGCGAAATAGAGACGCAGTTTGTTGCCGATTTTTTGAGGAATCTTGAGATGCATGGTGGTTGGCCTACTTGCTGACCGGCAATCCGGCGGCGACCCAAGCCATCATCCCCCCGTCAAGGGCGGCAAGATCCTTGAAGCCATTCATGCTGAGAAACTTGGCCGCGACCACAACCTGCTTGGCGGCATGATCGATCACCACCACCTTCTTGTTCCTGGGGATGGTGGAGTGCTTCTCTTCCAGGTCGTCCATGTCGATTTCGATGGCGCCGGCCAAGCGGCCGCTTTCCTTGTGTTTGGCATCGCGGATGTCCAGGATGGTGACGGACTTGGCCATGTCGTTGAGCTGTTGCGGGGTGAGGCGGGTGAGTTCGATGTTCGGGTAGTTGGCTGCCTTGGTCACGGGATAACCGTTCTGCATCCAAGCAGGCAGACCTTCGTCATAGATCATGATATTGCTGTAGCCGAGTGTCTGGGCCACCTTGGCCGCCATCTTGCTCTTGCCGCATTTGGGTCCGAGGCAGTAGAAGACCAGCAGGGTATTTTTGTCCGCGGGGAGGTTCGGGTTGCCCTTCACCTTGCTCGACGGGATGTTGATCGAGCCCTGGATGGCTTTTTCCTTGTGCTCGATGGAGCTTAATGCGTCGGCGAGTACAAGGGTTTCCTTGGCGTCCAGCTTTTTCTTGAGTTCCACGGTGGAGATGACGGGGATATCCGCGGCAATTGCCGCGGAGGTGAAAAGGGAAAACAGGGAGATCAGGGCGCAGAGAAAAGCTGGGGCAAGGCAATGGCGGTGTCGCATGGTCTGTTCCTTTGTTTGGGGATTAATGGGTGAGTAAGGTTTTTTTTAAACATGAATTCGGGTTCTCCACGATGTGGAACCTGTCCCTTTGAGCAAAAACCGTACCGGGAAAACCGGGGAGTAAAAAATAGGAGGCCGGCGGATGGCGGAAATGTTTTTGCGCACACATAAGGCACGGCAAGAGGGGTGTTTTATTTTTTCCGGCATTCTCGAAAAATGGGATATCATCTGCAGCGCGGATACTGGAGAAGGCCCAGCTTCTGTTTGAGTTTGTAGCCAGAAATTGACCGGCTCTAAAAAATCTGTCCCGTCAGGGAGGGGATTCGAGAACTCATGCCAGATGCTTTCTCCCGGAAGGTGGTTGGGAAATAGCCGACCGTCCGGGCATGTTTTTGGTGTTCGAGCGGAAACTTTCAGGTATTTTTTGCAGGCCTCTTTTTCGCCATCGTTGCGGAATTAAAATGCCTACTTGTTGCTTGACAAGGTTGGGAAATTGATTTATCTTCACAAAATTTTCCAGCATCTTTCTGTCGGTGTTGCCGGGAGACGGCGACCGGACGGAAAACCTGCCGGCCTGGAAACGGCGAGGGCAGAGCGTCTTGAATCAATCAACAATACAGTAAACAGGAGTTGAGAATTGGCTAATCATAAATCCGCCATGAAGAGGAATCGTCAGAACCAGTTGCAACGGCTTCGCAATCGCTCCAATAAGAGCAAAATGAAGGGCGTTGTGAAGAAGGTCCTTGAGGCCCTTGAGCAGAAAGCCGGGGATCAGGCCCAGGAAGCGCTGAAAGCGGCGATCCCTGTTATAGAGAAGACTGCGGTAAAGGGTTCCATCCACAAAAAGAATGCTTCCCGCAAGGTTTCCCGTTTGACCAAGCGGGTAAATGCCTTGTTGAGCGCCGCGTAACAACGCGAAAGCCGCTAGCGGCTGGAGCCTTGGCGCGGGTTCTCCTCCAGCGGGAGACCTCCTTGCCTACGGCCCTTCCGATCGGGCCTCGGGATGGTTGTGCCTCTTCCGACGTGCGCAGGGATCAGACACCTGTATATTATGAAGAGTGTTTCGCTGTGATAAAGAAAAACAAGAAAGCCATGGGACGCCAATGTTCCATGGCTTTTTTTATTGATTGAGTTGAGGATCCATCATGTTCCGACCTTCCTTGCAGGAGTTTGAACACCTGGCGGCCGATGCCGGTCTGGTGCCGATCTATCGGGAAATCGTCGCCGACCTCGATACGCCGCTGACCATCTTTGCCAAGGTGGCGGGCGGTGAGTCGCATGCCTTTCTTTTTGAAAGCCTTGAGGGCGGCGAGAAATGGGGGCGTTATTCATTTATCGGCCTTGATCCCATCGTCACCTTTGCAAGCCGCGGCACCCGGATCACCATCATCCGGGGGGGAGCGGTGGAGGAGCAGGATGGCGATCCGCTGGCGGCCCTGCAAGCTCTGCTCAAGTCCTTCAATGCCTGCAATTCGGAGATGGCCTGCGATCCGGAGCTGTTGCCGCGTTTTTTCGGCGGGGCTGTCGGGTTTCTGGGTTACGACATGGTGCGGTTCATGGAGCGGCTGCCCGAGCGCAATCCGCCCCTGGCCCAGTTTCCGGACAGTTCTTTCATGGTGCCACGCACCGTTTTGATCTACGACAACTTCCGGCAGTTGCTCACCGTGGTCAATCTGGTGCAGACCTCTGGGGCTGGGGATATCCCGGCCCTGTATGCAAAAGCCCAGGCCGAGATCGAGGAGGTCATCGTCCGCCTCCAAGCCCCCATGCCCACGGAGTATCTCGGCGGGGGAGGCCTGAAGACCGCCACGCCCCACGCTTTCACCTCCAATATGAGCGAGGAGGGGTTCGAGAGGATGGTGGAGGCGGCCAAGGAGTATATTCAGGCCGGTGATATCATTCAGGTCGTTTTGTCGCAACGGTTCCACACCAAAACAGAACTGGCGCCATTCAAGCTCTACCGCGCCCTGCGCCACATCAATCCCAGCCCCTATCTTTTCTATCTCAAGCTCGGGGATCTGGTCCAGATCGGCTCTTCCCCGGAGATTCTGGTCCGTCTTGAGCAGGATGATATCGAGCTCAGGCCCATTGCCGGGACGAGAAAGCGCGGCAAAACCCAGGAAGAGGACGCGGCCCTTGAGCAGGAGCTGCTGGCCGACCCCAAGGAGCGGGCCGAGCATCTGATGCTGGTCGATCTGGGCCGCAACGATGTGGGGCGGGTCGCCCAGTATGGCTCGGTGGAGGTGCGCGACCTGCTGGTGGTCGAGCGTTACAGCCATGTCATGCATCTGGTTTCCGGGGTGCATGGAACCCTGGCGCCCGGCAAGGATCAGTTCGACGTCCTGCGCGCCTGCTTTCCCGCGGGCACGGTGAGCGGCGCTCCCAAGATCCGGGCCATGGAGATCATCGAAGAGCTTGAGCCCGAGCGGCGCGGGCCCTATGCCGGCTCCGTCGGGTATTTCGGCTTTTCCGGGAATATGGATTTTTGCATCACCATCCGGACTTTTGTCATGCAGGGCGATGATCTCTGGGTGCAGGCCGGCGCAGGGATTGTCGCCGATTCGGTGCCCGCCCTGGAGTATCAGGAAACCATCAACAAATCCATGGGGCTGCGACGGGCTGTGGAGTTGGCGGAAAAAGAATTTTAGCCCTGGCGGCGTGCGAGAAAGAATATGATCGTTATCATCGATAATTACGACTCTTTTACCTACAACATCGTCCAAACCCTCGGGGGGATGGGCGCCGAGATGAAGATCTTCCGCAACGACGAGGTGGATATCTCCTTCATCGCCTCTCTTGCCCCCGACCGGCTGCTGATTTCGCCCGGCCCCTGTTCTCCGGTCCAGGCAGGCATCTCCATCGAGGCGATCCGTTTTTTCAGCACCAGGATTCCGGTGCTGGGCGTTTGTCTGGGGCATCAGTCCCTGGGCGAGGCCTTTGGCGGGCAAACCGTGCGGGCCGGGCGGCTCATGCACGGCAAGACAAGCCCCATAACCCACGACGGTTTTGGCGTGTTCACCGGATTGCCCAACCCTTTTGATGCCATGCGCTACCATTCCCTGGTGGTCCGGGAATCCGACCTGCCCGATTGCCTGATGGTTTCGGCGCGTTCCGATCAGGGCGAGCTCATGGGGCTCAGGCATCGGACCTTGCCGGTGGAAGGGGTGCAATTCCATCCCGAATCCATCATGACCCCGGCCGGGGTGCGGTTGTTGAAAAATTTCCTTGATCCGTCCTATCCGGAAATTCTCGCCAAGCAGCGCAAGGAGATGGTCGCATGATGAAAGAGGCCATTGCCAAAGTGGTGGCGGGAACCGACCTGAGCGAAGCGGAGATGGTCGGGGTGATGGAAACCATCATGGGCGGCGAGGCCACCCAGGCCCAGATCGGCGCCTTTATCACCGCGCTGAGGATCAAGGGCGAAACCGTGGATGAGATCACCGGCGCGGCCAGGGTGATGCGGGCCAAGGCCACCAAGGTGGATGGGGTTGGCGAGGGCGGGATTCTCGTGGATACCTGCGGCACCGGGGGCGACGCCTCCGGCACCTTCAATGTTTCCACCACCGCCGCCTTTGTCGTGGCCGCGGCCGGGGTTCCGGTGGCAAAGCACGGCAACCGTTCCGTTTCCAGTCATTGCGGCAGCGCCGATGTCCTGGAGGCCCTGGGCGTGGACCTGACCCTGAGCGCGGAGGAGATCGGCCAGTGCATCCGGGAGATCGGCATCGGCTTCATGTTTGCCCCGGCCCTGCATGGGGCGATGAAGCATGCCATCGGCCCGCGCCGCGAGATCGGGATCAGGACGATCTTCAATATCCTCGGCCCCCTGACCAACCCTGCGGGCGCCAACGTGCAGGTGATGGGGGTGTATGCCCCCTCTCTCACCGAAACCCTGGCCCAGGTGCTGGGCAGGCTTGGCACCCGGCGCGCCCTGGTGGTGTGCGGCGAGGGGAATCTTGACGAGATCACGATCACCGGCGCCACCAGGGTGTCCGATTGGGCCAACGGCACTCTAACAACCTACAGCATCCATCCCTCGGAGCTGGGCATGGCCACGGCCACCCTGGCGGAGATCAAGGGCGGAAAAACCGCGCCCGAAGCGGCAATGCAGCTGCGTTTGGTGCTGAGCGGCAAGACCGGCCCCTGCCTGGACATGGTTCTGCTCAATGCCGGCGCCGCTCTGATGGCTGCGGGACGCAGCGACGATCTTGCTTCCGGGGTGGCCCTGGCCCGCGAAATGGTGGCCAGCGGGGGTGCGCTCAACAAGGTTGATGCGCTGATCGCCTTTTCCAAATCGGTGAAAAAATCATGATTGTTGAAATCGCTTCAAGCCGCGATTACAACAGTTATTGCTTGGTCGTTTTTTAATCAATGTCACGGACCTGTGCCGTGTTTTCAGTTTTTGCGAGTTTATCATGATTCTCGATACCATCGTCGCCCGGAAACAAGAAGAGGTTGCAGCCCTCAAGGCCAAAGGCATTACCACGCCTGATCAGGAGATTCCGCCGCCGCGCGGCTTTATCCGGGCGCTCACCGAATTTTCCGGCGTGGCCGTCATTGCCGAGGCCAAGAAGGCCTCCCCTTCCAAGGGGGTGATCCGGCCCGATTTCGATCCGGTGGCCATAGCCCGCAGCTATCTGGCGGGCGGGGCTCAGGCGCTCTCGGTGCTCACCGATGTGGATTTCTTTCAGGGCTCTCTCGCCTATATCCCCGCGGTGCGGGCGGTGGTGACTCTTCCGGTCCTGCGCAAGGACTTCATCATCGACCCCTTGCAGATCAAAGAGGCCCGGGCGTATGGCGCCGATGCGATCCTGCTGATCGCCGCCATTCTTGAGACCAGCCAGATGCAGGAGTATCAGGCCCTGGCCTCCGAGCTTGGCATGGATGCGCTGGTGGAGGTGCATGACGAGGCGGAGGTTGAAAAGGCCGTGGCTGCGGGCAGCCGTTTGATCGGGGTCAACAACCGGGATCTCCGCGATTTTTCCATGGATCTGAACACCACCTTCCGGTTGCAGAAGATGATCCCGGCCGGGATTCCCCTGGTGAGCGAATCAGGGATCCGCGATCACCACGACATGGTGCGGCTTGCGGAACATAACATCAAGGCGGCGCTGGTCGGGGAGACTTTGATGCGGGCCGAGGATCCGGCCGTGGCTTTGCGCACTCTGGTCGGCGGGCCGCAAGGATGAATGGCATGAACGTCCGAACGCGGATCAAGGTATGCGGGATGCGGGAGCCGGCAGAGGTCGCCGGAGTGGTGGCTGCCGGGGTGGACGCGATCGGCCTGATCTTTGTCGAGAAAAGCCCCCGGCACATTGATCCGGACCGGGCTCGGGAAATAGTCGAAAGCCTGCCGCCGTTTGTCGATGCGGTGGGGGTTTTTGTCGATCAGGATGCTGCACAGGTGAACGAGATCGTCCGGTACTGCGGGTTGACCAAGGTGCAGCTGCACGGGACGGAGTCCCCGGCATACTGCGCGGCAATCAACTGCCGGGTGATGAAGGTCTTCCGGGTGAAGGAGTCCCTGACCAGGGAGGATCTGCTCCCCTACGCCGACGAGGTCTCCGGTTTTTTGTTCGACACCTTTCAGGAGAAGGTTGCCGGTGGCACCGGGCAGACCTTTGATTGGAGTCTATTGGAAAAATTGGCGCCCCCCCGGCCGGTTATCCTGGCCGGCGGCCTCACCCCTGAGAATGTGGGCGAGGCGGTCAGGCAGGTACGTCCATTTGCCGTGGATCTCAACTCCGGGGTGGAGTGCGCGCCCGGACGCAAGGACATCGCCAAGGTCCGGGCGGCTATTGCCCAGGTCGCGGCGGCCGATGCCGCCGCGCTTCGTCTTTCAGCCGACAGCTGATAGCGGTCAGCTGAGGATTACTTGATCGCGGGAAAAAGAACCACCACCTGCGGCGTGTTGCCGATGGTCACGGAGAGCCGCAGCTCTTTCACTCCATCTGCCTCCTCGCCCGGAATCCCAGGAAAGAAAAGGACGCCGTAGGCGATTTGGTGCGGCAGGATCGCCTCGTTGCGCAGGGTTTTGGCGGCAAGATCTTCCCTGATTTTCTCCCCGGTATCGCTGTAGCTTTTTGCTCCCCCGACAATCGCCCCACCCGCCGCGCCGATCACGGCGCCGGTTCCCATTGCCTCGCCGACATTCTTGCCGGTGACAATCCCGACGGCCAGCCCGGCCAGCGCTCCGGCCGCACCCATGAGCAGGGCCGGCTTGCCCGCGCCCTTGGCGGTTTCCCCAATATCCACATGCCCTGATGTCCGCTGGTAGGTCTTCTCCAGCGAGAGGATCGGCCAGGCCCGGTTGTTGTTATCGATGAGAAAGGTTTGCTCGGGGTTGAGCCGCACCTTTTCCGGGCTGTCGTTTTGCAGGGTGACCTGCACGGGCAGCAGGCCGGCATTGCGCGCGCCAAAGCCGAAAGCCTGCTTGGCTGCCTCGTCGCTGCTGAAGGCCAGGGCGGAAATCTTGAGTCCGTCGCCCACCACGATGCCGCCATTTTTGGCGTCGGGCAGGTTGAGCGGGGCGACCCGGTCCTGGTAGGTGCAGCCGCTGGCCAGGCTGAGCAGGCTCAGCAGGGTGGCCAGCCAGCCCAGACGTTTTCCGAAACCATGCAGTGTGTTCATGTTCATTCCTTTTCCCATCATGGAGTTATTTGAGCTTCAGCCCAAAGAATCTGGTGCGGCCGTCCCGTTTGACAAAAAAGGAAACCGTTGATTTTGCTTTCATTCCCTTGACTGCGTTGAGAAAGCCCTTCACATCCCGGACAGGTTTCTGGTTTACCTCAAGGATCAGATCTCCCTTGCGCAGGCCGGCTTCGGCTGCCGGAGAGTAGGGCTCGACCCCGGTTACCAGCACTCCATGCTTATCGGTGATGCCCAGGGCTGCGGCAATCTCCGGGGTGAGATCCTGTACCCCCAGCCCCAGGTTTTTATTGAGGGTTTCCGCCGGTTCGCTCGCGGCAGCCTGTTCTTCACTGAGTTTGGCAATGATCACGGGGAGCTTTTTCATCGCGCCTTTCCGGTGCAGGGTGATCTCCGCCCTGCTTCCCACCGGAGTCTCGGCCACCAGATTGGGCAGCATGCTCATCTGGGAGATTTCCCTGCCGTTGAATTCAACAATGACATCACCGGGTTTGATGCCGGCCTTATCCGCCGGGCCGCCAGGGGAGACCTCGCCCACCAGGGCACCGATGGGCCGGTCAAGTTTGAACTGGGAGGCAAGCTCCGGGGTGACGGGCTGGATCATGACGCCGAGCCAGCCGCGCACCACCGAGCCATGCTCCTTGAGCTGATTGATTACATTTTTTGCCATGTTGGCCGGAATGGCGAAGCCGATGCCGATGTTGCCGCCGCTGCGGCTGTAAATGGCGGTGTTGATTCCGACCATCTCGCCCTTGAGATTGAACAGCGGTCCTCCGGAATTGCCCGGATTGATGGAGGCGTCGGTCTGGATGAAATTTTCATAGGGGCCGCTGCCCAAGGAACGGCCCTTGCCGCTGACAATACCGGCGGTCACGGTCTGTTCGAAACCGAAAGGGTTGCCGATGGCCATGACCCAGTCGCCAACCCGCAATTTCTCAGAATCCCCGAAGGCTATCGCCGGCAATCCATTTTTGGGCGTGATTTTGAGCAGGGCGAGATCTGTTTTCGGGTCGCGGCCGATGATCTTTGCATCGTACTCTTCGAAGTTGGTCAGACGTACATTGATGGTGTCGGCGTTTTCCACGACATGGTTGTTGGTGACAATGTATCCGTCCTTGGAGATGATGACGCCCGAGCCGAGGCTGGTTCGCTTTTGCTCCCGTTGGGGTTGATTCTGTTCAAAGGGCGAGGGCAGGCCGAAGAAGCGGCGGAAGGGCTCCGGAATATCCTGGTCATTGAACAGGTCATGGGGGGAGCGGGAGGGTTTGACCGTTTGGGTGGTATAGATGTTGACCACCATGGGACTGAGTTTGTCCGCCAGATCGGCAAAGGTTTCCGGGGGGCTGTTCGCCGCCCGGCTTGTCCCGGGCAGGGTCGCGAGAAAAAGTCCCATGAGCAGCAAGACGAGAAGGGCGGAAGCGGG
>JBAYUD010000027.1:0-31861 GCA_041675265.1 Desulfurivibrionaceae bacterium | reverse complement strand
GCGTAAGAATAGTCGTCTGCGACTATATTTTGCTCTACCTATTTTACGAGGTTGGTAGAAACCTCGGCATGCAACCTGAGCTTACATATCCCCGTCGAACCCGTTTCGCCCCCCTGTTTGAATTAACATTGAAAATTGACTACTGGTGTCTTCACCAAAAAAACTCACCACAAGCAAGTGCTTCGACAGGCTCAGGGCGAACGGAAATTCGATGCATTACGACGATATCCGTTCGCCCTGAGCCCTGTCGAAGGGCTCTTTTTTTAAGAGCTTACAACACGAACACTCTATCTGTATTTTAGCATGGCCCGATCAATCTCGCGGTCCGTATCTTTCTTCTTGAGCGATTCCCGCTTGTCGTAGAGCTTCTTGCCCTTGGCCAGACCGATAACAACCTTGGCCTTGCCCCGCTCGTTGAAATATATCTTGAGGGGAATCAGAGAATACCCTCTTTCCTGGGTCTTGCCAATGAGCTTGAGGATCTCCCGCTTCTTGAGCAGCAACTTGCGCTCTCGCAGAGGATCCGGCGCATCGTAGGTGGCGTGGCTGTATGGTGAGATATGCACATGCAGGAGAAAAACCTCTTCGCTCTTGATCCTGGCATAGCCGTCGCGCAGATTGGCCTTTCCGGCCCGGAGAGACTTCACCTCCGAGCCCAACAACTGCAGGCCTGCCTCGATCTCCGACTCGATGGTATAATCGTGATAAGCCTTTTTATTGGTGCAGACAACCTTGCCAGCCACATGTTCACCCGCGGGCCCATGCCCGCAAAACTTCAAGAAAAAAACCCTTGCTCCAGGGGAACAAGGGGATCGAGTCAACACTATAATACATCCCGCCCAAAAAAGCCAGGGGCCAGGCTAATCCGCCCCGGTTACGCGCAAGGCCTCCTCCGGGGTGGTGACCCCGCTTTTCACCTTGCGCCAGGCATCCTCCTTGAGCGTGGTCATGCCTTCCTCGATCGCGGTCTGCCGGATCTCGGTTTCCGAGCTCCCACCGCTGATCTGCTTGCGGATCCTGTCGCTCATCTCGAAGATCTCGAAAATCCCGCTCCGGCCAAGGTAGCCGGTAGCCCGGCATTGCTGACACCCCTTGCCCCGCCGCAGTTCGATCTCCCCTTCTTCCGTCACCGGCAAGCCGAAGCCGCGCAGATCGTCAGCGGACATGCGGTAGGTTTCGCTGCAATGGGGGCAGATCCGCCGCACCAGACGCTGGGCCATGGCCCCCAGCAGGGTCGAGCCGATCATGAAGGGCTGCACCCCCAGATCCAGCAACCGGCTGATGGAGGCAACGGCATCGTTGGTATGCAGGGTGGAAAAGACCAGGTGCCCGGTGAGCGCCGCCTGCACGGCATTCACGGCGGTATCCAGATCGCGGATCTCGCCGATCATGATGATGTCCGGATCCTGGCGCAGGATATTGCGCAGGATGGTGGAAAAGGTCACATCCAGCAGCGGCTGCACCGGGATCTGGTTGAACTCCTCGTGCACCATCTCCACCGGATCCTCCACGGTGACCACGTTCTTTTCGGGCGTGGCGATCTGCTTGAGGGTCGAATAGAGGGTGGTGGACTTGCCGCTGCCCGTTGGCCCGGTAACGAGAAAGATGCCGTGCGGCGCGGACATAAAACTCTTGTACACCTGGAGATCACGCGCTGAAAAGCCGATCTTGTCCACATCCTGAAACAGGATATCCGGATCAAGAATTCGCAGCACCGCCTTTTCACCAAAGGCCACCGGCACGGTGGAGACCCGGATCTCCGCCTCCTGGCCGGAACGATCCACCTTGATCCGGCCGTCCTGGGGCCGCCGTTTCTCGGCAATGTCCAGCCGGGCAAGGGATTTGATCCGCGAGACCACTGCGGCATGGACCACCTTGGGTAGCTTGTAGATGGTATGCAGCACCCCGTCGATGCGCAACCGGACCAGGCTCTGCTCCCGCTTGGGCTCGATATGGATATCGCTGGCCCGCTGCTCAAAGGCGTAGTTGAACATATGATCCACCGCCGAGGTCACGTGCTGGTCCGACGAAGCCGCCTCCTCGGTGGAGGAGATACGCACATACTGCTCGAGATTGCCCAGATCCACCAGGGGCCGGGCCAGGTGGGTTTCCGCTGCGGTGATGGAGGACTGGAAGCCGAAGAACTCAGCCAGGGTCTTGCGGATGTCGCTCTTGGTGGCCAGATAGGGCTTGACCGAGAGCTGGTTGGCCCGCTCGATCTCGGCCAGCACGATTTTATTGTCCGGATTGCAGATGGCAACCTCAAGCACCCCGTTGGCAATGGAAAACGGCAGCAGCAGGTGCCTGAAGGCAAAGGTGCGGGGGATGGTCTTGGTAACCGTCTTCAAATCCAGCTCAAGGGGGTCGAGCTTTTTAAAGGGCAGCCCCAGATCCTTGGCCACGGCGCGAAAAATCAGCTCCTCGGTGAGAAGCTGCCCTTTTTTCCCGGGCAGTTCCAGATTCAACGAAACGATGATATCAACAAAGCTCAGGCTTTCGTCCCGCTCGCTGCCGGTGTCGGTCTTGCGCCGGGCGCTGTGCTGCCGGAGCAGAAGCTGACGCTGCTGCGCCTTACGGTTCTCGATAAAAGAGCGCTGCTCGACAGTGATAAGTCCCGCGTTGCACAATAATGCCAGAATATAATTTTCGTCGTTAAAATGTTTCAAGCAGTATCCGTGTGATAATAGGGCTATTCGCCTTGATACGGTGCATATTCCCAGATACGGATAGCTTCGCGCCTGGCATCCAGTTCATAGGTGATATTCGCCCCGACGGAGAGGAGTCTGCGGCAGTCGGTCGGAGCGCCGGCCGCGGTGTAGCATTCCACGGCTGGAGACAAGATCAGGCCGTGGTCATCAACCACAATCCCTTGCTCGGAAACACCGTCAACCCTGGCGTTGTGAACAACCTGGTTTCCGTGCGCGACATGAACGCCCAGGCCGCAGAACACAAGAAAGGCAATGCATATGATTGGGGTGCGCATGGTTTCCTCCTGAATATTTCGATCTTTCCCTTGGTGGGGCGAAAGCATGTGCCCCAACGCCCTCCGTCAAGAAACTCTCGGGCTGCAACGAACGTCCCAGCTACAATCCTTTTTTTCGTTACAGCCCTGCATTCCGGTCAGTGTATACATCACACCGTGTTACTTACGGCATTTCCTGCCAAACCACCACACCGGTTCTTGGCAATCTGCCCACGAGCGGGGCGGCGCCGCCACCTGTTCCAACATCGCCACCACCTGGTACAGCCTCGCTTCCGCCACCTGTTTCAAAATACAACAGGCTCGTGCCACTGTCGCTATCCTTGACACGCCCTGGCCGGAAGACCCGACGGTCGAACTTGACCCCGGTGACGGGCACCTTTTTACCATTTATTATCTTATAGTCATCCGCCGAGACCTTCTGATCACGATTGATATCCCAAACAACATCATCCGGTGGGCCGCCAGTGGCTGCATCCATGGCCAGGATCCACGAGTATCCTTCCGCGCTGCACATGGTTGCTTGCGGAACATGCGAAATTATCTCGACGTTGCCGGAAAGAATGGCCGGGTCGACCGCAATCCGTTCCCCGACGTCCGGCAGGTCAAAATACCATCCCAGGTACACGGGAAGTTCGGAAGGAATGAGTTCGGTAATATCGGTTTCCGGGTCGTCCGGGCATGGCCCGGGATCTTTGTTCTGCCCCGCAACCAAATCCGTGCCAGTGCAGTAATAGTAGGGATGAACCACACAGGTATCGGACGTTGCGGTGTAGGGGGCAATGCATCCTTCGCTGGCGAGCCATTTGCATTTATTCTGGTCTGTTACCCACGCATCCGTACCCCATACCGCAGTAGATGGGCACTCCTTCATGGTATCGCTCATCACCCGGAAGGCGCTATAATAATCCGCCGCGAGCTCCGACGGCTGAGTGACATTGATGATCCACGGACGACTCACGCTGATATAGTTGCTGTTCGTCCTGGTATCGCTTGTTGCCGTCGGGGTGGTGACGGTCAGGCTGACGGTAAAATCTCCCTCGGCCGTGTAGGTATGGCTGGGGTTGCTTGCCGTGCTGGTTGACCCGTCGCCGAAATCCCACAGATAGGTTGCCCCGTCAAGAGCACCCTTCGAGAGGTTGCTGAATGTTGCCGTTGCGCCACTGGCGCCACCGGTGACGGCGCCTTCAAAATAGGCCAGAATTTCTTCGCCTGCGCTCAGGGCCGGGTTATCGTTAAGATCCGTGGCGATACTGACAAGGTAGTCATGGATCACGGTGACGGTGGAAGTACTTGCACTGCTCAGCACCGGGAGAGGAGCCGTCCTGGTAACGGTCAGGGTCACGGTATAGGTGCCCGAAGCGGTATAGATATGGCTGGGGTTTGTCGCGGTGCTGGTTCCTCCGTCACCAAAATCCCAACTCCGTGTAGAGATGGTCCCGAAAGAGTCGTCGGTGAAAACCACCTCGCCTGGCACGGAGACTCCGGTGGGGGAGGCGGTGAACTTCGCGATTAGCTCTGCTCCGGAGTATACTACAGTCTGCCGGGCCAGCGTGTAGCCGATGGGCTGATTGCTCAACCTGCCGGTGGATGGCGAATGGAAACGGCCGAGGTACTCGAAGTCATCTCCATCGTCTCCGTAATCCCAGATGCCGTACACGCTCTGCTGGCTCGTATCCGAGAGATCGCTCAGGCCAAGATACCGGCCCGTGCCGAAGATAACCATGTAGCCGGGATTTTTGGTGGAAACACCATGCCCGCTGCTGACATACATTTTCGGACTCGGCGCATACATGACGTCAACCTCCGAAGTAATCGGCTGGCCAGGGGACGGCGTCCTGAAGACCGGCTCCGGCATGCCTCCGTTCTGGTAGGCCACGGACCAATTCGCCGGGTCGTTCGAGGTGAGATCGAACTTCCAGAGATTACCCTTCAGGTCGCCGGCATAGGCATAATCCTCGCGCAGATCGCCGTTCACGTCCACCAGGGTCACGGAGGACAGTCCATTGTCCGGGCCGGTTTGGGTGTCGATTTTCCTGACGACCTCGCCGGTAAGCGGGTTAAGTGCATACAACACGGCACTGCCGTCCGGGCTGCTGTAGCCATTGCCGAAGAACACCATATACCCTTCAATGGGTTGCCCGCTGTTCACGCTGCGATTGTTGGTCTTGCGCAAGTAGGGCCTGCTGTAGCCGTATCCGAGATCGAGATCCGGCGAGGAGCAGGAAGCGCCGGAATATTCCCATTTGACCATGGCGGCAAGCAGGTTTTCCTTATCGGCGGCGGAAGCGGCGCTTTTGATGGCGGTAATCTTGTCAGGCGTGACATCCAGGCAGTAATATCCCTTGCCGCCTTTCAACAGGCCGCCGAGCAGATAGGATGTTCCCTTCACGGTTTTAACGGTCGGAGAGCCATTGACAAAGAATTTGTGGGTGTAGGTGGGCTGGGTGAGACTGACGAGGTTGCTGAACACCAGATTGGGGACATAGGCAAAGACCTCATCGCCCGTGTTGGCGTCAAAGGCATGCAGCATGCCATCGTTGGCTCCGACGTACAGCATATCGTCACTGGTCGTCGTGGTAGTATTTTCTTCAAAAACCGCCATGGAATTAACGATGTCGCCCAAACGCCAGATGCGGTTCCGGAGAGCTCCTCCATATTGCACTTCCTGGGAACTGTCTCCACGGAGATAATTCAGTCGGATTTCTTCGTTGTTCAGGGCGGACTTTTGCTCGGCGGAGAGAGACGCCCAGCGGAATGGGATGCCCGCAGCCCCGCTGAATGTGGCAATGGCCCGGTTCGTGTATCCAGTGCCGGAGCCGCTGTCCAACAAAGTTTTAAGATTCTGGCGGGCGGACCACACCGACGTGCCCACCCTCTTGGTCACAGGGTCGATGCTGTATGCCATCACGTTGCCGGACCAGTCAGTGGGGAGATAGGTCGTTTCATACAGACGCGTTTCCGTGGTGAGATCCCCGCTCAACCCCTCGCTGTTCAGCGCCAGCGAAGCCTCGGAGCCAACCCTGTTGGAAATGCCGCCCACCATGGCAAGCAGCCCGTCCACCAGTTCCTGGGGATTACTGGCGCTGACAAAATCACCGCGACCGTTAACGGCGGCATGCCACATGTCGTCGATTTTCCGCTGGGAGCTGGTGGCGGGGTCGGGCCAGACCGGATATTGACCACTTGTGTTTTTGAAATTGTTGCTGGCAGGGTAGTCATCGGGGTTGAGGGTGCCGACCACGCCCAAGGCCACGGTGTAGGTCACCATGTGTTGCCAGGTGGCGTTGTCGTACGTGCTTGGGGCGGCAATCCTGTTTTCGACGGTGTCGGCCAAGTCGTTTTCGTAGTACAGCATGGCCACATCCGCAAGGGTGTTCGAATAACCATCCGCAAACGGAGCGCCGTTATTACCGTCAACGTTGCCTGGGCTCGGAGGCGAAGGATCGTTATAATACCCGTCCGTCATGAGAATGGTGAAATTCTGCTGGCAGGCGCCGCCATTGGCCTGCGAGGCAATTGGCGACGCATAGCCCGCAATGGTGCCTGATACAAGTGAGTCGTCCTTGTCGAAATATCGGCCCGCGTAGTTGAGCCCCGTCCGGAGAGGGGTGCCGTTTGCCTGCAACCGCAGGGCGTACAAGGTGTTCAGCAGAGCAGTGGTACTATCGCTGGCCCCCACATGAACATCCTGCACCGGCTGGATAATGCGGTTGTTGATGGAGTAAATTCCCACCCGTATTTCACTGAGCTGGCTGATTACCCTGGCGATGGAGGCCGTGGCTGCCAATTCACGACGCCGGTAAAAGGAGTACCAGTTGGCGAAATTCTGTCGCTCCACCGTGTAGGCGTCCGCGGCGGTGGGCACGGCGTAGGTGCGCACGGTAGCCGGAACCGAAGCGGCCGCCACGGAAATCAACTCGCCGTTCTCCACGTTATCGTCGCTGTCGAGATCGTTGAACCGGTAGTAGGCGATGGGATTGGTGAGATTGACCAGATAGATATCTTCCCCCGCATCGCGCGTACCGTCGCTGTCAAGGTCGTTCCAGGTATAGTAATGGGCGTTGATGATATTGATCATGCTCCCAGCCCCGGTGGGTAGAAACCGAACCGCATCGGCCAGGGTGCGGGTTTGGTTGCCGGATCTGGTCAGCTTCACCGAGGCGATACCTCCAGTGAAGGTTTTGCTTCCCAGAGACATCCAGGTATTGGCATTGTATCTCTGGCTGAGTACGGCAGTTGCGCCAAGCTTGACCCCTCCATCGAAAACCTCATATTGGGCAAGCCTGTCCCGGTTCGTCGAACTGCCGGCATTGGGCCAGCGGGCATACACCTCGTAGGTGCCCGCCGGCAAGGGGGCCGGGGTGGTCCAACGTGCCCAGCTTCCCGCCACTCCGGTGGAATAATAATAATTGCCGCCATAGGGGGAGCCGTCGGTGCCCACCTGGCCCGGGCTGAAGTGGGAACCATCAACGTAGGTGTAGCCACCAGCCACGACGTTGTCCAGGATGACTTCGCCCACAACTCCGCTGTTTATCGAGCGATACACATTATCCAGGTTAAACGTCTGGGTATCCACGGTGGAGGTGGGATGTGAGCGGGGGGTGTTGGGGTTGGCGTTGGCTTGGTTCACCCAGGGGAGATAGGCCTGCTTGGGATTGTAGTACAACTTGTTGTAGCCGGACCATTGCGACTTGTACAAGCCCCTGCTTGTGGAGGGCAGGATGCCGCTGTACAGGTTATCCCCGGGATTATCAAACACGTAATAGTAGTTGTTGAAGGTCCCATCACTCTCCGTGGTCAGGAACTCCCAGTCCATACTGCCCGAGTCGTCGAGGACAAACAGCAGGTTGGGCGTTGCTTGGGGAATCTGACTGGCCAGCGGTGCGTCGGAGATGTCGAGATTGCCTCCGGTCGCCTCGAAGAAAGGCACCAGCTTGATGGCGTCCGCCATGGCAAGATTGCCGACCGCGGCGGTATGGCTGAGCATGATTTTATTACCAAGGGCCGGATCAAGACAGTAGACACCCAGAAAATTTCCGGAAGCTGCGGAGTTGTTGCCAAACAGCAAGGCTGTGTCGAGAAGTTGCTGGTTAACGGTTTTGCTGGTTATGGCGGTGGCGTGGTGGATGTTGAAGGTTACGCTGGTGCCGTTGGAGGTCGAGGTTGGCCAGTTTGCCCATACCGCGTAAAGCCCGGAAGGCAGAGTCGCGGGCAGCGCCCACGTGGCGGTCACCGCTCCGACGCCGGAGGCACGATGATTGCCGCCGTATGATTCGCTGTCGGTGACGGTACTCCAGGTGCCGGTGACGGAAAAGGTCGGGCTGGTGTTGTCGATGTAGGTCGGGCTCGCCCAGGCATGGCCGGCGGTGAACAAACAGAGGGTGACTACCCATGCGGCAAGCATGAAAAAATGTGACTCTGAGCGGGTGGCGGTAAGGGCATGCAATTTCATGGGAGCCTCCTTGCCTGGGGCAGGCGGGTCGAGATGGTTTTTGAATTTGGCGCTTTTTGTCCACAAAGGCGCCGTCGGGATCGTGACGGCCGACAATGCGACAGGACACAAATGTGTGGCGACTACTCCTCTTCCTCAAATGCTTTGCGATAATCAAGCCGAATGGTCAGATCCGAGTTGTTTGCCTGTGATTGCCCGTAAATAAAATATTGATGTATTTTTGAGCTTGACGATTTCAAGGATTCTTCCGCCGGGATTCCCATGTAAACGACCATGTAGCGCTCGTTGAGATTGGCCAACGGGCTCCCCACGGTGGTCGACCAAATCGGTTGGACGGTGCGGGAGGTGCCATCGGTGGGTTCATTCCATTCGGGACTGTTTTTGACGTCCTGCGTGGTGGGAAGGGGATCTGTCCCCGTTGCCGCGGTCGGAAGCGGCTCCGCCACTAATTCCTGTCTTGTGACAAGGCCGGGGAGATTTGCCGCTGTGGTGGTAAAATCCGCGATGCTCATCTGCACACCTGTTGCCATTTCGCACACCTCAGCCGCCTCCATCGATGTGCTTTCGGCTTGATAGAAATTTGATTTATAGATGCGTTCCACCCCGACGATCATGCTTTCGGTGGTGCTCATCTGGGAGGCGAAAATCCCCATCACCAGAACGAGCAGCATGGTGACCATGGCGAACACCAGCACGAATCCTTCCTGGCCGAGGGGATACATGAATACCCCTGTGTTTCGTGGAGCCATTTCTTGCGTTTTCTGGATCATTTTGACACCGTCGCTGATCGTATTCCGGTAAAATTCACCTGTCTCGGGAAGCCCAGGATGCCGGTCCAAGTCACGATGACATTGACCTGCTGGAGTGTGTTTGTCGGCGGGTTCAAGCTGGCCACGTTAATGTACATGGTGTACGGTGTTCCCGGTTGAGCCGGACTGGCATCGGCGGTAGCGGCGGTGCTGGCATTCAACCCCGCAACCCCTAGGGTACCTGCATCAACCGGAACTCCGGCGGCTGTCCACGGTGTGGCAATCAGGGTTTCCAGCTGATCGGAGGCCAGGGCCATTGCGCCGTTTAATTCCGAGGAGCCGGCGTTCCCCTGGATAGCGCCTATTTGCATGCCGGACGCCGCCAGTATCCCCACAGAAAGGATGAGGATGGCAATCAGAACTTCGACGATGGAAAACCCCTTGTTGTTGCTGATCATGGCGCCACCTTGATTTTCTAGGACCAGAGATTCCGGCACAGCACCGAACTCCGATGCTGGCGGCGGCGAAAGTTGTCCCCCTGCGCGGGGAGGACCACGGTACCTTGAAGGTTGCTATATACGATATTATTGACAAAACGCTGATCCGTCGCCTCCGCCCGCGCCACCAAGGTAACCTCCACCGTGCGCGCATCCGCCAGGGCGTTGGTAACAGCACCGTTTCTGTCCAACATGACGAAATTAAGGGCGTCGATGTTTTCGGCAACGGGGGTGACCGCGCCGCCGTTAAGGCTGCGCATCAGGTCAAGATCCCCATCGTTGCTCCCGTCCGCGGTAAATGCGTCCGCCAAGGTATAGGTGACCGTGTCGAATTCATTATTGTCGTCGTTCCAAAAGCTGAGGGTGATGGTGCCCGCTCCGATGGCGGTAATCCCCTTGCTGGTGCCGGCAATGCCTTCAAAATTTGGATCATAACCCGCCATGCGAATTTCATGCTCAAGCATCTCCGCTGCGGCGCGCAGGTTTTGCTGCATAAAAGCGGTGTCATCCTGGACGATATAGGTGCGGCGCTGGGCCTCGAACGAGGACCACACTGCGGCCATAACCATGGCGCCCAGAGCCATGGAAATCAACAGCTCAATCAAAGTGAAGCCATCGCTGCCCTCGCCACACCTCCACCGGGCTTGGCCCTTACCGAAAGAAAATATAGTCTCTGTTTGTCGCATGGTTTAATCCTCTACCGCAACCTGACATATCCGGCGGTGGACAGCACGACCTGGTAGCCTGTCTGCCCAGGAAGGCCGCCAGGCAAGGGCCGCGTGGTGCCGCCTTCCATATTTATGGTGGTGCCGGCGAAACCGCCAACATTATTGATCGGCAGCCCCCGTGAGTTAAAGGCAAGTTGAGGCACGGTCACACCGGTGAGCGAGACGCGACTCGGCATGGGCATGTTGAAAATGGACCGTTCGGCGGGCGCGGCTTGCGCCCAGTCACCATTATCGTCCACAAAGGCCACCACAGTGCCGACCCTCCCTTGGGGGACGAACGCCCCGGGCGTGATGTTGATCACCACGTTTTGGCCGGAGCGAATGGCCTCCAGGCGCGCTTGCTGGAACAGCGCCACCAGATTACGGGCCGCGCCGCGCGCCTGGTAGACCCCATATGCCTGCTGTATAAATGGTGTTGCAACTGCCGACAGGATGCCGATAATCGCCACAACGATCATCAGCTCCATTACAGTGAAGCCAGATTTATTCCTAACCCACGACAATTGCATTAGTTTCTCCGTTTATCGACACAGGGTGAGGCCTTCCGCATTCGTCACACAACTAAAAAGAATGCCAGAATCGTGCCGAGACACAAAGATCCTGACAAAATACGAGTAAACGCCCTTCTGGCACGGCAATGCCGTGCTGGCGTAACCCTGCCGGAGACGATACGACAATGGATTGCAGAGCCGCATTGTTAATTTTTTTTATAGCACGCTGCCTAGATGGCAAAAAAATATTAATTCACTTTACACCCGTGGCATCTGTTTGGGGCATTGCAATATCAAACGAGCCTCATGCAACATCCACTACAACCCATACTCCTTCATCTTGCTCAACAAAGAAGGATAGCTGATCTCAAGCAGCAGGCCCGCCTTGCTCTTGTTGCCGCCGGTGGCTATCAGGGCTTGGGCGATCAGGGCGCGCTCCATTTCCCGCTGCCCCTTCTTCAGGGAGTAGGTGCCGAGAACCTTTTCGATCCCAGCTCCGCATGACTCCGCCAACCCAACGATATTTTCCGGCAGATGCTTCGGCATGATGACGCTTCCCTCGGCCAGCACCATCGCCCGCTCCAAAGTATTTTCCAGCTCCCGGACGTTGCCGGGCCAGCGATGGCGAAGCAATATCGACAGGGTGGCAGGGAGCAGTTCCGGGGGCTGTCTGTCGAGTTTGGCCGCGATCCGGTCAAGCAGGCGTCCGCAGAGCAGCGGAATATCCTCCATGCGTTCGCGCAACGGCGGCACATGCAGCCGGATTACATGAAGCCGGTAAAACAGATCCTCCCGAAACCGACCCGCAGCCACCTCCTCTTCCAGATTGCGGGCGGTGGCGGCAAGAACCCGTACATCGACGCGCATCGTCCGCACACCCCCGACGGGGCGGACCTCCCGCTCCTGCAAAACCCGCAACAGCTTCACCTGTGCCTCGGGGGGAAGTTCGCCGATCTCATCCAGAAAAAGGGTGCCGCCATTCGCCTCCTGGAAGATGCCGTTGCGGTCTTTTTCCGCCCCGGTAAAAGCGCCTTTCACGTATCCGAACAGCTCGCTCTCCAGTAGGCTTGCCGGCATCCCGCCGCAGTTGACGGCAAGAAACGGCTTGCCGGCCCGGCCGCTTTTGTGGTGAATCCCCCGCGCCACCAGCTCCTTACCGGTGCCGGATTCGCCGGTGATCAGCACCGTGGTGTCGTATTGCGCCACCTTGGCTACTGTCTGTAGAAAAGAGACCATGACGCTGCTCTTGCCGACCATGTCGTCAAGCCCCTGCTCACGTTGCAGGTCGTCGATCTGCCGACGCAGCAGGAGATTTTCCCGGCGTAAACGTATATGCTCCGCAGCCCTGCTCAGGGTCAGGAGCACCTCATCCGCCTTGAACGGCTTGGTGATAAAATCATAGGCCCCGGCCTTTATCGCTGCGACGGCATCTTCTATGGCTGCGTACGCCGACATCATGACAATGGGCGCTTCAACGCCCAATTTACTGCTTTTCTTGAGAAACTCATGGCCGTCAAGGCGAGGCATCTTCAGGTCGCACAGGATGAGGTCGAAAGACTTTTTCGCCAAAGCGGCAAGACCTTCCTCGCCGTTGCAAGCCAGGGTTACCTCATACCCGCCCTTGGAGGTGACAATGGAAAGCATCTCCAGCATGGTTTCCTCATCATCGATTATCAGCAATCGTCCTGCATCACCCATGCCCATCTCCTGTCACGCCACCTTGCTATTGTCAGCAAATCCCTTTTCCGTTGTCGAGGATGCGGCCAAGGGCAGCGAGATCCAGATGGCGGCGCCCCTCCCCTCTTCATCCCGGCCGCTTTCAGCCCACATCCTGCCGCCCCAATTTTCGACAAGGGAACAGGACACGGCCAGCCCCAACCCTGTCCCTCTGCCCGGCGCCTTAGTTGTAAAAAAGGGCTCGAACACGTTTTCCAGATGCTCTTTTGCAATTCCCGGGCCGTTGTCCTCGATAACAACCGAGACATATCGCCGCCCATTCTTCTCTCCGTTGCAACACCGTGCGGTTATAATCCCTGCCGGGAGAGGACTGACGGCATCAATTGCGTTCATAAAACAATTGATAAAAACCTGCCGCATGCCGTCGGCATCGGCCAACACCCAATCTTCCTCCGTCTCCGGTTGGAACGAAAACTCGATGTGCGCAGGCACGGTCCCGTTGCGCAACAGCTCCATGCATTCAGCCAGCAGCGCTCCCACCCGCAGCGACGCAGAGATGCTCTCAGCAGGACGAGCATAATCGAGCAATTGCCTGATCAATCTTCCCACCCGCAACACTTCCTGTTCCGCACGCCTTGCATACTCTTTTCCTTCCTCCGGCGACACTCCCCCTTGCCCGAGAAGATCGAGATATCCCTGGACAACGCCCAGCGGATTTCCTATCTCGTGGGCAAGACCGGCAGCCAATCTGCCTATGGACGCCATCTTTTCCGCCCTGACCATCTCCTGCCTGTTCTTCTCCAGGGCCTCGTTTGCCAGCCGCAGCGACTCCACCTTCTGCAGCAGCGCTCTCCTGTCCTCATCAAGTTGGGCAATCATCCGGTTCAGACTTGAGGAGAGGCGGCCAAACTCGTTGCCTTCCCGCCCGGGGAAAAGGGGAACCCCGTGCCGGAGCGAATAGGTGTCCGCTTGGTCGGCAAGGCGTTCCAGTGGGCGGACAACAAGCCTGACCATGCGAAAAAGGCCGACAACCGCCAGCACCACGGCATTGGCGAGCATATAGACCAGGATGATCTTTTCATTTTCCCACAATTGGGCATCAATCGCCCCGGTGGAACGAACCACGGCCATGGCGCCCCTTGCGCCATCCTGGGATGAGAAAGGCTGAACGACAAGCAGCATCACGTTATTGCGCGGGCCAGATCCCACCCCCGGAGGAGGCGAAATGAGGCGGCTGTAGGCGTCCCCGGAATTTCTGGCGTTTGCCAAGGCGCCATCAAGCGCCTTGGCAAAATCATCACAACCCGGCGCGCTCTTGATTATTTCGCCCTGCACGGTTACCGCACCGGCGCACACAATCGCCTCATCCGATTGCACTATCTGCTCGATTGCGTTTCTGAACTGTTCTTCCCTGCCAGCCACCGCCAGCAGAGTCCTGGCCACAGCCGCAAGCAGGCTCCTGGCATGATCCAGCTCGGCACCCATGGCCTGCCGTTTCCAGAGTTGCATGGACACAACGTTTACCAACAGCATGCCGACCCCGAGAACCAAAAAAAAGACCAGAATCGTCTGCACTTTCAAATTCCAGACCCGCATGCCTCTCCTCCTGGGTTCCTCACGGTTTTGCAAACAAGAAAAACCAGTCTCGACATCTATCCAGCATACACGCCCTCTTCTTTTCTCAGCATAAAAATACTTCACACCTGATCGCGCTGACACACAACGTCAAGAAGTTGTGACAAAATGTGTCAAAAGATTACACCCCGCTCATTATTATTTTTTGCATGTCGAGACAACACTCTAAAATCTAAAAACAAATTCCAATTCTCAAAATAATCCTCGCTTTGGCATGAAAATTGGAATTGACCCAAGCCGTGGCTAGACCATATAACGTATTAAGTTTTTAATTTTGCAAGGCACCACACACACAAAGGAGCGTATCATGAAGAACCAAAAAGGTTTTACCCTCGTAGAGTTGATGATCGTTGTCGCGATCATCGGTATCCTGGCGGCCATCGCCATCCCGCAGTTCGCGGCGTATCGGCAGCGGGCCTTCAGTTCAGCAGCAACCAGCGATGCCGTGAATGTTCAAAAAACCGAGGCAACCATGTTCAACGACTGGCGCCGCTTTGGCTACACCGCCGCTGACACTGCCGTTGGCACCGCTAATGTGGCCTTGCTCGGCCCTGCCGCCGCTGCCACTCATTTTGTTGCGACTGGCGTTGCGGGACAGGGGTTGAATATCGGCCTGAGTAATGGCGTAACCATGGGTGTGAAAAATGATGCTACAGGCGTAGCCTATACAGGTGTTGCCAAGCATGTCAACGGTACCCGCGCCTTTGGTGTCGACAGCGATGCCACGGCAACCTACTGGGCTGCAACTGCTGCCACCTTTGGGTCAGACACCTACACGTTGCTACTTGCTGATGTCCCTGCTGCTGTTAGCGGGGCCAACGAATTTGGTGCAGCCCCTTGGACCGCACTGTAATATTACCTGTATCTTTGACATAATCCGACGGGCTCCCTTCAGGGGGGCCGTCGGATTTTATCCTCCACGTTCCTTATATCCCTAGCTAGTTCTGTCCATAAATCGCGTTTTCATCAGTAATCAGCCAAGCCTATCTCTGGGGCACACCGGGACGGGTGGATTCAAATTGCAAGTGCACCACGAGCTATAGGCCAGAATATTTCATGGGGTGTCCAGATTTCGAGATTTTCATTTGATTTCTTTTGCCGGTCTTGTAACATTTCCGCATGATTACATTTGATACCGTTTCAAAGACCTATGCGAAAGAGCTTGCGTCCACAGCTCATACCGCACTTGCCTCCATCTCTTTTTCTGTCTCCCGGGGAGAAACCCTGGGCCTTATCGGCGCCAACGGGGCAGGCAAAAGTACGGCCATCAAGCTGCTGATGGACTTCATCCGGCCGGACAGCGGTTCTATCTCGCTGCTTGGCGGCCTGCCAGCTAACCCGGCAATCCGGCGCCGCATCGGCTACCTGCCTGAAACCGCCAATTTCCCATCGAACCTCACCGTGCTGGACATGCTGCGTTTCACCGGCCGCACCTGCGACATGGCGCCTTCGGAGGTCGCGGCAGCCTCGGAAAAATGGCTGCGCCGCCTGGGGCTGTGGGAGGCGCGCAAACGACCGTTGCGCAATTACTCCAAGGGCATGCAGCAGCGGGCCAACTTTGCCATCGCCCTGCTCGACGACCCGGAGTTGCTGATTCTGGACGAGCCCATGAGCGGGTTGGACCCCATCGGCAGGGCCGATATCCTCGCCCTGATCACCGATTTGAAAAGCCAAGGAAGGACCATCCTTTTCTGCTCCCATATCCTCGAAGATGTGGACCGGCTGGTGGACCGGGTGCTGGTATTGCACCAGGGACGCAAGCTTTTTGAAGGCCCGCCCCACGACCTTGCGGAACAGCAGGGCTGTCCCGCCTTTGTGGACGGCTATCTCAGCCTGGTCCGGGAGGTGAGCGACCATGCTTAACCCGATCAAACATATCGCGGCCCTGGCCCGCCTGGTTCTGCTCGACGGCCTGCGCCGTCACGCGCTCATGGGGCTTATCGTTCTGTCCGTGGCGGCCCAGGCCGGAGCGCTGCTTTTTTTCGACTTCATCCCCCGCGACATCGGCCGGGCCTCGGCGGACTTCATCCTTTCCATCGCCTGGCTTTCTGGCTGTATCCTGCTTTTTTTTCACGGAGTGCAGGCCATCGCGCTGGACGAGGAACGCAAGGTCATCTATTCCCTGCTGGCCCGGCCGATCTCCCGCGGGGAGTATGTGCTCGGCATCTTCGCCGGGCTTGCCGCCCTGCTTTTCCTGCTCAACCTGCTCTTGGGCGGCCTGGGCTACGCAACCCTATTGCTGATCAAGCAGATGGTGCCTCCGGAGTATTTCGAGCAGTTCAACATCCTGTTTTATCTTTTGGCCTGGTTCGGTCTGGTGGCCATGGAGCTGATGCTGCTTGCCGTGATCCTTCTTTTCTCCGGCCTGGTACGGGGCAGCTTCCCGGTGCTGCTCATCTCCCTTTCCTTTTACGCCATCTGCTCCGGCCTGCCAGTGGTGCGGGAGGCGATGAGCCAAAGAGCGGCCCAGGAGGGAGCGCAACCTGTGATGGAAGGATTGCTGCGCTGGCTGACCGCAGTTTTCCCAGATTTTGACCGGCTGGATTTTAAAAACATGATCGCCTCGGCGGAGCAGTTGCCCGACCTTGCCCTGATCGCGCTGAATTTCGGGCTGACCGCTTCCTACATCGGCCTCTTTCTCTGGCTTGCCTGCCTTGTATACCAGCGCCGGGATCTGCAATGAGCATCAGGGCGCCGTTATTCGTGCTTCTATTGCTCTGCTACGGGGCGCTCTTTTCCCTTCAGGAAGCCCGCTTTGCCGAGGGCAGCCACCAGCTTGCCCATCCCCTGCCCCCGGCGATCCAGAAAATCGCTCTCGGCTATCTCAGGCAGCTTGGCGGGGAAATGCAGTTCATCAAGGCCAGCGTCTTTTACGGCGGGCTGAGCTATAAACCGAGCAAACCCCTTGATTATGCCGAACCCCTCTCGCGGCGCCTTAACGCCGCAGCCGCGTTGCATCCACAGTTCATCGACACTTATTTTCTCTGCCAGGCAACCCTGCCCCATATCAACAATGAATATGCCCGGTATGCAAACGGCGTGATCAGCCAAGGGATGACCGCCCTGCCAGACAACTTTGTCCTGCCTTTTTTTGTCGGCTTTAACCATTTTTATTACCTTGACGAGCCATTGGAGGCAGCGCAGCTCTTTCATCTTGCCGCTAAAAAACCCAATGGACCCATCATGCTAGAGCACCTGGCAAACATCCTCTCGGCGGAGGGAGGGAATATTTACGCTGCGCTGATAGGACTGCAGGGCCTATATGCTTCAGAAAAAGATGACCAGGTAAAAAAACGGTATGCAGAGGAAATTGCCGCGTTTGAAAAAGCGGTTACGGTTCTAGAAGCCATCCGTCGCTACGAAAAAATGAAAGGGACGCCTCCTGCAGCCTTGGCTGATCTTGTCCCGGAATATCTCTCGGCGATCCCCGATATCGGTCCGATTTTCACACTCGAATGGAAACCGCCCCATCTCCAGGTCGTACGCGTTGCGAAGAAAAAACGCCCACCTCGATAGTCCTTTGCCCGACACTAGCCCCATCGATCAGAATCCATATCCGGTCTGGCTTGACGGAACCCCTCCCATAATGTACACTATTCCTGTACGTAAACAATGAGGGAGAATACCATGCCAATCCAGACTACCTACACCGATGCGCGCGCCCGATTCGCCGGACTTTGCGATGCCGCGACAACAAATCGGGAAACCATCATCATCCAGCGGCGTGGAGCCGAAGACGTGGCCCTTATTGCCGCCGATGAGCTTGCAAGCCTCCAGGAAACCGCCCACCTCTTGCGATCCCCAGAGAATGCCCGGCGGCTTCTTTCCGCTTTGGAACGGGCATTGAATCGGGAGGGACGAGCCGAATCACCGCAAACACTCAAAAATAAACTGGGGTTTGAGTGAAAAAAATCCCGCCCGCCAGCGACAAAAGCTCCAAAGTCGCCGTGTTTCATCCTGAATTTCGTGACGACCTCCGACACTGGGTGGAAACAGAACGAAAAGTTGCCTTGCGTGCCTTCACCCTTATTGAGGCGATCATGCGCGACCCTTTCCTTGGTATCGGTAAACCAGAACCATTAAAATACCTCGCACCGGGCATGTGGTCCCGGCGGTTAACGCAGGAACACCGAATTGTCTATCTGGTGACCGATGAGCGAGTGGATTTTCTCCAAGCACGGTATCATTACTAACCCGGCTCGCCAACACAATCCGTGGGCACTGAGGTTCTGGCAACCGGCCAGATGTTATGAGAAAGACCAGTTGCCCAAACAGAAAATTGGGACATATCCTTCCCTTAGGGGGCACAATATTTCCCCCACAAAAAAGCTCGTATATGACCATGGTGATGACTATAGTCATGTTATCCGCAAGATAAGAAAAGGGTGAAGACATGCAAACAGTCAATGCTTCGGAATTCAAGGCAAAATGTTTGCATTTCATGGATGAAGTGAACCAGACGGGTGAAGAGATCGTGATCACCAAGAATGGGAAACCCGTCTCCATCCTCAAGCCGTATCGAACACCGCCGACAACTCTTTTCGGGCTGCACAAAGGGAAAATAGCGAGCAAGGACGACCTGATTGCCCCGCTGGATATTGCCTGGGATGCCGAATAATGCTGCTTCTTGACACCCATGTTCTTGTCTGGCTGGACGAAGGAAATCCCCGGCTGGGAAAAACAGCGCTGCAAACCATCAACGAATCCCTGGCAAACAGCCAGCTTGGCGTTGCGACCATCAGTTTTTGGGAGGTTGCCATGCTGATTGAAAAACAACGGTTGACCATGCAGACGGAACTTGCAGAATGGCGCTTTGAGCTGCTGCAAGCCGGGTTGCTTGAAATCCCCCTGCGCGGCACAACGACGATTCAGGCAGGCCAGTTGCGCTTGTTTCACGGTGATCCCGCCGACCGCATGATTGTTGCCACAGCCATTGAGAATGAAGCCACGCTCATGACGGCTGACGAAAGAATTCTTTCATGGAAGCAATTAAACCAGAAAATTGACGCCCGCCTGTAAACAAGCAATTACCCCTTGCCCTTCAATAGCTGCTCCTGATTCAATGATTCCATGACAACAGCCAAAAAAAACATCCAGATAAAAGAGATTACCGACGGCCAGATAATCCACGACCTTTTCCTGGTCCGCGAGATGAACCGGGGCGAGACCAAGGCTGGCAAGCCCTACTTGAGTCTGGTCCTGATGGATGCCAGCGGGGAGATCTCCGGGCGGGTGTGGGAGAATGCCGAGCAGCTCATGGGAGACTGCCCGGCCGGGGCCATTGTTTTGGTTTCCGGACAGGCCCAGGCGTACAAGGGCATCCTCCAGCTCCGGATCGACTCCCTCAGCCGGGTTGCGGAAAGCGAGGTCGACCTGGCCCTGTTTGTCCCATCCACCAAGGGCAACGTCAACCAGATGACCAAGGAGCTGGTCAAGCTGGCCGGCAGCGTGGAGAACCCTTTTTTGAAGGAGCTGCTCCTTTCCCTGTTCGGGGAGCGCAAGCTCATGGCCGCCATAAAAAAAGCGCCGGCGGCCAAAGCGATGCACCATGCCTATGTGGGCGGGTTGCTGGAACACACCCTGGGTGTGGCCCGGCTGGCGGACAGCGTCAGCGGGCTTTACCCCGGGTTGGACCGCTCCCTGCTCCTGGCCGGGGCGCTTCTCCACGACATCGGCAAGCTCAAGGAATTCAGCTTCGACTCCTTCCCCTTTGAATATTCGGACCGGGGGAGGCTGGTGGGGCACATGGTTCTTGGGATCGAGATGATTCAGGAAAAAATCAACACCATCTCCGGCTTTCCGGAAGAACTGGGTGACCGGCTCAAACATCTGATCCTCAGCCATCACGGCCGGTATGAGTTCGGCTCACCCTCCCTGCCCATGATGCAGGAGGCGTTTGCCTTGAATTTTTTGGACGACCTGGACGCCAAGATCAACTACCTGGACCGGTTGGCTGGGCAGGCAAAGGGCGAGGGGTATCAATGGACCGAGTTCCAACGCAATCTGGAGCGGTTCCTCTTTGTCAAGGGGCATCGAGGGGATGATGGTTCTTCCTCCCTGGATCAGGGCCAGGACAACGGGGTGGACCCGCGCCAGCGCACGCTGTTCGGGTTGTAAACCCCGGTCTGCCACGCCGACACAAGAAAGGGGCATCTCTCAGCGAGATGCCCCTTTCTTGTGTCAATCGTTCAGACTGAGCGTGTCGAAGGCCAACAACCGCGGTTCGACAGGCTCACCGCGAACGGTAAACCAATCCCGCTAATCAATCATGCCCGTGGCCCTTGCGGTGCTTCTTCTGCCCCAGATGACGGCCATTGTCATGGTGATCGTCATCATGGACATACACCACCTTTTCCTTCGGTTTGCTGTCCGAGGTGGCAACCGCAGCACCAGCCGCGCCGCCTAAGCCGGCCCCCACAATGGCGCCGGTTTTCCCGCCCACTGCCGAGCCAACCGCCGCGCCGGCCGCGCCGCCGATGGCCCCGCCAAGTACGGCCTTGCCATCCACGCCATCGGCCAATGCCGGGGTAGAGATACTGGAAATCATCACGCAAAACGCCAAAATTCCCACTCGCTTCATCATAATTCGGTCCCATCAAGAAGATTACACAAAATCGCTTGCGTGCGCAGGCGGCAAGCGGACTCAATCGCAGATCGATATACCATTTCAGCGCTTAGCTGTAAATCTTTTGGCTATTTCATGCACCATTCATAGGCATTCTGGAACATCCTCAGCCAGGGCGAGACCTCAAGCTGCTTCATCTCCTCGGGCAGCCAGTGGCATTGCCAGGGCAGGAAGGCCCGCTCCGGATGCGGCATCATGGCCAGGTGGCGACCGTCCGGCGAGCAGAGGCCGGTGAGGCCGCCGGGGGAGCCGTTGGGGTTGAGGGGGTACGCCTCGGTGGGCTGGCCTGCGTCGTCCACATAGGCCAGGGTGGCAAGGTTGCCTGCCAGCACCTGCGCCTTGATGGCCGGATCGGGGAAGTGGAGGAACCCTTCGCCGTGATCCACGTGGATGCCGAAGGTCAAATCCTCCATGCCCTTGAGCATCATGGCCGGGCTTTGCAGCACCTTGACCGTGACCCAGCGCGATTCGAAGCGGCCTGAAAGGTTGTGGATGAAGCGGGGTTGCTGCTCGGCCGGGAGCCGCCCCTGCCAAGGCACCAAGCCCAGCAGCCCGAAAAGCTGGCAACCGTTGCAGATGCCCAGGGTAAAGGTGTCGGGCCGGTCGTAAAAGGCCTGAAACATCCCCTTGAGCCGGTCGTTGAACAGGATGGTGGCGGCCCAGCCCTTGGCGGACTCGGGCACGTCGGCGTAGGAGAAGCCGCCCACCGCAGCCAGGCCCCGGAAACCGTCCAGGGTGATGCGTCCGTCCAGCAGGTCGGTCATGGTCACGTCCCAGGGCTCAAAACCCGCAGCATAAAAAGCCGAACTCATCTCCCGGTCGGAGTTGGAGCCCTCGTCGCGCAGGATGGCGACCTTGGGTTTGTTCGTTTTCGCCAGCACCTCGGGTGCGGTTTTTTTCGGGGTGAAGCTTAAATGGTAGGCCGGGCCCTTGCGGTCGTAGATATTTTGCTTCTCCTCGTCGGCATAGGAGGGCTTGATCTGGAGCCGTTCCAGCTGATAGCTGGTCTCCTCCCACCACTGGCGCAGAACCCGCATGTCCTCGGCAAGCACCATCGCACCGTTATAGCGGAGCCGGATCTCCTTGGCCGGGGTGGTTGCGCCGAGCAAGACAACAGGCACCCCGTACTTGGCGAGGATATCCTGCACTGCCTGTTCCTGTCCGGCCGCGCATTCCAGCACCAGCCCCAGCTCTTCGCTGAAGAGTGTTTCAATGGCAGAAGCCGTGCCGGTCATGGCCAGATCCAGGCCGCAGTTGCCGGAAAATGCCATCTCCAGCACGGTGGTGATGAGCCCGCCGTCGCTACGGTCGTGGCCTGCGGCGATCAGCCCCTTGTCGATCAGCTCCTGCACCGCGCAGAACCCCTGTTTGACCAGGGCCGGGTTGTCCATGTCCGGCGATTCGTTGCCGAGCTTGCCCAGGGTCTGGGCCAGGGCCGTGCCGCCGAGCCGGTTTTTGCCCTCGCCCAGATCCACGAACAGCAGGGTGGAGCCGGGCTGTTTGATGTCCGGGCTCACCACCTTACCGATATCCGCCACGGCGCCGTACACCGAGATCACCAGCTCCCTGGGCGACTTGACCGTTTCCTTGCCCACCTTGGTGGCCATGGACAGGCTGTCCTTGCCGCCGTCCACGGCGATGCCTACGCCGATCATGGCCTCGCGCATGGCCAGGGCCGCGTCGTACATGGCCGCGCCCTCGCCTTCGAGCTTGGGGGCCCACATCCAGTTGGCCGAGCATTTGACCTGCTCAAGATCAACCACCTTGGCCCAGACCAGATTGGTCAACGCCTCGCCCACCGCCATCCGCGCTCCGGCCGCCGGGCTTACCAGCATCTTTATCGGCTGCTCGCCGATGGCCGTGGCCACCCCGGACTTGGCAAAATGGCTCTGCGCCAAAACCGCCACGTCGCTCACCGGCAACTGCAGCGGGCCGCAGCATTGCTGCCGCACGATCAACCCGGTCACGGCCCGGTCCACCTTGTTGGTGAGAAACCGCTTGGAGCCCACGGAAACCAGACGCAGGACATTGTGCAGGGCATCCTTTACACTAAGATCCTGCACCACCAGGGGCTTAAGCCCCGGCTGGCGGCGGTTATCCGTAAAGGTCTTGACCGGCACATTGCCCAACAACTCGTTAAGCTCGATATCCACCGGGGTGGAGCCATCCTGTGCGTCATGCACCACAAAACGGAGATCGCCGGTCACCTCTCCCAGCACCTCGCAGGCCACCTTTTCCCTCGCGCAGATACCCTGGAATTTTTCGATATTCTCGGGCCGGATCAGGAAACCGTTGCGCTCCTGGTACTCGGCCACGTAGATCTCCAGCACGCTCATGGTGGGGTCGCCCACCCGGATATTGCGGATCTCGATGCGGCCGCCGGATTTCTCCACCAGCTCTTTCAATACATTGGCCGGGCCGCCCGCGCCCTGGTCGTGGATCACGTCGATCAGGGTCTTGTCGCCCATCTCGTTGCAGGCCCGGATCACCCGGTTCATCTTCTGCTCCATCTCGGCATCGCCGCGTTGGACTGCATCGAAATCAAGCTCGGAAACATTCTCGCCCTGGAGCATGCTGGAAGCGGCCCCGCCGCCAAAACCCACCCGATAGGCCGGACCGCCTACCTGAACGATGAGCATGCCCTTTTCCTCCTTAGCCTTGGCGGTGTGGCGGGCATCGATCTGGCCCACCCCGGCGGTGAACATGATGGGCTTCAAGAAGCCCCACCGCTCATCATTTTCAAGACGCAGGTCAAAGGAGCGGGTAAAGCCCAAAACCAGGGGCTCGCCGAATTTGTTGCCGTAATCCGAGGCGCCGTTGGATGCCTCGATCTCGATGGTCAAGGCCGAGGCCAGGTTGTCCGGGCACTCGTAGCGGTTCTCCCAGGGCAGGTCATAGCCGGGAATATGGAGGTTGGCCACGCAGTAGCCTGCGGTCCCGGCCATGACAAAGCCGCCCTTGCCGGTGCCCTGCACGTCGCGGATTCGGCCGCCGGTGCCGGTCTCGGCTCCTGGGAAGGGGGCAACCCCGGTGGGGAAGTTATGGGTCTCGGCGGTAAGCAGCACATGGTAGACCACCTCCTGGGCGGAGAGGGGGGACGGCGCGCCGGGCTCATTCGGGATGAGGGTGGTGATTGTGTGCCCCTCAACGGCGCTGGAGTTGTCCTTAAAGGCAATGACGCTGCCCTTGGGATGGGCGGTGAGGGTGTCGGTGACCAGCTGGAACAGGTTGCTCTTCTGCTCTACGCCGTCGATGATCTGCTTGCCCCTGAAAAAGCCGTGCCTGGAATGCTCGGAGTTGGCGTTGTTGAGATCCATGATCTCGACGATGGTGGGGTTGCGCTTGTGCTTGGTGACAAAGTAGTCGTAGTAGAAATTCCGGTCCCACTCGTCCATGGAGATGCCGGGGATTGTAAGCAGCCCGTCCGGCCCCTGGCCGATGAGGTCGATTTCATACACCGGCTCCGGGGTCACCCCGGTTTCAAAGGTGATGAGCGGCGCCAGGTATTGGCACTCGGTCATCCGGTCGTGGTTGGCCGCGACAAAGGCGGCAAGATCATCGCCCGCATCCACCAGAAAGCGGCGGGAGCGCTCCACCCGGGTCACCGCATCAAGGCCGATGGCCCGGCAGATGGAGACCAGGTTCGACGACCAGGCCGTGGCAAAATTAAGCCGCGGCCCCAGCTCCACCACCCGCTCTCCTGCAAGATTGGGGGTATCGGTGACCGTTGCGGCCAAAAAGCCGTCCGCCAGCACCAGCCGGAGCCGGTCCAGCTCGGCGGCGGCCAGGGGGGAGGTGCTTTCGATATTGAAACAGTATTCACGAATGCCATCAATGGCGCGGTATAATTGGCTAACTGTCGTTCCCATGGTCGTATCCTAAAATTGTGTATGCACAAATAACGGCGAAAACAAATAAGCACTCAACCTATCATTAAACCACACTTTTTTCCGCAGGAAATTGCGTTGCCTCTACAAAAAGAACTTTTTCCTTTGCCTGCCTCTGCCAGCGCCCTGCTGAGACCTGCTTCGTTTCTTCCCTGCCTTTCACCTTGCGCCTTTCACCGGGCGCCTTTATGATACGGGGATGAAACAGTCCCAGGAAAACATCGTCCTTTCTTTTGCCCAAATCATCGGGCAAAACAAGGCCAAGAACCTGTTGCAACGCGCCGTGACACAAGAGCGGCTGAGCCACGCCCTGCTCTTCAAAGGGGCCATGGGGGTCGGCAAAAAAACCTTGGCCCGCGCCTTTGCCGCCGCTCTCAACTGCCACACCCCGGCGGGTCACGAGCCCTGCGGTCGCTGCCCATCCTGCCTCAAGTTTCAGGCAGGCAGCCACCCGGATTTTCTCGTGATCGAGCCGGATGGCGCGGCGATCAAGATCAACCAGGTGCGCGAACTCAAAAAAGCCCTGGCCTTCCCTCCCCTTGAGGCGAAGCTCCGGGTGGTGCTGCTCTGCGATATCCACACCATGCGGCGGGAGGCAGCCAACAGCCTGCTCAAGACCCTGGAAGAACCGCCCGGACAGACCATGCTGATCCTCACCGCTGACGAGGCGGGGGTTATTTTGCCCACCATCCTCTCCCGCTGCCAGACCGTGCCTTTTTTTCCGCTCCCCCAGGATAAGGTGGCGAAAATCCTGGCGGAAGAATCCGGCCTGGAGCCGGAGAGCGCGGCCACCCTGGCGGCCATGGCCGAAGGCAGCCTGGGCCGCGCCAGACTTCTGCTGGCCAAGGATCTGCTGGGCTTACGAAAGGAAATTGTCACCCAGCTGCTCCGCCTTGAGCCGGACACCCCGGCCGCGATCCAGGCACTTGGCGAACTCGCCGAATCAGCGGCCAAGCTCAAGGAGGATTTGGGCGAACTTCTGGAGCTGCTCACCACCTGGCTCCATGATCTTCTCCTCTTCGGCCATGGCGCGCCGAGCAAGATCATCAACCACGATCTGAGCCCCACCTTCCCGGCCGCCTGCCGCCGCTGGTCCGGCACCCAGCTCTCCGAGCGGCTGCGGCTACTGGATGCGGCCCGGAAACAACTGGCAAGAAACTGCAACCCCACGGCGGTGTGCGAAGTACTTTTCTTTGGTCTGCTTTAATGGTATGATCGCCTTTTGTAAATGTTCCGCAGCGCCACATCTGCTTTGTCATCGGCCTGCTCATGTGCAATAGCACACTTCGCAGACCTCTTCCTCGCATCTGTGACACTGCAGAACATTTACACTCCAAGAACATTACTATTTTCCAGCCTGCGGGCTGTTTGAGCGCAATACATGAACGAAACCCCGGAAACACCTCCTGCTGAAGAGCTGGTGCACGAAGACCAGCACAATGCGCCGGAAACCTGCTACACCATTCAGTTCCGGCCAGGGGACCAGTTTTTCTCCGCCGTCTCCCGCATCCAGAACCTCAAGGTCAATGAGCTGGTCATGGTCCAGACCGAACACGGCCTGGAGCCGGCCACGGTCCATGGCAAAACCCTGCCCTGCCCAGGCAGGACCGAGCCGGAGCGGTTGGGCAGCCACCTGATCGTCCGGCGGGGAAACCGCGACGAAACGGAAAAGTTCGCCCGCTTGCTTGACCGCGAGCAGGAGGCCTTCGGGGTCTGCACCCGTTTCATCACCACCCATGGCTTGCCCATGAAGCTCATCAAGGTGGAGCGTTTTTTAAACGGCAGCAAGATCATCTTCTTCTTCACCGCCGACACCCGGGTTGACTTCCGCGAGCTGGTCAAGGATCTGGTCCAGGAGTTCCGCACCAGGGTGGAGATCCGCCAGGTCGGGGTCCGCCACGAGACCAAGATGATCGGGGGCCTCGGCTGCTGCGGCCGGGAGCTCTGCTGCTCGTCGTACCTGAAAAACTTTGCCCCGGTTTCCATCAAGATGGCCAAGGAGCAGGGGCTGCCCCTCAATCCGGCCAAGATCTCGGGGATCTGCAACCGGCTGCTCTGCTGCCTCACCTATGAGTACGAAACCTACCACGCCATGCGGAAACGGATGCCCAAACCGGGCAAAACCATCACCGTAGGCGAGAAAAATTACAAGATCATCAAGGTCAACGCCCTGGAGGAAACCCTGGAGGTCTCCTGGCTGGAAGGCCAGGAAAGAAATATCATCCTCACCAAGGAAGAGTGGAGCCAGGCCAGGGCAGCACAACCCGCGCAAGGCCAGCCCCAAGCCCAGGCCCAGCCTCAAGCCACGGAGCAGCAGGAAGCCCAGCCCAGAAGAAAAAAGCCCAGACACCACAAAGCCCCGGAAGGGCCAGCCCAATGAACGCCTATTACCTCACCACCCCGATCTTTTACGTCAACGCCCAGCCCCACCTGGGCCATGCCTATTCCACAGTGGTGGCGGACACCGTCTGCCGCTACCAGCGCTTGCTCGGCAAGGATGTCCGCTTCCAGACCGGCACCGACGAACACGGCGACAAGATCGTCCATGCCGCGGCGGACGCCGAGGTTTCCGTAAAGGAATACGTGGACACAATCAGCGCCATGTTCAAGGCGGCCTGGCCGGGGCTCTCCATCGCGCCGGACACCTTTGTCCGCACCACGGACCCGGCCCACATGGCGGTGGTGCAGGGGATTCTCCAGCAGGTGTACGACCGGGGCGACATCTATTTCAGCGAGTACACCGGCCTCTACTGCAAGGGGTGCGAGCAGTTCCTCACCGAAAAGGAACTGGTGGACGGCAAGTGCCCGGACCACCTCACCGAACCGGAGCGGATCAGCGAACAGAATTATTTTTTCCGGATGAGCAAGTACCAGGAATGGCTCATCGACCATATCACCAAGCACCCGGAATTCATCACCCCGGAGCGCTACCGAAACGAGGTGCTTTCCTTCCTCAAGGAGCCCCTGGAGGATCTCTGCATCTCCCGGCCCACCACCCGGCTCACCTGGGGCATCCCGCTGCCTTTTGACAGCCGCTTTGTCACCTATGTCTGGTTCGACGCCCTGATCAACTACCTTTCCGGCCTGGGCTACCCGGCAGGCCAGGATTTTACCCGCTACTGGCCAGCGGCCGAGCATGTCATCGCCAAGGATATCCTCAAGCCCCACGCCATCTACTGGCCCACCATGCTGAAATCCATGGGGCTTGAGCCCTACAAGCGGCTGCATGTCCACGGCTACTGGAACATGAACGAGACCAAGATGTCCAAGAGCCTGGGCAACGTGGTGCGGCCCGGCGAGCTGGTGGCGGAATTCGGCGCGGATTCGGTGCGCTACTTCCTGCTCCGCGAGATGTCCTTCGGCCTGGACGCCGGTTTTTCCCACGAGGCCCTGGTGGCCCGGCACAACTCCGACCTGACCAACGATCTGGGCAACCTCTTTTCCCGTTCGCTGACCATGGTGAAGAACTTCGCGGCCAGTACGGTTCCGCAGCCGGGCGCGCCTTCGGAGCAAGACCGGGAACTGGCCGAAGCGGCCCTGGCCATGCTGACCCACTACCGCGAGCATCTGGACCATTTTGCCTTCCACCGGGCCCTGGCTGCGGTGTGGGAGGTGATCAGCCGGGCCAACAAATACATCGTCACCACCCAGCCCTGGGAGCTGGCCAAGGATCCGCAGCAGGCTGACCGCCTGGGCACGGTGCTCTACACCCTGCTGGAGACCCTGAGGCTCATCACCCTGACCCTGCACCCCATCATGCCGGAAACCGCGGCCAAGATGGCCGAGGCTTTGGGCGTGACGGGTGAAACCAATCTCAATGACTGCGGGGTCTGGGGCAGGCTCGTGGTGGGTAGCCCCATCACCCCAGGGGCGCAGCTTTTCCCCAGGCTGCAACGGGAAGAAAAAGAAAAAACTCAACCGCAAAAAACCAAAGCCATGAAAGAACCAGCCGCAGCAAAAGCCCCCGCCACCGAGACCGCGCCCGAAGCCGAAGGGCTTGTCACCTTCGACGCCTTTCAGAAGCTGGAACTGCGGGTGGCGGAGATCATCGCTGCTGAAAAGATCCCCAAGTCCGACCGCCTCCTCAAGCTGACGGTCAAGGCCCCGGAGGAGCGCACCATCGTGGCGGGCATTGCCCAGCATTACCAGCCGGAAGAGCTGGTGGGCCGCCAGGTGATCATCGTCGCCAACCTCAAACCCGCCAAATTGATGGGCGTGGCCTCCCACGGCATGGTTCTGGCCGCCAAGGAGGGCGACCGGTTGGTGCTTTCCGCCCTTTCCGGCCCGGTCGCTCCGGGCAGCAGGGTGGCATGAGCAGGAAAACCATCTCGGATACCGCCCAGCTGTACCGCAGCCTGGAAGACCAGGCCCGCCTCCACCCCGTGCGGACCATCAGGCTTCCCGGCAAAGGAGCTGCCCCCCTGGGTCTGCTCTTTGTCGGCAACGATATTCCCGCGTCGGAGCTAAGTTCCGCCCTGGCAGGGCTCCGTTTTCCCGACCAGCCCCGGACGGCTTCGGCCGGTAGCCCCGAGGGGAAACTCCCGGACCTCGCCTGGCTCCGCCAGCAGCTGGCAATGGAGCTTGTCCAGGTCCAGCAGACCCGATTGCCCTGCGCCCTTCTCCTGATCTCGCTTTCCGGAGCCACCACCCTGGCCGGCCAGGCGGCTACAGCGCTTGCCCCCTATCTGCATCCTGGGGATCTGCTCTCCGGCTTTCAAAAAAACGGCTTGGCCCTGATCATGCCGGGCGCATCGGTGGGCAAGGCAAGAAAACGGGCCGAAGAGATCCGGACTATTCTGCGCACTGGTGCTTTCAGCAAGGGCACAAGCCTGGCCCTGGGCATTGCCGTGTGCCATGCCTATGAGACCATCCCCCCGGATCAATTTTTGGCTCTGGCCGAGGCCGAGCTGGCCCGCGCCGCCAAGATGGGCAACGATGCCATCTGCCAAAGCGCCGCCGCGCGGGTCGAGGATTCCTGCCAGGTGACCGTGGAAGAACGCGCCCAGTTGTGGATGCAACCGCGCAAAGCCTCGCCGCGTGCGGCAGGGATGGCGGCGTAATTTGTTGGTAGCTTTAACGGACACCCTTTTGAGGCGTCCGTCACACTTACAGCTTTTTGCAGAGGAAAATCGTCCATGACCGCGAAAACCAAGCGCTCTCCGAAAATCATCTGTATCAGCAGCGGCAAAGGCGGGGTCGGCAAGACCTCCTTTTCGGTGAATGTCTCCACCGCCCTTTCCCAAAAAGGCAAATCCGTCCTGCTCATCGACGGCGACCTTGGGCTGGCCAATGTGGATGTGGTGCTGGGGCTCAACGTCCGCCACACCATCCGGGAAACCATTGAAGAGGGGCGTGAGCTGGCAAGCTCCCTGGTGGAGATCAACCCGAGGTTTCATGTCCTGCCGGCCAGCTCGGGCGTACCGGAGATGGCCAACCTCTCCTACGAAGAGCAGGCATTTCTCACCTCCAGCCTGGAAGAGATCATCGACCGCTTCGACTACGTTTTGATCGACACTGCGGCCGGAATCGGCGATTCGGTGCTGTGGTTCAATACCTGGAGCCAGGAGAATATCGTCATCCTGACCCCGGACCCGACCTCGCTCACCGACGCCTACGCCCTGATCAAGGTGCTCAACTCCCGCCACGACAGAAAGCGCTTTCACCTGCTCATAAACAGTGTACAATCCAAAAAAGAAGGCCAGGATGTCTTTGCCAATATGAGCATGGTTCTCGAACGCTTCCTGAAGATCACCCCCCTGGCCCTGGGCGCCATGCCGCACGACAAGAATGTCTCCATGGGCATCCGCCAGCAGAAGCCTTTTCTGCTGGGTGCGCCGGAGAGTAAGGCCAGCCTGGAGATCATCGCCGTGGCTGACCGCATCATCGCCCTGTAACCTTGTAACCTGGCCGGGCTTTTTCGCGAGGCAGCGCAACCCGGTTGCATATTTTTTTCACCAATAGAGGTTTGTTATGTTTGTCATCGGTAATTTTTTGGGCGCCCTGGCCACCTTGGTGGACTTTGCCCTGAGCGCCTACATGTGGGTCATCATCGGCCGGGCCATTATTTCCTGGGTGAACGCCGACCCCTACAACCCCATCGTCCGTTTTCTCCATGAAATCACCGAACCGGTGCTCTCCCGCATCCGCAGGGTGGTGCCGATATTTGGCGGCGGGCTTGATCTGTCCCCCATGCTGCTTATTCTTGCCCTGATTTTTTTGCGGAGCTTTCTGGTCCCCACCTTGCAACACCTGGCGGGCACCCTGGGGTGAACCCCTGAAGTTTTGAGGCACACACAAGGAGCCGAGGCATGATACTCACAGCGCAAGACATCCAATCCCAGCAATTCCATGTCCGTTTTCGCGGTTTTGATGTGGAAGAGGTGGACGATTTTCTGGAAAAAATCGCCGCGGCTTTCCAGGCGGTTTCCGAAGAAAACCAGAAGCTCAAAGGCCGGCTGGAGACCATGGAAAAGGATCTGGCCACCTACCAGAATCAGCAGAAATCCTTCCAGTCCGCCATCATCGCGGCCCAGAACGTCGCCGACGGAATGAAGGAGAAAAGCAGGGAAGAGGCGGAGGCCATCGTGGCCGAGGCCAAGGAGGAAGCGCGGTTGCGCCGGGAAGAGGCCGATCGCGAGATCGCCGAACTGAAAGGCAAGATCGAGGGCCTAAAATCGCTCCGCGAACAGGCCAGGGACGATCTTCGCCAGCAGCTGAAATCCTACCTGCACATGCTGGACACCGAACCCGCCGACAGTGGCCGGGCCATGGACCATTTCAGTTCCCCGTCCCGCAGGCCCGAGCCCCAACGCACCGCCATCTATGGCGGCCGCGCCGCAACCGGGATACAGACCGGAGGGCAGCGGCAGGAGACCGGACGGGCCGCCTCCGAGGAGCCGGATCTGAGTGATCTCTACGTCAAGATAGACATCCCCGACAGCGACTTGGCCGGCATGACCGGGGCGGAGGATGATTTTACCTCCCCGGACATTGCCATGCCGTCAGCAATCTCCGCCCAAAAAGAGATCCTGGTCATGGATGAGGACGAGGGGCCGGACACCATCCTCCCGGACCTTGACGGCGACATGGCCTTCAGCCTGGAAGACCCTCTTGAGGCCCATGAACCGGCGGTCTCTT
>JBAYUD010000026.1:0-32140 GCA_041675265.1 Desulfurivibrionaceae bacterium | reverse complement strand
TTCCCGGTTGCCCTTGCCGGTAACCCTAAGCATTCCCTCTTCCGAGTCAAGGCGCTCCAGATCAAGGGACGCAAGTTCGGCAACCCGCACCCCGGTGGAATAGAGGATCTCCAGAATCGCCCGATCACGGAAGGCAAAGGCATCCTGATCGCCCGGCATCTCCATGAGGGTGAAAACCTCGTCCACCGTGAGAAAAACAGGCATGTGCTTTTCCAGTTTCGGCGTGGCGATGGGCGCGACAGGATCATGGGTGATAATCTTCTCGCGGAGGAGATGGCGGAAAAAGGTGCGCAGGGCGGAAAGCTTCCTGGCCACGGAAGTGCCCTTGTTTTTGCCGTTCAAGGCATAGACATAGGAGCGGACGGTGCGGGGCTCGATCCGGCGCACATCCTGCGCGGAGCCAATAAACGATGCAAATTCGGCAAGATCACGCCCATAGCTCTCAACGGTTTTAAGGGAATACCCCTTTTCCACGGAAAGCCAGCGGCTGAATTGAGGGAGCAAATCCTGCAAGGAATATGGCATGGAGGTTTTTCTTCAAAAAAGCGTTTTATACCGGCCGGACATGATCATACGATGCCCAGCCAACCTACCATACTCATGTTTTTTTGGAAAGACATTGCCCAGAACCGCAACTTCATTTATTTTAGAAGATTACATTCATACTTGCCGTCAGACGAGGAGCATTCTTTTGACAAGAAACCTCGGGAGGGATCATGTCCAAAAAATCTTTTGAAGAAGCCCTGGAGTCGCTGGAACAGATCACCAGGGAACTGGAAAACGGCGACCTGAGCCTGGAAAAATCCCTGAAAAAATTCGACGAGGGAATCAAGCTGGCCGAGCTGTGCAACCACAAGCTGGAAGAAGCGCAGCAGAAAGTCGATCTCCTGTTGAAAAAAGACGGCAAACTCATCAGCGTTCCCTTTACCGCTTCCGGCACGGCTGCCGATGAAGACGACGCCTAGCCCCTGTCTCGCTTGCAACCCACGGAAATTTCCCAGCCATGGACGTTAAAAAATATCTGACGCAACAATGCGCGGTTGTCGAACAGGCCCTGGCGCGCTATATGCTGCCTGAAGAAGGGGTGCTGGCCAACCATATACAGGCCATGCGCTACAGCCTTTTCGCCGGGGGCAAGAGAATCCGTCCCATCCTGGCCCTGGCCGCGGCAGAGGCCCTGCACGCCGCCACCACCCCTCTGTTGCCCGTTGCCTGCGCCCTGGAATGCATCCACACCTATTCCCTGATCCATGACGATCTGCCGGCCATGGACGACGATGACCTCCGGCGCGGCAAACCGACCTGCCATGTGGTGTTCGGCGAAGCGGAAGCCATTCTGGCCGGGGACGGACTGCTGAGTTTCGCCTTTGAGCTGATGAGCCATCCCGATGCCCTCCAGGGGATCTCCCCGGCGGCACAGCTTACGATGATCAACACCATCGCCAAGGCCATCGGCCCAGTGGGCATGGTGGGCGGCCAATCCCTGGACCTTGCCGCCGAAGGGAGGGCAATCGACTTCGACCACCTGCGGCTGATCCATGGCTACAAAACCGGCGCCCTTATTACCGCCTCGGTGCAGGCCGGGGCGATCTTCGGCAAGGGTAACGACCAACAGTTTGCCGCCTTGAGCCGATACGGCGCGAAGATCGGCCTTGCCTTCCAGATAGTCGACGACCTGCTGGATGTCGAAGGAACCACGGAAGATCTCGGCAAGACCGCCGGAGCCGACGCCCAGCGGAACAAGGCGACCTACCCCGCCTTTTTCGGTGTTGCCAAAACAAAGGTCATGGCCAAAGAGGCTGTGGATGCGGCCGTGACCGCCCTGGAATTTTTTGACGCCAAAGCCGAGCCGCTCCGCGCCCTTGCCCGGTATATATACGAACGAAACAACTAACCGGACACCCGCCAGGGTACCCCGGAGGAAAAGGCCACATGAGCCATACCCCCTTGCTGGACACCATCAATTCCCCGACCGATCTCAAAAAGCTCTCCGTGGAACAACTCGAGACGCTGGCCGCGGAGATCAGAGAGACGATCATCCAGACCGTTTCCCAGACCGGCGGACACCTGGCCCCTTGCCTGGGGGTGGTCGAGCTCACCCTGGCCATCCATTATGTGTTCGATACCCCCGAGGACAAGGTTGTCTGGGACGTGGGCCATCAAGCTTACACCCACAAACTGATCACCGGCCGTCGCGAGCAATTCCACACCCTGCGCCAGTACCAGGGGATCAGCGGTTTTCCCAAACGGGCGGAAAGCGCGTACGACGCCTTTGACACCGGCCACAGCAGCACCTCGATCTCGGCCAGCCTGGGCATTGCCACGGCCAAGGATCTGAAAGGCGACCGACACAAGAGCATCGCCGTGATCGGCGACGGCTCCATGACCGGCGGCATGGCCTTTGAGGCCCTCAATCAGGCCGGGCACCTCCACAAGGATCTCATCGTCATCCTCAATGACAACGAGATGTCCATCTCCCCAAACGTGGGGGCGCTTTCCAGTTTTTTAAGCAGAAAACTGACCAGCAAGACAGCGGTGCGGGTCAAGAAGGAGATGGAGCATTTCCTCAAATCCTTCTCCAACGTGGGGGAAAACATCCTCTCGGTGCTCAAGAAAAGCGAGGAGAGCCTCAAGGGATTTTTCACCCCCGGCATGCTCTTCGAGGCCCTCAAGTTCGAGTACATCGGCCCTCTGCCCGGCCATAAGCTGGAAAACCTCATCGAGGCCCTGCGCAATGTCCGCGATTTCAGCACCGGCCCCACCCTCATCCATGTGCTGACCACCAAGGGCAAGGGCTACGAACCAGCGGAAAAGAATCCCGGCGATTTTCACGGGGTCGGCCCATTTTGCATCGAAACCGGCCTGCCCCTCCCTTCCCCGCCTGCCCCTCCCAGCTACACCAAGGTCTTTGGCGAAACCCTGGTGCGGATTGCGGAAAAAGATCCACGCGTTGTGGCCATCACTGCCGCCATGCCCGTGGGCACCGGCTTAAACGATTTTTCCCAACGATTTCCAGAACGTTTTTTTGATGTGGGGATTGCCGAACAGCATGCCGTCACCTATGCGGCCGGCATGGCCACGGAAGGATTGCTGCCGGTGGTGGCCATCTACTCCACCTTCTTCCAGCGAGCCCTTGATCAGATTATCCACGATGTCTGCCTGCCCAACCTGCCCGTTACCCTGGCCATTGACCGGGGCGGCCTGGTCGGGGACGACGGCCCGACCCACCATGGGGTATTCGACCTTTCCTTCCTGCGCTTCATCCCCAACCTGGTGATCATGGCCCCCAAGGACGAGAACGAGCTGCGCCACATGCTCCACACGGCCATCCTGCACCCCGGCCCTGCGGCAGTCCGCTATCCTCGGGGAAACGGGGAAGGCGTTGCCATGGACGAAGCCCTGCAACGCATCCCTTTGGGAACCGGCGAGCTTCTCCGGGAAGGCAATGATATCCTGTTGCTCCCCATCGGCAACAGGGTTTCCGCCGCGCTGGAGGCGGCAACGGGTCTGGAAAAACTTGGCATTGAGGCGGCGGTGATCAACCCGCGCTTTGTCAGACCCCTGGACGATGCGCTGATCTGCGAATGGGCCAATCGGACCGGCAAGGTGATAACCGTTGAAGACAACGTAAAAAAGGGCGGCTTTGGCAGCGCCATTCTTGAACTTTTTGCCAAGAAAAGTCTCTGGACCGTTCAGACCAAGGTGTTGGGGTTGCCGGATAAATTCATGGAACACGGCACCCAGACCCAGCTTCGCCACAAGGGAAATATCGATGGACCGGCGATCATCGTCGAGGCCCTTGCCCTCTGCGGGAGGCAGGGCTAAGCTCTTGCGACGAAACCAGTTAGCAACAACGGAAGGACCAAGTTCACGGTGTCGATCAAGCGCACAGGGGCATGTTATCAGGATTCCTACTCTTCATGCCCGAGCAGCCCTTCCTGTTTCTCAATCACCTCGAAAACCTGAACCAATTGTTTTTTGCTTTCCTCCGGGACACTGATAAACCTGCAGGCCAGGCGGATACGCCTTGGTGAGTAATCCGTATTCGATTCAACCACCATGAGACGCCTGGCTACGGAATACAGCCCCACGACCTTCAGCATTGCGCCTTCAAGGTTAATCTCCAAACTGATCATTGCCGGCATGCACCAATGAAACTGCGTAGACGCATCGAGTTCGCACAGGAGCCCGCCCTCGCTGAAATTGACCACTTCGGCGGAGAAACTGTTGCTCCCCTGCTCCAGATTGGCAACGGCGTCAGGAACACAATAACGTCTGGATTTACGCAGGGAAAAGGGTGTGCAAAGCCGGGTGATGAGTTCGCCGAGAACGTTGGGCGCGCAGGGGATGGTGAAATATTCCTCTATGCCGTAACGCTTGATCTCTTCTATATAATCCTGTTTTTTGGTTGAGGTGAACAGAACAAAAGATGTTCTTTGTGTCTCGGGCAGGACAAGCCGTTTCTGGGCGAACTCAAGCCATTTTTTATCGGAAGATTCCCTGGAAAAGATTACCAGATGGTAATGGGCATCTTCGATGAGACCCTGTGCCTCTTCGGCATCATGGGCTTCGGAGACAACCGCGTCGTTTACCGTGGCCTGAATCATGGTTCTGATTATGCGCCGCATGCTGGCTGAGCTGTCCAAGATAATTATATTTCTCGCCATAATTCACTCCTTGGAAGATTTAATCTCCGTATGAAAAGCGACAGACTCAGCCGACGTTTCCATCTTTTTATTTCAAGTTTGCCGACAATCCAACAAGTTGCTTGCGGTGGTGCGGTTGCCACGGTCTCTTCTTTCCGCGAAAAAAGAAGCGATGTATGTGGCGCATCACCGTATTAAAAATTATATACAGAAATCGATCTGTATAACAAAAAATATTTTCATCCTTTGCCATGACTGCGACAGAAAAAAAAATATTCGCCGGCAAACCGGCCAGCCCGAAAGTCTGGGCCTTTACCACCTATTTCTGCGAAGGATTGCCCTACTCGATCATTCGCACCGTATCCACCGTCTTCTTCCGTGACAATGGCGTAAGCCTTGAAGGAATCGGACTTACTTCCCTTTTCGGTGTGCCCTGGGCCTTGAAATTTTTTTGGGCGCCGCATATTGACCGGTATGGCACCAAGCGCCAGTGGCTTCTTCTCATGCAGGCATTCCTGGCGGGACTTTTCCTGATCGCCGCGGCGCTTGCTCCCTTGCCCCAGGCCATTCCCCTCATCGGCATGGCATTTTTTATCGGAAGTTTGCTGGCGGCCACCCACGACATCGCCATTGACGGCTATTACCTGGAAACGCTGGATATCCCAGGGCAGGCTCGCTTTGTCGGCTATCGGGTAATGGCCTATCGCATTGCCATGATGGCCGGCGCCGGAATTATTGCAACCATCGGGACAACCCGGGGATGGCCTGTCGCCTTTGGGGGCTCGGCTCTTCTCCTGGCGCTTTTTTTCATCTACCACCTCCGCTGGTTACCTCACAGCGAAACGGTCCGGCTCCCCATGAAGCTCTTGGCGCCGAAGCACCAAACAGGCCGCCTGTTGAGGCTCGCCGTTACTGCCGCCCTCGCCGTGGTCGCCTTGCGCCTGCTGAGCCGGGAGATCACTCGGCAAGGATTGCTGCCGCCCTCCGGGATTTCAACCGGCATCGACCCGGCCGCACTGATCAGCGTGCTCCTGGTCAGCGGACTCCTCATCATCGGCTACAAACGAAACAGAATCAAGAACTGGCTGCGGGCCAAGGGAGATGCCTTTTTCAGCGAGGCCTTCGTTTCCTTCATGGATCACGAAAAAATCGGTCCCATCCTGGCTTTTATCGTCCTGATCAAAACCGGGGAATACATGCTCTCCACCATGGTTGCACCCTTCATGGTCGATCTGGGGATAAAACAACACTATGGCTGGATTTCCGGCGGGGTCGGCCTACCGTTTTCCATAATCGGCGCGATGCTCGGCGGCTGGCTTATCTCGAAATATTCGCTCCAAAAAATGATCTGGCCATTGTTACTGATCCAGAATTTCACCAATCTTGCCTATATGTTTCTGGCCCTGAAGCTCAACAACTTCGTCCTGCTCAACACCGGCAACCCAACTCCCACGCCAATCGGCTTCAACAATCTTCTGGCCGTTGTCGGCGTGCATGCCTTTGATCAACTCGCCGGAGGCCTTGGGACGGCTGTTCTGATGATCTTCCTCATGCGCTTATGCCGGCCGCGCTTCAAGGCGGCGCATTACGCCATCGGCACCGGACTGATGAGTTTCAGCGGCCTGTATGCCGGCGTGTCCAGCGGCTTCCTTGCCGCATGGGCAGGGTATGGCTATTTCTTCGGGATCAGCTTTCTTCTCTCGCTTCCCGGAATGGGATTGATCTTTTTTATTCCAACCGTGGAACCCCAACAAAAAGAGGCGTTGCGGTAGAACCCCGCAACGCCTCTTTTTTATAAACAACTTGCAACGTAAAACTATTTTTTCAGGCGGCCATCAAGCTCCTTCTGAACCTGATCGCTGATATCGAGAGCATCATCGGCATAGAGCAACCCCGTTCGGTTGCGCAGTCCCTTCATGGTGTTCTCGAGAATCAGGGAGTAACCGTTTTTCTTGCCGATTTCAGCGATAACATCATGCAGTTGCTTCAGGATCGGCTCCATGTATTTTTTCTCAAGCTGCTGCATCTCAAGTTTCGCATCCTCGGTTTTCATCCCATAGTCGCGAAGTCTTTTCTGGTACTCACGCTCTTTCTCCGTGCGAACCTCATCACTCCAAGCAGAGCCCTTCTTTTCAATCTCGTTTTTCATGGCGGTCAAGGCATCTTCATCCGCCTTGAACTTTGACTGGAACTTGTCGACTTCCGCCTGCAAAACTTTTTGAGCATCCAGCGCCGCTTTGGATTTGCCAAGAATTTGCTGGATGCTGATGGTGGCGATCTTCCCTCGTTCCGGGGCCGCGAGGGCGGACACCGAAGAGACGCACAACACCACACACACACACAACAGCCCCCCAAGGAATTTCATCTTCATACATGTCTCCGGTTTGTTATCAGCATTTTTCAGGCATAACGTCCTGACTTGCAATACTACAAAACAAAAAAAAGAGATGGGAACATAAGCATGCTCCCATCTCAGAGTACAACAATCTTCTTAGGAAAGAAGCTTACTTAACGATAACAAAGTCGTCACGACGATTCTGCGCCCAAGCCATTTCGTCATGACCGAGGTTGAGGGGCTTCTCCTCGCCAAAGCTGAGGGTGTCAACACGGCCTTCCGCAACGCCCATGTTGACAAGGTACTTCACGGCGGTCACGGCACGTCTCTCACCGAGAGCCATGTTGTACTCGTTGGTGCCACGCTCGTCGGTATTGCCTTCAACCCGAACACGGGCCTGAGCGGAACCGATCAGGAGGTCGCCGTTTTTCTTGATGCGATCCTTCTGGTCCGCACGGATATCGGATTTGTCAAAATCAAAGTAAATGGGCAGCATCGGAGCGGTGGTCCGTCCTTCCAGAACCGCGCCGCTGTCGCCACCAATCCACTTGGAAGCAAGAGACTCTTCCTTGCCCATACCCGCGCCGGTGTCGGCCTTGACGCCGCCAGCCATGTCCTTATCGCTCTGCACCTTTTGCTTGGCGCAACCACCAGCCAAAAGGGAAAGGGAAACAACAACACATGCCATTGCCAGATACTGCAGAATTCCTTTTTTCATTTCTCTCCTTCCTCCGGATACATCTTGTAACAGATTTTTATATGAAAACAACCCCTTATACAATTAAGTATAATTTTATAAACATAAAGATCATACAGAAGTCTTTGTGAAATTTCAACGTGTTTTTTTATATGTTTTATTGCATTGCAAACGGCGTGAACACAGGGATAATCCCGCCTTGCCAAGTGCCTGAAAAACCACCCGGCTCGACTGCCTGCATAATTCGCTTGCATGGCCGGGAGAACACGTTGTATCTTAAATGTACATCAATACTATAGAGTGATCGCTTGACGTTCCACTCCCCCTGTGCGTACCAGTCCCCTATATAAAATCCTCATATTCCCACGAGCCCGTATTGACAGATGAAAGCTTCTCACCCTTCGCACAGTAAATCCGCTCTTCAAAAATCAGCAACGCCCAAGGCCCCGCGTTCATCGGACGACAAGCATCGTATCCACGACATGCTAGCCACAAACAAATTCGGCACTTTTTTCGGTGTTTCCCAAAAGGTTCTCGACTCGGTCTGGCAGTCCATCACCTCCCCGAGCGGCGAATCCGTCACCTACATCTCCATGGAAATAGGGGCGGACCTGGATGTCTTCCATCCCGTGCGCAACAGGCTCCACCAACTTGAGATAACAGAGCATCCCGACGAAACCATCAATCGCTTTCTGCGGCTGTTCCTGGAGGGCCCGGTCAAAATCCCCAATTACAGCGGCGGCCTCGGCATCCTTGCCGGAGATACCCTGAAAAGTTTCGCGGACTGCAAAATCCCGGTGGTCGGAATTTCCCTGCTGTACCGGAAGGGATATTTTTCCCAGCTGGTCGACTCAAAGATCGGACAGGTGGCCTGGGCCTCTGAATGGGATCCGGAAAATACACCCGGGCTGTACCTGCTGCACGATCCGGAATCGCCTGCGAAACCTCTGACCATCGAAGTCCCTTTTTATGATCTTCAGGGAATGCAATCCGTGGCCCACGCCAGATTGTGGCTCAAAATGGAGATAAACGAAGGGCTGGACTCCTTTGTCCCGGAAATCCTGCTCGATTACCAGACGCCGCAGTCCCCCCCCTGGATCCGGGACGCCGCCCAGCACCTGTACGACAGCAGCTCCGAAAAGGTAAAGGCAACCCAACGCAGGCTCCTGGGCGCCGGCGTTGTCCCGGTGATGCAGGCCCTGGGGCTTACCTCCCGCACCATCCACCTGAACGAACAGCACGGCGTGGGCGTGGTTCTCTCGCTGATCACCCAACTCCTCCAAAAAAAACATGGCCCCCAGTACGAAAAAAAGACGACGGACCACGATATCCTCACCGCCGCGACAGAAGTCGCCAAACGGATTGTCTTTACCATCCATACCCCGGTCAAGGCCGGACATGACCGCTTCAACATTTCCGTATACGAGGACTTGATCAACCCGTTCTGCAAGCGCATCTTGAATCTCCTGGCTCTGGAGGAGCACAACCGCTCCGTCTACAACTTCACCGCCATGGCCATGAAGCTCAACCGGGCCACCAACAGCGTGAGTCGCCTCCACAAGGAAGTAACCCAGAAGCAATTCCCGCAGTATGCGGACAAAATCACGGCGATCACCAACGGGGTGCATCATCTCACCTGGACAAGCGATGCCAAGGCGGAGCTCTACGACACCTTCCCCGAGTTGTACAACTGGCGGAGGGATCCCAGCGTTTTTGCCGGAGCGGAGACCCTGCACCGGAACAACAAGTTTCGCACCTACTTTGAGCAGGCCTGGCGTACGGACACAAAAGCGCTGGTTGATTATGTCAACCGGATGCTCATCACCCATCGCAACCAGCGCCTTGCCACCTGGATCGATCCCCCCAACTACCTGTCCTACCGCAGCGAAAAAGAGGCAACCCTTGAACACACGACCTTCACCCTGGGTTTTGCCCGCCGCTTTTCCACTTACAAGCGAGCGGATCTGATCTTTGAGGATCTGGACCGGCTGGCGGCAATGATTACGGAAAACAACTGGCCGGTAAATTTCATCTATGCCGGCAAGGCACACCCCTCGGATGAACCGGGCAAGGACTTGATCAAAAACGTGTTGGCTGTCCAGGAAGAGCTGTACCTGAAAAGTAATGGGCTGGCCAAGCTGGTCTTCATTCCCGGCTACGACATGCATCTCGCCAAGATGATGGTTTCAGGAGCCCACGCCTGGCTGAACAGCCCCAAACGCCCGCTGGAAGCCAGCGGCACCAGCGGGATGAAAGCCGCCATGAACGGCGTGCCCAACGTCAGCATCATGGACGGCTGGTGGGTTGAAGGGTATCACGATGGCCGGACAGGCTGGAAATTCGGCTATGAAGAGTCGGTTTCCCCGGAGCATTTCAGCGAGCAGCCGTCATCTCTGCTCTACGATGAAGACTCGGCCTCATTCTATAACGTTTTCCCGGAAATGCTGCGGCTGTTTTACGACCCCGCCCTGCATGAGCAGTATATTGACAAATGCATCGCCAACCTCACCCTCAACTGCCCCATATTCAATACCCACCGCATGGCGGCGGAATATGTCTCCCGCTACGGCCTCGATCTTGCCCCTGAGGTCCAAGGGGAGATGGAAAAATTCCGTCACCTCTACTGCAGCGACCCCTCTTTCTGTTGAGCTGTTCGAGGCCGATCCGCCACGGAACCGACCTCAACCCGGACATAACGCTTTTCTTTTAAACTAAAAAAAAAGGGCCATGGTTTGCTGTAAACCATGGCCCAAGTCCAACTGAAATCCCGGAGGAATCTATTTTTTAGCCTGGGGGCCCAGGATTTTGATGGTCGCCTTGCCTTTAGCCTCGGCGAGAAAAGCCTCGATATTGTTTGTGACCTTTTCCTGGGTGAGATAGGCGGTGATCTTGGCCTTGGCCTCATCAAAGGTCACCGTCTTGGCCGGCTTTTTCTCTTCCAGCTTGATCAGGTGGTAGCCGAATTCGGTTTCCACGATGTCACTGACGTCGCCGGGCATCATTTTGAAAACTGCCTGCTCAAAAGGCTTCACCATCTGGCCCCTGGGGAAAAAGCCCAGATCCCCGCCCCGGTCCTTACTCGGACAATCTGAAAACTGCTTGGCCAAATCGGCAAAATTCCCGCCGTCTTTCAGCTGTTTCTTGATCTGAACAAGTTTTGCGCGCTTGCGATCCTTATCCGCCTTGGGCTCCGTTTCTTTTGCCGTGATCAGGATATGACGGGCATGGGTCATTTCCGGCTGTTTGAACTTGTCCTGGTTGTTGTTGTAGAAATCCTTGGCTTCCTGCTCGGTTACCTGGGCCTTGCCCTTGAACTTGGTGTCGATGAATTTCTGAATGGTGAGGTTCTTACCGATCTGCTTGCGCAACTCCACCTCGGTGATGCCTGCCTCGCCAAGGGCCTTGGCAAAGGCCTTATCATCGGCAAAACCCTTTTTGTATCCTTTCAGCTCATTGTCGATATCGGCAGTGTTGACAGCAATCCCGGCTTTCTTGCTCTCCTGGCTCAACAGCTCGAGTTTGATCATCTTGTCGAGCACGGATTCACGAAGCGAAGCCATCTCGGTTTCGCTGGGCTTGCGCCCCTGTTCCTGAAAACGGCCCAGAATCCCTTTGATCTCTCCCTGCACCGCCGCGGCAACAATGGGCTCGCCATTGACAAGAGCCGCGACCTCTTCGGCCTTCTTTGCCGGCTTGGCCAAAACACCGGTTGCAAAAAAAACGGTGGCCCCAAGGGCGAACGAAACAAGAACGGCTTTATGAAATTTTCCAAATTGCATGACAGTTCCTTTGATTATGAGATTTTTCCGGTCAAACGACCAACGAAAGCCAGGTTGCCACAAACAAGGTAAGGCTGATAAGCCCGTTCATGGTAAAGAATGAAAGCTGAATACGGGACAAATCCTTGGGGTTAACGGCGATATGCTGATAAAAAAGGGCCCCGGCCGTGAGAGCAATTCCCAGATAATAATAAAAACTCAATCCTGACACTATACCCGTGAGAATAAACAAAAGAAAGGCCAGACCATGAAAAAAAACCGCCAGTTTGAAAGCTTTTTCCCGGCCGAACCGTGAAGGCAGGGAAAAGAGCCCTGCCTGCCTGTCAAAATCAGCATCAAGACAGGCGTACACCGTATCAAACCCTGCCACCCAAAAAAGCACCCCCAGTGAAAGGACAACGGGGAAGTCAAAAAGGTTCCCTTTGACTGCGACCCAGCCACCCAAGGGAGAAAAAGCCAGGGCAATACCGAGCACCAGATGGCAAAGCCAGGTGAAACGCTTGGTCAGGGAGTAGAGGAAGGTGAGCCCAAGCGCGAAGGGAGACAACTTCAGGGTGAGCGGGTTGAGCTGATAGCAGGCGACAAAATAAAGCAGGGTGAAAAGAGAAACCATGCCCCAGGCCTCCGCCAGCCTCACCGCGCCGGCCGGGATAGCCCGGCCCGCGGTGCGTGGGTTGGCGGCGTCAAACTTCCTGTCGGCGATGCGATTGAAGCCCATGGCCGCGGTCCGGGCGCCAACCATGGCCAGGATGATCCAACCGAAGGTGGCGGCCTCGGGAACCCCCCGTTTTGCCAGGAATGCCCCGATCAAGGCAAAGGGCAGGGCAAAAATGGTGTGCCCGAACTTGATCATTTCAAGCAGGGTTTTCACCTTTTGCAACATCGGTTTCCCTCTCCGGCGACAAGCCGATCGCACAACGAGTTCATCCCTCTTCCTCTGCGGCAAGCCCCTGCCATCTGGGCAGATCCGCAACCTCGATGCCGAGCAATCCCGCCACCCGGCCCGCATAGTGCCGGGCCATCTCTTCGATGCTCCGCGGCCGGTGATACAGGGCGGGCATGGGCGGACAGATGATGGCCCCGGCCTCGTGCGCCTTCAACATATTGGTGAGATGGGTTTTGTTCAACGGGGTTTCCCTCGCCGCCAGCACCAAGGGACGTCGCTCCTTGAGCATGACGTCCGCGGCCCGGTGGATCAGGTTGCCGCAGATACCGTTGGCAATGGCGGCCAGGCTTCCCATGGTGCAGGGCAGGACCGCCATGCCGGAAAAATCACTGGAGCCGCTGGACATGGGCGCGGCAAAGTCGTGCACATCATGCCATGCGGTCACGTAGGGGTCGAGATCCGTGCGGGACATACCGAGTTCCAACCCCAGCACCTGTGCTCCGGCCTCGGAAAGAAGCCCATGCACCTCGACCTCCGGGCCCTGGCAAAGTTTGAGGAACTCCAAGGCATACACCGCCCCGGTGGCTCCGGTTATGGCCAGGACGACCTTCTTCATTTAACCCCCACATAGACCGTCACCACTCCGAAGGTCAGCGGCCGATGGTAGGTTTTGGCAAACCCGGCCTGCTGCATCATGCCCAGGAGTTCCTCCGGCGCATAGAATTCAGCGATGGAGCTGGCCAGATACTCATAGGCCTCGGTGTCGCCGGAAACAAGCCCGGCAATCTTCGGCAACACCCGGTTGAGGTAAAAATTATAGATCGGCTTGATCACCGGGTTTTGCGGCCTGGAAAATTCGAGGATCAGCAGCTTGCCGCCGGGCTTGAGCACCCGGTGCATCTCATTCAATCCCTGCTGGGTTCTCGCCAGGTTCCTGACCCCGAAGGCAACGGTGACTCCCCAGACCGTGGAGGTTTTCACGGGAATCTGCTCCCCGTCGCCGCACACCGGCCCGATCCGATCTTTCCGGTCGTCGGCTGGAAGATGGAGCATTCCGGCCCGCAGCATATCCTCACAAAAATCCACGGCCAATACCCGGCGTTGCTTTGCCTGCCGGGTCAGCTCCAGGGAGAGGGGCAGGGTTCCGGCACAGAGGTCAAGCACCACGCCCTTGGGAAACTCCTTCAGTTCCCGGGTGGTGACCCAGCGCCAGTAGCGGTCGATCTGGAAGCTCAGCACCGAATTGAGAAAATCGTATTTCCCGCTGATCGAGGAGAATTTTTGCTGAACAAATTTTTTCTTTTCGTCTGGATTCTTCATAATAGTCAGTGTGTTCCGCAGACCTTGAGGGGAAGCGCGGTGGCGGGCACCTCGCCACGCGAGATAAGATACCCGAAAAATCGCCTCAACGCCTCCTGCTTTTCGTTGCCCAGATCATATTCAATGCCCTGGAGATACCTGTAACAAGACTCCTCGTCCATGGAAACCCGCCCGGCCACCGCAACGCTGATCTCCCGCACCCGCTCTTTGCCCTCGCGCAGGCAACGGCGCAGTTCCTGGTGAATGGCCAGGACGGTGTCCGGCGCTGTACGGCAAAAATCCTCCCGCACACCCCACACCGCAAAAACGAATGGCAGACCGGTTCGTGCCTGCCATTCCTCCCCAAGATCCAGTTGAAAGGGATACCTGCCTTCCCCGGCCAGGCGCAAGGCCTCGTCGCCTATGGCCAGCACCGCGGCGGGACTCTCCGTCCCCGCCCCGATCTCCCCGACCAGACCGACACGGTAGCGAGGGGTTACCCGGTAAAACTCCTCCAGGATGATCTTTACCAGGCTCACCGAGGTCTGGGACTGGGGGCTGAGCAGGACGAGCTGGCTGTCCAGGCTGGCAATAGGCAATTCCGAAAAAAGAAAAACACTACCCACCGGCCCGGTGGCCGAGATGGAGAGATCGCTTAATATCCGGTACTCTTCGGGATGCAGGGCATATTCATGCGAGGAAACAAACCCGAGATCAAGCTCGTTTGCATGGAGCATGCGGTTGAGCACGGCGGGCGGCGCCTCGGTGACCTGCCAGTCCGGGCGGTGCACGGTCCGACGCCACATCTCATACAGGGGCGCGGTGTTGATGTAATTCACCATCCCGATTCTGGCCGTGATTTCCGTCATCTTACTCAAGCCACTCCAGGCTAATCTCCGTGCCTGCCGAGGTGAGATAGTCAAGAGCATCGGCCTCGTTTTTTGCCGCACAACGCACCGCAAGCAACGCGGAAGAAACCCCGGGGGCGACGACGCCGAGCCTGCCCTCGATTCCGAGAAGACGCGCGCCATTGATCGAAGCCATGGCAAAGACCGCCTCGGGGGAAAGGTCCGGATGATCTTCACGCAACACCCGCATCTCCTGCCAGAGACTCAGATGGGGATTGCTGGCCAGGCTGTCCGTGCCCAAAACCAGGGGGATCCCCTGCGCGAGCATCGTGTGCACCGGAGCCATGCCCACCCCCATGAAGCGGTTGCTGCCGGGACATAAGCACACCGCAGCCCCACGGGCGGCCAGAAGGGCAATCTCTTCCTCCTCGACATGCACGCCATGGACACAGAGAGTCCGCGCATCCAACACCCCCAAGGAATCCAGATAGCGGACCGCACCCATGCCGGGCGCGGTGAAGTCCGCAACCGCAACCCCGCGCTCCGCAAGAAAGTCGGCAAACGGACCGTTGCCGGTGCGCAAGAATTCAATCTCCTGGGCCGATTCGGCCACATGCATGGGAAACAGAGTGTTGCTCGCCCGCGCCCTCTCTTTTAAGGCCTGAATCAGGGTTGGCCCGGCCGAATATGGGGCATGGGGCGTGCAGCGGACCTTGGCATCGATCCCGGCCAAGGCTGCCAGGGCCGATTCCTCGGAGGGGCCGCACAGCCCGAGCAGCTCAAGAAAAAAGAACACCTCGGTCTTGAAGCCGCCGCCGATCAGGCCGCTTTCCTCCCGGTTGCCGATATCGGCCACGGCCCGGCAACCTCCGGCATAGAGCCGCGCCAGAGCCATGAGCGCGGCATCATTCCGGGCCGTCACATCATCATGGGCAGCCCGGGCGGCGAGCAGCCCCCTGATCCAGCCGGTCATGTCGCCGGGCTTCGGGGAATCCCCATTCAACGCCGCCAGATGGGAAAGCTCCAGATGGGCGTGGCAGTTCACCAGGGGAGAGGTGATGACGTGGCCGTCATACTCTTCCAACTGCGCATCAACATCTTTCAGCTCAGCATACGAGCCCACCGCCGCAACCAGACCGTCTTCGGTGAGCACCGCGCCGTCGGCAATGACCGGGCCGTTGCCCGTGACGACAAAGGGCGCCCGGTAGAGGTATCGGGGGTATTCCTGCATTGTTACACCAAGGAGTAATCCATTCTGCGCTGCCTGGGCACATAGCCGGCGCCTTCCACCAGGGTCCGGATCTCCTGCTCGGAGAGGCGGAATCCCACCCCGGCCGCGGCCACCACGTTCTCCTCGATCATGGTGCTGCCGAAATCATTGGCCCCGAAAAAGAGGGAGAGCTGGGCGATCTTGGGGCCCTGGGTCACCCAGGAGGCCTGGATGTTGTCGATATTATCCAGAAATATCCGCGACAGCGCCAGCATCTTCAAATACTGAAAAGCCGTGGTCTTGGGGAGATGGGCCAGCACCGTGTTGTCGGACTGAAAGGGCCAGGGGATAAAGGCGGTGAAACCGCCGGTCTTGTCCTGCAAGTCGCGGACCCGCGAAAGATGCTCGACCCGCTCACCCATGGTTTCAAGATGCCCGAACATCATGGTCGCGGTGGTGCGCATCCCCAAGTGGTGCGCCTCTTCCATGACTCCGAGCCAGGCATCGGTGGAACATTTGCGTGGCGCGGTTTCCTGCCGCACCCGATCACAGAGGATCTCCGCCCCGCCGCCGGGGATGGAATCAAGCCCGGCCTGCTGCAACCGGATCAGCACCTCCCGCACCGACAGGGAGGACAGGGTGGCGAAATGGCAGACCTCGGGCGGGGAAAACCCGTGGATATGGATACCGTGCCCCTTGATGAAGCGGAGCATCTCTTCGTAGAACTCCAGGGGCTTGTCCGGGTGGAGACCGCCCTGCAAAAGGATCTGGGTGCCGCCCAGCGCCTTGGTTTCTACTATTTTTTCGCCAAGCTCGTCAAAGGAGAGCACCGACCCGGCCGGGTCTTCCGGCGCTTTGAAAAACGCGCAGAACTTGCAGGCGGAGATGCAGATGTCGGTGTAGTTGATGTTGCGGTCGACCACATAGGTGACCATGGGCTCCGGGTGTTTTTGCCTGCGGATGGCGTTGGCCAGGAAGCCCAACTGGTAGAGATCACCGTGTTCCAAAAGGGCCAACCCCTCGTCCGCCGTAATCCGCCCGCCCGCCAGGGACTTTTCCGTAATCCGTTTGATGTCCATGGCTGTCAATACTCTTTGATCACGTTGTACAGGGTATCCCGCTCCACCGGTTTCCGTCCGGCATCCCGGATCAGCCGGATCAACTCGGTGTCGGCCATGGTCCCGCCCGCTTCGCCGCCTGCCATGTGGGTGATCAGCTCCTCCTTGACCGTGCCGTCCACATCGTCCGCCCCGAAGGAGAGAGCGATCTGGGCCAGCTTGGGACCGATCATCACCCAGTAGGCCTTGATATGCGGGAAGTTGTCGAGAAAACAGCGGGCCACCGCGATGTTCTTGAGGTCATCAAGGCCGGTGGTCTTGGCCAGGGTATGCAGCTCGGTGTTCTTGGGGTGGAAGGCCAGGGGGATGAAGGTGAGAAAGCCGCCGGTCTCGTCCTGGGCGGTGCGGAGCATCTCCAGATGCTCGACCCGCTCCTCCATGGTTTCGATATGCCCGTAAAGCATGGTGGCGTTGCTTTTTAAGCCGATCCGATGGGCGGCCTTGGCAACCTCGAGCCACCCCTCGCCGGAAAGCTTCTTCTCGCAGGTGCGCTGCCTGATCCGGGGGCTGAACACCTCGGCCCCGCCGCCCGGGATCGAGCCAAGCCCTGCATCGACCAGTTCCTTGAGGGTCTCGGTCACGGATTTACCGGCAAGCCCGGCCAGATGGGCGATCTCCACGCAAGTGAAACCCTGGATGTGGATCTCGGGCCGCACCTCCTTGATGCCGCGCAGCATATCCAGATAATACTGGTACGGCAGATCCGGATGGATGCCGCCCACCACATGCACCTCGGTGATGGGCTCGGCCAGCCGTTCGCGAATCTTGGTCTTGACCTGCTCCACCGTCATCTCGTAGGCCTGGGGCGACTCCTTGTCCTTGCCGAAGGCGCAGAACTTACAGAGATTGGTGCAGATATTCGAGTAATTGACGTGCTGGTTGTAGATGAAATAGGCGCGATCGCCGTTGAGCCGCTCCCGCACCAGATTGGCCAGATAACCCACCGCCAGGATATCGTTGGTTTTGTACAACCGCACTCCGTCCGCTACGCTGAGGCGCTCCCCTGCCCTGACCTTCTCCAGAATATCCCCAAGCCCCGCGGCAACCACCATCTGTTCCATTACCTATTCTCCAATTCCTGACGGTTGCAACCCGGTGCGCAGCACCGCAACCATACTGTCAATTTCATCATGCAGCCGGCCGGCGGACATCCCGGCCAGCGCCAGCCCTCCGTCGAGGTACGGCTGGGCATATCCTTGCAGGAAGCGATCCAGCATCGCGTCCAGGATAAAAACCACCTTTTGCGGAGGAATATCGCTCCGCAACACCCCCTGCTCCATGGCCCGGTCAGCCAGCGGCCCGAAATATTCCAGGGAGAAAAGGCGGACCCTGGCCACCAGTTCCTCCCGGCGGGGCACGTCCCGTTCGAACAGCACCTTGAGATACACCTGAAAATATTCCGGGTGGCTGTCGATAAAGGCTATCCCGGCCAGCAAAACCTGCCTGGCCACGGTAAAGAAATCATCCCGGCCGTTGCCCGTGACCGATGCCTTGACATACCGCTTCACCTGCTCGGTAAAGTGATCAAACACATGCAGAAACAGGGCTTCCTTATTGTCGAAATACTGGTAGAGCGAGCCCTTGGATATCCCCAACCGCTTGACGATATTATTGAGGCTTGCCCGCTGATACCCCTGGGCGGCAAACTCGGAAACCGCCGCACGCACGATGTTTTCGCGCTTTTCCGGCGGCAGGTTCACGAAGGTTTGTTTTGGCTGCGCAAGTTGGGTATCCATGATATGACCAGGCGGTCACATTATGAAAAATAGATGGTCTCCGCAAGGTATTTTTTGACGATTTCGAGGATTATCCGGGAATATCTCGAAAAAACGAAGTGCGGGAAATGGCTGCCACGGACCGAAACCGGAAAATCTCCTCTCGTCCGCATAAAATTGACCGAACTTCCGCATGTTATGTGCTTGACAGTGATGAGCGGCCCACGATAAAAAAAGGAAAAGGCTCAGTTCCAGGAGCGAGACAACCTCCTTTTTCACCATTACAGACAGGCGGCACAACCCGAGCAAAAAATCATCCTGACCACATATCCCGAAGCAACCCCGCCCGGAAAGGGAGACCACCATGGAACCTGTCTGGCTGAAGCACTACCCCCACGGTATTCCGGCTGAGGTCGACATCTTCCGCTATACCTCGCTCAGGGACATGTTCGAGCAGAGTTGCAAGCGGTTCCAGGCACATCCCGCCTTCACCAATATGGGCGTTGCCATGACCTATGGCGAACTCGACCTATTTTCCCGCGAGTTCGGCGCATACCTGCAGCAGGTTGCCGGGTTGGGCAAAGGCGACCGGGTGGCCATCATGCTGCCCAACCTGCTCCAGTATCCGGTGGCGCTGTTCGGCGCGCTGCGCGCAGGCATGGTGGTGGTCAACGTCAATCCGCTCTCCACCCCACGCGAACTGCGGCACCAATTGGCCGATTCCGGGGCCGTGGCCGTGTTGGTGCTGGAAAACTTCGCCCACACCCTACAGGAAGTCATCGGCGCAACTGCGGTGCGCCATGTGATCACCACCCAGATCGGGGATCTGTTTCCGCCGTTGCGGGCCTGCCTGGTCAACTTCCTCATCAAGCGGATCAGACGTCTGGTTCCGCGCTGGGATCTGCCAGGGGCAATGTCCTTCAACACCGCCCTGAAACTCGGCGCGCGGCATAGCCTGACCGAGGTGGCGCTCGATCATACGGACATCGCCTTTCTGCAATATACCGGCGGGACAACCGGCCTGGCCAAGGGCGCGATCCTGACCCACGGCAATATGGTGGCCAACCTGGAACAGACTTCGGCCTGGATCGGCTCCACCCTCAAGGAAGGCGAAGAGGTGATCGTCACGCCGCTGCCGCTCTACCATATCTTCGCCCTCACCGCCAATCTGCTCACCTTCGTCAAATGGGGGGCAAACGATATCCTGATCACCAACCCGCGCGACATCCCCCGCTTCGTGCGGGAACTCGCAACGACCCGGTTCACTGCCATAACCGGTGTCAACACCCTGTTCAACCTCCTCCTGCATGATCCCGGTTTTGCCGCGGTGAAAAAAGCCCATGCCGGAACCCTCAAGGTTTCGGTGGCCGGCGGCATGGCAGTGCAGCGCACGGTGGCGGAAGGCTGGCAGCAGGTAATGGGGATGCCGCTCATCGAGGGCTATGGCCTGACCGAGGCCTCACCCATCGTCTGTATAAATCCGCTGGACGCCAAGACATTCAGCGGCAAAATCGGCATTCCGATCCCCTCCACCCTGGTGGCAATCCGGGACGAAAACGGGTGCGAGCTGCCCCCGAACGAGATGGGGGAGATCTGCGTCCGAGGGCCGCAGGTAATGCGGGGCTACTGGAACATGCCGGAAGAAACCACCCGCGTCCTCTCCGCCGATGGCTGGCTGCGCACCGGAGATATCGGGGTGATGGATGAACGCGGCTACATCCAATTCATCGATCGCCACAAGGACGTGATCGTGGTCTCCGGCTTTAAGGCCTACCCCACCGAAATCGAGGACGTGGTGATGATGCTTCCCGGGGTCAAGGAGGTGTGCGCCGTGGGTGTCCCGGATGAAAGAAGCGGCGAGGTGGTCAAGCTGTATCTGGTGAAAAAAGAAGCGGGCCTCACGGCCGAAACGGTGCTTGCGCACTGCAGGACAAATCTGAGCGGATACAAGGTGCCGAAACAGGTGGAGTTCCGGGAAAAACTTCCCAAATCCCCCATCGGCAAGATTCTGCGCCGGAAGCTGAAAGAGGAGCATCCGGCAAGATGAACGGATTACGATACCAAAAACCGCAGGCCAGGTCGCTCGGCATCTGGCTGCTGGTCGCAACGCTGGTTATCTTGGCATGGATGCTGCCGCGCATCCCGCAGCCGGTTGAATACCACGATTTTGCCGACCAGGATTCCTGCTTCGGCATGCCCAATTGCCTCAATACCGTTTCCAATGCCCTGATCGTGCTGGCGGGCCTGGCAGGCCTGCACTTTTTGCACGGCGAGCCAGGAAGAAGCACCTTCCGGGAACCGCGCGAGGCGCTGCCGTACACAATGTTCTTTTTCGCGGTCATCCTTACCGGTCTTGCCTCCGGCTACTATCATCTTGCCCCGGACAACCATCGGCTGGCGTGGGATCGGGCCGCGATTACCCTGGCGCTCATGTCCTGGTTCGCCGCGATCCTCTGCGAGCGCTTCGGCCCTGCCATTGGCTTGCGCCTGCTGCCGCTGCTGCTCGTTGCCGGGTTGGGCAGCGTCGCCTACTGGGGCTGGAGCGAAGCGCATGGCCGGGGCGACCTGCGCGCCTATGGCCTGATCCAGCTCTTGGTGCTGCTGTTGACCCCGCTGCTGTTCCTGACTTATCCGCCGCGTTACAGCGGCGACAAGGATATCCTGGCTATCATCGGTCTCTACGTGCTGGCCTTGCTCTGCGATTTCTCCGATCGCCGGATTGCGACGCTGACCGGCATGGTCAGCGGACACACGCTGAAACACCTTGTCGCCGCGCTGAGTGCATATTGGGTGGTGCTGCGCTTGAAACGGCGAACACCCTCTGAACCGAGGCGCGCATGAGATCGTTCCATCTCAAGACCGTGCTGCGTTCCGATGTCAGCCCTTACGAGCTGTGGGCCTGGGCGATGTACGATTTCGCCAATTCCGGCTACACCACGGTGGTCATCACCGCGCTGTTCAACGCCTATTTCGTGACAACGGTCGCAGGCGATGCGGTATGGGCCACTCTGGCCTGGACCGCATCCCTGTCCGTTTCCCATGCATTGATCGTGGTGAGCGGACCCCTGCTCGGCGCCTGGGCCGACCACCACGCGGCCAAGAAGCGGTTGCTGGCGATCACCACCGCGGGCTGCGTGCTGTTCACCGCGCTGCTCTATTTCGCCCAGCCGGAAACACTGTGGCTTGCCATCGGATGCGTGATCGCGTCCAATTTCTTTTTCGGCAGCGGCGAAAACCTGATCGCGGCCTTTCTGCCGGAAATCTCCCGACCCCGCGCCCTGGGCAGGGTCTCCGGCTGGGGCTGGAGCCTCGGGTACCTCGGCGGCTTGCTCACTCTCGGCCTGTGCCTGCTCTACGTCATGTGGGCCACGGCGCAAGGCCGGACCCCGGACCGGTTCGTGCCGGTAACCATGCTGATCACCGCCGGGATGTTTGCCCTGGCCAGCCTGCCGACCTTCCTGCTCTTGCGCGAACGCGCCGTGCCACGGATCAACCACGGCACACGCCTTCGGGATGCTTGGCGCGAGGTGTGGCGAATCTGGCGCCGATTGCACCGATTCACCGATCTGCGTCGTTTCCTGCTGTGCAGCCTGTTTTATCAGGCCGGAATCCAGGCGGTGATCGCCCTTACCGCCATCTATGCCGTGGAGGCAATGCAATTCACCACCCAACGGATTCTGCTGCTGGTGCTGGCGGTCAACGTCACCGCTGCCCTCGGCGCCTTTTTCTTCGGCCACCTCCAGGACCGCATCGGCCATGTCCCGGCCATCGCCCTGACCCTGGCGGGGTGGATCATGGCCATCCTCTTGGCCTGGGCAGCCAAAAAACCGACTCTGTTCTGGATCGCGGCGAACCTCGCCGGCTTTTGTCTGGGCGCCTCGCAATCCGCCGGCCGTGCCTTTGTCGGTGTATTGACCCCGCCCTCCCGTCTGGCTGAGTTCTACGGATTCTGGGGGCTGGCGGTGAAACTCTCCGCCATCGCCGGGCCCCTTACCTACGGCCTCACCACCTGGCTGACCAACGGCGATCATCGGCGCGCCCTGCTGCTCGTCGGCAGCTACTTCGTGATCGGGCTGTTCCTGCTCACAAACATCCAGGCAAGAAGAGGCAGACGGACCGCGCTCCGCGCCGATCGTCAGGATGCCAAAGCGCTTTGCCCTGAAAAATAAGAGCACGCCATGACCATTTCCGCCCCAAAAAAAACAGCCGATGCCGAGCACCTGCTCTCCCTCGTGCGCACCCTTGCCCGCGAGCTGCGGCCAGGGGCAAAAACCGTTGCCCAGCTGGGACTGGATCATGCGCTGGACCGCGACTTCGGCCTGGACAGCCTGGCGCGCGTGGAACTGCTCGTCCGCATCGAACGCGAGATGGGGGTGAGGCTGGCCGAAGCGGCATTGGGGGAAGCAGAAACACCGCGTGACCTGCTGCGCATGATGGCGGATGAAACCCGGGCCGGGATGCCACTCCCCCACCGCTCTGCTCCGCAAACGCCGAGCGAAATCGGTCACCCCCCGGAATCCATTGCCACGCTTACCGAAATGCTCGATTGGCATGTTGTCCGCCACGGCGATCGAACACATATCACACTCTATGTCGACGAGGAATACACGGAAGAGATCACCTATCGCATGCTCCAGGCAGAGGCCCGTGCGTTGGCTGCCGGGCTGCTCGCGCTCGGTTTGGATGCTGGCGCCAGAGTGGCTATCATGCTGCCCACCGGCCGCGAATTTCTCGCCGCTTTTTATGGCACGATCCATGCCGGCTGTGTGCCGGTTCCGCTCTATCCGCCCACGCGTCCCTCGCAATTGGAGGATCACCTGCACCGCATCGCCGGGATCATCACCAACGCGGAGGCAGCAATCCTTGTCACCGACAAACGAGCCAAGACGCTCAGCCATCTGCTCCGCGCCCAGTGCGACTCATTGCACAGCGTCATGACCGTGGCGGAACTCTCCCACCCCGGCGGCACGCTGCCATCCTTGCCGCGCCCGGACGCACAGGCCATCGCGTTCCTGCAATACACCTCCGGAAGCACCGGCAACCCAAAGGGCGTGGTGCTGACCCACGCCAATCTGTTCGCCAACCTGCGTGCAATGGAACGCGCTTCAGGCGTCACCTCCTCGGACATCTTCGTTTCCTGGCTCCCCCTGTATCACGACATGGGGCTGATCGGCGCCTGCCTGGGCAGCCTCAGCGTCGGCTTTCGGCTCGTGCTGCTGTCGCCGCTCGCCTTTCTTGCTCGCCCCAGCCGCTGGTTGTGGACCATCCATCATCATCGCGCCACGGTTTCGGCGGCGCCCAATTTTGCCTATCAGCTATGCGCCGACAAGATCAACGACCGTGATCTCGACGGCCTGGACCTGAGTTGCTGGCGGCTGGCCTACAACGGCGCCGAGCCGGTCAGTCCGGAAACGTTGCGCCATTTCACCGCGCGCTTCGCCGCAAAAGGCTTTCGCCCCGAGGCCATGACCCCGGTCTATGGCCTGGCGGAATCTTCCGTCGGCCTGGCCTTTCCACCCCGCGGGCGCGGACCGCTCGTTGATCATGTGGATCGCGAAACGCTTTCCGATACAGGCCTGGCTCGAACAACAACGGCAAAGAATGCCCGTGCGCGGCGCATCGTTTCTTGCGGCTTGCCCTTGCTGGGTCACACAATCCGCATCGTCGACGCCAATGGCCGGGAACTGCCGGAACGCACGCAGGGACGCATACAGTTTCATGGGCCATCGGCAACCAGCGGCTATTTCCGCAACCCCCAGGCCACGCAGCAGCTGTTCGACGGCCCCTGGCTCAATACCGGCGATCTGGGCTATCTCGCCGCGGGGGAGCTCTACCTCACCGGCCGCGAAAAGGACATCATCATCCGGGGCGGACACAACATCCATCCCCTGGAGCTGGAAGAAGCGGTGGGCCGGATACGCGGCATCCGCAAGGGAGGGGTGGCGGTGTTCCCTGCCACTGATCCGCGCACCGGCACGGAACAGCTGGTGGTGCTGGCGGAAATGCGGGAACACGGCATAAACGGGGAATGCCAGCGCATATTGGCCGAAATCGACCGTCTGGCCATGGATTTGCTGGGAATGCCGGCCGACGATATCGTGTTGGCGCCGCCGCGCACCGTGCTGAAGACCTCCAGCGGCAAGATTCGCCGCGCCGCCTGCCGAGAATCATATGAGCAGGGTAAATTGCGCGAGACGCAACGCGCGCCCTGGCGGCAGATAATCCACCTGGCTTGCATCAGCGCCATGCCACAAGTCAGGCACCGGCTTGCGCAGGGCAGAGGCTGGGCATGGAGCGCCTGGGCCTGGACGGTGTTCGTTACCATCGCGCCCTTTGCCTGGCTACTGATCGTGGTTGCCCCCACCCTTATACTGCGCCGCCACATCGCCAGGGTGAGCGCGCGTCTCGCCTTATCACTGAGCGGCCTGCTGCCACGGGTGGAGGGCTTGCAGCACCTTGCCGGCAACACCACTGCAATCGTGGTCGCCAACCATGCTAGTTATCTGGATGCGCTCATTCTCACCGCGGTATTGCCGGCCACATTCACTTACGTGGCCAAACAGGAACTACTACGCAAACCAGTGGCCGGCATACCCCTGCGCCGTTTGGCCAGCGCGTTCGTTGCGCGTTTCAACAGCATGCGTGGCGTGGAGGACACCTCCGGATTGGAGGCGCTGGTTCGCGCGGGCAGATCCCTGATCTTTTTCGCGGAAGGCACCTTCCGGAGCGCCCCGGGTTTATTGCCGTTCCGGCTCGGGGCATTTGTGGTCGCCGTACGGTGCGGGATTCCCGTGATACCGGTCACTCTCATCGGCAGCCGCGCGCTGTTGCCCGACGAAACGTTGCAGCCACATCACGGTTTGCTTCAGGTCCTGATTGACGAACCGTTATCGCCGGAAGGGGATGATGCGTGGCAAGCGGCATTGAAACTGCGGGACACGGCGCGCAGCCGGATTCTGGGGCGGCTGGGGGAACCCGATGCCGCGGCATGAGGGTGGGGAAGGAATCGGAATACAGTGAACACAATTTTTCAGACAAAAGACAAACAGACGGCTACAGCGCGTTCTTGCTGACCCATTGCAGCATGGTGTTGATTCCCTCAGCCGTCGAGACCTTGGGGAAATAGCCAAGATCCCGGTTGGCGTTCTCGATGGAAAACCAATGGGATTTCGCCAGCTGCACGGCAAGAAAGCGCGTCATGCAGGGCTCCCGCTTAATCCGTGCGAGGGGAAAAACCTTTTCCATGAGCATCCCCATCAAATAGGCCTTTTGGAAAGGGATGCTTTCCTCGACAATGGGGATATCGAGCCGCCGGAAAAACTTGTTGAGCCAGTTCCAGAGATTGACCGGCTCGCCCTGGGAGATAAAATAGGGTTTCCCCGCTCCACTGGCCGTGCCATGCAGGTTTTTCCCCGCCAGGATAAAGGCGTCCACGGCATTATCGATGTAGGTGACATCAACGAGATTATGGCCATCCCCGACCCGTTTCAACTGACGGCACCTGGCTTGACCGAGAAGGCGGGGGATAAGATTGATATCTCCCGGCCCCCAGATGAGATGAGGACGCAGGGCGATGGTTTTCAGGGTGTCGGAGTTGGCCTCAAGAACCATTTGCTCGGCCTTGGCCTTGCTCCGGACATAATCACAGAGAAACTTCCGGGCATAGGGAGTGCGTTCATTCACCCCGCACAGGTCGTCTTTCTGATAAACAACCCCTGGGGTGCTGGCATAGACAAGAGCCGCGATGTTGTTGGCGCGACAGGCATCCAGAACGTTTTGGGTGCCGACGACATTGGTTGTGTAATACCCATTCTTGTCTCCCCAGATGCCGGATTTGGATGCAAGATGGATTACCGTGTCATAACCGGCCAGGGAATTTTTCAGAAAATCAGTGTCGCCGATATCGCCGGAAAGGAACCGGACGCCCAAGGATTCTGCTTCTGGAAATGCGTTTCGCGCGACAACGGCTGTTTCAATGCCTTCATCCACAAGGCGTTGGACCAGCGCCCTGCCGACAAAGCCACTCCCCCCAAGCACCACAACACGCTGCATCCCCTCACCTTTTCGCAGAGATGAACACTTCCTCTACACGGCTCCCCAACCGCCCCCCATGCAACACATACGTTGATATACCCATTATCCGTAAAGTGCAAATAAAATTCGGCAAATCGCACCCGAGGCACGAGTCAACCCGCTGTTTTCAAAATTCTTTTCCAAGACAACCTCGGCATATTCCCGGGCAGGCCATACTCTTATCTGCCTGTCCATTGGGCCGATCACCCCGAGTCACCGGCCGTACAGATCCTCAAATCTCTCGATGTCATCCTCCCCCAAATAGCTGCCGGTCTGGATCTCGATGATCTCAAGGGGGATGGTGCCGGGATTTTCCAGCCGGTGCTTTACCCCAAGCGGGATATAGGTGGACTGATTTTCCGTTAAAATAATGGTCTGCTCGCCATTGGTGATATGGGCTGTGCCTTTTACCACCACCCAATGTTCCGCCCGATGAAAATGCCGTTGCAGCGACAGGGTGGCGCCGGAATTCACCATGATCCGTTTCACCTGAAACCGTTCCCCGCTGTCCACGCATTCGTACGATCCCCAAGGGCGGAAGACCTTTTTGTGCAGCCGGACCTCATCGCGCTTCTCCATCTTCAAGCGCTTGACAATGGTTTTCACCTCCTGGGTCCGGTCCTTGGCCGCAACCAGCAGCGCATCCTTGGTCTCGACGATGATATGATCGCTGAGCCCGATTGCCGCAACCAGCCTGTCTCCGGCATGGATATACGAACCGGTCACATCCTCGGCCAGCACATTGCCGATGAAGATATTGCCTTTGCCATCCTGCTCGCCGATCTCCCAGAGCGCCTCCCAGGAGCCCACATCGCTCCAGGCACAATCCAGGGGCACAAGCACCGTATCCCGGACCCGCTCCATCACCGCATAATCAACGGAATTGGCAGGGCTGGCCGAAAAAGCCTCGGAATCAAGCCGGGTAAAATCCAGGTCAGGGGTACGGGCATCGTAGGCCCGCGCCACGCAATCGGCCATGACCGGTTCAAACTCCTTGAGGGTCGCCAAAAATCCAGCGGCCTGAAAAAGAAACATGCCGCTGTTCCAGAGATACCCTTCGTTCAAGTACTGCCGGGCTTTATCCAGGGTGGGTTTTTCCACAAAGCAGTCCACCGCGAAAAAAGGCGATTCCTCGCCGCCGAGCACCGCCCCTTTTTTGATGTAGCCATATCCTGTATGCGGGCTTTGCGGGACAATGCCAAAGGTGACCGGATGTCCTTGCGTGGCGCAGGCAGTCCCCTTGGCCACGGCTTCGGCAAAATTCCCCTCGTTGCCGATGACATGGTCCGCGGGCAGGACAAGGATAACCGCATTCTCATCCTGCCGGAGCGCCTCCAGGGCTGCGACGGCAACGGCCGGGGCGGTATCGCGCCCCACGGGCTCGATAATGATCGTCGCCGTGCCACCAATGGCGCGGACCTGCTCGGCCACCAGAAAGCGGTGCTCTTCCGTGCAAACGATGATGGGCGCGGCAACCCCCTGTAACCCCTGGACCCGCAGCAGGGTGTTCTGGAGCATGGTCTTGTCATTGACCAAGGGAAGAAGCTGCTTGGGATGGCACTCCCGGGACAAAGGCCACAACCGGGTGCCCGATCCTCCGGCCAGAATAACCGGAATAATAACCGCGTGTTCTTTCTTCATGAAATTGGTTTCCCCTTCGGCCCCTTATGTTTGCACAAAGATTTTCTTGTGAGTTTTTACTATGTTACAATACTCAATGTCAAGGGACCATGCGATGCGCCTTTTTCATTATCCCTTGACCCGAGGCACGCCTTTGTGTAGTCCTGAAATAAGAAAAACACCCCCGGAATGAGGCAACCATGAGCACGTCTTCCAAGAATATCCATGCCGTGGCCCCGGAAATCGTGCTCGAGTTCCTGGCCCGCACCCTGCCCTTTAACGAACTTGACGCGGACACGCTGCGAACCCTGGCCACCGGCTGTCTCATCGATTTTTTTCCCAAAGGAACCGTTATCTTCAGACAGGCCCAGACCCAGGTCCAACATTTTTATCTCATCCAAAAAGGCGGGGTAAAAATCTATCTCAAGGATGAAGACGGAACCGTAACCCTCAAGGATTTTCGCGGCGAAGGCGAATACTTCGGCGCCCTGCCCATTATCCAGGGGACCAACATGGCCAACCTCAACGTCGAAACCGTTGAGGATACCTTCTGCTTTCTCTTCCCGAGGGAGGCGTTTCTCAGCCTCATCCAGTCATCCCCCAAGGTCACCCATTATTTTCTGCGCAGCATGTCTGAAAAACTCGTAAAAACCGCCTATGCCCAGCTGCGGCAGCACAAGGTTGCCCCGCGCACCGAAAGCGCCCTGTTTCTCTTCTCGGCCCAGGTCGGCGATATCGTCAAAGGCGCCCCGAAAACCATCGCCGCCACGGAGAGCATCCAGAAGGCCGCGGCCCGGATGGCGGAGCTGCATATCGGCTCCCTGCTGGTCCACGACCAGGAAAACAAGATCGTCGGCATCATCACCGACCGGGATCTGCGCGCCAAGGTGGTCGCCGCGGCCCTTGACTATCAGACCCCGGTGAGCCAAATCATGGCCACGCCGCTCAAAACCATCCCCTCCCACCGGGTGTGCTTCGACGCCATGCTGCAGATGATGCACCTTTCCATCCACCATCTGGCCATGGAACAACAGGGAAACATCATCGGGGTGATCACCACCCACGACATCATGCTCCTCCAAGGCACCTCGCCTCTCTATCTGTTTCGGGAAATCGGGGCGCAACGGACCATCGAGGGGCTCTACCCCCTGGCCAGAAAGATCCCGGCCGTCATCCGCACCCTCATCGAGGAAGGAGCCAAGGCCAACAACATCACCCGGATGATCACGGTCTTGAACGACCACATCCTCGACCGGCTGCTCACCCTGCTTATCGAAGAACTCGGCCCCCCGCCCCTGCCCTTTTGCTGGCTGGTCATGGGCAGCGAGGGCCGCAGGGAACAGACCTTTATCACCGATCAGGACAACGCCCTGCTCTACGGAGAGCCGGAAAACGAGGCGCAGGGCGAGCTGGCCGCCGCGTATTTCAAGACCCTGGGCGAAAAGGCGATCGATCATCTGGTCGGCTGCGGCTATCCCCCCTGCCCTGGCGAGATCATGGCCTCCAATCCCAAATGGCGGCAACCGGTCTCAGGCTGGCGCGGGTACTTTGACCACTGGCTGCACCGCCCCGAGCCGCTTGAGGTCATGCATTCCGCCATCTTCTTTGACTTCCGGGCCGCATATGGCGACACAACCCTGGCGGAAGGCCTCCGGCAATATCTGGTGCGCAACGTGCCGCAACAGGATATTTTCCTGCTGCACCTGGCCCAAAACGCCCTGGAGGCGCGGCCGCCGCTTTCTTTCTTCCGCAATCTCATCGTGGAAAAGGACGGGGAGCACAAGAACTCCCTTGATCTCAAGAAAAAAGGCCTCACTCCTTTTGTCGATTTCGCCCGCCTTTTTGCCCTGAAACACGGAATCCCCGAAAACAACACCATGGGCCGCCTCCAGATTCTCCATGAGGACGGCCATCTTTCCCATGAGCTGTACGGCGAAACCGTGAAGGCCTATGAATTCCTCATGCAGCTGCGGCTTATCCACCAGCTGCGCATGATCGAGCAGCACCAGCCCCCGGACAACCATCTCAACCCGGCCGATCTCTCCGAGCTCGAAAAACAGACCCTCAAGGAGGCGTTCGAGGTGGTCCGCCGCCTGCAAAGCCATATCCGGCAGGAATACCGGCTGGGCGAGGGGTAGCGATGTCCTTTTCCTCCATCACCGAGCTGTTCCGGCCCGCCCTGCCGATCTTTGCCGAGAACAAACGCTACTTCAAGACGCTTGACCAGTTCCAGCCGGTGGAGGACTATGAATTCGTGGTTTTTGACACCGAGCTGACCGGACTCCATGAGCGCCAGGATGAAATCGTCTCCATCGGCGCGGTGCGGATCAAACAGATGCGGATTCTGGCCGGAGAAACCTTTTACGCCCTTGTCAAACCGGAAAAGCCGCTGCCCAAGAACAGCACCCTTATCCACCGCATCACCCCGCAGCAACTGGAGGCTGCCCCGCCGCTGAACGAGGTGCTCCCCCAGTTCATCGATTATTGCGGCAAGGCTTTGCTGGTCGGGCATTTTGTCGATCTGGACACCGCCTTCCTCAACCGCGCCTGCAAACGGATCTTCGGCTCTCGCCTTCACAATCCCTGCGTCGATACCCTGCGGCTTGCCCAGATCCACATGGAACGTTTCGGCGCTCCGTACCGGAACAGGATCGACGGCAGCCATTCATACAACCTCACCGAACTCAGCCGTCAATACGGTCTGCCTGCCTTTGTCCCCCACGACGCCTTGCAGGATGCCCTGCAAACCGCCTACCTCTTTCTCTTTCTCATCAGAAAATTCCAAGGGGAAGGATACCGCACCCTGCGGGAAATATTCCACGCCGGCCAGGGCTCGCGCTGGGCGCTGTAGCCCCCCACTCTTCCTGCTCACTATGGCTTTTTCATTGCTTCGCAAAAAATTCCCAAAAAAGTTGACAGCCACCATCGACCAGGGTATTTATACCTAATTTCTTCGCGGCGCACCAACGCGCCATGGCAGGATAACAAGCCGAAAATATTATTCTTTCAGGCATAAAACATCACCGCTGTCATACAACCACCCAAGGAGGCCGCAATGCAAAAAGACGTCCACAGTCTGCTCGAATCGAGTGAATTCAAAGCCCTCGTGGCAAAACGGGCAAAAATCTCAATACTGCTGACGATGCTGCTCTTCGTATCCTACTACGGATTCGTCCTTCTGATCGGCTACGACAAGCCCTTCCTGGCCCAGAAGCTTGACGAGACAACGGCAACCACCCTGGGAATTCCCTTGGCCATAGGGGTCATCCTCGCCTCCTGGCTGCTCACCGTAATCTATGTTGTCTGGGCCAACGCCATTTACGACCCCGAGGTCAAAAGACTGCGGGCCAAGCTGTTCGGAAAATAAGAGCACCTTTTCCTTTCCCTTACTATAAAACCAAGGAGAACTCACCATGCCACCAGTAACCGAACAGGCGGCGGGCGCCATCCAGACCAGCCTGGGAACACCCACCGCGCCTGCCATTATCTTCTTTTTGATCATCGTCGCCATCACCCTGGCGATCACCTATTGGGCGGCCAAGCGCACCAAAACCACCAAGGAATTTTACGCCGCAGGCCGCAGCGTCAGCGCCTTCCAGAATGGTCTGGCCCTGTCGGGCGACTACATGTCCGCCGCCTCCTTCCTGGGCATCGCCGGTATGGTCGCCCTCAAGGGTTACGACGGCATGATCTACGCCGTAGGCTGGCTGGTCGGCTGGCCGGCGCTGATGTTCCTCATCGCCGAGCCCCTGCGCAACCTGGGCAAGTTCACCTTTGCCGACGTGGTCGCTTTCCGCCTCAAACAAACGCCGGTGCGTATCGCCTCGGCCATCGGCGGCATCCTCACCGTGCTCTTCTACACCATCGCCCAGATGGTGGGTTCCGGCAGCCTGATCAAGCTGATGTTCGGCATC
>JBAYUD010000025.1:0-32498 GCA_041675265.1 Desulfurivibrionaceae bacterium | reverse complement strand
GCAATTCCTTGTGGAAGCGGTGGTGCTCTGCCTCACCGGCGGGGCTATGGGCATCGTCCTCGGCCACGGCGGCTCCCTGCTGGTGCAGGTTCTGCTCAAATGGCCGGTGGAGACCTCGCCCGCAGCCATCGCCACGGCGGTGCTGGTTTCGGCCGGGGTGGGAATCATCTTCGGATTCTATCCGGCCTGGAAGGCCTCGCGGCTTGATCCCATCGAGGCCCTGCGTTATGAATAAGGTAATTGCCCAGCAGCACCGCATCTGCGTTGTCATCGGTCAACTCGTGTGCAATAGCACACTTCATCGGCCTCTTCCTAGCATCTGCGGCCCTGCTGAACAATTACCGTTTTGGGTTTATCCCTATTCCCCTGCTCCGAATTTGGAAAATTACTGAATACAAGCAACCGGGCCAGCCTCCCCGGCCTCTATTAATAAGGAGTAACCCCATGCCCCGCTTAACCTACCGAACCTCCCTGGTCCTCTGCCTCTGCCTGCCCCTTGTCACCAGTTGCGCGATAGGCCCTGATTTCCTCCGCCCGGAGAGCAAGGTTTCCTCCCAGTGGCTGGGACAACCGCCGACAGCCCCCGAGGGTGCGCCCGCAGCGGAACAGAACCTGGCCCAGTGGTGGACGGTGTTCAACGATCCCCAGCTCACCTCCCTGATCGAACGGGGGATGCAGGCCAATCTGGATCTGCGCATGGCCCAAAGCCGCATCCGCCAGGCCCGCGCCTCCATGGGCATCGCCGGGGCGGATCTTGGCCCCACGGTCAATACCGATGCCTCGCTTACCCGCAGCCGGACCCCGGCCTCCTCGACCAGAAGCGAGGTGACGACCTCCAATCTCTACCAGGCTGGATTTGACGCCGGGTGGGAGATCGACCTTTTCGGCGGCCTGCGGCGCGGGGTCGAAGCGGCAGGCGCGGATCTCGACGCAGCCATGGAAAGCCGCAGCGACCTGCTGGTAAGTCTGAGCGCCGAGGTGGCCAGCAACTATCTCAATCTTCGCTCCCTGCAACAGCGGCTGACCATTGCCCGCGAGAACCTCAAGGCCCAGGAGCATACCGCCGAACTGACCCGCCAGCGTTTCAGCGCGGGCTTTGCCAGCAAACTCGATGTGGCGCGGGCGGAAGCCCTGGCCGCCACCACGGCCGGGCAGATTCCGCTGCTTGAGGCGCAGGCACGGCAAACCATTTACAGCCTCAGCCTGCTTTTGGGCGGCGAACCTGCCGCCCTGCTGGAAGAACTGACCCCGGACGGGCCTCTGCCCACGGCCCAAGCCACGGTGCCGGTGGGCTTGCCGTCGAATCTGCTCCTGCGCAGGCCGGACATCCGCAGGGCGATTGCCAAGCTCCATGCAGCCACCGCCCGCATTGGGGTGGCCAAGGCCGATCTCTTTCCTAAATTCACCATCTCCGGGGCGCTGGGCTTTCAGAATACCAATTCCAATGCGCTCTTCAACACCGCCGGCAGCTTTTGGTCCCTTGGCCCGGCCCTGAACTGGCCGCTCTTTGACATGGGCCGCACCCGGGCCAATCTGGAACTGAAAAAAGCCGTTCAGGAAGAGGAACTCCTGGCCTATGAACAGACCGTGCTCAACGCCCTGCGCGAGGTGGAAAACGCCCTGATCGCCTCGACCAAGGAAGAGGAGCACCGCCGATCAATGGCCCAGGCCGTGGCAGCCAACCGCACCGCCGTGGAGCTGGCCACCGCCCTCTACACCGCAGGGCAAAACGATTTCCTCGCCGTGCTCGACGCCCAGCGCTCCCTCTATGCCGCCGAGGATAGCCTGGCCCAGTCCAGCCGCACCGTGTCCACCAATCTGGTCGCCCTGTTCAAGGCGTTGGGCGGCGGTTGGCAGACGGAAGAGGCGGCCCGCGAAGGTTCGGGTTCCTAAGCGCGTTAAACCGTGAGCCGCCCAAGGCGGCAGCACTTTTCTTCCCCCTTTAACAAAGGGGGACCGAGGGGGATTTCAAAACGCCGGAATCGTGCGCCCCGTCCGAAAATCCCCCCTCACCCCCCTTTTGCAAAGGGGGGATAAAAAATCAAGGAACGGTTCTAACCAAACCAGGGGCTTGTCACACATGACCAAGCAATGATGCACAGAAAAACCTCGGTACGCATCCAGCCCCACCAGGCAGGACAGCCGCTCCTCGATTTCGTCAGCCAGCGCTTCACCTACCGGAGCCGCGAGGAATGGCAGGCGGAGCTGGTAGCCCACCGCTTTCTGCTCAACGATGCCGAGGTACGGACCGATTGTATTCTGGCCCCCGGCGACCTGCTCGTTTACCTGATGCCCGCCCTGATCGAACCCCCGGTTGACTCCGGCTACACCGTGCTCCACGAGGATGACGACCTGCTGGTAATCAACAAACCCGCCCCCCTGCCCTGCCATCCCGGCGGCCGCTTCTTCGCCCACACCCTCTGGGCCCTGCTCAAAAAACAGCACGGGCTTGCCGATCCACGGCTCATCAACCGGCTGGACCGGGAAACCTCCGGCCTCGTGTTGGTGGCCAAGAACAAGAGTGCAGCCCGCCTGTGCCAGGAGCAGTTTGCTCGACACCGGGTGGAGAAGGTTTATCTCGTGGTGGTGGAAGGGGATTTCCCGGACACGCCTGTGCCGGTGGAAGCCACGGGATGGATGGGGGTGAACCCAAACAGCGCGATCCGCAAGAAGATGCGGTTCTACCCGACGCAGAAAGATGCGCCGTCTGGAGCCGTAGAGGCCAGCACCCAGTTCCGGCGAATCTCCGGCACAGGCACCACCAACTTGAGTCTGCTGGAAGCACGACCGCACACCGGCCGCTGCCACCAGATCCGCGCCACTCTGTTGCACATGGACTTTCCGGTGGTGGGCGACAAACTCTACGGGGTGGACGAGCAGCTTTTCCTCCGTTTTCAGGAAGACCGGTTGAGCGACGCCGACCACGCCCAACTCCGCCTCCCCCGCCAGGCCCTGCATGCCGCCAGACTGCGCCTCACCCACCCGATGACCGGACAGGAGCTGGAATTTTCCGCCCCCTTACCACTGACCCTTTCCGCTTTAATGGCAAGCGCCCGCTCTTTTTCTTGACAAAGATTGCCAAAAAGCTCATCTTTTCAACAGGAGGTTCCACCATGGCAACCATGAATGTTTCCCTGCCAGACCCCATGAAATCGTGGGTTGAAAGACAGGTCAGCACCGGCCATTACAGCAATGCCAGCGATTATGTCCGTGACCTGATCCGACAAGACCAGGAATACCAGGACAAACGCGAGGCCCTTGTCAAAGCGCTCATTGCCGGAGAAAACAGCGGCGTTTCCGAACGCACGGCCGGTGACATCTGGCAGGATGTCAAAGCACGGCGCGGGCTCGATGTATAGGCTTTCCAATGGTGCCGCCCAGGATATCGAAAACATCCTGGAGCAGTCCTTGGTCGAATTTGGCCTGTTGCAGACGAAAAACTACTTCAAGTCGCTGACCCGCTGCCTGAAACTCCTCGGTGATAATCCGGAAATGGGCCGCAGTGCCGAAGAAATCCGGCCAGGATACCGCCGCTTTCCCCACAAAAGCCACCTGATCTTCTACAAACCGACCGGCAAAAACGACATCCTCGTCGTCCGCATTCTCCACCCCCACATGGATGCCATCCGGCACACTCAGGACTGACCACCGCCTGCGCTTCAGGGATTGCTGGCATAGATATCGGTTTACTTTTCCTGTGATCTTCCATATCCTATCAGACACTATCTCTCCACGGAACCCAACCATCCGAAAACCGGAGAGCGTCCGCCTCCAATTTGACAGAAACTTATAATTAACTTATATTCAAACATGTACAGCATAGAATGGCAAAAGAAAGCCCGCAAGCAGCTTGACAAGATAGCCGATAGCCACACCCGTCGGGAAATCAAGGACGCGGTCGCCACCCTGGCCGATTTCCCGAGCGCCGCGCAGGTAAAAAGGCTGGTCAACCACCGCCACGAATACCGTCTGCGCGTTGGCAGGTACCGGATATTATTCGATGTCCTGGACGCCGTTCAGATTGTGTCCATCGAGGAGGTAAAAAAACGCGATGATCGAACCTACTAAAATCCAACCGATCTACCAGGGCGGGGTTCCGGCCTTCGTGGTCATCCCCTTTGCCGACTTCGCCCGCGAACACCCGAAGGAAGCGGAAGCCATCAAACCGCTTCACCCGCGCATCCCAGAGGGAGACGCCGTACCCCATGAAGTGGTGGCCATGCACATTGACCGGGACATCACCTACCTCCGCGCCTGGCGGGAATACCTTGGCCTCACCCAGGCCGAGGTCGCCGAACGGGCCGGAATCACCCAGGCCGCGCTCTCCCAGATGGAGTCCGGCGAAGCCAAGCTGCGCAAGGCCACCCGGGAAAAACTGGCAAAGGCCATGGGCTTGAACCCGGAACAGTTGGCCTAGCGGAAACAATCACCATGGGAGAACTTGCCGGGCGGCTGGTCATCATGGTCCACACCAGGAGGGGTGACGCAACCCGGATCATTTCCATGAGGAAAGCCAATGAAAGAGAACAACGCTGGTTTGAAAAGCAATTTGAAGAAGGTTGACAGCCACCAAATCAGCCCGGCGGAATATACTGAACTTCCTGAGCTGCCGGAGGAGTTTTTCACCGAAGGGCAATTGTACCGCAACGGCAAACCCGTTGAGCGGCGGAGCCGTGGCAAACAGAAGGAGCCAACCAAAAAACAACTCACCATCCGGCTGAATTCCGAGGTGGTCGATTTTTTCAAGTCCCAAGGGAACGGCTGGCAATCACGGATCAACAAAGCGCTCCAGGAGTACGTTCGCTCGCACAAACCCGCCTGATTTTCTACAAACCCACCAGCCAAAACAACATCCTCGTCATCCGCATTATCCACCACCACATGGATGCCATCCAACACATTCAGGATTCTGCTTCCCATCGGAACTTCAGCCAGCACGCGGGTGCCATGCGTCAAGGGCTTACGTTGCGAATAAGTCATTCCGGCGGAGTCCAAAAGAATAAATTTCTTGTCTTGCTCCATGTTGTCAGGTAGACAGATACTACTCTGGCTATTTTTAGCCGGAATTATAGAGCCTGCCATGTAACCCCCCATTACAGGGTACAAAAGCAACTGTTTAAGCAAAAAAAATGCGCCCAAACGGTGACGTAAGGTTCATTTGTCGGCTAGAAATCAAGTGGAAATTTCAACTCGGGCTAGCTCGATAATAATATTGTTATACATGAGGAGGAAGAATGAGCGACACTCAGGCTGAAGAGAAAATATCGAAGTCATCTAATCCACTGGTGTTTATTAGCCACGACACGCGCGATGGAGAACTGGCAGAGGCTTTTAGCAATCTTCTTAAAAGCGTGAGCGCAGGAGTGCTAAAGTCATTCCGAACTTCTGATAGAAAAGGAAACCAAGGGATTGAGTATGGTGTGGAGTGGTATCCAGAAATTATAAAGAATATCCAAGGCGCATCTGATGTTGTTTGCCTACTCACAAAAAGGAGCGTGGACAGGCCATGGATATTGTTTGAAGCAGGCATGGCAAAGGGTAAGCTAGATACACCAATTCTGGGAGTTGCGCTCGGAATTGAACTTAAAGACGCATCAACTGGGCCATTCGCTCAGTTTCAAAACTGCGGCGACGATGAAGACTCGCTTACAAAGCTTGTGTTTCAGCTTGTAAACAGAATACCAAACTCAGAACCAGACAAAGATACGATTAAGTATCAAGTAGGGAAATTCAAACAGTCTATTTCCGTAATACTAGAAAAATCGGACGCGTCAGCAAAAAAGGAGGTCGGCTCAAAATCATCCACAGATGTCAGAGATATCGAGAACTCGTCTGCGAAACTGTTTGAAGAAATAAAAATCATGTTCCAAGACCTTCCATCAAGAATCGAAAGAACAAATCCGTCGGAAAGCAGGAAGCGTCGGAGAAGAATCCATCCTGGCATGCTTGATGAAATGATTCACATGACCAAAGATGGAAAGCTAGGTATTCGTATTGCGCTCAGTTTTTACAAAGAAAAATTGCCGTGGGTATATGACGAGGGAATCTTACTTCTAAATAAGATGGAGGGTAGCAAAACTCCCTCAACAATAAAGCGCTACATGCATGAGTTCGAAGAGTTACTCATGATTAGCACTAGGAATCCGATGATTGAAGAGTTTCTTATGGATGACAAAGAAGACTATTACTTACTCATGGAACTTCCCAAAATAATTCTCCGAAATTTTGAAAGAGTTGCACTCGAACATGTATAACATGGCGTTCGAGCGGGACGCCGCAACAGCGCGGCATCCCTCAACTTCCCGTTAAATTACAAATGAAAATCGCAATCCAAATACATATCTTCCTCGTTGCGTTTTTGTTCTCCATGCCTTTGCATGCAAAAGAATGCACAAAAAATGAGGCAGTTGCAGCAGAGACTGTCATTGATTACCTTGATTCGTGGAAAGAAATATATAACGCATTTAAATCATTCGGTCACTGCGATGATGGCGCAATTGCAGAAGGTTTTGATGATGTCATTTCTATCCAATGGAGTGAGCATTGGGACAATATCAATGATATGATCAAATTCGTGCAAGAAAATATGAATTTTAAAGCCTTTGTTTATAAACGAATTGGTTCCGAAACTATTCCATACGACCGTTGGGAAAAGATCGTAGCCCAGGCCAAGGCAAGTTGCCCCACGGAAGCTTTCGAATTTTGTCGGAAAATAGAAGAAGCAAAATAGCGTCAAACGAAAACAGAGGGAGGAATTCGCATGAATCTGATCTTTGTCCACGGCTGGAGCGTCACCAACACGGATACCTACGGCGGGCTGCCGGAGGCTTTGGTTGCGGCGGCCGGCGCATACCATCTCGACCTGTCGATCCAGCACATCAATCTTGGCCGCTACATAAGCTTTCACGACGAAGTCACGGTCGACGATATCGCCCGCGCCCTCGACCAGGCGCTGCATGACCTGCCCGGAAACGCGCAGGCTATCCAGCCTTTTTCCTGCATCACCCATTCGACCGGCGGGCCGGTGGTGCGGCACTGGATCAATCGCTACTTCGGCGCCGGCCGCCTCGCGCAACTCCCGCTGCGGCACTTGGTCATGCTCGCCCCGGCCAACCATGGCTCGGCCCTGGCCGTGCTCGGCAAGGAACGGGTGGGCAGGATCAAGGCCTGGTTCAGCGGCGTCGAGCCGGGGCAAAAGGTGCTCGACTGGCTGTCGCTCGGCAGTTATGGCCAATGGACGCTCAACGAGGATTTCCTCTCCTACGATTATACCGACACCGCGTTTTTCCCCTTTGTTTTGACCGGGCAGGGAATCGACCGCCAGTTGTATGATTTTCTCAACAACTATCTGGTTGAACCCGGCTCAGACGGGGTGGTGCGCGTCGCAGGCGCCAACATGAATTACCGCTATCTGGCAATCGAGCAGAACAACGAACTACTTCGCAAGCAGCCGCCCACCTACCGGCTGGTCGCCGACGATCACCAGCCCGTGCGGATTGCGCCGCCGGTGCCGCTTGGCGTCTATTCCAATTACAGCCACAGCGGCAAGAAAATGGGCATCATGGCGAGCATCACCCCGCAGGGCGCAACGGTCCAGCCGGTGGTCAACGACATCCTGCAATGCCTGCTGGTCAACAACCAGCAGAGCTACCAGCAGCGGGCGGAAGCGTTGACGAAACTGACCCAGAGCGAGCAAGAAGGAAAAGAGCGCTACGCCATGTTGATCTTCAATGTCCACGACAATCAGGGCAACCGCTTCGCCAAGGACGACTTCGACGTTTTCCTCCTTGCCGGCCGCGACTACCAGCCCCAGATGATGCCGAAAGGATTCTTCATGGACCGGCAGATGAACGGTATTACCAGCAATCTCGTCTACTACCTGAATGTGGACAAGATGAACCAGATCAAGGACGGCCTTTTCGGCCTCCGCATTGTCGCCCGCCCCTCCAGTGGCTTCTCCTACTACTACGCTGCGGAGTTCAGGTCGGACGGGGCCTCTTACTCCAACATCATCGCGCCCAATCAGACGACCTATGTGGACATCACCCTGAACCGCCAGGTCGACAAAAACGTCTTCCGTTTCGACCCGGCCGACCAGCCGCGCAAAAACTTCAAAAACCTGCCGGTCGCAGGGAAGCCCATTGACAACTGAGCAGGTCAGGCCAACCACTTTCCGGTAAAAATCTCCCGGCGAACAACAGCATCGCCGTAACTGCTTGAGGAGGGATTATGGACATGCAAAGATTGTTGATCTCATGTTTTCTCGTGATCTGTTTCGGCTTGCCGGGCTGCTCTCTGTCTCCGGTGGCCGGAACCGGGGTAACCGAAACCGAGCTGAGCCGGGCGATCGGGCAGATGTCCTTTGAGCGCGGTCTTGCGGAACACTACGTGAGTTTGGCTCTGGCAAAAGCCAAAGACAACCCGGACCTCGCGAAAACCGTCCAAGACAAATACGGACGCGCGGCGGCCCTGGGGAACTCCCTGATCGATAAACTCAAACTGAGTCTGACGCTTCGCAAGATCGACGCCGACGAGCTGGCTCAAGATGTCAAGCGGGTTGCCGCCGCGGTCAATGAACTCCATGCCGAGGTAAATCCGCCGCCAATCGGGACAAAGGGTGATAAAATGGCTGCGGCCGCAATCAAGGAACTCCTCGCCCCGGCATCCATCGAGGTAATCGCGAATTCGGCTTTAACAATCTGGAAGGCAGCCCAAGAGCGGGACGACAAGCTCATCGAGGACATCAAGAAAGAACTCGACCAGCATCGCTGGAAGCATTGGCGTGAACTGGATACGGTAATATAGCGCCGCGAAGCACACAGGGAAACCCAACATGGCAAAGCATGTCTGCCCCTGGTGGCTGGCCTATACCTTTGACAATCCGTTGCGGCGGATCTTCCACAAGCCGGAGGAGATGTTCGCCCCGTATCTGAGGGAAGGGATGACAGCCATCGACCTCGGCTGCGGCATGGGGTATTTTTCCATCTCCATGGCCAGGATGGTTGGCGAAAGCGGCAAGGTTATCTCCGTTGATCTGCAACAACAGATGCTGGACACCCTGATGCAGCGGGCCGGGAAAGCGGGGGTCGCCGGCCGCATCACCCCCTTGCTGTGCGAGGAGAACAACATCGGCAACCACGACGAGGTTGATTTCGCCTTGGCGTTCTGGATGGCGCACGAAACCCCGGATGAAGGACGCTTTCTCCAGCAGGTCCATGCGATCCTCAAAAAATCAGGCAAGCTCCTCCTGGCTGAACCCAAGCTCCATGTCACCGGTGGTGAATTCCAAAAAACCCTGGCCATCGCCCAAAAAATAGGGTTCAAACGCATTGATTCGCCTATAATCTCCTTGAGCCATGCGGCTCTGTTTGAGAAGCCATGATGTTTGCAGGAGCCCCCTTGTGAGGAGTACACCATGCCCCGATTCGGCGCCCACATGTCCATCAGCGGCGGAATCGCCCTGGCCTTTGACCGATTGGCCGAGGTGGAGGGCGAGGCGTTGCAGATCTTCACCGCCAACCAGCGGCAATGGCAGCCCAAGACCCCAACGCCTGCCGAGATCGAGGCCTTCAAGGCCCGGCGGCGACTGGCGCCGGGGGTTCCGGTCGCCTCCCACGATTCGTACCTGATCAACCTCGCTTCGCCCAACCCGGAAACAACGGCCAAGTCCATCGTCGCTTTCCGCGACGAGTTGCGCCGCTGCGCGGCCCTGGGCGTCGAATACCTGGTGGCCCATCCCGGCTCCCATCTCGGCGAAGGGGTTGCGGCGGGGCTCAAAAGATTTGCCGCCAACCTGGACCGCGCCTTTGCCGAGGCTGGTACCGGCCATCAGGTCATGGTGCTTCTTGAGACCACTGCGGGCCAGGGCACCAACCTGGGGGCGAGCTTCGAGGAGCTGGCCACGATCATCGCCACATCCGCCCACCCGGAACAACTGGGGGTCTGCTACGACACCTGCCACACCTTTGTTGCCGGCTACGACATCCGCACCCCCAAGGCGTATGCCGAAACCATGACCGAGTTCGACCGGCTGCTCGGCCTGGAACGGCTCCGGTTCTTCCACCTCAACGACGCCACCAAGGGGCTGGGCAGCCGAATCGACCGCCACGCCCATATCGGCCAAGGCGAGATCACCGTCGCGGGGTTCCGCAACCTGATCAACGACCCGCGCTTTGCCGACCACCCCATGGTTCTGGAAACCCCCAAGTCGGATGATCTCCACGAAGACCGGAACAACCTGAAACTGCTGCGGAGCCTGCTCAACTAAGCGAAAATGCGTGCAAATCCAGCCAGGCAAAGCGCATTGCATACCCCCGTATTTATCCGGTATTGCCTGCGGGCGTGCCCCGGTGTATGGTTAAGCGTTTACAAAAATAGCGCCCGACCCGGAGCCCCACTGTCCGGCCTCGCTTCCTGGAGAGTACAGTCATGCACTGCTGGGATTTCCACAACTGCGGAGAAAAGAAAAAAAATTGCCCGGCCTTCCCTCGCTCGGGGAAAAGCTGCGCCCTGCTGGCCGGCACCATCGGCTCCGGCCAGCCCATCTTTGTCTTCAGCCAGAAGAGCGAACGCTGCCTGCGCTGCTCCTTTTTCCACAGCGAGCACTATGTCGAGGAGTTCGAAGGCGCCATCGAGCACGAACCATTTTAACCGCCCCGCCCCGCATCTCCACCCCATTCAAGACCTACCCCGCTGTAAGATTGATTAGGTTGCCCTCCTTACGGAGCAACCGGAACGATGTTAAGGACAGATCATGAAAAAAATCAGCCAGTATTTCCTGCAGGGCCTTCTCTTTCTCGTGCCCGTGGTCTCCACGGTGTATGTGATCTATGCCATCTTTTCCAAAATCGACGGCATCTTCCCCTTTGACATGCCGGGGATCGGCTTTCTGCTCACCATCGGCCTCATCCTGGCGGTGGGGTTCGTGGCCTCCAATCTGCTGGCCAACAGGGTGATGCTCCTGGTGGATCGAATTTTTGCCCGGCTGCCGCTGGTCACCATGATCTACACCTCCATCAAGGATCTGGTCCATGCCTTTGTCGGAGACAAGAAAAGCTTCAACAAGCCGGTGCAGGTGGCCCTGGATGCGGACAACACCATCCGCGTCCTGGGGTTCATTACCCGCGACGACCTCACCGGACTCGGACTTGCGGGCAGTGTCGCGGTCTATCTGCCGCAGTCATACAATTTTGCCGGCAATCTCATCATCGTCGAGCGAAACCGGGTCTCTCCCCTGGCCGCCGACCCCGGGGAGGTGATGAAATTCATCGTCTCCGGCGGGGTTTCCTCGCAATAACCAAATCGTTCTCCGTTACGGCGACTGCCGGACAAACCGGCATTATCCCCGTCAATTTGCGCATTTTGTTTTCTTGACAGGCACCGCCCCGGGGTGGGAAACTAACCTCAGGCCGAGCAAAAAAACTGTCTCGACAGCGGCCTGCTCGCTTGGACCATTGATTGTGCTCAGCCTTCGGAACATGCCGACCCAACGCGCAAAAATCACCAGGAGGACATTATGCGAGAAAAAGGAAAAGGGAGGGGTTTTTCCATCATACTGAGCGCATTGCTCACCTTCACAACCGTCACCTGCGCCTTGGCAGCCGACCTTGATGCGATTAAAAAGCAGGGAACGCTGAGGCACCTTGGTGTTCCGTACGCGAATTTTGTCTCCGGCTCCGGCGATGGGCTGGACGTCGAACTCTGTCAATTGTTCGCCAAACACCTTGGCGTGAAGTACGAATACGTGAAGACCGACTGGGGAACGGTTATCCCGGACCTGATCGGCAAAAAGGTCAAGGCCAAGGGCGCCGAGGTCGAAATCACGGAAGATGCGCCGGTCAAGGGGGACATGATCGCCAATGGCTTTACCGTGCTCCCCTGGCGGGAAAAAGTCGTGAAGTTCTCGGAACCGACCTTTCCAAGCCAGATCTGGCTGATCGCCCGGGCAGACTCGCCCGTTAAGCCGATCATCCCGACAAAGGACATCAACAAGGACATCGCCCTCACCCGCGCACTGATGAAGGGAAAAAAAGTCCTTTCCCTGGAAAAAACCTGTCTTGACCCGAAACTCTACGACCTTGCCGCCACCGGCGCCAAGGTGATCGGCTTCATGGGACAGTTGAATGAACTGGCGCCCGCCATCATCAACAACGAGGCGGAAATGACTATTCTGGATGTGCCGGATGCCTTGATCGCCATCGAAAAATGGCCCGGCAAACTCAAGATTATCGGGCCGATCTCCCCCAAACAGATAATGGGAGCAGGCTTTGCCCAGGATGCCCCCAAGCTGTTGGCGGAATACAACATCTTCCTGGCCGGGATCAAAAAGGACGGAACCTATATGAAGCTGATAAACACATACTACCCTTCGGCCCGCATGTATTTTCCCGATTTTTTCAAGGGACTGTAAGACGAAAAGCCTTCCGGAATGAGGCACTTTTTTTTCCTGTCAAACCCGAAGAGATCCCTGACCGTCCTCCTTGTGGCGGTCCTGGCCGGATACATGGGGTTCCTTGTTTACTCCCAGTACCAGTCCCAGGAGGAACTGCGCAAGGTTTCCCTGACCCGCTTCCTGCATGAAAATGAAAAGCGCGCCATGGCGGTGGACTATTTCATGGCGGACCGGCTCGGCGACCTGGCCGAACTGGCGGAAAATCGCGAACTTGCCCTTTATCACGAGAATCTCGCCCTTGGGATGTCAATCGAGTACGGGCTCGGGGCCGCTCTCATCGCCGCCGAGGAGAGCTTCGAAAAAAGCAGAACCCGGCTCAAACTCGAAAAGAGCGCGGTGTATCCTCGGCTCGTATACCTGGATGAATCGGGCAACAAACTGATAGATACCCACGAGCCCGGTTTGTTCCAAGGCGAGCAGCGCCAATGGAGCCGCTACCTTTCCTCCAGGGAATCCCACGCGACGTTCATGTTCGAGCCCGGCGACAACGCCGATGGCTTCATTGTCATCTCCTGCCCCTACACCTTCAAAGCCCGCTATGCCGGACAGCTGCTCGCCTGGCTCTCGGTCAAGACCATCTATCACCACTTTATCGAAGCGTCCGCCCAGGACTCCAGGTTCATCACCACCCTCCTGTTCAAAGGCGAGTACATCAAAGTACCCGAGGACGCCGACCGGGTGATCGCCGCCGCTCTGCTCCCAAAGGCGCGGAACCTGCAACCCAGGGCGCCTTTTTCGTTGACCGTCACCGCTCGCGATAACCGGCCGGAACGAATCCTCGGCATGATGAGCCCGGTTGGCGAGACCCCTTTCGCCCTTGCCGCTTTTTTACCGGAACATCTCGATTCAGGGGAACAATCGCCGCGACGTTTGCTCTTCACCATGGCGGGATTCGGGCTTCTGATCCTCGCCGGAGGCATCGTCATCCTGCGGATCGACATGCGAAACGCCGTGCTACAAGCCCGCCTTGAGGAAATCGCCCTGCGCCAGAAAATCGTCGCCGAGCAAAACGCAAACCTGCGCAAGCTCAGCACCGCCGTGGACCAAAGCGCCAACACGGTCCTCATCATGACAAAAGACGGCACCATCGAGTATGTCAATCCGCATTTTACCGTCGTTTCCGGCTACCGCCCCGAGGAAGTCATCGGCAACAATTTTCTGAATCGCTGGAGCGCGCATAATTCGAAGGAAACCCTCGACACGCTGTGGGAAACCATCAACGATGGCAAACAGTGGACTGGCGAGTTGCGCAATCGGAAAAAAAGCGGCGAGATACTTTGGGAACAAACAACCATCGCCCCGGTAAAGGATGAGCAAGGGGCCATCGCCGACTTTATCGCCATCAAGGAAGACATCACGAAACGCAAGGAGGCGGAGGAGGAGATCCTGCGGCTGAACACCGATCTGGAGCAGCGGGTTCTCGACAGAACCACTGCCCTGCAGGTTTCGAATCGGGATCTGGAAAAGGCCTACCGCGAACTCAAGGCCGCCCAATCCCAGATCCTGCAGCAGGAAAAAATGGCCTCCATCGGCCAACTGGCCGCAGGGGTTGCCCATGAAATCAACAATCCCACCGGCTTCATCCTGAGCAATCTCAATTCCCTGAAAAAGTATTTGCAGCGGTTCGCCGAATTCCTGACTCTGCAAACCGAAGCCCTGGAAAAGCTGTCGGCGGGTGGAAACGAGGGTGTTGACGCCGTGCTGCAACCGGTGACGGAACAGCGCAAGGTTCTGAAGATCGACCACCTCCTCGACGATATCGGGCCATTGATCGAGGAATCAATCGAGGGCGGGGAGCGGGTCAAGAAAATTGTCCAAAGCCTGAAGAGCTTCGCCCACATCGACGAAGCGGAGTATAAACCCTCCGACATCAATGCCGGGCTTGAAAGCTCCCTGGCCGTGGTTTGGAACGAACTCAAATACAAGGCCACCGTCATCAGGGATTATGGCGAAATCCCGAATACGGTCTGCAATCTCGGGCAATTGAATCAGGTTTTCGTGAATATCCTGGTAAACGCCGCCCATGCCCTGGAAAAACAGGGGGAAATTACGGTGAAGACCCGGCGAGACGGAGAGACCATCCGCGTCGCCATCTCGGACACGGGCTGCGGCATTCCGGCCGAGACAATCAACAGGATATTCGAACCGTTTTTCACCACCAAGGAAGTCGGCAAGGGAACAGGGCTGGGGCTTTCCATCGCCTACGACATCGTGGTCAAGAAACACAACGGCCAAATCGAGGTCGAGAGCGAACCCGGCAAAGGCACAACCTTTACGCTCACGATCCCAATCGTCATCTGAAGCGATACACAACCGCCTTTGGAGCTGAACGCATGTGCCAGTTCTGCACCCAGCATGGGGAAGGAAAAAAGTGGTACGAGAACATGGCCAACTACACGGCCGAGATGTTCCGCCAGGTCAATTCCCCGCAAAACCTCACCCGCTTCCTGCGCGGCTTCACCAAGTCGCTCAGGGATGATGTCGCCACGGCCTCGCGCTGGCAGCGCCGCTTCCCGCGCATCTACCGCTTCATCGTCTATCCCATCCTCTCTCGCAAGATGCAAAAAACCCACTTCGGCCAGATCGTGCCGTTGGAGGATATCGAAGCGATCCTCTCCCGGATGGAGCACATCGTCCGGCTGCCTTGCGTCTGCCGGAGGGTCTCCCTGGGCACTGAAAAACGCTACTGCTTCGGGGTGGGCATGGATCTGACCCCGATCCTGGCCCAGGTACCGGATTTCGCCGCCTTCGAATACTGGACCAGGGAGCAGGCCATCGCCTTTATTCGCCAACTCGATCAGGAGGGCAAGACGCACAGCGTCTGGACCTTCAACACCCCGTTCATCGGCGCGATCTGCAACTGCGACCAGGATTGCATGGCCTACAGGGCCCAGATCACCCTGGGGGTGACCCGCACCATGTGGAAGGCGGAGTACGTGGCCGAGATCGATCCGCTGCGCTGCACGGGCTGCAACCTCTGCCGCAAGCGCTGCTTTTTCGACGCCATCTCTGTTGACCGCGACAACCACAAGTGCGTGGTCGATGCCATGGCCTGTTACGGCTGCGGCGTTTGCCGCCCCGTGTGCCAACACGACGCCATCCGTCTGATCGACCGCGCCGCGGTGCCCGCGGCGGCCGCGAACTGGTAGGTTCCCGGCATGCAACCAATCGACAAACTGCTGAGCCGCATCAAGTGGGACAAGGAGTTCGGCGACGCCGCCTTTGAGATCGGCTACCACGACCGGGTGGCCGAGATCATTGTCCGGCGGCCGCTTGGTGACCTGCTCTTTGAGCCGGGCAACAAGGAATCCTTTCTCCTCATGGATGACGAGGGGATATATCAGCGGATTCCCCTGCACCGGGTGCGCGAGGTGTACCGCAATGGCGAGCTGATCTGGCAACGGCCCGGAACCAGCGAGATACTCCACTGAAAACACACCATCGCGCAGGGCTAGAAAAAGAAGGAAAGGATAAGAGACCCGAAGCTGTGATTATCGGGTTGGCCGTCGAATTCCTTGGTGCGGAGCACCTGGGTCCAGGTCAACTTGAACTGTTGGAAGTAGAGGGCTGCCCCGCCTGCCAGGTCGGCGACAAAAGGCTTCTTACCGACGCTGTGGCTGTCGGCAAAGGTGTTGCCGTCCAGAAAGATATCCCGCAGAACAGCGCGGCTGTTCACTGCGGCAAAGAGGTACCCGCCCTGCTGCTGCCTCACGGAGAAAGCGGTGTTTCCGGCAGGCCGGATCAAGCTCACCCCGAAATCATCCGGCAGATTCCAGCCCAACCGGGTTTCAAAACCGGTATTGGCATAGGTGGCGACATTGCCCAGGGAGCAGCCCAGATGGGAGATGGCATCCATGGCAAAGGCGCCGTTGCTGAAGAAGGGGGCGAACTGCCACTTGCGCTCGTAAATCGCGGCCAGCCCCGGCTCGTTTTTCAATTGGTGCTCCCAGCCGTTTGGCCGTTGCAGGTCGCGGAGGTCATGCACCGCCTTTTGCGTCTCATCGGCATAGGAGTTCGGCCCGATCATGCCCAGCTGCAGCTCGATGGTGTCCATCCACTCGCGGCTTCTGGTATGAAATGCCGTGGCGCAATAGGTCCAGCCCGCATAGGGGCGATCCTCGACAATCAGATCGCTGCGGGAGATATCGGCAGGGGTATACATGTTCTGGCCGACGGAGAACTCGATCTTGCGCTTCAAATCCGGATCGGGATTGTTGATAAAGGGCAGCCGGGAGATGTATGCAAGGCTCCACTCCGGCAGCTTTCCGCTCTCGACAAAGCCGACCAGGTCCGGGGAGATGAGGGAGATCTTGACCCCGTTGGTGTAGTTGCGGTCCGTGCCGGTAAAGAGGTCGTTTTCAAAGTAGACATGCACGGTCCACGGCAGTTCCGGTTCTTCCCGGGCCAGGGAAGGCGTTGCCGCTACGAGACAGGAAAGGCTCATGAACAGCCCGAAAAAAAAGATCAGGGGGCCGGAACGGAAAAGGGGCATTGCAACCTCATGGGAGGCAACGGGCAGATGCGGGACAAACAAAGGAGGGGCAATGGCTTTGGCCGTTTCTCTGCCGCCATTGCCCCGTACACCGGAAACTAGAACATCGAAATGAGATACAGGGCCGCGGCAACGCAGACAAAAATGATACCTACCTTGGCTGCGACATCCGATTCGTCGTGTCCGTATCCATGCGGGTCGTCGTGATGCTCGTCATGTCCACTCATGTTGCAATCCTCCTGGGGCTTTTTTTATATCGTCGGCAACGGGGAGCCGTTGCGGCTGAACAGCACGGTTACACTTTTCTCAACTTATAGCCTTTGTCGGCTTTTTCAAGCATTAAATCGCGACGGGACAACACGGCGCCCTCCCCTCTTCCCCCGAGAAATCGGCCGTTTTTCAGGCTTTCCTTTGCGGTCATTGCCTGATAGCATGGGACCATCACTTTTTCGTTCCCAAAACCAAGGAGAAAATGATGAAAAAGAACCTCTGTATAGCCATGATGATGACCGCCCTGATGCTCTGGGGCTGTAGCCGGGAAGCACAACAAGCCGAGGCTCCCACCCCGGCAACGATGCCCCCTGTCGAACAGGCCATGGACAAGGCTAAAGAGGCAACCGAAGCCGTTGCCGACCAGGCACAAAAAACAACCGGCGCGGCTGAGGAAAAGGTGGAACAACAGGTCGCACCAGTGGAGGAAAAAGTTGCGGCCACAGCCGCCAAGCTCACCATCACGGTGGAATCCATTGCCATAGACAACAAGAATGGCAAGGTCGTTCTCCCGCACAAGAAACATGCCGTGGCTTACGGCTGTGCCGTCTGCCACGGCGACAAGAAACCGGGTCCGCAAAAGCTTGGCAAGGATGCGGCTCACGCCCTCTGCCAGGGTTGCCATAAGGAAAAAAAGAACGGCCCCACGGGCTGTAACCAGTGCCATCAAAAAAAGGCCAAATCCACCGAGGGATGTTGATTATTTTCCGTTCTCGGCAACATGGAAAGCCATTGCAGTGTTTGCCCCTTTTATTTATATAGTGAGGGTGTCTTTTTGTTGGGTCTGTTTTTCACTAACCTTGAAAATAAGGATGAGTATCCATGCTACAAAAAATAATCAAACCCATGAGTTTCTTTTTGGTTTTTTCCTTTCTTCTCCTCGATGTTTCCGTGCACACGGCAAAGGCGCGGATGATCGACACCGACACCGTGATCGCCGCGCAGCAGAAAGAAGCGATCCAGGCGCGGGTTACCGCCTTTTTGGGTCGCGAAGATGCGCGGAAGGTCATGGAGCAGCACGGCGTCGATGCTGTTGAGGCGCAAAAAAGGGTGGCCAGCCTTTCCGATGCGGAGCTGGCGAAAATCTCCCAGGCCATGGAGCAGCTGCCTGCCGGTGGCGATGGCCTGGGGACGGTCGTCGGCGCCGCGGTTTTGATCTTTCTCGTCTTGTTGATCACCGACATCCTCGGTTTCACCCATGTTTTTTCCTTTGTTAAGCCCCAACGCTAAGCGCCGGGAACAGTCGCGTTTTCTCCAGGCCGGCAATCGGATGATTGCCGGCCTGTTGTTTTTAACGCTGCCCCTTGTTTTGTCCGGCTGCGCCGCCCTTTCGACACGATCCCTGCCCCAGCCGCCCAACGTCCCGGGCAAGGCCCTGGTTGCCGGAGTGCCTTTTTTTGCCCAGGATGAATTGCAGTGCGGACCGGCATCCCTGGCCATGGCGCTTAACTGGAGCGGGGTCGTTGTCCAACCCTCCGAACTCACCCCCGAGGTCTTCACCCCGGGCCTCAAAGGCAGCCTGCAAAGCGGGCTGATCGGCTCAGCCCGCCGCCATGGCCGGGTCGCCTACCCCATTGCCGGCAGCGAGGCGCTGCTGGCCGAGGTTGCGGCCGGCAATCCGGTTATCGTTCTGGTCAATCTCGCCTTTTCCTGGTACCCGAAATGGCATTATGGCGTGGTGATCGGCTTTGATCAGGGGCGCGACGAGGTTATCCTCCATTCGGGACTCATTGCCAACGAGCATCTCGGTTCGGAAGTTTTTCTCAATATCTGGCAGCGCAGCGAGTATTGGGGGCTTCTGGTTCTGCCGCCTGAACGGCTGCCCGCCACGGTGGAAGAGGAACCTTGGCTTGAGGCCGTTGCCGGCCTGGAAAGGACCGGCCAGTGGCAGGGAGCGGCAGCCGGGTATGGCGCGGCCCTAAAACGCTGGCCAAAGAGTTTTGCTGCCTGGATGGGGCTCGGCAACAGCCGTTACAGCCTGGACAATCTGGCCGGCAGCGCCGAGGCCTTTCGGCGGGCAACCCGGCTTCAGCCGAAAAACGGCATCCCCTTCAACAACCTGGCCCAAGTCCTGAACAAACAGGGCAAGCGAAAAGAGGCCCTGGCCGCGGCGCAACGGGCCGTGGACCTCGGCGGCCCGCTTGTTGATAATTTCCGGCACACCCTGGAAGAGATCAAGGCTCAACCCGCTCCCACCAACAAACCACGGCGCAAGAAATAAGGTGGCTGGTGGGGTTGGGGTTCCACGCAACGCAGCGTTCCGGGCGCTCGCGCTCAGACGGTAAAGTACCGCCTTACCAGCTGATCGAGCTGGGTGTCCAACTCCTCTTCCTGCTCATTGCCGCAGAGTTGCGCATACAGATGCGGGGCAATGGCCAGAAAGGCATCGACCAATTCCGGATCAAAATGGCTGCCGGAGGATTCCTGCAGAATGGAGACTGATCGCTCGTAGGAAAAAGGCTCCTTGTAAGGCCTTCTTGAGGTGAGCGCGTCAAAGACGTCGGCAATGGCGAAGATCCGGGCGCTTTTCGGAATGGCCGCCCCCCGGCGCCCGGCCAGGTAGCCGTTGCCGTCATACTTTTCGTGATGATTTTCCACCACGGCCACCGCATCGTGCAACCACTGGTAAGACTGAATGATATCCACTCCATGGCCGACATGGGTCTGCATCACCGCGAACTCTTCCTCGGTAAGCTTGCCGGGTTTAAGCAGAATGGCGTCGCTGATGGCGATCTTGCCGACATCGTGAAGAAAGGCGCCCTTGATCAGAGCCTGCATCTCCTTGCTGGAAAGGCCGATGGCCTCGGCCAGCCGGATGGCGTAGATGGTCACCCGATAGTTGTGGGCATTGGTGTCGCTGTCCCGCTTGGCAATAGCGCTGCCCAGCACCTTCAACATGCCGATGTTCGCCTTGGCAAGATTGTCGGAAAGGACGATCAGATCGCGGTTCAGGGCGGTAATCACCGGATAGAGGATCAGGATGGCAAGAAAGATTGCCGCCACCACCTGAATAATCGACCAGGCCACCCGCCGGACCACCTGTTCCATCTCCTGCCCCGTAACCTGGTAGATGCCTTCGAAGTAGCCGATGATGCGCTGGTCCTCTTGATCGATGATGGGCATCATCAGCTTCAGGTAGATGGCGTCGGAGTGGAGGATTTTCATGTATTCGATGCATTGGCCCATGAGGAAATCATGCCGTTTTTCCTCCAAGCCGGCCATGATCTCCTGGACCTGGGGCAGGGCATATTCGACAACTTTCTCTTTCTTCTGGTTATAGATTTCAACCATCACGAAATGCCGTTCCCTGGCAAGGGATTGAGCCATCGCCTCCAAGTCTCGACCATTTTCCGCAGTGGGAGCATGGAAATATCTACGCGCCGCCGCAATGAGCTGGGTTGAATTGGTCTGGGCCAGGCCAATCACATAGGCGTCGATTCGCTCGAACTCACCATAGGCGACCAAGGAGCCGATGACTGCCGAAAGGATCAGCCAGCCGAGGAACAGTTTTTTGATGATCCGGCGATGGAGGTCTTTTTGCATAAGTGTTGCGACATCTGTTGGGTTGTTGAGGGGGAGCGGAAAAAATCCACCCGATCGTCAAAGGCCTCGCAGAACAGGGTGGCGATCCATTGCGAAAAGAGTGCCGCCGCAGGTTTTGCCGGTGGTTCGGCTGGCTTAGGGGCAGGTTCTGCACGGCCTCGGGCAAAAGAGCGGGCTGCGCTGCCCCGGCGTGGCGCGCGATTCCTGCCGGCCTTGGCGCGCGCTTCGGCCTCGCCACGGCGCTTGATCTGTTCCGCGCGGGCTTTCTCCAGCTCCGCCTGCATTTTGGCCATCTGCAATGGTGGGGAAGGGGCGCATCACGCAAATCCATGCGCCCCCTGCCCTGTTAGAAGTCCTCGAACTCCTCGCCCATGGGGATGATATCCTCGGGCTTGGACGAGGCTGCCGGTTTCTTGGCTGCGGGAGGCAGCGCCTTTCGCGCGGGCGCTGCCTTTTGCGGAGCAGCGAGCTTGACCGCCGGGCGTTTAAGCCGGCTCAGCCGAGAGGAAGAGCTTTCGGCCACTGCGGCTTCTTTTCCCCCGCAGATAACCATGGCCAGCAATTCCCCAACCGAACCATTCATCATCTCCGCCTGGGCGCTCAGTTCTTCCGAGGCGGAGGCGGATTCTTCCGCTGCCGCGGCGTTTGCCTGGGTCACGGTGTCGATCTCGTGGATGGCCTTGGTGACCTGGCTGATGGCATTGGCCTGCTGGCTTGCCGCCCCTGCCATCTCGGCGATGATCGTGCCGATGCGGGTGGTGGACTGGGAGGCAACGTTAAACGACTCGCTGGTCTCGCTGACCAAGGCGTTGCCGGTGGTGATCTTCTGCACCGTACCCTCGATAAGAGTCGAGGTGTTCTTGGCCGCCTCCGCGGCCCGCATGGCCAGGTTGCGGACCTCGTCGGCAACCACCGCGAACCCGGCTCCGGCCTCTCCGGCCCGAGCTGCCTCAACCGCAGCGTTCAAGGCCAAGAGGTTGGTCTGAAAGGCGATCTCATCGATGGTTTTTACGATCTTCTGGGTTTGCGAGCTGGCCGCCGAGATATCATGCATGGAGGTGGTGAGCTTTTTCATGGATTCGTCGGCGTTCTGGATCACCTGATTCGCCTCCTTCATCAGCGCGTCCGCCTGCCGGGCATTGTCCGCATCCTGCTTGATCATGGCCCCGACCTCTTCCAGGGCGGCGGAGGTTTCTTCCACCGCCGCCGCCTGCTGGGAAGCGCCTTCGGCCAAGGTCTGACTGGAGGAGGAGACCTCCCCCGCGGCCGCGCCGACCTGATTGGCGCCCTCGCTCAGGGTGAGGCTGATCTGCCTCAGGGTGGTCGAGATACCCCGGCCGAGGAAGAAGGCCAGCATCCCGCCACCCACCAGGACCGCAACCCCAAGTCCCAAGGCGATCCTGGCCAAGGTGGTGGCGGAATCCTTGGCCAGCATGGTTTGCTTTCCAGCGCCGTCCTTGGCGTCAGTAAGCAGTTGGTCCAGCAGCGGGTCAATGGCCTTGGTTGTCTTGCGCACCGCCAGGGTGGCGACCATCCGTTCATTGCCCACGGGGGCCGCAAGCATGGCGCCAAACGCTTTCTGATACTCATCGGCCAGCGGCAGAAGCTGTTGGGCGGTCTCCATCAGTTTTGGCTGCCCGGCGTTCTTGGCCAAGGCTTCGATGGTTCCCAGCTCATCCTGGAAGGAGGCAATGTAGCCGTCCGCTTCCTTGGCGAGAAGCGCATCGTCGGCATACAGCAACATCTTTTCATTCTGCCTGCACTGGACCAAAACGATCTTGGCGGCGCTGGCGCGCAGGGCAATGGCCATATCCTGCTCGATGAGCCGGGTGAACTTGGTCGTGGCGGAGGTCAGCGCAAACTCATAAATTCCGGTGAGCACCATGACCAGCAGGAGTACCCCCCCGAATCCTGCCCCGATTTTCTTGCTTATGGTTGTCTGTTGCCTGGACATCTCTTTCCTTTCCGCACAGTGATATTGATAAGATCGGCGCATGACTGCCGGCAAAGGAGGAAGGGCCGGCTGAAAACGTGGCGAACCTCCCTTGTCGGCCCTGATTTACCTCGATCCTCGTTGAGGACAAACTGTTTGCCGTGTTATTCCATCATATAGCCGATGTAGTAGACTCCGATGATTTCGCCGCCTGCGTTCTTGATGGGCTCATAGCCGGTGTCATACAGCTTGCCGAGGATGTCGACGATTCCGTAAAACGCGTTCCCCTGGCGGATGGCCGCGATTGCCGGACCGCTCGGGTCCAGGGGGGTGCCGACGGCGCGTTTGCCGTCCTTCATCACATTGGTGCTGACCCGAACAAAAGCATCACCTTTTTTCATGAAAAAGGTGGCCGTGCAGCCGAACTTGGTTTTCAAGGAATCCACCAGCGCATAGTTGTCGTTTATTTTGGTGGCGCCAAAGACCAATGAACCTCCGTCAATCTTGGGCGCGCCGAGCTTTGCGGCCTCGTCTTTCATGGCGGCCATGGCGGTTTTGATCTTTGCGGAAGATTCCGTCGCCGCCATGGCGGTAACCGCCCCTGACATTACCAGCCCAAGGACAAACAGCGCCAGCATCGATTTCACAGTGTGTTTCGAAAAAACCCTCATCGCATACCTCCTGGTTCATTGGTTTCTTGGCAAGACCGCCATCGGTGTCGTTGTGCGAGGAGTTGCATCCTCTGCCCACAACTCCATACTCTCAAAAAAATACGAGGAGGGTCAACAGAATTTCCGCGAGTAAATGATAATAATTGTCAAAAAAAAGAGAGGTGGCCAAACACGATATTCTTGCTCTGCGACAACTTGTCAGCTCCTGCCGACCCGCCACACTTCAGAGCCAGTTCCCCTGGGGCTCGGGCGTGGTTCTGATCCGCTCCAGCTGGTCGGCAAGATCGCGCAGCTCCCGCTGCCAGTACTCGCGGGTGCCGAAATCCGGAGCCACCCGGCTTAAGCCCTCCTCGGCCACCTGATACCCGCACCAGGCCATGTAGTGGATAAAACGCATGGCCCTGAGCGGCTCGATCAGCCGCAGGCTGCGCCGGTCGAAATCGCGGAAGGTCTCGTAGCCTTCGAGGAAGAGATCGATCTCGGAAAAGGTCTCTTCCCGGTAGCCCGGCAGCAGCATCCAGAAATCCTGCACCGGCGGGCCGATGGCCATGTCGTCGAAATCAATGAGATAGAAGGATTCTCCGGGCCGATAGATGAGGTTGGAGAAATGGCAATCGCCGTGGATGCGGATCATCTCGGTGTCGGCAAACAACGGGCTGATCTCGGCGATAAGCGCCTTGACCAGCTCGGCGAATTGCGGGGCAAGATCCGCGGGCAGGAACTTCCCGGCCAAGAGGTAATCCGCCTGTTGCCGGGTTGACCTGTCCGGGGTCATGGTGATCCGCCCCTCCGGGATCCGGCCCGCGCCCACGGCATGGATCCGGCCGAGCAGACGACCGATTTCCAGCCACTGCTCCTCGCTGTATTCATCCAGGCTGCGGCCGCCGCACTTGGGAAAGACGGTAAAATACATCCCCTCATGCTCGCCGAGGCTGCCGTTGCCCTGCAAGACAAGCGGGGCGATGACCGGGATCTCCCGGCCGGCAAGCTCAAGCAGAAACTCATGCTCGTCCTGGAGCGCGGCATGGCTCCAGCGCCCGGGCCGGTAGAACTTGACCACCAGCCCGGTGCCGTCCTCGCCTTCCAGTTCGTAAACCCGGTTGATGTAGCTGGCCAGGGGCCGGCAGAGGTTGGTGCAGCGGATATCCAGGGCTTTTTCCACCAACCCGAGGACCATGTCCGGGGTCAGGCGGTGAAAGGCGGAATGCGCGTGGGGCGCGACAGTACGGTTCATGATATTTCAGTCTCGTTCTTCATTGTGAGGTAACTATTCAGCGCGATGCCGAAAAATAAAATGCTCCCTGAACGATAACGGTTCAGCAGCACCGCAGATGCTAGGAAGAGGTCTGCGAAGTGTGCTGTTGCACATGAGCAGGCCGATGACAGCTAAGCGAGCGCAGCGAGACTGCGACGCAGATGCGGCGCTGCTGGACCGTTATCAGCCGAGCGCCACGTCAAGAACCATCATCACCGCGAACCCCACCAAGGTCGCCATGGTGACGATATCGATATGCTTGGGATTCTGCTGCGACTCCGGGATAAGCTCTTCCGCCACGACAAAGATCATGGCCCCGGCGGCAAAACAGAGGGCATAGGGGAGCACGGACTGCATGCTGAGGACGAAATAGGCGCCCAACACCCCCGCCACCGGCTCCACCAACCCGGAGGATTGCCCGAGCATAAAGCTCTTCGTCCGGCTCATCCCCTCCCGGCGCAGGGGCATGGACACCGCCGCGCCTTCGGGAAAATTCTGCAAGCCGATGCCGATGGCCAGGGCAATGGCCCCGCCCAGGCTTGCCGAGGGGATATTGGCAGCCACGGCGCCAAAGGCCACGCCCACGGCCAGACCCTCGGGGATGTTGTGCAGGGTAATGGCCAGCACCAGCAGGGTGCTGCGCTGCCAGGAGGTTTTCACCCCCTCGCTCTTGCTGATATCAAGGCCGGGATGGAGATGGGGCAAAAAGAGATCGATGAGCCGCATGAACAAGCCGCCGGCCAGGAAACCCATGGCTGCGGTGCGCCAGGGCACGAAGCCCATCTGCCCGGCCATCTCGATGCCCGGGGAGAGCAGTGACCAAAAGCTTGCGGCGATCATCACCCCTGCGGCAAAGCCGAGCATGGAATCCATGACCTTTCGGTTCACGCTTTTCTGCACAAAAACCAAGGCTGCTCCGGCTGCGGTCACCCCCCAGGTAAACAGGGTGGCAAACAGGGCCTGGAGAACCGGATTCAATTCCTGGAAAAAAATTATCATGGTGGTAGCCTGCCCATCTGTTTTGGGGGTGCATCCGCAACTGCCGTACCCTGCCATTGTATTCCAGAACCGGGGAAAAGTATATGCGGGAAATAGCCGGGGCATCAGAGCCTGCGGCGTCATTCTTCTTGTTTTCATCCGCCGGTGCGCATACACTCAATGTACAATCCAACCCAAGCCCTGCGAGCTGAACCCCAGGAGAGTCCCCATGAAAAAAATCCCCCTGCTGACCGCGTTCCTGGCCCTGAGTCTCCTCCCGTCGGCGCATTCCCACGCCGAGAAGCTGGACGACTATCTCGCGGGTTTCACCTACCAGGAACGCAAGGATATGAAGATAGACAGCAAGGAATTGGTCGAACTGCTCAAAAAAGGCGAGGCCCAACTCGTTGACATCCGCTTTCCAGAAGAGTTCGCTGCCTGGCACATGGGATTCGCCAAAAACATCCCGCTCAACGAACTGCCTTCCCGGCTGGGCGAACTGGACAAAAGCAAGCTCATCGTCACCGCCTGCCCTCACTATGACCGCTCCAGCATGGCCCGGCTCTATCTCATCACCAAGGGGTACAAAGCCAGATACCTCAATGACGGGCTGCTCGGGTTGGCCGAATTGCTGCGGGGCGACAAGGCCCGGGATTTCATTAATGCCACGGCGCCAGTCAGCCAGGCAATCCCATAACCCCGGGAGGCTACGCCACATCCATCTCCAGCAAGACCTCAATTTCCGTATCCAGGGATTCAAGACTGCGACCGGCGGTCAAGCTGAGCGCCTTTTTGGGGCAGAATTCCAGACAGAGCCCGCAACCGCTGCAACGAGCCCACGTGAACTGCAATTGCTTCCCCCCTTCTTCCCTGATATTTTTAAGTGCGCCGGTGGGGCACATTCCGGCGCAGCCGCCGCAGAAGTTGCATTCCGTGTTCACCGCAAGCGTAAAAAAGAGCGGCAGCAGGGCCAACCGGACGGCTTCATCGCCGGACTCCGCCAGGGCTTGACGGAGCAGGGCCAGCCGGGCAGGCTGGTGCTTGTGGGCGTGCCGCTCCCTCTGATCGGGGTCCGCCTGCAGGGTGGCCATGGTCTCGGTGGCGGCATGAAGGGACAGATCCCGGAAGGCGCGGAAAAAGGAGCGTCTGCTCGCTGATGCCGCCTGCTCGGTCTCTTCCTCCCCCGTAAGCAGCCGGATGCGGGAGATGAGGCCCTCGCGTCCCAATTTGCTTGCAAGGGCCTGGAGACGGCGGGCCAGAATCGCCGGGACAAACGAGGCCCGGCAATCGGTGCACCGGCCAAGGTTCAGACAAACATCTTCCCCCGATCGGGCGGCGAAGGCAACCAGATGTTCCTCGGAAAGTGCGCCCAGGCAGGGAAGAATGATCTCCTCCCCGGTGCGAATCCCCTTTTCACAGCACAAGGAAACCGCTTTCCCCGCAGCCACCTTGCCTGGAAATGCGGCCAGGCGGGAGTCGCATCCGGTCAGCGCCTCGGCCGGACAGACGGCGGTGCAGGCCAGGCAGCCCACGCAGCGCTTCGGGTCAAGAATTACCGTCCCCGGCTCAAGGCGAATAGCCCCTACCGGACATTCGCTTACACAACGGTCGCAGGAACTGTCCTGAAAGCGGGTCCGCAGACAGCGGCGGGAGATAAGCTCAAGGGCAGCCGGTTCGCTGCTACGAAAACGCTCAGCCAGGCGGTCGGCAAGAGTCATGGGGTCTGCAGGGCAGGTTTTTGGAGCCGTTGCCGTTCCGCGCCGATGAAGCCGACCAGGCATTCGCCCAGGTCGCGGTAAAAAGCGAGCGTGGCGTGCTCCTTGAGGATATTGCCGAGAATGGGCGCCCAAGAGGCGAGCAACCTGTTGAAAAACCGGGACCGGATCGCGGAAAAATCGGCACGATCAGCCTGGTTCGATTCGCCGATGGCCCGGGCGATCTTGCCTTCGAGAAAACCCATGAACTCAAGCTCGATGGCGATATGGTCAGGCGGCTCGTCACCTTCATACGTTACCCCTGATTCCGCATAGAGCTTCAGGACTTCCATGGTCGAATCGCCCATCAATTTCCTTTCCTGTTCCAGATATACCGAACCATACGGATGGGCCGGGGCGCCAAAGGGCCCCAGGAACAGACCGGAATACTCGATCAGCAGTTCTTCCTGGCTGTTTTCCGCAAGGGACTGCGCCATCCGCCGGCAGGCTTCCCCCACCGCCGGCAGCGAAACTTCCTGCATCAGCCCTGCCAGATTGGCGCAGAGCTTCTCCTCGACAAACATCTCCCGGTCCGGTTGATAGAAACAGGCGGCAAGCAGGCGGTAGGCATCGCTTTGGCGCTGGGCGGCTTGCATGAGGTCGGTGGTCATATTGTTTCCTTGAAAAGAGTATACAGCGAAAAAGCGTACGAAAGAAGGGGGGCGGAATGCCTGAGCACCCGCCCCCCGAACTTCCGGCTATCCTTTACTCGGACTACTTGGCGGCGCTGAAGCTCCGGATGTAATAGACATTGGGCTTGGTGCCCTTCTCGGGCTTGAGAACCGTGCCCTTGTACTTCTTGACCAACTGGGCAACCTCGCTGTTCTTGTCCTGGATATCGCCGAAGGTTCTGGCCTTGGCCGGACAGGCAACCACACAGTTGGGCAACAAACCATTTTTCACCCGGTGCTCGCAGAAGATGCACTTTTCGGTGATGTTGTTCCGCCGCACATCCTGATAATCCGGATGGTCGTACTTGGTCCGATGGGGCGGGTTGTCGGTCTTGGCCGCCAGTTCCGCCGGCGACATGGTGCAGCCGGGGATCATCTCACTCTTGTCGTCATAAAAGGGCTCATAGGGCTTGCCGTCCTCGTTGTAACTGATAACGCTGGTCTCGCCGCCCTTGACCTCCATCTTGGAATAGGGGCATGCTTCCTGACAGGCGCGGCAGCCGATGCAGCGCTCGTCGTTGTGCATGGTGATGCCGTCCTTGGTCTTGTACATCGCCTTGGGGGTCACCGGGCAGGCCTTGACACAGGGCGCATTGGAGCAGTGATTGCAGAGCACCGGTCTGGCCGTGTATTTGGTATTGGGGAACTTGCCGCTGGTCTCGTTCTGGAAATCGGCCCAGTTATGGGCCTGGCCGAAGTTTCTGCCGGCGGTGTTGTTCTCGGTTTTACAGGCCAGGGCGCAGGCCCCGCACCCAACACATTTCTGAAGATCTATTACCATCGCATATTGCGTCATTTGTCATTTCCTCCTGTGAAAAATGCCTTAGGCCTTCTGAATTTTTACGCCGGTGAAGCCGCCGTTTCTTGCCGTGGCGCCGCTGAGCCGGTCGTAATCATCGGGCATGAGCTCGTTGTTGTTCGCGCCTCTCGGAATCGCCTTGGCATAGTCCTTGGCGGCAACCCGGCCGTAGGCCCAGTGTCCCTGGCCATAGCATTTGGCGATGGTGCCGGGCCGCACCCCTTCCCACAGTTTTGCCTTGACCGTGATGCTGGCGGTGGTCGAGGTGAGCTTGACCATGTCGCCGCTCTTGATGCCGAGCTTTTTGCCGTCCGCCGGGTTGATTTTCACAACGTCTTCCCAGCTATCGTCGCCCACGTCCACCTTCTTGAATTCATGATACCAGACCGTATTCTGGCTCCGGCCCTCGCGGTTGAGCCGCGACTTGTAGTCGATGAAGGTAAAGGGGTATTCCTCTTGGCTGCCGTGCCGTTTGGGTGACTCATAGTGCGGCATGAAGGCCAGTTCGCCCTGGGCTTCGTAGCCGCTGGACTTGAGGATATCGTCCACCGTGGTTTTGTGCTTTTCGGCGAACAGACCGAGGGTCTTTTTCAATGTCTCGCCGTAGAACTCGAACTTTTTGGTTTCGGTCTTGAACTTGCCCCAGTTCTTCTTGTAGGCATAGGTCTCGGTGTTGTAGATTCCCTTCTGTTTGAAATCCTCCCAGCCGGAGAGCTGGTCGCCCTTCATCTTTTCCTTGCCGTCCCAGACCTTCTGGCTGGCAATTTTCGCGGCGATTTCAACGAATTCGGCGGCGTTGGCGGGTTTTTTCTTGGTTTCCGGGTCTTCAAAGGAGGCATAGTAGTCAAAGAGGTTGGCAAAGCCCTTGGCTTTGAGCTTCTCGGCCAGCAGCCACATCACCTCGGTCTCCTCGGCCTTGGCCTGTCCAAGCGGTTTGACAACCGGCTGCTGGATGGACATATGGCCATGGAGGTTCGCCATGTTGGTGATGATCGAAAGCTTCTCGGCCGGCGCGAAGGTGGCGGGCAGAACGATGTCGGCGAACTGGGTCATCTCCGAGGCGTTGGTGACCATGTGGACAAAGAACGGGATCTGGGGCAATGCCTTTTCCCAGCGCTGGGCGCCGGTGCCGGAGAAGACGAAGTTGCTCCAGGTGCTGAGAAACACCTTGCAGGCGCCCGGATCCTTCAACAGGCCGTTGGCCACGTTGTTGGTGACCACGTTCGCCTTGGGGCTTTCGGTGACCTTGCCGTCTTTTTCCTTCTTGTCGATGCCGCCCAGGATGGCGGGCATGTCCTTGGCCCCGCGGCCGTCCAGCTTCTTGCCGTGGCCGTGATGCTGGGCGACCTCGTCGATGAACTTGTCGGGTTTGGGATATTTCTCGACCGGGGCGCTGGAACCCTGCATGACGCCGCCCTCGGTCTCGACCGAACCGAGGAGGCCGTTTAAGGCATAAACCGCCATGGCGGCATAGGTGCCGCGCGGGGTCATGGCCACGCCGGGGCCCATGTAAACGGCGCAGGAAGAGCCGGCCTTGCCCATGGTGCGGGCCATCTTGATAATCTGTTTTTCCGGAATCAGGGTGATCTTGGCGGCCCAGGCCGGGGTCTTGTCCTTCAACTCAAGGTTCCACCATTTGACCACGCCGTGGGTCTGCTTCTCCTCAAAGGCGGCCTCGTCCACGGTCGCGCCGGTCTTGAAGAGATTCTTGCCGTCCTTGAAGTCGCCGACAAATTCCTTGCCCCACATCCCTTCGGTCAGGAGCACATGGGCGAGGGCCGCGGCCAGGGCGCCGTCCTCGCCGGGCTTGATGGGAAGCCACTCATTGGCCTTGGCGGCCGAGGCGGAGAGGCGCGGATCAACGACGATGACCGAGCCCCGGTCGAAGATATCGCCGAACTTGTTGATGGCATTCGGCACCTGGCGGTTGGAAGAGAGCGGGTCGCAGCCCCAGATCACCAGGCAGGTGGTCTTAGCCAAGTCATAATCGCGGTAGCCGAAGAAACCCTGGGTATAGCCGGGGCCCATCTTCTCCGCTTCGGCACAGATGGCGCTGTGGGAGAAGTAGTTGGGGGTGCCGTAGATCTTGGGCAGGGTGCCGTAGAGCAGTTCCGTGGAAATGGGGGAATAGCGGCCGCGCATGTACATCAGCTTCTCGGGCTCGCCGGCCTTGCGCAGTTCGATCATCTTGTCGGCAACGGTGTCCAGGGCCTCCTCCCAGGTGATGGGGACGAACTTCGGATCGATGCCGCGGCCCTTGGCGGGATTGGTGCGCTTCATCGGCACCTTGACCCGGTCGGGATCATATGCCTGCTGGAGCATCAGGTGGCCCCTGGGGCAGCAGTAGCCATTGTTGGCCTTGCTGAGCTGGTTGCCGCGTACCTTGACAATGCGCCCTTCCTGAACAAAGAACTCTACCGGACACCAGGCGGTGCAGCCCTGACAGGTGGAGGGCATCCATTTGCCGGGTTTCTCCCCGATGGTTCCCTTCGGCGCTTCGGCCAAGGCGTTCAGGGTGGAACCCTTGAAGGCGGCGGCCGCCAAACCGGTTGCCGCGCTCAGTTTGAGAAAATCCCTTCTTTTGATCTTCATGCGTTTCTCTCCTTTGTGTGCTTCAGGCTATGCTACCCTTGTTGCCTCCGAAATACGTTCTATTTCCATGGCGAGGCCCGACTTGACAACCCCGCCGTGGATAACCTTGGTGAAGATCCCCTCCCGGGGCATGATGCAGTCTCCGGTGGCCTTTTTGATGGCGCAGCCGGCGTTGTGGCATTCCTTGCCGATCTGGGTGACTTCGAGCACTACCTTGCCGTCGATAACCAACCGGTCGCCGATGGCAAGCGCCGTCAACTCCACCCCCCGGCTAACGATATTCTCGGCAAACACTCCATGCTTCAGGTGGGGCATCTTCTTTTTCACCTGCTCGATGCTTTCCCCGGCCAACAGAGAAACCTGCCGGTGCCAGATCCCGGCATGGGCGTCCCCGGTGATCCCCCAGTTTTCCTCCAGGTGAATCTCCGGCACCTCTTTTTTCACCATGCCTTTTTTTTCGCTGATGCATACTGCTTCGACCATGCCCATGGCACCTCTCTCTTGGTTGTGGGGTAAAAACGACAGACAGGCCCTTCAGGCGAGGACCGGGAGCACAAAAAAGCCGGAAACACATCCGATTACAGATCAGGATAGGGGAAGAGCGGGGGAAAAACAAGCGGGGGTTTTTTGATTTCTTTGTAGGGATTTTCCTGACAGGCATCCGCCGGAAACAAATCAGCCGCCGGCAGTCCGTTTTTGCCGCGAGACAAAGTCGACCAGCTCGGCCCTGGTCTCCAGGCCAAGCTTGGCCATGGCCCTGGAGCGGTAAGTCGCCACGGTTTTTTCACTCAAGAAATGCTGCTCGGCAATCTCCCTGCTCGTGTAGCCCATGGCCACGGCAAGCATGACCTGCTGCTCCCGCGTGCTCAGCGAGAGCCAGAGCAATTCCTCGGGGGAGGCTGTCCCCCTTTCCTGCTCGGCCAGGATGTCCGGCATCATGGCCGGATGGATGTACATCTGCTCCCGCATCACCGAACGGATGGCGTAGAGCAGGTCGACATCCAGGCATTTCTTGAGGATAAAGCCCTTGGCTCCCTTGGCCACGGCCTCCTTGAGATATTGATGGTCCTCATGCATGGTCAGCATGAG
>JBAYUD010000024.1:0-36613 GCA_041675265.1 Desulfurivibrionaceae bacterium | reverse complement strand
GTATGTGCGCTCATCTCTCTTTTTCACCTCCTGAATGGATACAACCTTTATCCCGGAATCATGGTCAAACAGTACCCGATAACGGCCAACCCGCAGCCGATATTGATACTGATGACCGCGCAACTCCTTAACATCAATGCCGACGATTGCCGGGAAATCAACCAGCACATCTACCCGTTCGTGAATGGCCTCCCGGTATTCTATCGGGATCAACTTCATCTGCTTGCGAGCCCGATTATGCCATTTGATTTCATTTATAATTTTTTATAACATTTTATAACATTAAAACAAGACAAATATAACAAATTACGAACGCGCCTTTTGCATGCTCCATACTTGAAAGTCGTCGGTCTCCCAGCTTATCGGGAGATGAATATCCTGTCCCCGGAACTCCTGTCTTCCCGGAGAATTTTGTCAAACAGGACGGGCAGGGGCGTGTTGGCTGCCCCCGCTGCCGCCCTGCCCAACCCTCGTAAAAGACCCGTATTTTTATGGGGTTGATTGTGGGTTGGCATTCTGGTAACTACTTTGTCAGGTATCAGGATGGATTGTGACCAGAACTATCAGTGTGTCAACTGACAAAGTGAGGCAAGGGAAAAGAAAGTCTCAAGGATGGGTTGGAATCGACCTCAAAAACCGAATTCCGTCCCCAGTTAATCTATCCGCTGCGGGAAAGGGTGACTCAAAAATAAAAAATCTCAGTCAACTGATCCTTGCAAACTAACCATCTTAACAGATAAGGAAAAAACATGACTTTTTTAAGTTCTCCAAGCGAACGATACTATCTTGCACTGTACGCTCTTGTTGTGATCGTAAGATATTTTCAAATCAAAAAAAAATCCAATCCTGCAAATCCCGACATAAAACGATTAACAAAACAGGAAAGAATGAGTGTTTTTCATGTTGGCTTGGAAATTGCCTATACAGCATCAGGCTTAGTGGTCTTGCTATTAGCCGATTTACAAACCGACACTCCGTTTATCTTAATCATTTACATGATTTTTCTAATGGCCACAGTCCAGATAGACAGCATGGAGAGCAAATTTTCAGAACGGACTGTTTTTGCAGCAAATATTTTCATCCTTGTGACTGCGATTGTTGTAACAACTTGGTATTTTGAGGTTATCTATAAAGACAAGCATGCCACCCTGAACCCGGAAGGAAAACCCAAAATTTCCCATTTTCGGGTAGTAATCCCCTACACAGATTTGGCGTTACGGGACCATATAGGCAATACAATCATGGGATCGAAGCAGTTCGTTTATCTTGCGGAAACAGACGCAATTAACATTACGGAAGCCAAGCAGAACGCATTAAAAATGGGCGACGAAATTCCCTCGTTTACCTCCAGAAAGCACCCGTCAAAAAAACCAGGGGATATAGTCATTGTTCCAGAGCAAGTTTTTGTACAACAAATTGAATAAAAAGGCCGGAGCCAGGTTCCTAGAAGGAGCATCAACGAAAAATGGGGGCGGAGCCCGGGTTTCCCCTGTGTGAGCTAAGAAAAGAAATCAAAATTGATCGCAAAATATCGGGCTCCGTCTCCATTTTCGCCCCGTCCCGCAGTGAATTCAATTTGGGGAATATATCGCAAGAGGATATTAAAATTGACCAAGTCAGAAATGTTTAAAGAGTTCCTCGATAATTTGGCCATCGATAACGCTACTCAAATTACTCTCCGATATGAGGAAATCACAGGTTGCCTGAATAAAAAATTCAGAGAAACAGAGTCAAAAACAGCAAATAGTTTGCAGGTTGGCTCCTATGGTCGATGGTCTGCTATTAAGGGTATTTCTGATTTAGACATGCTATACATCATGCCCTCTGGGAAGTGGAACGGCTACAAAGATGGCAAGCAATCGCAACTTTTAACCGATACAAGAGATGCGATTAAAGAAAGATATCCAAACACAAATGTCACAATCGATCGACTTGTCGTAAGAGTTCTTTATACGAATTTTCATGTTGAAGTTCAGCCCGTGTTTGAACTGGAAGACAGAAGCTTTAAATACCCCGATACATATAACGGTGGAAGCTGGAAAATAACCAAGCCCCGTGAAGAAATGGAGGCAATGAAAGAGTTCGATGCCCAAAAGAACAAGAACCTTCGTCGTCTTTGCAAGATGGCAAGAGCTTGGAAGAACAAGCATGGTCTTAATATGGGAGGGCTACTTATTGACACATTGGCTCACAATTTTCTTAGATCAACAACTGAGTACAACGACACAAGTTTCCTTTACTATGACCGGATGAGCCGAGATTTTTATCAGTACTTAGCTGACCAATCGGATCAAGATTACTACGCAGCCTTAGGTAGTGGGCAACGAGTTAAAGTTAAAAAGAGATTCCAAAGTAAAGCAAAAAAAGCTTACGATCTTTGCTTAAAGGCGATTGAGGCGGAAGGGACTGATGGCGTCCATGATAAATGGAAAAAAGTTTACGGAAGGCCGTTCCCGGCTAAACCAACAACAGCCCAGGAGTCTCTAGCTAGCAATGCAGCACGGTTTTGGGATGATACGGAACAGTTTATTGAAGATATGTATCCTATCGATATTCGATATAACCTAAAAATTGATTGTGAAGTGTTGCAGGATGGTTTTAGACAATATTTGTTATCTGAACTATTGCGGAAACGCTTGCGCCTTTTGCCGAAGAAGAAATTAAAATTCTGGGTAAAAGAAAATGATGTGCCCGGTAACCACAATATTTACTGGAAAGTCTTAAACCGTGGGGATGAGGCTAAAAGAAGAAATGAGATCCGTGGGGAGATTCTCCTTGATTCTGGCTTAAAACGGAAAGAGGAGAATACTAAATTCCAAGGCGATCATATCGTTGAATGCTATGCTGTTAAAGACGGCGTTGTAGTGGCAAGAGATCGTATTCATGTTCCAATCCAAACAGGTTAAATATGAAAAAAGATGATTTTCTGATGCATATTACTGAGACGGCATACAATGTTGGATATGGCGCAAAAAAACATTTTGCGACATATGATATGGTCAACAAAGTGCCAGGAATAATAAATTTTGTTTCAATATCGTTTGGAATTTACGCTTTAGTGATTGACGATCTTTCCTCTAAGTTTTTGGCTGCCACGATTACTGTCTTTGGAATTGTTGGAATTTATATTTCTCTTTATGAAGAGAAAAAGAATGATTACGAAAAAGTTGGTGTTATTTTGACTAAACTTTTTAATGAACTACGAAAATTATATTCAGATGCAAAAGTTGCAGATGAAAATAATTTGTCAGAATACGAACAACAACTTAAAACCATTGAATCTGAATACTATAAAAACTGTATTAGCAAGCAGATATTATTCAGCGATTGGTATGCGCATTATAAGTTTTTTTGGCAACATCAGATAGATTGGATAGCTGAACAAAAACAATTTGATTTTTTTAGGGATAAAATACCTCTTACTCTTTCATTAGTTGTAGTTGCCGCATTTTTTATGGCTGTCGGATGGGGGCTGATTCGCTATTTTGGTTAGTGCTTCGTCTTGGGAGGGGCTAAGGGGACATCTTATATTGGCGGGGATGAGGCGGGGTCGGGCCAAGCTAACAGCTTAATCTAACTTCAGAAAGAGAGAAAATACTGGTTATATCAGCCCTTAATTTGCCTTTTTATGGCCATAAAAGGTCTTTTCCCACGGGAACACTCAAGGTCAGGTCTTGAAAAGTGAGTTTCTCGCCTACGGACCGCACAAAAAAAGCCCCCGGCACCTTTCGGCACCGGGGGCTTTTCGTAACCAAGAAAAACGCGGTACGAGTTATTCCTTCTCGTCCTCGCTCAAGCCTTTCACAATCACCGCCCCAGCCAGACCAAGCATGCCGAGATTCTTGGCCTGATCCATGGCCGGCTTCAACATCTGAGCCATGATGGTCCGGCGCAGATTGGCCTGCGGCATGGCCTGCGGGGTTGAGGTGGTGGTCAGCAGGTGCATGTCCTTTTTGTTGCCGTAGTAACGGACATTGGGACCGATCTTCACCTTGGCGCTTTCCAGTTTGACTGCGCCTTTTTTCACATACTGGGAAACCTCGGAATTGGGATCGGAGAGATCGCCGAATATCCGGGCCCGGGCCAAGCAGGTCTGCACGCAGGCAGGCTCAAGCCCGGCCGCAACGCGCTCTACGCAGAAGGTGCATTTATCTGCCTTGGGATCGCCCTCTTCCTCGTTCACGTAACGAGCGCTGTACGGGCAGGCATCGGCGCAGGCGCCGCAACCGAGGCAACGTTCCTTGTCGATCTGCACCGTGCCGTTGAAGGGATCCTTCCAGGTGGCGGCCACTTCCATCTTCTTGGTGGCTCCGCTCTTCGGATCGGTAAAGGTGGCCTCTACCTTGTCCGCCGGGCAGACCGTAACGCAAGCAGGCTTGTCGCAGTGGTTGCACAGGCCGGGATAATAGGTGGACGCCAAGCCCTGGGGGGTCTTGCTGGGGCCGAGGCGTTTTACCCAGTTTCTCCGCCGTTCCCGTTCCGCCGAATCCTTGCCCGTGGGAACCTCCCACTCGGCCCGGCAGGCGATGGCGCAGGCATGGCAGCCCACACATTTCTCAAGATCTATAATCATTCCGTATTGACTCACGGCATACCTCCATAAATCGAATTGGTTAATTTCCCTGCGGTATCATCTCGCCAAATTACTCATTTTCAGGCGGGAATATTCAGTACCTTGCCATTCTTGATGAACTTGACGAAGTTGTTCCGCATGCCGTGCGCGCCGGTTTCGGGATCAACAGCCCGCTTGGTGATCAGGCTCTGGTCGTCGATACCCTTGCCGACGCCGACGGTCATGGCCGGGTTCATGGTGCCGTAGCCGTGGGCCATGTACACCGTATCCTTGCGGATACCGGGGGTAACCTTGACAACGGTGGTGGTCCTGGATTTGACGCCATCCTGGTTGACCAGCTCGATGCGGTCGCCGTCTTTCAGTCCCATCTTCTTGGCGGATTCGTCATTGAGCCACACCGGATTTTCCGGCATCTCGTTGACCAACCAGGCATTGTTCTGGGAACGGTTGAAGGTATGAACCGGAGCCCGGCCATACACCAGACGGGCGTAGCCCTTGGGTGTCTCGGGAACCGGAATGTAGGTGGGAACGCCGGGGAAGCCCGCGTCAGCGACTTCCTGGCTGAAGAAATTCACCTTGAGCACGCTGCCGTAGGGATCAGCGCCGGGCTGCACATGGATGCCGCCTTCCTTGACCAGCTGCTCGATGGAAAGATTGGCGCCGGCAAGAGCCTTGTCGGTTTTCTCTTCCATGCTCTGAACCGGAATATGCTTTTCAAGGCCCATGCGCTTGGCAATCTCGTTGGTGATCCAGACGGGATCCTTGCGCTCGTGGTCCGCGGCGGTTACGGAAACCAGGGGCATACGGGCGGAGATGTACTGCTCCTGCTTGCCGGACAGATCCCACTGGGTGCCGGGCTTGATCATGTCGTACCGTTCCAGATAAGAGGATTCCGGCAACAGGATGTCGGCGTACATGGTGATATCGGTGGGCATGATGTCGCAGACCATGATAAAATCCATCTGCTGCAGCATCTTGTTGGTCATCTCCTGATCGGGAATGGTCTGGATGGGGTTCTGGCCCCAGGCGACAAATCCCTTGATCGCATAGGGCTTGCCGGTGATGGCAGCCTCGCGGATCAAATCAGTCGGGGTGCCGGGAGGCGAAAACGGATGCTTCTTGGCCATCTTGTGCAAGGCATGCGCCTCGGCATGTTCCTCGTTGATCTTGGGCCAGCCGCCGGCCTTGCCGACCTTGGGGCCCTTGCCCTTAACGAAACCGCCCTTGACGCCGATGGCGCCCAACAGGCCGGTGAGGCAGGCAAGGGAACGCTCGCGCTGAAAATCGTTGCCGTACCAGCTCACGTGGCGGCCCGGGTGGATGGAGACATTGGGAGCGTTGGCAGCCAACAGCTCGGCCACTTCCTTGATCTGCTTGGCAGGAACGTCACAGGTCTTGGCGGCCCATTCCAGGGTGGCATGGGCGATGCCGGCGCTGAACTTGTCAAAGCCGACGCCGTTGGCCTCCACATAGGCCTTATTGTACTTGCCGGTCTTGATCAGGTGGTTCATGACCGCCAGCAGGAAGGCGGTATCGGTGCCGGGCTTGATCTTGACCCAGATGTCCGCCTTGGCAGCGGAGGCGGAGAAGCGGGGATCGACAACGATCAGCTTGGCGCCGTTCTCAAGGCCCTTGAGGTAACGCTTTACATGGGAGACATGGACGTTCTCACCGAAATGGCCGCCGAGAAGCAGGATCGCCTTGGCATTGGCCATGTCGACGTTCTCGTCCGGAGGGGTGTCCAGGGTGGCGACATAGGCCATGTCGCGGATGCCGCGACACTGGAAGAAGGAGGCCTCGGAGATATTCGGGGTACCGACGACTTTCTCGAAAAAACCCATCGGGTAGGTTGCCGAGGAGCCGTGGGGGAACATGGCGATGCCGTGGGGGCCGTACTTGTCGACCACGCCCTTGAGCTTGGCCGCGCACTCGTCCAGAGCCTCATCCCAGGTAATCCGCTTCCACTGGGGGGCGCCGCGCTTGCCAACGTTTTTCATGGGGAATTTCAGACGGTCCGGATCGTACAACAGCTTGACGCCGGCGTTGCCGCGGGCGCAGATGCTCGCGCCGTTGTCGATGCTCTTGGGGTTGCCCTCAAGCTTCACCAGCTTGCCGTCGCGGATCTTGCCCACCAGCTGACAGCGCCAGAAGCACATTTCGCAGACGCCGCCTACAGCGGTCTTGGTGTCGGCAAAGCTGCCCGGTGCGGTAAATGGTTTCTTGACAAACGGGGTACTCGCATTCGCCCTGTCGGCAAAACAGCCGGACATCGCTGCCGTGGCTGCCGCAAGGGATGCGGTCTGGAGAAATTTACGTCTCGTCAGATTCAAAGCCATTTCACATTTCCTCCCTTGTAAAAAAATCAATGAGATTAACTAGAACTCCATAAAAAGGGTGACGACCCTCTTGTAAAACCCGTGCCTGGAATTTGGGGAACCATGGTCTGAAATGCTTTTGCAGAAAGAGTTCTTCTTCCTTCTCCTTGCCTTCCTCGGCGAGAAGCGCCAGGAATTCAAGCTCAAAGGTGATATGATCAGGGATATCGGCCTCACCCGCCAGATCGAACCCTTGCTCCCGGTAAAAGGCCTTGGCCTTTTCGGCACTGGGGCCGTACAGCATGCCGTCGGCGCTGAGGTAGACAGACCCATAGGGGGGAGCGATCACGGAGGGAATGGCATTGACAAACAGCCTGGTATGTTCCACCTGGAGGGGCTCAAGCCAGTCGGCGTCTCTGGAGATTGACTGCCGGAGGGATTGCGCCTCGGCATTCCAGCCAAGCTCGGCAAGAAAGGTATCAAGTACGGAAAAATAATCATCCTGCATCCACTCGGAACTGGGATATCGCATGGACTGAGCGAGAAAGCGGTAGATCTCCGCCATGCTGATCGAGGTGGATTGGGTCATGGTCTCACTTGAAAGGCAGGAAAATATCGTTTAAAAAATACGCTCACCGGATGATGTGTCATCATATCGAAAAGCAGCCAACCGCACAAAGAAGATTCCGGTCAATTGGCGTTTATAGGAAAATAAAACAACTGAGTGGCTATAACACAAGGCCCCCCCGTTGCAAATGCGGCAAATTGTCGCAGTTTGAGCAGGGCAAAAGGAAGCACTTCAACTCCTTGGCAAATAATGGTATGCAGCATGGGTCGCTTCCCGGCAGAAGACGGCCCGCCGGCCGAAACACATCATGCCCACGCTGTTTCCCGCAAGAAAAGAGGCTATTCCGTGCATCCTACCGTTCAGCATAACACTTTCAGCGGAGGCGAGGAAAATTCCGCCTCGGCCAGAATCGCCTTGGCCTGGCTGCTGCATCTGCGTTGGGGCGCGGTGGCGGCCCAGGTTCTTTTGGTGCTGATCGCTCTCTTCTTTCTTGAAATCAGTCTCCCCTATTGGATTATTTCCGGCATCCTCGTCTTTGAAATCATCACCAACCTCCTGTTCGGTTTTCTGAAAAGAAAAGAAACACCCATGGCCGACCGGCTTTTCATCCTGGCCATGTTCCTGGACACCGCTCTTTTAAGCATGCTTCTGTACTACTCCGGCGGCCCCATGAACCCGTTCACCTTCCTCTACCTGGTGCATATCACCCTGGGGGCCATCCTCATGCCGCCGCGATGGTCATGGAGCCTGGCCGCTTTCACCACCGGCTGCTATGCCACCCTGTTCTTTCTTCCGGCCCAAGGAAGCACGACCCAGTCCTGCCATCCGGAACCGGCAATGCTGGCCCCCCTGAGCGACCCCTTGAAGATCCATCTCCAGGGCATGTGGGTCGCCTTTGCCGTGACCGCGTTTTTCATTGTTTTCTTTGTCAGCCGGATCCAGCGGGCCCTGGCCAGGCACCAGAAAACCCTGGCGGACCTGCAGGAGGAAAAAACAAAAAGCGAACGCATGGCCTCCCTCGCCACCCTGGCCGCCGGAGCAGCCCATGAATTTTCCACCCCGCTGTCAACCATTGCCCTGGCCGCGGGCGAGATGCTCCATGCCCTGAAAAAAAACAACGGGGCCGACCTTGCGGAACTGCTTGCCGATCTCACCCTGATCCGCGATCAGGTGACACGGTGCAAGGATATCCTCTTCCACCTGGCCGCCGATGCCGGAGACCAGATGGGGGAGGCATTCACCGATTTCTCCATGGACGAACTCATGGAAAATCTCCTCAATTCCTTTCCTGGTTCACTCAAAAATCAGGTACACTATACCAACCGCACGGGCGGGCTGTTGGTCAGGATGCCGCTGCGCACCTTGCGCCGCATTGTCCGGGGCCTTATCAAGAATGGTCTTGATGCCGCCCCGAGCACGCCTGTTTTGGTGGAATGCCGGCACGACGCAACCCGGTTCTATATTGAAGTCACGGACAACGGCTCCGGCATGAACCCGGACATTGCCGCCAGGGCGACGGAACCGTTTTTCACCACCAAGGAGCCAGGCAAGGGGCTTGGACTTGGTCTTTTTCTTGCCAAGTCAATAGCCGAAAGGTTTGGCGGAGGACTGTCCCTGATTTCCGAGCCGGGCAAGGGCTCGAAGGTGACACTTTTCTTTGCTCTGCAACAGATCACGGCCGGTACGCCGGAGGAATTTCATGGATAAAAAGATTATTCTGGTTGACGATGAGGAGTTGTTTCGGGAGCGGTTGGCAAAAGCCTTCAGCCAACGGGGATTCACGGTTTTCACGGCCGGAGGTTTCGACGAGGCATTACGGGTGATCGGCGAACAGAATCCGGATCTGGGGGTGTTTGATCTGAAAATGCCCGGCAGATCGGGGCTGGAACTCATTGCCGCCGCCAAGGAGCGCAACCCGGAGATGCAGATTGTCGTGCTCACCGGGTACGGCAGCATCGCCACGGCCACCGAGGCGGTCCGGTTGGGAGCACTCTACTACCTGCCGAAACCGGCGGATGTGGATGATATTCTCGGCGCCTTTGCCAGAAACCCAGAACTTGCCCTGGAGGTGGGCCAAGATGAGTTTTCCGCCCCTTCCCTGGCCCGGGCCGAGTGGGAGCACATCAATCGCGTGCTCACCGACTGCGACGGCAACATCTCCCTGGCCGCCAAAAAGCTCGACCTGCACAGAAGAACCCTGCAACGAAAATTGCAAAAATATCCTCCCAGCAAATAATCACGGCAAACTTTACACGGAGACACACCCATGCGCATCACACCGACCGGCAGCAACCACGGAAAACGGCTTATTCTCGCGCTCTTGTGCACAACAATGCTGCTGACCTGCGGCCTGGCCATCGCCGCGGGCCAGCAACCACAGCCGATCACCGAAAAAATGAGCTGCGCGGCCTGCGGCATGTTTCCGCACCGCTACCCTCAATGGCAGACCCAGGTCATCTTCACGGATGGAACCGTGGCCGCCTTTGACGGCAGCAAATGCATGTTCCGTTTTCTCCTCAACATGCAGAAGTTCGCACCCGAACGCAAAGCAGAGCAGGTGGCGGCGGTGTGGGTGAAGGACTTTAAGACCGGCTCCTGGATCGACGGCAAAACAGCCCATTATGTGATCGACAGCAAGGAACTGGGCCCCATGGGCAAGGAGCTGATCCCCTTTGCCACCCGCGCCGCGGCGGAAGAGTTCCAGAAGGCAAACGGCGGAACCATCGAACCCTATGCGAACATCAGCATGGCCACCATCAAGTCGCTCATGGGCGGAATGCACATGCAGATGAACATGCCGCACGCTCCCATGAAATAAGCCCGCCACCACAAGGCACGGGCTCCCCCCGTGCCTTCCCCTCCCTGCCTGATCCAACTCTTGCCATCCCTGGTTGTCATGATTACCGGAAACAATGTACTTCCCTAATCATTACACCTGCAATCTACACATAACAACCTGAAAACACACATCTTTTTACACTTGACCTCCCCGCCAAAAGACATATATTCTAACGACAGAGCAAAAAATCGCCCGGTAAGATCCGGCTTGCGGCAGGAGGGGCATATCATGGCACTTACGTCGTCGGCAACCAGCGAAAACCGGAGGATAACAGCAAATACCATCCGGCATCCACCCCGGAGACAATTCCTGTGCGGAAACGCTTAAAAAACCACGGCAACACCAAAACAGGCCCGGGCGTACCCTGCGTACGTTCGGGCTTTTCATTTATAATTGGCGGCTGGATACACCTTCCAGTACTATGAAATGCAGCGGGAAAACATCCCGCAAACAGGACAACGCCTCGCCTTCGCGCGCAAGCGCACCGCAGACGGAAAGAGATTGCCATGACCAGACTTTTCTACACGTTTTTCCTCATCGCCGTACTCGGGGTTATCGGCTTTGCCACCGCTCTTTTCTGGGAGATGGAAAACACCAGCCCGCCCCTGAAATACAACGAGTTCCTGACCAGCCTGGAAAACAACGAGGTCGCCGAAGTACACCTCAAGGGCGGCAACATCTCGCTCACGGATATTTATGGTCGCGAGTTTTCAACCTTTTCTCCCGACGTGGGAGAACTCATGGGCAAACTTTCCAAAAAAAAGATTGCCATCACAGCGGAAGAAAACCATCCCTCGCCATTTTGGACTCTCCTTACAATCACGCTGCCGATCGGTATCATCCTGATCGGCGGGCTGATGCTGATGCAAACCCAGCGGCGGCGGGAGGCCGAGGAAGAACAGGAATTCGCCAAAAAGAAGGTGATTCGTTTTGACGGCAACAACAAGCCGGTAACCTTTGATGATGTCGCGGGCATCCCGGAGGCAAAGGAGGAACTCAAGGAGATCGTCAATTTCCTCAAGGAACCAAAAAAATTCAGCAGGCTCGGCGCCAGCCTGCCCAAGGGCGTCCTGCTGCAAGGCCCCCCGGGCACCGGCAAGACCCTTCTCGCCAAAGCCATTGCCGGCGAGGCCGGGGTTCCGTTTTACAGCTTCAGCGGCTCCGACTTCGTGGAGATGTTCGTGGGGGTCGGCGCCTCCCGTGTGAGGGATCTCTTTCGGGAAGCCAAAAAGAATACCCCCTGCATCGTCTTTATCGACGAGATCGATGCGGTGGGCGCGCACCGCAACGCCACGGGCTCGGTGGGCGGCCAGGATGAACGGGGCCAGACCCTGAACGCCCTGCTGGTCGAGATGGATGGTTTCAGCCGCGACGACACCATCATCGTCCTGGCCGCCACCAACCGTCCGGACATCCTCGATCCGGCCCTGAGACGCCCAGGCCGCTTTGACAGACAGATCACCATCCTCCCCCCCGACGTGAAAGGGAGACTGAATATCATCCAGGTGCACAGCAAACGCGTAACCATCTCGGAACGTGTCGATCTGGCCGAGATTGCCAAAAACACCCCCGGCTTTACCGGCGCGGAACTGGCCAACCTGGTGAACGAAGCCGCCCTGATCGCGGCGCGGGAAAACAAGGAGGCCATCGAGGCGAAGGATTTCAACGAGGCAAAGGACCGGATTCTCATCGGCATCGAGCGCAAGGGTTTCGTGATCAGCAAGGATGACCGACGGACCATGGCCTACCATGAGGCCGGACATGCCATTGTCACCCGCCATCTTCCCGGGGCCGACCCCATCCAGAAGATCACCATTATCCCCCGGGGGAGAGCCATGGGGCACACCCTGCAACAAACCCTGATCGACCGCCAGGCCTATACCAAGGAATACCTGCAAGACAGGATCACCATTCTCATGGGCGGGAGGGCGGCGGAGAAAATCGGCCTCAACCAGCAGACCACCGGAGCCGAGGACGATCTGTTGCGCGCCACCCAGATTGCCACCAAGATGGTCTGCCAGTGGGGGATGAATGAGGTCATCGGCCCCCTGGCCTATGCCAAGTCCGACGAAGGTTTTCTCGGGGACCAGGCAAACCAGCTGATCCATAGCGAAACCACGGCCAGACATATCGACATGGAGGTGCGAAAACTGGTGGAGGATTGCTACCAAAGAGCATACGCCATTCTGCATCAGGAAAAAGCCTTTCTAACGCACCTTGCGGAAACCCTTCTGCAAACCGAAACCCTGGACCGGGAGGAAATGGAAATTATCTTCGATTGCTCCCAAAAAAAACAGGCTGCGGAACCAACGGAACCCAGCGAGGAAGATATCCGCCATTGCATGACCTGCCCAACCGGAAGCCAGTGCCCGCATCTTCCTTAAGCGTCCCGCCGGCGCTGAAGCCGGACACGCACAACGCCGACACCTTCCGCGCCTTCCCCTGTGTTTTTTGCGATATTGGGGGCAACCCAAAAACGGACATTCCTGTTTCAACAAATCCTGCCTGTCATTTAATCCCGCAATACTTACACCCCTAGCTGACACGTAACCCATTAAAATTATTTGTTTTTTTATTTGCACTCATCTTGCTATAGGTTATAAAAGAATGGCATTTCACGGAATGTGAAACCATGACAATTATCGAAACAGGAGGATGAGCTTTGGTCAAATTCACAGACATTATCAACACGTTTATCAGAGGTATTTCACGCAGCAAGGTTTCCCTGATGGGAGCAGTCCTGACCACCGTTACCTTCCCGATCCTGCTGGTCGCATCGGTCCTGGACCTCATGGGGATTGTGCAGAATCCATATTTCGGTTTTATCATCTACATGGTTCTGGGCCCGCTCTTCATGGTGAGCTTGGTCCTGGTTTTCATCGGCCTCTTTTTCTTCAAAGGCAAGGAAGAGGTCGGCATCTTCACCTATGAGTATCTGAAAGAACAATTCACCGCCCCGAACCGGTTCGCCAAGGTGCGAAAGCTCATTTTCCTTGCCACCGCCCTTACCCTGCTCAACCTTTTCATCCTGGGCCTCATTTCCTACACGGGCTATCATTATACGGAATCCGTCGGATTCTGCGGACAGCTATGCCACAAGGTCATGGCGCCGGAATACACCGCCTACAAGAATTCCCCGCATTCACGGGTCCGCTGCGTGGAATGCCACATCGGCCAAGGCGCCCAGTGGTTTGTCAAATCGAAGATTTCCGGGGTAAGGCAAATCTTTGCCGTGGCCTTCAACACGTACAGCAAGCCCATCCAAACCCCGATCCACGGCCTGCGTCCGGCCCGGGAAACCTGCGAGGAATGCCACCGGCCCGAATTGTTCCAAGGCGACAAGCTCTACATCAGGGATAAATTCCTGCCCGACGAAAAAAACACCCATCTCCAGACCGTGCTGCTTCTCAAGGTCGGCTCGGGCGGCTACCAGGGGACCAATGCCCACGGCATCCACTGGCATGTTGCCCCGGAAAACAAGATAACCTACACGCACACGGACACGGCGCGGGAAAAGATCAGCGAGGTGAGACTCTCCAAGCCGGACGGCACAGAGGTTGTTTTCACAAAGAAGACGGAAAGCACCGATGGGTCCGCGGGAAAAGTCCGAAGCATGGATTGCGTCGATTGCCACAATCGCCCGACCCATATCTATCTGCCCCCGGATGAAGCCTTGGATCAGAAACTGGTTCAGGGGGATATCCCGGTCTCCCTTCCCTACATAAAGAAAAACGCGCTGGAATTGATCACGAGGACATACGCCAGCCAGGAAGAAGCCAAAAACACCATTGCCACCGAAATCCGAGCCCGCTACCGGAGGGATTATCCAAGGCTGGTGAACAACAACATGCCGCTTCTAGGCAAGGCCATCAGCGGCATCCAGGCGGCCTATACGGAAAATGTCTTCCCGGAAATGAAGATAGAATGGAACACCTACAGAAATTTCCTTGGCCACAAGAATGATTCGGGCTGTTTCCGCTGTCATGACGAAGGCCATGAGACCACGTCCGGGGAGACTATCTCCATGGACTGTGATACCTGCCATGTCATTCTCGCCGAGGACGAAGCATCCCCCGAGGTTCTGAAAACACTGCGCGGCAAATAAAAAAAGTGTTATATTGGAGAAGGCCTGCCCGAATGGGCGGCCTTCTCCTGACCCTGCTCAAGATGAATGGGTTATCTCATACCGGATAAGCACGGAGCAGCACATGGCCCTTGATAACAGCGAACCGATTTACCCGATCAGTGTTGCGGCGAAACTTCTTTCCGTTCACCCGCGAACCTTGCGGATATATGAAGAAGAGGGGTTGATAAAACCAGCCCGGCAGGGCAACAAGCGCTATTTCTCGAACAACGATATTTCCTGGATCACCTGCCTGCGCACCCTTATCCACGAAAAGGGCATCAGCATCCCCGGCATCAAGATGCTGCTCGAACTCACCCCCTGCTGGGAAATAACCAAGTGCCCACCTGAAAAAAGGGACCATTGCTCAGCCTATATCGACAGGTCCATCCCCTGCTGGCAGCGTGCCACTACTGCCTGCAGCAAGGAGTTTGGGCAATGCGACAACTGCGAGGTCTATATCCGGGCCATGAAGCAGGTCACGGACATGGCAACGGCCGACACCCCTCCGCCTCCCCTGCTCTCCGCAGGGCGGAAACAGCAATCACCAACCAGATAGGCGCGCGCGGTTCCCTGCCCTTTCAGGGCGGGACACCACGCCTGCCCAATTGCGCACGGATCTTGCCTGTCCCCTACCCCCGCCAATTTCTGACAAAATCGAACAGGGTGCGTACCGCTATGCCGGAAGGCCCTTTGGGGATATAGGATTTTTCGGTGAAATCCCAGGCGGTGCCGGCAATGTCCAGATGGGCCCAGGGGGTCTTGCCGACAAACTCCTTGAGAAAGGCGGCGGCGGTAATGGTGCCGCCGTCCCTTTTCCCGACGTTTCTGAGATCGGCAATCTCGGATTTGAGATGCTTGGTGTACTCCGAATCCAGGGGCAGCCGCCAGAGAGGTTCGCCGCTTCGCGCCCCCGCGGCAAGCAGCTGGTCGCATAACGTATCGTCATTGGACAACAGACCGGTGCGGTGATGGCCAAGACCGACAATGACAGCGCCGGTGAGGGTGGCAACGTCAATCACCATGTCCGGCTTGTATTTCTTGATTCCGTAGGCCAGGGCATCGGCCAGGATAAGACGGCCCTCGGCATCGGTGTTGACCACCTCCACGGTTTTACCGCCATATTGGGTGATCACGTCCCCCGGCTTCAGGGCAGCCGGTCCGGGCAGATTTTCCGTGGCCGGAACAATGGCCACCAGGTTCACCCCCTTGAGCTTCGCTTGGGCAACCGCCTGCATGGCGCAGAGGACCGCTGCCCCACCGCACATATCGTACTTCATCTCTTCCATCCCGGCACTGGGCTTGAGCGAGATCCCGCCGGAGTCAAAGGTGAGGCCCTTGCCGACCAGCAGCAGGGTCGGCGCGCTTGGTTTTACCGCATACTCAAGGATCACCATTTCAGGGGATCTGGCCGAGCCCTGGTTGACCCCCAGAATCCCGCCCATGCCCAGTTTTTTCATCCGGGGTTGATCCAGAACGGTGCAGGTCATCCCGTGGGCAACAGCCAACTGCCTGCCGTATTCGGAAAAATTTCCCGGCCCCCAGTAATTGGCCGGCTCATTGGCCATGTCGCGGGCCTTGCAGGCAGCCTGCGCGGCGATTTCCCCCAGCTTGAGCGCCTTGGCAACCCCTTTGCCGTCCGCGGCATACAGGGCTGCCTGCCGCAGTACCTCCCCCGAGGCATCGGGATCCTTCTTGGTTTTGTATTTCTTGAACCGGTAAGTGCCCAGCACAATCCCCTCGGACAACCCCTCCACCATCTCAAGCATGTCACAGGCCAGATCGGGCACAACGAGCAACAGCTCCCTGGCCTTGCTCTTCATGGCCAGGGAGGCGATGGTTCCCCCCGCCTTGCGGAACAACTCTCGATTCAACTCCTCCTTGCCCAGACCGACAACCAGGATCCGCTTTGCAACGGGTGCGCCTTGCTTTCCCTTTTCCGGATACAACAGCAGATGCTCCCCCTCTTTTCCGGAAAAATCCCCAAGCGCGTGCACGCGTCGCACCGCTTCATCAACCGGTCCGGCGCCGCAGCGAGGAGAACCCTTGCCCGGCTGACGCGCCAGATACACGAGAAGATCGCCGGAATAACTCCGGGGGCCAACCTTACTGAGCTGCAACATGAATGTGTTCCTCAATCTGTATGCTGATTATGAAAAGCCGATGCGGTCAAACGCGCGCGTCACGCGGCAATGGGCATGATCGTGTCCATGGTCATGGAACGGGCCCATTGCAGCCATTGCTCCACGGGCAAATCCTTGGGGAGCAGATTGAAATCCGTGGTGATCGCCTCTCCGTTGGCGGCCTTGAGAAGACAACGGTCGGCTATGGCCACGCATAACGGCACCCCTTGCAGGGAGTTGAGCGGCTGACCGTGGTTTGCCGCGGCGTCAACCATGACCAGGGGAAGATTCCACCAGAGGAGCAGGGCGCTGCCCAACTCCAGATGGCTGATGCCGAAAAGCTGTTCCTCCATCTCGGTGGCAAACAACCCATAGCGTCGCATGAATACCGGGGAATGGTGCAACGCCTCATCCAGGGAGGCAAGAAAGACCAGCTTGCCGATATCATGGAGAAGCCCGGCGGTGACTGCGGTTCTCTCCTGGCCAGGGGCGAGCCTCTTGGCGATAAGCCCGGCCAGCTTGCCGCACTGAATGCTGTGATCAATGATCTTCAGGGCGTGGCGATGATATTTCTTGGGATACTGAAAGTGGTTGAGCGCACAGAGGAAAAGGACCACTTTTCGGGTTCTGCTGATCCCAAGGCAACTCACTGCCCGGTGGAGATCATCAATCTTCATCCCCCTGGAAAAATGCACGGAATTGACCATCTGCAGAAGTCTGGCGGCAAGGACCGGATCCTTGCCGAGTACCTCGACAACCTGAGCCAAGGCATAATCAGGCTTCTGGAGGATGGCTTCCAGTTCATGCACCACGGGGGGGAGCGAGGGAAGGCCCTGGCCACGATTGAGGAAATCCCAGCACTTACGCATCCGGATCCGCGAACGCACGGACAGATCATGTTCCAGCGAGCGGCCCAAATCCTTGCTCACCGGCAGACAAAAGGCCCGGTGCGCACCCCCGGTGGCCACGAGCCTGACCAGGGCATCAGCCTCTGTTTTTTCGGAAAAGACAATCCTGATCGCATGGGGGCAGACGCTGGTAACATAGCGCAGGAAATCCTGCTCGTGCAGGCCGGAGAGGTTGAGATTGCACAAAACGATATCCGGCACAATCCCGGCAAGAAGCTGCTTGAAGTCTTCGATGGTTGCGCAATAGCAGACGAGATGCTGCCAGGATCCCAGCAATTCCTGAAACGCCGCTTTGTGCGACGGATTCGGATCAACAATAAAGACCGAACATTTTTTGGTGCAAACCATAGAATAGTAATCCCCTTCCGGCCTTTCGCATAAGGCCATGGCAAAGCATCCAGAAAACAGGAGCTGTTTTCGCCATCTCAAAAAAATGAAGGGTTCGGTGGGCTTTCCGGGTCGGCTTTCCTTGCCTGTCTGGAGTTAATTGAAGGAGATATTTTTTTATATAATACAGAGTATCCCTTACGCAACGTAAATTGCATGATACAATCAAATAATTACGGTATATATCCTAACAGTTGGCGCAGAAAAATTCCCCCACTGCATACCCGAGCTCACAAAGGAGCCCCTGATGTTTCAATTATGCCTTAGCGCAGGGCTTGTTATTATAATCTCCGCCCTGAGCAGTATCCTGGAAGCGGCCCTGTACTCGTTACCGATAAGCCATATCGAAATCACCGGCCGGAGCCACAAGCGGATCGGCCGGATACTCATGGCGATGAAAAAGGATATTCACCGGCCCATCACTGCCATTCTTACCATGAACACCATTTCCACCACGGCAGGCGCCACCATTGTGGGCCTCGCGGCCGCGGAGGTTTTCGGCGACCACAACGTGGTCTGGTTTTCAGCGACCTTCACCCTGGCCTTCCTCCTCTTTGCGGAGATCCTTCCCAAAACCCTCGGAGTCTCCTATTGCCGGGAACTGGCGATCTGGATCGCCTACCCCATCCAGTGGATGGTGAAACTGCTGACCCCGTTCATCCTGGTAATTCAGGCCATCACCCGTCTTCTCCCGGCCAAGGATGACGGCCTCCTGGTCTCGGCCCAGGAAATCCAGGCCCTGGCCAGGCAAAGCCATAAATCCGGGGAGATCAGCCTTCAGGAGCGGAGGGTGATCACCAACATCCTCGACCTGAAGGACAAAACCGTCCGCCAGATCATGACCCCGATCACCGTCACGTTCATGCTCGATGCCAACCTGACCGTGGCCACGGCAATGCAGGCCAACGAGATGCTCAATATGCACAGCCGGATTCCGGTCTATGAAAAAAACCGCGACGAGGTGGTCGGCATTATTCTGCGCAAGGATCTGTTCAGCTGGGCAACCCAGGGGGCCGAGGAAAAAACCCTGCGGGAGTTCATGCAGCCTGCGCATTTTGTCCCGGAAACCGGACGGCTGACCACGGTCATGCTCGAATTTTTCGAACACCACAAGCATCTCTTCGTGGTGGTTGATGAATACGGCTCGGTCACCGGCGTTGTCAGCCTGGAGGATATCATCGAAGAAATCGTGGGCAGGGAAATCATCGACGAATCAGACCGGGCCACGGACATGCGGGAGCTTGCCAAACGCAAACGGCTCTCCTTCATGACCCAGTTTCAGCTAAAAGATAACAGTCAGATAGAAAAAAAGCAGAGCGATAATCAGTAGATTGATCCCGAGAAAATTCCGGAAACGGACGTGGCCCTCGAAATCGTTGAGACAAAACTGCCAGAGGATGTAGCACCCGGCGATAGAGCCGTTGAGCATGAAGAAGGCGGAAAGGATCTGGACCGGAAAATCCGGAATGGTGAAAAAGAGTTTCTCCAAAAACCCCGCCCCAATCTGACGCCCGACGGTGGGGATGAAATCGCCCACCCCGGCGGCAAAATATCCCAACCGGTAGACAAGCTCCCCGGTAAAGGCCATGGGAATCAGGATGGGAACCATGGGCGAAAACTTGCCGAACATGGGATCCTCGTTGATTCCGAACAGACGGGCGCCGAGACGGATAATCATCAGGCTCAGACCAAACCCGAGCAAAAGCAGCAGACTGAAAAGAACCGCGTCCGGCCAGCCGGAGAAGGCGGCAAGCTGGCTGTAGATCTCCTTTTTTCGCAAAAACCGGGCGAGCTGGGAGCCGATGAGGAAGGGGACGATATACGAGCAAGTGATGTAGCGCCCCTTGTTGCGGATTAGCTCCGAATAGGGATTTCGCAAAAGCAGCTGCGGTGAGTCCCGGTCACAGAAGGGAAGACAGTGGCCGCAGACCAGGCAGTGCAGATTATTCTGCACACTGTAGGCGCCAAGGTAGACCGGGCAGCCCCGTTTGCCATCAACCCCTTTTTTGCAGGCAAAGGTCTCGCAACCACGGCATTTTTCGTGATCCGGCCTGAACTCGGTGATGGAAAGGGTTGCCGCCGCGCCGCTGATCCGGCCCAAGGGGCAGAGATGCCGACACCACGCCTGACCCGGGAAAAAAACCGAGAACAGGGCCGCGCCAAAAACAATGGACAGAACAAAAAAGGAGGTGCCGATCGGCGAACGGTCGAGTCCGGCAACAACCTCGGTCCAGATGATAAGAGCCAGCAGAATAACCGAGGCGTATACCCCATACTTCTGCAGGATTTTCGGCACACTCAGGGAAAGGGTTATCCCCCGGCGCTGTAAAAAGACGCCGAGCCCCGGAAACGGACAGATCCCGCACCACATCCTGCCCACAAAAAACCAGCTCAGCACAATGCTTGGCCAGATGAAGCCCCAGGAAAGAAAGACCGCGACATTGCTGCGCGCGTCCCCGGGGCCGAAGAGCCCGGAAACAACCACCAAAACAAAAAGAATATCACCGGCGGTCCGCAGATAGGCATAGTGATGCCGGGCAGCCAGAAACCTTCGTATTCCGGGAAACACCCGAAACAGATCCAGCCGCTGCTCGTTTATGGAGATAAGACTCTTGAGGGCGCGGGTCCACCAGGTCACGGGGCTATCCTACCTCTTCCAGCACCACTGGCAGTTGCATCTGCCGCTCTTCCCGTTCGATGGTCAGGGTAACTTTGTCCCCGACCTTATAGCGGTCCATGGCATTGCGCAGGTCGTCGTAGGAAGAAACCTTGCGCCCGTCGACAGCCAGAACGACATCGCCGAGGAGTATCTCGCCGCGAATCTGCCGTGTCCCCCGCAGCCCGGCGGCCTCGGCGGAACTGCCCGGCTGGATGTTCATGATCAGCACCCCTGCCACCCCTACCCGCCTGGCAATCTGATCATCCGCCACGGCAATACCGAGACCGGGACGAATCAGCCGCCCATGCTGGATGATCTCCGGGATTACCCTGGCCACCACGTCCACCGGCACGGCAAAGCCGATCCCGGCGCTGCCGCCGGATGGGCTGTAGATGGCGGTATTCACTCCGATAAGACGTCCGGCGCTGTCGAGAAGAGGCCCTCCGGAATTGCCCGGGTTGATGGCGGCGTCCGTCTGGATGACCCCCTGGATGGTTCTTCCGGTTGCCGACTGGATCTCCCTCCCCAGGGCGCTGACGATGCCGGAGGTGAGGGTCTGGTCAAGGCCAAAGGGGTTGCCGATGGCAAAAACCTTCTGGCCCACCAGGAGGTTATGGGACTCCCCCACGGGAAGCGGAGCGAGTTTCTCCGCAGGCGCCGAGATCTGCAGCACCGCCAGATCCTTGTCCGGTGCAACGCCCACCAGGGTGGCCTGCCAGGTTGAACGGTCCGCCAGGGTGACTTCGACCCGGCTGGCCGACTCAATAACGTGGTAGTTGGTTACGACCCTGCCCTGCTTGTCCCAGATAAAGCCGGAACCTGTTCCCTTGGGAATTTCATGGATATTGAGGCTGAAGATGTTCCGCCGCACCTCGATGTTGGTGATATAGACCACCGCCGGCGAGGCGGAACGAAACAGGGCGATGGTGCTTTGCTCATCGGCGGCGAGATCTCCCCGCGCCGTAACGGCAACGGGAGTGACTTCGGGCGTGGGAACCGGTCGCTGGTAAACGAAGAAAAACCACCAGCCAAGAAGGATGAGAAGCAGCAGGAGCGCGAAGGAAACACGCTTTTGCCGGGGGGTATTTGCAGGGGGAGTATTCATCGCGTGGCCTAACGGCTCGGCAACTTTTCAACAAAGTGCGTGGTCGCACGCAAACGGCGCATGGCGTTTGCCGGCACCATCGTTTTGTTGCGGATGCGGTGTGTCTTGATCGTAATATGCATGCTCTCAACCCGCCTGTACGTCGAAAATCAAGAGTAATACGTCAAAAACTATAGCTTGTTTCCGCAAAAACCGCCAACCATAAAGGACGGCCCGCGAACATGAAAACTCTTTGAGGTTCCCCGACAGATGGGTGTTGCCCGGCATCACCCGCACGGATTGCGCAAAGGCGCATCAAGGTTATGCAAGCCAGCCGCGCAAGGCGTCAACAATTTTTTGCGCCTGATCAGGGCTTGAGATGTTGAATTTGGACTGCTGGCTGTATTCCCCGTTCACCTTGCGGTAGCGACGGATGGAGTACCGGTCCGGGCTGTATTCATTCTTTTTGGCATCCCACTGCTGATAGCGAAAGAGGATGGTGGCCCAGGCGCCTTTGGACAGGATGACCTTTTCGAGCTCCTTGACAACCACGACTCCGTCTTCTTCATAATTGATTGTTACCTCATCAACGGTTGCCGCCATATTTCCCCCTGCTCAATTGCCGATCACCAAAACGGTCCGGCGGAAAACAGCCTCCGGCTTGCACTTGCCCAGGACGCCGCAACAAAAAAAAGGACTCGGCAGCTACGCCAAGTCCTTAACATTTACATGGTAGCGGGGGCTGGATTTGAACCAACGACCTTCGGGTTATGAGCCCGACGAGCTACCGAACTGCTCCACCCCGCGTCAATTTTTTGATAATACTCTTTATTGGGAGAATGTCAAGGAAAATAAAGGATTAAGACGCGTCCGACGACTGTTCCCGTAAAGCGGCAAGCAATTCCTCCGGAAACTTTGTCAGTTTTCCGGCAAGATCGACGACCGCGTGGGTGGTGTATCCCTGGGCCAGCATTTTCCCGTCATTTTCCCGGATAATCCGGTAATTGAAGCGACAGGTCCTGGGCTTCACCTCAAGAAGGCAGGTCTCAACCAGCAAGAGATCGTCGTAACGGGCCGAGGCTTTATACCGCACATGACATTCCACCACCGGCATGATGAGCCCCTGCTGTTCCATCTCCCTGTAGGAGAGCGCACGCTCGCGCATCAATTCGGTCCGGGCCGCCTCGAAGTATCGCAGGTAATTGGCATAGTACACGACCCCGCCGGAATCGGTATCGCCGTAAATTACCCGGTGGCGGTACCGGTGCAGCGGTTCGTGCATATCCAGACTGTTATCGGCCATCAGCGGTCGAGAACCCGCATGAAAAACCGCCGGCCATCATCCAGCAGCTTTCCCGTGGTGATAGCGCTTTGCTCATCATAGGGCAACCCGCTCCCCGTCCGCCCGGCCCGGGAATCATAAATAGCCACCGGCACCGGGTCGGAGCTGTGGGTTCGCAGCGAAAGCGGAGTCCAATGATCCATGGCCACGGCCAGGCGAAAGTCCTGCCCGCTCGCCATCATTGCCTCAAAAATCGGCTGCACGACCTTGGCGTCAAAATCCTCGATGGCCTGGAGTTTGTCCTTGAGACTGCCCTGGTGCCCAGCCTCGTCCGGCGCTTCAACGTGGACAAAAACAAAATCCTTCGTCTTCAGGGCCTCAATGGCGGCAGTCGCCTTGCCTGCATAGTTGGTATCCAGATATCCGGTGGCGCCCGGCACATTGATGATCTCAAGACCGGCATACACGCCGATGCCCTTGAGCAGATCAACCGCGGAAATCAAAGCCCCCTCGATACCGAATTGCTCCCTGATGGCCGGCATGGACGGCGCCTTGCCCTCCCCCCAGAGCCAGATACCATTGGCGGGATTGCGCCGGCCAGCCTGCCGGTCACGATTCACCGGATGATCAGCGAGAAAATCCACCGCCTTTTTCAGGGCTTCCCGAAGATGGGGGATGCTGTTGTAGCGTTGCCAGAATTCGGTTACCTCCCGCCCGGTATAGTCATGGGGCGGCACGGTGACCAGCGATCCGACCTCGCCGGAGTGCACGAGAAGATGCCGGTAGCTTACCCCGGGATAAAAACGCAACCGGCTGGTACCTGCAACCGCTTCGAGGCCCTCGACAAGGGTTCTTGCTTCCTGAGTGGAGATATGGCCGCTGCTGTAATCCTCCATGTATACCCGGTCTTCCTCGAAACGCAGGGTAACCAGATTGCAGCGAAAGGCGATTTCATCGGGCGCCAGGGAAACGCCGAGGCTGGCCGCCTCCAAAGGGGCGCGGCCGCTGTAGCACTCATGGGGAAGATAGCCGAGCAGGGAAAGGTTGGCCACATCGCTGCCAGGGGGAAACCCCTCGGGCACGGTGCGGACGAGGCAGAGCTCTCCCTCGCGGGCGATCCTGTCCATGGCCGGGGTTTTGGCATGGGCCAAAGGGGTCTTGCCGCCCAATTCGGCAATGGGGCGATCCCCCATGCCGTCACCGACCAGAATGATGTATTTCATGTTGGTGTTATTCCGCATGGGCCTTCATGATCCGGATCTTCACCGTCTTGTCGGTGCAGATCTCCAGGGCGTCGATCTCGGCCAGGGCCTTGCGCACCGAGGCTTCCTCCGCCTCATAGGTCATCATGACCACGGGCACGGTGCCTTTCTTCTGCCTGCCCTTCTGAATGACCGATTCGATGCTGATATTGTGGCGCGCCAGAATCCCGGCAATGGTGGAAAGAACGCCGGGCTTATCCATGGCGGTCATCCGGAAATAGTAGCAGCCGCGCAGGCTCTCCATGGGGGTGATGGACCGGGACTTGATCTCCTCGGGCAGATAGGAAAGGCATGGCACCCTATTGATGCTGTTGCAGAGGATGTTTCGGGCAATGTCAACCACGTCCGCGGCAACCGCGCTGCCGGTGGGCATCTTGCCGGCGCCCTGGCCATACAACAGAATATCCTCCACCATGTCCCCGGTGAACTGGATGCCGTTGTAAGCGCCGCCGATGTTGGCCAACAGATCTTTTTCCGGCACCATGGTCGGATGCACCCTGGCCTCCACGGTTTCGCCGTGATTGTGGCTGATGGCAAGGAGCTTGATGCGATAGCCGAACTCCCGGGCAAAGTCGATGTCGATGGGCTCAATCTGGGAGATGCCCTCGATGCTGACATCGCTCAGGCTCACCTTCATGCCGTAGGCCATGGTCATCAAAATCACCAGCTTATGCGCCGTATCAATGCCCTCGACATCATAGGTGGGGTCGGCCTCGGCATACCCTTTTGCCTGGGCCTCCTTCAACACCTCGGCAAAAGCCATGCCCTCATCGGTCATCTTGTTGAGGATGTAGTTGGCCGTCCCGTTCATGATGCCCATGATCGAGAGGATCTTGTTGGCGACCAGCCCTTCCTTCAGGGCCTTGATCACCGGAATGCCGCCGCCGACGCTGGCCTCGAAGCCGACCTCGACGTTTTTCCTGGCCGCAGCTTCAAAGATCTCCATGCCGTGCTGGGAGACAAGGGCCTTGTTGGCGGTAACCACATGCTTGCCATGCTCTATGGCTTTCAGGATAAAGGTTTTCGCCGGTTCAATGCCGCCGATGAGTTCGACCACGATATCGATCTCCGGGTCCTTGAAAATAAGGTCCGCATCCCGGACAAGCTCAACCCCCTTAAATTGCGGGGGCAGCGCCTCAAGGCGGATATCCGCAACCCGGCACAACCGGATGGAGGCGCCGGTTTTCCGTCGCAAGCGCTCTGCCTGCTGCAATAAAACCTCTGCCAAACCGCTGCCAACAGTGCCAAAACCCAGCAAACCAACCTTGATTTCTTTCATGGGACCATCCTGCAAATGTAACCGGAAACGAAACGGAATCCTCAATCAGCCGGACAACACAGCCAGCCACCGTCCCGACGATGCTCAACCGGAATTTAATACCTTTTTTGCCGAACGATGTCAAAAATATTCACGGCGGAACTCCGCTGGTTTTCCCATGAAATTTTCTCGAAAAACCTCGTTATCATTAATGAGTTCCATTGACAAGATGCGCAAAAAAAATTACAAGTAGCGGGAATATTCGGGGATGCAGTCCACCGGAATGTCACCGCGTCACATCCCATTTCTCGACAAGGATCAGCCCAGGCTGCTTCATCGATGTGTATTCTTGTGTGGATTTTGCGTTTCAGGTCTCAACCAAATTAACTTTATAGAGGGCGACTGCAAGTGGGAGAGCTTAATATTATTTCAATGTTCCTGGGCGCCGGGCTCACGGTCAAATTTGTCATGATCATGCTGATGGGCTTCTCTTTGTACTCATGGTTCATCGTTTTCCAGAAATTCTCCCTGTACAAGAAGGCGAGGATGGAAAGCGAGGAATTCCTTGAAACCTTCTGGCAGAGCAAAAATCTTTCCGAGGCGGTCAGGTTCGCCAACAACCTGACCCTGTGCCCCGAGGCGAACATCTTCAGAACCGGCTACCATGAGCTGCAGAAACTCGGCAAAACCACCGCCACCTCCCGCGCGGCCGACGAAACCCTGGAGGCGCGTCTTGCCGGCATGGAACCCCTGAAGAGGGCGCTGCGCAAAGCGGAAAACCTCGAATCCGCCCGGCTGTCCGAATCACTCTCCTTCCTGGCCACCACCGGCAGCACCGCCCCCTTTATCGGTCTTTTCGGTACGGTCTGGGGCATCATGTCCTCTTTCCATGAAATAGGCATGCGCGGCTCAGCCTCCCTGGCCGTTGTGGCGCCCGGCGTCTCCGAGGCCTTGGTCGTGACGGCGGCGGGCCTTGCCGTGGCCATCCCAGCCGTTGTTTTTTACAACTATTATTCCAACCAGATGGCGGATATCGAAAGCCGGATGCACAGCTTTTCCGTTGACTTTCTGAACCTCGTGGAGCGGGATTTCATTTCCCGCCAAAGCTGACAAATACCAGGGAGCCGTTACGAAATAGCCTGAACATTTCTTAACACTTCGTTACGGCTCCTTATACCGATTACGATATTTCGCCCTTATAATATTTTTAAACAACGGTTTACAGGAATTCGCCATGGGTCCGGTCGAAGACGGAAACTGCAAAAAACGGCTTGTTTCGGATATCAACGTCACCCCCCTGGTGGACGTCATGCTCGTGCTGCTGATCATTTTCATGATCACCGCTCCCATGATGACCCAGGGCGTTGACATCAACCTGCCGGAAACAACCGCCAAGCCCCTGCAACAGGAAAAAACCCCCATCATTGTCACCATCACCAAAAAAGGGGAATTCCTGCTCAACAACACCAAGGGCACCCAGGCCGCCATCAAGGAATCCCTTGCCGCCATGGCAAAAAAAGGCACGAACGATGCGGTTCTGCTCAGGGCCGACAAGGAAGTACCCTATGGGGTCGTGGTTTCTCTCATGTCCGACATCAAGGCCGTTGGTTTTGATAAACTCGGCATGATAACCCAGCCAGAAATCGAAAAACCAAAAAGATAACATCCCGTGCCCTTTCGTCCGCCTACATCCGAGCTGCCCGACAAACAATGGCAAAAGTCCCTTGGCTTGACCATTGCCGTGCATGTCGGCTTTATACTCTTTGGTCTTTTTGCCCCGAATCTTCTCCATTTCCAACGCAAAATACCGGAGGTGTATACGGTCAATCTTTTTTCCGTTGAAGATCTCGGCGGCCCAGCTCCGGCCGCACCAAAGGCCGCTGCCGCCCCCCAAGCGGAAGAAGCCCCGCAGCCCAAGGCAGCACCTGCGCCGGAACCGACAAAGCCCACCCCCCCGCAAAAACCACAGCCTGTTCCCGAGCCGCCCGCGGTTGCCAAGGACGCCATTTCGCTGAAGCCGATAAAAACGAAGGAAAAAGCGGACATTGACAAGGTGAAGATGCTGCGGGACAAACTGCTGGCCGAGAATACGGAAAAGCAGGCAAAAGACGCCGCGGAAAAAGCCAGGGCGGAGGCGGATAAAAAGGCGAAAGGCGCGGTCGACAGCCTTAAAAAAGCGCTCATGGCAGGACAGCAGCTTGCCGCGGGCAAAGCCGCCGCGGGAACAGCCTCGGGTTCGAATCAGGCCGGCAGTGGAATCGGCAGCGGAACAGGCAGCGGCAGTGGTTCAAGCGGCGGAATCGCGGTGGACGAAAATCTTCGCCGTTATCTTATCGCCGTGAACAGCCAGATCCAGGAACACTGGGTGCTGCCCGACCTGCAAAATTGGAAGGAAAACGTCGAGGCGATTGTCATCATCCGGGTCAGGCGCGACGGCGTTGTCATTGAAAGCTCTTTCAAGAAGAAATCAGACAATGTCTTTTTCAATCAATTTGTTGAAAAAACCCTGAAGCTCTCTGCACCACTGCCGCCATTCCCGGTCGGCATCAATCAGTCGGAAATGGAAATCGGCCTGAAATTCAGGCCAGGAGAAGTCTTTTAAAATGGATTCCCTCATGAAAAACAACTGCTCGCAATTCTCTGAACATCGCACCTTGGTTACCCGCGCCCTGGGCATGGCCCTCATCGGTCTCACCCTGTTGATTGCCTCTTCCCGGCCCGCGGAGGCCATTGTCTATCTCGATATCACCTCCGCCAACTTCCGCAAGGTGAACATCGCGGTCCCCTATTTTGTCGACAAAAAGCAACCGGGCATCATACATGACGGCGGCAAGAAGATGGCGGATCTCATGGGGCGGGCCTTGGCTTTTCACGGTTTTGTGGACATCATCGACCCCTCCGCCTACGGCGGCAGCCAGACCTGGGACTGGTCCTCTATCGGCGCTGAGTTCACCGTGCTTGGCCAGTATGAAATGACCGCCGAAGGCCTTGTCCTGGACATCCGCCTCAACGAGATTCAATCAGGCCACATGATCCTTGGCAGGCGCTACCAGACCCCCATCAGCAAGCACCAGGAAAGCATAAAAAAATTCTGCGATGAAGTCATCCTCCAGCTCACCGGGGAACGCGGGGTAAGCCAGAGCCAGATCGCCTTTGTTTCAACGGCCTCGGGAAACAAGGAAATCTGGCTTGCCGATGTTCTTGGGGAAAATATCCGTCAGGTAACCCGGCATGAATATCTGGCCGTTGCCCCGAAATTCTCCCCGGACAACAGATGGCTTGCCTATACCTCCTACCATCGGAACAACCCCAATCTGTACATTACCGAATTGAGCTCCCTGAAAACCACCCGCGCCATTTCCCGCCAGAAAGGGCTCAACATGGCGCCGTCCTGGGCGCCGGACGGCAGCGTCATCGCCCTTACCCTCAGCAAGGCAGCCAACCCGGACATCTATCTCATTGATATCAATGGCAACGAATTACGGCGGTTGACAAACGGAGAGGGAGTCAATGTATCGCCCACCTGGTCGCCGGACGGGAAAAGACTGGCCTTTGTTTCCGACCGGAGCGGCACCCCGCAGATCTATGTCATGAATGTCGCCACCAAGGCCGTGCAGCGGATTACCTATGTCGGCAATGAAAACAGCACCCCGAGCTGGTCACCGAAAGGCGACTTTATCGCCTACACCGGCAGGGTGAACGGCAACACCCAGATCCTGTTGATCAAACCCGAGGGCGGCACTCCTGTCCAGTTAACGCAAACAGGGGGAGATCACGAATCTCCGAGCTGGTCCCCGGATGGCCGGCAGATTGTCTTCTCAAGAAAACGGGGCGGCAAGCAGGAAATCTGCGCCATCTTTAAAAACGGCATGGGACTGCGTCCGCTTTTCAATCTCAAGGGCGCGCAATCCAACCCGCAGTGGTCCCCGCGTCAAGAGCCGTAAGCTTTTTTTATTTTATCCACCAGGAGGCAGAGCCATGAAACGATCACTGACCAATCTTGCCCTCACCCTGTGCCTTTCCCCACTCCTCATGCAATGTGCCGCGGAAAAGGATGTCAGAGGTCTTGACATGCGGCTCCGCTCCTCGGACACGAAAATTGCGGAGATGGAGAACTCGGTCACCGCCCTGAAAAACCAGCGCGCCACCCAGGCGGAACTGGCAAATCAGCTCGAACAGATCAAATCGCGCCTGTTGCAGCTTGAAGCGCGATTTGACGAAAAGAATATCCAAACGAAAAAGATCCAGGAAGAACAGGCAGCCTTACGGCAAAGCACCAATAACCAGCTTGAGCAGCTGCGCGGCCAGATAGCGGAACTGGGAGGCAAGGTCAGCGGCGTCAATGCCCAGGTTGCTTCCGTCTCCGGCGACTTCAGCAAAATACAGGAAGACCGGGCCAAGGAAGCGGCGGAACGTGCGGACCGCGCTTCAAAGGCGGCGGAAGAGGCGCGCAAAAAGGCGGAAGTAGCCAGCGGCCCCCGTACCATTGAACCGGAAGAAACCAAGAAGAAACCCGGAAAGACGGAAGAATCGGCAAAGCCGGAGGAAACAGCAAAAACAGCTTCGGAAAAAACCCACACCCAGGATCCGGAAACAAACACCAGCGATACCGTCTACAACAAAGGACTTGCCGCCTATAAGGCGAATAAATACAAGGAAGCGTACAGCGCCTTTTCAAGCTACCTGGAAAAAAACCGGACAGCGCCTCTTGCCCCCAACGCCAGATATTGGCTGGGCGAATGCCTCTTTCAGCAAAAGGAATTCGAGCTGGCCATCCTTGAGTATCAAAAGGTGATCGCCGATTACCCCAAGAGCAACAAGGCCCCCGCCGCACTCTTCAAACAGGGCCAGGCCTTTGAAAAGCTCTCCGAAAAAGATACGGCCAAGATCGTTTACAATAAACTCCTTGCCGATTATCCCAAAAGCGAACAGGTCGAAATGGCCCAGAAACGGCTGAAAGATCTGAAATAACAAACGCCTCCCCGCAACAGGGGAAATCACGGCAAAACATTATAAAAAAAGGGCCCCGCTTCGTAGCGGGGCCCTTTTTTTATGGTTCCGACTTCAGGGAAGGTTAAGGATTAATCCCCATCTCCTTCTCCTTGGCGGCCACAGCCAGACGTGTCTTCACTGCGGTGTCCGGAATCAGGCTCATGGAGTCGATTCCGCACTCGACCAGGAAGGTGGCGAACTCAGGGAAATCCGACGGCCCCTGGCCGCAGATGCCGATCTTGCGACCACGCCGCTTGGCAGTGGCGATGACCATCTTGATCATCTCCTTGACTGCGGCATCGCGCTCGTCGGCGAGACCGGCAAGAAGGCCTGAGTCACGATCAAGACCGTAGGTGAGCTGGGTCAGGTCATTGGAGCCGATGGAGAAACCGTCGAAGATATCGGCAAAGGCATCCGCCAGGATGACGTTCGACGGAATCTCGCACATCACGTACAGTTCCAGGCCGTTTTCGCCCTGGACCAGACCGCATTCCTTCATGACCTGGATGACCTTCTTGCCCTCCTCGGGGGTACGGCAGAAGGGCACCATCAGCTTGATGTTGGTGAGCCCCATGTCGTTACGCGCCTTGAGCAACCCTTTGCACTCCAGCTCGAAGGCCGGGCGGTACTTGGGATCATAATACCGGGAGGCGCCACGCCAGCCGATCATGGGATTCTCCTCGTTCGGCTCGTAGAAGGTGCCGCCGGTCAGGTTGGCGTACTCATTGGATTTGAAATCGGAGAGACGAACGATGACATCCTTGGGGTAGAAACCGGCGGCGATGCGGCCAACGCCTTCGGCAACCTTGTCGATGAAGAACTGCTTCTTGTCCGCATAGGCGGCAGTCTTCTCGTCGATGATCTTGATCACCTTCTGCTTCTCCGGATCCGACGACTTCTTCAACTCCTCATAGTTGAAGAGAGCCAGGGGATGGATACCGATGTGGGAATTGATGACGAATTCCTCGCGGGCCAGACCAACGCCGTCGTTGGGAATCTGGCACTCGGTAAAGGCCTTCTCCGGGATGGCCAGGTTCATCATGATCTTGGTCTTGGTCTTGGGCAGGTCGGCAAGGTCGATCCGCTCGATCTCGAAATTCAACAAGCCGTCGTAGACAAAGCCCTTCTCGCCCTCGGCGGAGGAAACCGTGATGTCTTGGTCTTTCTTGATCTTCTCGGTACCGTTGGCGGTGCCGATGACGCAGGGGATGCCCAACTCGCGGGAGATGATCGCCGCATGGCAGGTACGGCCGCCACGGTTGGTAACGATGGCCGAGGCGATCTTCATGATCGGCTCCCAATCGGGGTCGGTCATATCGGTGACCAACACCTCGCCCTTCTTGAAGCTATGAATGTCGGCAACCTTGGCGATGACGTTGGCCTTGCCCTGGCCGATCTTGGTGCCGACCGCCAGACCCTCGACCAGGATATTGCCCTTCTGCTTGAGCTTGTAGGTTTCCATGCATCCCTTGTTGCTCTGGGAATGCACGGTTTCCGGCCGGGCCTGCACGATGAACAGCTTGCCGGTGCCGACGTTGACGCCGTCGCCGTCCTTGGCCCATTCGATGTCCATGCCCTTGCCGTAGTGATCCTCGATGATGCAAGCCCATCTGGCGAGCTGCAGAATCTCATCGTCGGAGATGACGTAGGAGCTGCGCTCCGCCGGAGTGGTGTTGATGTTCTTTACCGGCTCCTCGGTCTTGGGATCGTTATCGTAAATCATCTTGATTTCTTTGCTGCCGATGCGCTTGCCCACGATGGGCCGCTTGCCCTGCTTCAGGGTCGGCTTGAAGACGTAATACTCGTCGGGGTTCACCGCGCCCTGCACCACGTTCTCGCCAAGACCCCAGGCGCCGGTGATGAAAACCGCGTCCTCGAAACCGCTTTCGGTGTCGATGGAGAACATGACGCCCGAAGAGGCGGAATCACTGCGCGCCATCTTCTGAACCACGATGGAAAGATAGACATCGAACTGGCCGAAACCCTTGTCATGCCGGTAGGAAATAGCCCGGTCGGTGAAAAGGCTGGCAAAGCAGCGGCGGCATGCATCAATCAACTGCTCCGGACCGCGGATGTTCAGATAGGTTTCCTGCTGGCCGGCAAAAGAGGCATCCGGCAGATCCTCGGCGGTGGCGGAAGAACGCACGGCCACGTCAACACCGGGGCCGTACATCTCTTCCATCTTTTTATAGGACTCAAGGACAGCCGTGCGCAGATCATCGGGGAACTCGGCAGTACGGATGATATGGCGCGCCTTCTCGCCGCGAGCCTGCAAATTGCGCAGGTCATGGGTATCAAGGCCAGCAAGGGCATCTTCAATGGCTTGGGCGATACCGGCGGTTTTCAGCAGATGGCGATAGGCATAGGCGGTAATGGAAAAGCCGTTCGGGACATCAACACCCTTTGAGGTAAGCTTCTGATGCATTTCACCCAAAGATGCGTTCTTGCCGCCGACCAGCGGAACATCCTCGATGCCGATATCATCAAACCAGAGAATGAAAGCCTCATCATGTTTACCCATTGTGTTCTGCTCCCTAATTATTTATTTAAAAGTTCAGGACGTGGAACGCACTGAAAAATCCAATGATTTTGCGACGGTCATCACGCCAGCAATGTATAGCGAATCTTGCCTTGCGGGTCAATCGAAACCTGAGCAAACTCCAAAAAAATGACCCGTTGCTCAGCACATATGCAATAGTATATCATACTGTATCCATGTCTGTATTTTTTTGTTCCTTTCCTCTCTATCCTCTGCAATCAAAGGCCTCACATGATCAACCAGAATATCGAACTTCTTTTTGCCGAGCATCTCGTGCCAAACAACCATGCGGCCAGCGATTATTTCGGACTCATCAAGAAACTGGTGGGCTTGAAAAACAGCGTTCCTCAAGGCTCCCCGGACTTCCGGCTGGCAAGCGACGCCATCGCCAAGGCATATGGTTTGGTGGAAGATGAGATACGAACCAACACCAATCCCCCAGCCAAGGAGCTATCCTTCGGCACCTCGGGCTGGCGGGGGATCATAGGCAAGGATTTCTCCCTGCACTCCGTGGCCCTAGTTACCCAGGCCATTGTTGCCATGTACCGCAGCCTGGACCAGGACAATTCCCTGGCCGCGGCCTTGGGCGTGCGCAGTTTCAGCGAGGCGCAACAACGGGGCGCCGTGGTCGGCTTTGACAACCGGTTCGGCGGCAGCCTCCTGGCCCAGCGGGTTATCGAGGTGCTGACCAGCAACGGCATCTTCGTGCACTATGCCCATGAAGCCACTACCGGCACCCTTTCCGCCGCGGTTCTCATCTTAAAGGCAGCCTTTTCGATAAATCTCACCCCCAGCCATAACCCGCTGGAATATGCCGGGTTCAAGTTCAATGCCGCGGATGGTGGTCCGGCCGCCTTCGAGGTTACCAGCCGCATCACGGAAAATGGAAGGCAGCTCATCGCCGGGGGAAAAGCCCCAGTACTGGCCCCGGATGCAGCCCTGGTAAAAGAATGCGACGCACTGGCCTGCTGGCAGGAGCTGGTCGCCAGGGGCGCTTCCCTGCACGGATTGGATTACCCCGGCATAATGGCCGCCTTTCATGGCGCCTCGGATTGCGTGGTTGCGGTTGATTGCGTCCACGGCGCCAGCCGGGTGCACATGCGCTCCCTGTTCGGCGATAAGCCCTCGGACAGGCTCATTCTCTTGCGGGACCAGGCAGACCCCACCTTCGGTGGGGTCGCGCCGGAGCCCTCCTCGCAAAACATGCAGCAGGTGCAGGCCACCCTGCGCCAGAGGCCGGAGCCGCTCAAGCTCGGGGTCATCATCGACCCGGACGCCGACCGCATCCGTTTCAGCGACGGCACCATCGAGATCGACATGAACCTGTTCGGGGCCATGGCCTTTCACTACCTGCATGAAAAAAAGGGCAAGCGCGGCCTGGTGGCCAAGACCGTGGCGACCAGCAACTTTGCCAACGCCATTGCCAAGGGGCTGCACGAGGAGATCTTCGAGCCGCGGGTCGGTTTCAAGGAGTTCAAGCCGGTGATCGGCAAGGCCCTGGTCTGCTTCGAGGAGTCCGACGGCATCTCGGTTATCGGTCACACCCCGGAAAAGGACGCTTACATCGGCCTACTTCTCGCCCTGGACATGATGCTCACCATGAAAAAGAATCTTGGCGACTATCTTGGCGAGATCCAGGCGGAATACGGCCAGTACTACCCGGCCAGGGGCGGGGTCGAGGTGAGCAGGCAGGGAAAAGCGCTGCTGGATACCCTGGCCGGACTGGAGAAATATGCGGTTGGGACCGTGCTTGATATTGGTGGAGAGGCAAAGAAGATTACCGAGGTAATCAGCATTGACGGCAGGAAGATGATTCTGGAAGACAACAGCTGGCTGATGATCAGGCCGTCCGGCACCGAGCCTAAGGTGCGCTTTTACGTGGAGGCCAGAAGCGAATCCGGCAAGGATGGACTTTTTGCCGCGGCCAAGAGGATGCTCGGCGAGATCGGGCTTCTCTGAAGGCACAGAGTAGACAGGAAAGAAGGCCGCCGCCACTACTCCTTATAGTTGCGCCTAACCATATCCCCCTTTGATAATCAGAAAAGGAGAGACGCAAGACGAGTTGCCTTTTCCTGCATAGCGTGGTACCTTGGTACTCAAATAAGTACCAAAAGGAGTCTTATCCATGAACACCATCCCTGCACAGGAAATCAAACGGCGCGGTATTGCCGCTGTAGATGATTGCATTGCCAAAGGCGATCTCCATGTGATCCGCAACAATCAGCCGCAATATGTGGTACTTTCCGAGGATCGCTATCAGGCATTGCTGCAGGCGGAGGACGAGGCGTACACAGCACGGGTGCTGGCCTCGCTGGAAGACCTGCGCGCCGGACGGGTGCAACGCGGCACAGCAGCGGAGTTGCTCAAAGAGTTGGACATGGAAAGCTGAGGATGTACACCCTCGCCTGGACCTCCGGCTTCACCCGAGCGGCCGGAAAATTTCTCAAGCAACACCCGGAATTGCGGGAAAAGTTCGCGGCAATTCTCAGTGATCTGGAGCGCGATCCTTTTCAGCCGCATCTCAGGTACCACCACCTTGGCGGCAAGCTAAAAGGTGTGCAGACAATCAGCATCACCTCCAGCTACCGCCTTACCCTGACCCTCATGATTACGAATCAGGAGATCATCCTGCTTGATGTCGGCAGCCATGATGAGGTGTATCGGTAAGAGGTGTATTCGAAGGTGCTTGATTGGAGAAACTTAACAACCTCCGTCTAAAGACGGAGGTTGTTAAGTTTTTAAGGGGTGGCTGTCATCTGCAATAATCCCATGATAGACCTCATGCCCCCTGCGATTACTCTTGGTCATTCTACAAATTGATGCTATATTAGGTGTCAAATATAGCATCAATTTAGACACGGAGGCAGCCCCATGGACACTATCTTTTCCAACACCACGGTAAGCGTGACAGAGCTGAAACGAAACTTTGCCGATATCCTCAAGCAAGCCGACGAGTGCCCGGTGGCCATCCTGAATCATAACCGGCCCGAAGCATATCTTCTTCCCGCCGCTTACTACGAGCGGCTGATGGCATATCTTGAAGACCTGGAAGACGCCAAACTGGTTCGGGAACGTGCAAACGGGCCTTTTGTCGAGGTGAGCCTTGACGAGCTATAGACTGCGCTTTCACAAGCTGGCCTTGGATGAATGGCATAAACTGGACACCAGCCTCCGCGAACCGCTGAAGAAAAAACTAAGCGAACGACTGAAAAACCCAAGGATCGCATCCGCCGCACTCTCAGGGATGCCGGACTGCTACAAAATCAAACTGCGTAGCGCCGGATATCGGTTGGTCTATCGCGTGGACGATGATGTGATATTCGTGACCGTCATCGCCGTGGGCAAGCGCGACAAGCAGAAAGTCTACGAGGCGGCTCAATCACGCATCTCCTCCGGACCATAATTTTGGCAACCTTGCCAGCCTGACACTGCCAGAAGTCAATCGCAACCTTGGCAGCCTGAGTTAGTTAAGAATTTTAGTACGTCCCCAAAGCTCCCATTAGAGCCAAGATCCTCATTGAGTCAGTTTTAAAATAATTTAGAAGGTCAGAAATAGACTCGATCATATTCTTGACACATAACGAGTCTGTAGAAAAACTCGATTTCAAATGGTTCGCCGAATGAGGGCGGATTGATTTTTTCGCCGCTTCCGATCTGGCTTCCCGGTTTAGTTGTTCTGTTTTCAGCTTCTTTCTTGGCTG
>JBAYUD010000023.1:0-36678 GCA_041675265.1 Desulfurivibrionaceae bacterium | reverse complement strand
GAATACCCGACCGCGCAAGTCGTTGGGCTTCAGGTGCCCCGCTGAGTTGTTCACCCCGGACGCTTTCGATTTCAAGCAGCATCATGCTGCGCTTTTTGCACTTGGTCATTGAAACCGCCCAGTTTTGCTTTCCACGCCGTGAGTTCCGTATCCACATTCCTGCAATAATCCTTAACGTCCATGGCTTCACCCCTCTGTTTGAAGTCGTCAGCTTGTGACTGGCCCGCATCATGAAACATGCAGTATGTTTTCTGGACTCACCTCCTTTTTTGTCCTCCAGGAAGAGGAACGATCCGTTTTCTCCTAATTTATCCACCGGAAAGGGCCTGCTACAGTTGTTCGATGTTCTTTCTGAGCTGACCGATCTGCAGCCCCAACGACACGCATTGCTTGCCGTCCATGCACTGCTGCGCTTCGGAATCCTCCAGGAAGGTCTTGAGTTCGTGCTGGTCCTTCTTGAGATCAACAACCCAAGCCTTGTTCTGCTTGTCGTAATCAACCTTGAGGTCGATGCCGCAGGTGCCGATCTCCGGAAAAACCGCCTTGATCTTTTCGCACAGTTCTTCCTTGGTGTGCATGGCTTTTCCTCCTGTTATCAGGTTATTTTGACTTCTTATCTTAATTACAATACGCCTTGGGAAACTGGATGTAAAGGGGAGGGGGGAAGTTGTGTCCAGGATGCTTGTCGTGGTTGACTTTGGGGCAAATGGATGTTTCTCGCGCACGAAAATAAACCACTGTTCTCTAGGCGAAAAAACGGGAGGAGAGGAAATTCTGAGGCCCAGGTTGCCTGTCAGGCTCTTGCCTTACCGGATGGCCTGGGCAATCTCCTGCTGCATGGCGTCGATAACCGCGATGGGATCAACGGCCTTGGAGATGGGGCGGCCCACAACCACCTGATCGGCGCCGCTTTGGATGGCGCGACCGGCGGTCATGATCCGGGTCTGGTCGTCGGCCGTGTCGAGCACATTGGCCCCAGGCCTGATCCCCGGCGTAACCAACAGCAGCTTTTCACCAAGTCCGTCGCGCAACCGGGCCGCCTCAAGGCCGGAGGAGACCACCCCGTCACAGCCCAGCTCCAGGGCCCGTTTGGCCCGAAAATAGACGAGATCCTCGATGGACTGGGTCATGCCCATGGCCCGCAGGTCATCTTCGCCAAAGCTGGTGAGCACGGTCACGGCCAGCAGCTTGATGTCGCCTTTTTCTTCAAGGGCCGCGCGGATGATCTGGTCGTTGCCGTGGACAGTGGCCAGGCTCACCCCGTGTTTCCTCAGTTGGGCCACGGCCAATTTGACCGTCTCCGGGATATCGAAAAACTTGAGATCAAGCATCACCTTGTGGCCCCGGTCAACCAGCCAGTCAACGGTCCGGAACCAGTCGGCCATGAAGAGCTGCAACCCGACCTTATAAAAGCCCAGATGGGACTCGGTTTTCTTCACCAGCTCCCTGGCCTGCTCCGGGGTTTCCACATCAAGGGCCAGGATGATCCGTTCTTTCAAGGGAATGTCTTTCACGCGCTACCTTTTTCCTTTTTTCTTGTGCCGCCCTACTTGATATCCACCTTCACCCGACCGCTGACATCGTAGGCATCCTTCTGCATGTCATACACCATCCCCTTGCCGTGGATGTCCATGTCCTTGCCGGTAATCTGCACCGGCGCCAGGGTTGTGATCCTGCGGGTCTGGTCATCGTAGCTGATGGAGTCGGATTGAATCAGAAAGCCTTTCTCGGCCTGCACGTTCACCCCGTTGCGCATGGTGAGGATTTTTTTCTTGCTGTTGTATTCGCCTTCCTGCCCGGTGATCACAAATCTGCGCTCGGCATTCTTAAAAACCTGCGCCTCCACGGTTACGAGCTGCATTCTGTCCTGATCCTCTCCGGAATAGAGCTGCTTGGCCTGAATCTGCCAATCCCGCACCCCGTTTTTCAGCTGGAAAAACGAAACCCCTTCCATGCTGAATCCGGCGACTGCAGTCATTTTTTGGGGAGCGGCAATGCTTGGGGCCATGCCGCCCCGCGGAGACAAGGCCCTGGTAAACGCACCGCCCCAGATCGGCCAGGAGAGCAAGAGGGCCACGGGCAGCAGCCAGAGGATATTACGGTAACCGGTCATCATCGCAGATACCTCGCCAGCAGCTCTTCCCGCATCCCCTTGGCCTCGAAGATCAGTTCGCACAACTCGCGCACCGCCCCCCTCCCTCCTGCCTGCTTGGTCACATAATGGGCAACCGCCTTGACCTCGGCCACTCCATCGGCCACGGTTACCGCCAAGCCGACCCTGCTGAGCAGGGGCAGATCGAGCCAATCATCCCCCATGTAGGCGACCTGCTGGGGGGTGAGCTTCTGCTCGGCAAGAATCTTTTCAAAGGCCTCGATCTTGTTGGTCGCCCCCTGATAGAGATGGGCCAGCTTCAGATCCTGGGCCCTGCGCTCCACCGCCTCGGAACGGCGGGCGGTGATGATGCCCACCTCCACCCCGGCCTCCCGCAGAAGGCGGATGCCGAAACCGTCCTTGATATTGAAACTCTTGAGCTCCGTGTCGGAATTACCGTACGTAATGGAGCCGTCGGTGAGCACCCCGTCCACATCCAGCAGCAGCAGGCGAATCTCCTTGGCCAGCGGCAGGCAGTTGCGCCAGGCATAGCCGCGCTCTTCCTGGCCCTGCCGCGACATGGCACGCCGACGCAGCCCTTCGGTGACCTCGCAGTCGGAAGGATACTGGCCGCCCGGAATGCCGCAGGAGCCGCTGTCGGTCATGGACCACCTTCCGCTGCTTGCCGCTGGATAAGGGTATGAATCTCCAAAAGATGGGCGAGCAACGGCTCCACGCCGTTGAGGGGCATGGAGTTGGGCCCGTCGCACAGGGCCTTGGCCGGATCGGGATGGATCTCCATGAACAAACCGTCGATCCCCGCCGCCACGGCGGCCCGGGCCAGGGTCGGGATAAACTCCCGCTGGCCGCCGGAGCTGGACCCTGCCCCGCCGGGCAGTTGGACGCTGTGGGTCGCATCATAGATGACCGGGCAGCCGAAGGAGCGCATCACCGGCAAGGCACGCATGTCAACAACCAGATTGTTGTAGCCGAAGGTGGTGCCCCGCTCCATGAGCATCAGCTTATCTTTTGTCACCGCGTTGATCTTGCTCACCGCGTGTTGCATGTCCCAGGGAGAGACAAACTGGCCCTTCTTGAGGCTGACCACCTTGCCGGTTTTGGCCGCGGCCACCAGCAGATCGGTCTGCCTGCAGAGAAAGGCGGGGATCTGCAGAACATCCAACACCTCGGCGGCCGGCCCGACCTGGGCCACCTCATGCACATCGGAAACCACCGGCACGCCAAAGTCCCGGCGGATATCGGCCAGGATCCGCAAGCCCGCGTCCAGTCCGGGGCCACGGAAGGCAGCGAGCGAGGTCCGGTTGGCCTTGTCAAAGGAGGCCTTGAACATGTAGGAGATGCCCAGCCTTGCGCAAATCTCCTGAAGACCAGCGGCAACTTCACGGCACAGATCGGCCGATTCGATGACGCACGGCCCGCCGATCAATAAAAAAGGCCGGTTGGGACCGACCTCGAAAAAATCTTGGATACGCACAGGCTCCACTTTTGCTCTCCTTCGTTAAAGACAGGTACAAGGTGAAAGGTAAAAGGTTTTACTTGGATTCTTCGCCTTGCGCCTTTAACCTTTCACCTTTCCCTTTAAATTCCGGCATTCGTGAGAGCTGCCTTGATGAAATTCGTGAACAGGGGATGCGGTTTCATGGGGCCGGATTTAAATTCCGGATGGAACTGGCAGCCCAGGAACCACGGGTGGTCGGGCAGTTCAATAATCTCCACCAGCTTTTCGTCCGGAGAGGTGCCGCTGATGATGAGGCCATGCTTCACCAGCTCATCTTTAAAAGCGTTGTTGAATTCGTAACGGTGCCGGTGCCGCTCCTCTATCTGGTCCGTGCCATAGGCTGCGTGAGCAAAGGTGCCCTCCACCATCTTGCAGGGATAGGAGCCCAGCCGCAGGGTGCCGCCCAGGTCGGTGGCTTCGTCGCGGATCTGGATTTTGCCGGTGCGGTAGTCATACCACTCCTTGATGAAGTAGATGACCGGATGCTTGGTGAGCTGGTTGAACTCGGTGCTGTCCGCGTCTTTCATCCCGGCGATATGCCTGGCGAACTCGATCACCGCCAGCTGCATGCCAAGGCAGATACCGAAATAGGGGATTTTTTTCTCCCGGGCAAAGGTCACGGCCTGGATCTTGCCCGCCACCCCACGGCTGCCAAAACCGCCCGGCACCAATACCCCGTGGCACCCGGCCAGCAGACCGTCGGCGCCCTTGTCCTCAATCTCCTCGGCGCTCACATAGCGGAGCCGCACCTTGGCCTCATTGGCCACGCCCCCATGCACCAGGGCCTCGTGCAGACTCTTGTACGACTCGGTCAGATCGACATATTTGCCGATGATGCCGATCTCCACCTCGCGTTTGGGGTGTTTGACCTTCTCGACCAGCTCCTGCCAGGCGTCCAGACGCGGCGATCCGGTCCAGATATTGAGCTTGTTGAGGATGATGTCGTCGAGCCCCTCGGCGTGAAAACAGAGCGGCACTTCGTAGATATTGTCCACGTCGCGGGCCGTGATCACCGCCTCTTTCTCCACATTGCAGAACAGGGAGATCTTGGCTTTCAATTCGTTGGAAAGCAGGCTTTCGGTACGGCAGAGCAGGATATCCGGCTGGATGCCGATGGCGCGCAACTCCTTGACGCTGTGCTGGGTGGGCTTGGTCTTCACCTCGCCTGCGGTCTTGATGTAGGGAACCCAGGTCACATGGATGTACAGGGAGTTTTCGCGCCCCACATCGGTGCGGAACTGACGGATTGCTTCCAGAAAAGGCAGCCCTTCGATATCGCCAATGGTGCCTCCGATCTCGATGATGGCCACGTCCACCTCGCCTTCAAACTGGAGGATGGCTCGCTTGATTTCGTCGGTGACATGGGGGATCACCTGCACGGTGCCGCCCAGGTACTCGCCGCGCCGCTCCTTGCTGATCACCGAATGGTAGATGCGGCCCGAGGTGTAGTTGTTGCGCTGCCCCAGGGCCACGGAGGTGTACCGCTCGTAATGGCCGAGATCAAGGTCGGTCTCCGCCCCGTCGTCGGTGACATACACCTCGCCGTGCTGGAAGGGGTTCATGGTGCCGGGGTCCACGTTGATGTACGGGTCCAGCTTCTGAAAGGTGATGGACAACCCGCGGCTCTCAAGCAGGGCGCCGATGGACGCCGCAGCCAGCCCCTTTCCCAGGGAAGAGAGAACGCCGCCGGTGATAAAAATGAACTTGGTCCGATGGGTCTGATTGGTAGTTTTCATAAAATGGCGCCGGTCTCATAGAAAATAGGAAAAAACACGGTGGATGGCTTTCAACCTGAGCAACACAACCCATCGCCGCAACGCAAGCCGGGGGGAAGCGAGGCCTGCGCCGGGATTCCACCAAGCAATCGACAAACAGCTGGGAAACAAGGACCACAGCCCCATACAATCAGGGCGCATTACATTCCCACCAAAATACAGCATCCGCCCCTCTTTTGTCCAAGGGAAAATGCCTCTTTTGGCAAGAGAAATTGCCGAGCCGCCTGGAGCACCTCGGGCGCATCGACGCTGAATTCATAAAGGCAGTCCAGAGGACTTCGTCTGCCGGATGCAGGTCGGAGTTTCGGATATTCGCCGACTAATCCGTAAAGCTGGACCACAAAATGTATGTTTAGCGGGGAAGAAACTATTTTGTGAGGTTTTTCAGAATCGCCTCACTGTACTCCGGATATAACTTTCTGACACAGTCTGGGCAGATGCCATGGGAAAATTGCGTATCGGAATTATTAGATATGTAAGTTTCAATCTGTTGCCAATACCCGCCGTCATCCCGGATCTTTTTGCAATTGGCGCAAATAGGCAACATCCCTTTCAGGATCTTGACGTTATTCAAAGCCTCCTGCAGACTCTCCGCCAAGGCACGTTGTTCTTCTTCCGCATTTTTGATCATTATGAAAATAGGCTTTATTGAAATCACGCCCACAAGCATCATCGCAGAACCAAAAACACCTATGATCTCAAAAGAATAATCCACAATGCGATGCGTCGCCGGAGCGGACAACAAAGTCACAAGAGTAATAAAACGACGGACAGCCATGGTGGCTATGCCTAAAGAGAGCAACAACCAGGCCCGGGTATGCCCCGTAAGAATGATGAGCCGGAAAGAATAATACACGGCAGCGCACTGTAGAATGAGCGAAACGAAAACGATGATGGCAAAAGACATAGAATTCCCCATGCGTGTTGCTCTTCTTTGGTATTGACCCTCCTTGCGGGAGGCTAGTGACCATTGTTATCATGCCATCTCGGATCAATTCTATACAAGCAAAGTTTCTCGGAGCTCCCAAGGTTGTCTAAACTGGTCAACATCATGGGGTCAACGTTTCGAATATTCGCCTACTAATCCGCAACGCTAAGCGCTCATGGTCTTCTTTTCCCGATGCATTTGCGGCTTGTTGCCTTTGTGACAAATAAGGTAGTATGGCGGGAAATTTATAAAGCTCGAGGATACACGTTCCCCTATGCCGTTTCATCTCCATATAAAAACCCACGCCATCCTGGTGCTTCTCTGCCTGTTTGCCCAGGCCTTTTCCGGCTGCAAGGAGGGCAAGGCTCCGGAAAAGCCCGTTGTTCAGGAAACTCCGGCCCGCCCGCCCGGATGCACAGGCTGCCACACGGACGTCCGGCTCGACCCCTCCCACGATCTCGCCTGCACCACCTGCCACGGAGGCAACCAAGAGGGCACAACGCAAGAGCAAGCCCATGCCGGGCTCGTCGTCCAACCCGCCCATCCAGACCAGATGCAAAAATCCTGCGGCACATGCCATGCCAGCCAGGTAGCCCAGACTGCCACTTCCCTGCATTTCACCGCAGCCACAGAGGTCAACGCTGTAAGGACAGCCTTCGGCGCCCAGGCCCCCCTTGGTTCCCTTGCGGAAATTCCGGTCCACGAAACAATCACCTCCCCCCTCGACCTTGCCGACGACCTGCTCCGCCGCCGCTGTCTGCGCTGCCACGTATACACCTCCGGCGACAACTACCCGGAAACGGTGCGCGGCACGGGCTGCGCCGCCTGCCATCTCGCTTACACCAGCGGCAAGATGAGTGGCCACGGTTTCAGCAAATCGCCAACGGATAGCCAGTGCCTGCACTGCCATTACGGCAACTTCGTGGGCGCTGATTATTATGGCCGCTTCGAGCACGACTTCAACCAGGAGTACCGCACCCCCTACCGCACCGACACCACGGAAACCCGGCCCTACGGGGTTGAGTTTCACCAGCTGGCCCCGGATATCCATCAACAGAAAGGCATGGCCTGCATTGATTGCCACTCCGGCGCGGAACTCATGGGCGGACACGGTGCGGCCAAGGGCGCAACCCCGGCCATCACCTGCCTTGCCTGCCACGGCTGGCGCAAAGGCCAACCCCTGCCCCTGAACAATCTCCAGATCGAGGCGGACCGCATTGTGCTCATCACCCGGCTGACCGGCAAAAAACTGATGGTGCCCCAGCCTGTCCACCCGGCCCACAGGCAGTACGAAAAAAAGGCGCATTGCACCGTGTGCCATAGCCAGTGGTCCTTTAACGACCAGGGCACCCACCTGCTCCGCACCGAAAATCCCGATCATCCCGCTTGGTCACGGCTCAGCGTGCAGGGCAGCCGCGAGGTGGAGGAACAGCTGGACAACCCCACCGGTCAAGCCCCTTCCCTGCGGGACAAGATCACCGGCACGCCGAGCCCAAGCCTGTGGCTCAAGGGGTATGAATTGCGCCGCTGGGAAAGCCCCCTGATCGGCGTTGGGGTGGACGGCATGCTCCACATCTTCCGGCCCATCCTGGGACTGCACCTCTCCATGGTTGACGCAAACAAAAAGGTACTTTTCGACAACGTTGGCGTGGAGCCCGAGCAACAGCGCTATCTCCCCTACACCCCGCACACCGTTGGCAAGGCCGGGGCGTTTTTCAGCGAACGGCTCAAGCCCAACCTGCCCATCGAGACCAAACCATGAGTTGCCCCAAACATATCCGAACAATCTTCCTCCCTGCCCTTTTACTTCTCTGCGGGGCAACCTTTTCCGGCTGCACCACCGTGCTCACCAGCACCCCGCCGCCCAAGGCTGCCCCGCCGACCAAACCCGCAACCAAGACGGGGGGACGCATCCCCGCCACGCAAAGGCCCTACCAGATTGACGGCAAGACCTATTATCCGCTGCCCTCGGCCGAGGGATACGTGGAAACCGGCACCGCCTCCTGGTACGGCAATCCCTTCCATGGCCGCAAGACCTCCAACGGCGAAACCTACAACATGTATGATTGGACCGCGGCCCACAAAACCCTGCCCATGAACACCCGGCTCCTGGTGGAAAACCTCGGCAACGGCAAATCCACCACGGTGCGGGTCAACGACCGCGGCCCCTTCGTGGGAACCAGGATCATCGACCTCTCCTATAATGTAGCCAGGGATCTCGGCATCATGAAGGAAGGAACCGGCCAGGTCCGGATCACCGCTCTGGGCGAGGCGGAAACCGTGCAGCTGGCCGACAACAAGACAGCGGCCCAATTTTTACCCCACGCGGATTTCCAGAAGGGTGATTTTTATGTCCAGATCGGCGCCTTCACCCTCCAGGCAAATGCCGACCGGCTGAAGGACAAGATGAACAAGGGCGGCAGGGAAACCGAAACCTTCCGCCATGAGCGGGGCGACCAGATCTTCTACCGCGTCCAGGTCAAGGCAGGCAACACCCTGACCGCAGCCAAGCAGATGGCCCAGACCATGGCAGGTTCCGGCTTCCCCGAGGCTTTCGTGGTGGCGCGGTAAGATCCTGCAGCACAATTTCTTGACAGTCGAAGGCCAATCGTTATATCCCATAACCATGGGCTGTTTTTTATAACGAAAGGCGCTGTTCCCCCACTCTGCCGAGGAGGGCTGTCATGATCTTCAAGGTCTTCAAGAAACAAGAGCTCGCCCGCCTGCATGAGCTGCTGGCCGTCAACATCATTGTCGGCCCCGTTGTCAAGGGCAAGGACCGCAACGGCAAGCCCCTGTACGATTTCGATGTGGTCTACGATTTTAACGAACTCGCCCTTGACTACACCCAGACGGTGCATTCGCCCAAACGCTTTGTCCTGCCCTACCACGAAACCTTGTCCACCTTTGCCGTAAGCCGCGACGGCTGGGAAAAGCATGTTGACCTCAATGTCTACCGCCCCCTGGTTTTCTTCGGCATGCATGCCTGCGACATCAATGCCCTGAACAAGCTGGATCTGGTTCTGGCGCAAAGCACCTACCCAAACCCGTACTACATGGGCAAACGTAAAAACCTCTTCATCATCGGGATCGACTGCAACCCCGAGCCCCAATGTTTCTGCCGCTCCATGGGGGCAGACTCCGCCATCCACGGCTTTGACCTGTTTCTCACCGACCTGGGCGGCAGATATTTCGCCGAGATCCTTTCCGCCACGGCCTTTGACCTGCTGAGCCAGATCAGCTGCAAGGATCCGAGCGCCAAGGATCTCGCCCTGTACAAGCAGGCAACCAACGGAAAAAACAAGCACTACACCGCCAAGGTGGAAACCTCGGATCTCACCAAGATCCTCGACCTTGAGTTTGAATCCCCGGCCTGGGATGCCTGGGGCGAAAAATGCCTTTCCTGCGGCACCTGCGCCAATGTCTGCCCCACCTGTTATTGCTATGGCGTCGAGGAGCATGTCGATCTCGACCTGACGCACGCCAGCAAGACAAAATCGCTGCACTCCTGCAACCTCATCGACTTCGCCAAGGTGGCCGGCGGCCACAACTTCCGGCCCACAAGCGCCAGCCGGTTGAAATACCGCTACTATCACAAGCATCGCGGCTTCGTGGAGGCCTTTGAAGAATCCCTCTGCGTGGGTTGCGGTCGTTGCGGGGCAGCCTGCCTTGCCGACATCACCCCCCCCGAAGTCATCGCCAGCGTCCGGGGCAAGGAGTAAGCCATGCAAAACAAACTCCACTTCATCGACGTTCTCGGCAGAACCACCGGAGCACACCGCAAGCAAGACCCGGGCAGCTTCGAATACACCCTGCCCGCCGAGATCACCAGCATCTACCCGCTCACCGAGACGGAAAAACTCTACCAGATCCAGATCATCGACCCCGAGCAGCGGAACCGTTTTTCCTTCCAGCCAGGCCAGTTCGTGATGCTGGAGCTGCCGGGGATCGGCGAAGCGCCGTTTTCCATCTCCTCGTCCCCGGTGCGGCGCGGCGACCTCGAGTTGTGCATCCGGGCGGTGGGCAATTTCACCAATTTTCTCGCCAAGGTGGAGCGGGGCACCAGGGTCGGGATAACCGGACCGTTCGGCACCCATTTCCCCCTGGAGAAGATGCAGGGCCAGGACATCCTGCTCATCGGCGGGGGGTTGGGCATCGTGCCCCTGCGCTCTCCCCTGCTGGCCGTGCTGGAAAACCGGAGCAGATACGGCCGGGTGGACATCATGTACGGGGCCAAAACCCCGGCGGAACTCCTTTTCACCTACCAGTACGAGGAATGGCGCCGGTTCGACATCAACCTCGGCATCACGGTGGACAAAGCGGACAAGAGCTGGAAGGGGCGCACCGGCCTGATCACCGAACTCCTGAAGGAACGGATCAAGCAGACAGCAAGCCTGCGCGAAAACACCTATGCCATCGTCTGCGGCCCACCGGTCATGTTCCATTTCGTCTGCAAGATGCTGACCGAGGCAGGCCTGCCCATGCAGAAGATGTTCGTCTCCCTGGAGCGCCGCATGCATTGCGGCCGGGGCAAATGCTGCCGCTGCAACATCGGCTCGACCTACACCTGCCTGGACGGTCCGGTCTTTGACTACTGGTCGGTGATGAACCTCAAGGAGGCGATCTGAGATGAGCGAACCACTCTCCTACCTCGGTGTCCCCCTTGCCCGGCCAAAGGTCGGGTTCTTCGAGCTTTCCTCCTGCGAGGGCTGCCAGCTGCAGCTTCTGAATAACGAGGCCACCCTGCTCGATTTTCTCAATCTGGTTGAGATCGTCAACTTCCGCGAAGGCATGAGCGAGCGCGCCGACACCTACGACATCGCCTTTGTCGAGGGCAGCGTCACCCGCAAGGATGAAATCGCCCGGCTCACCGAGATCCGCAAGAACGCCAAGATTCTGGTCGCCCTCGGCTCCTGCGCCTGCTTCGGCGGGGTCAACCAGCTCAAAAACCGCTTCCGCGATCTGGACTGGGTCAAAAAAGAGGTGTACGGCGATTTTCCCGTCGAGACCATGGAGGTGCATCCCCTGGCGGATTTTGTCCAGGTGGATCTTTCGATCTTCGGCTGCCCCATCAAGAAGGAGGAGGTCGAGCGAATCGTCACCGATCTGGTGGTGGGCAAGACGGTGCGCCATCCGGAATATCCGGTGTGCATGGAGTGCAAGGCCAACGAGAACATCTGCCTGTTCGATCTCGGCGAGCCCTGCCTCGGCCCGGTCACCCGGGCCGGCTGCGATGCCTGGTGCACCAGCAACCGCAGGGGGTGCTGGGGATGCCGCGGCCCGGCGGAAGCAGCCAACCTCAAACAACTGGAAGAGATCATGCGCACCTACGGCTTTGACCGCGAGATCATCCTCGACCGGCTGGAATGCTTCGGCGGATTTGCCTCTTTCACCGAGGCCTCCCCCCAAAAAGATAAAAAAGCCCCTGCCAGGAGGAAAAAATCATGAAGATCTCCTGCGAGGTCAATGTCCACCACCTGACCCGGGTGGAAGGACACGGCAACATCACGATCAGCATCAAAAACGGGGTGGTCAAGAAGGCGCAATGGGAGGTGGTGGAAACCCCCCGCTTCTTCGAGGCCATGCTGGTGGGCAAGCACTGGGAGAACGCGCCCTACATCTGCGGACGGATCTGCGGCATCTGCTCAATCGGCCACACCCTGGCCAGCATCCGGGCCGTGGAAAACGCCTTCGGCATCACCCCCTCGCCCCAGACCGCGAGCCTGAGGCTTTTGCTCAAGCACATGGAAACCCTGCAGAGCCATATCCTGCACCTCTATTTTCTGGCCGCCCCGGATTTCCTCGGCGCGGGCAGCGTGCTGCCCCTGGCCAAGAGCCATCCGGAGGTGGTGCAGCGTGCCCTGCGCCTCAAGCTGCTGGCCAACGACGCCTGCGACATCATCGGCGGCAGACGGCTGCACCCCACCCGCACCGTGGTGGGCGGCTTCACCATGCTGCCGGAAAAGGGCCAGCTAGAAAAAATCCGCCAACGGCTGATGGCCTCGGTTCCCGACCTGCTCGCTTCGGCGGAACTGTTCAAGACCTTTACCATCCCGGATTTCAGCCGGGAAACGGAATTCGTCTCCCTCAAGGGCGACACCAGCTATCCCTTTATCGGCGGCGGGCTCGTTTCAACCGATGGGGTCGTCAAAAAGGAAAACCAATACCGGGCCATGACCAACGAATACTGCACAAAGGGCTTCACCTCCAAGCTGAGCAAACTGTCCCGCCGCTCCTTCGCCGTTGGCGCCCTGGCCCGCCTGAACAACAACTTTACGTTGCTGCATCCCACGGCGCGGGAGATCTCCAAATTCCTCGGCCTTGTCCCGGTCAATCACAACCCTTACATGTGCAACGTGGCCCAGCTGGTGGAATGCGTGCATGTGGTCCTTGATTCTGTGCGGCTCATCGACACCATGCTGGGCAGCCCCTGGCAGGAACCGCGCCAGCCGGTGCAGGCGAAAAAAGGAGAAGGGGTCGGCGCGGTGGAGGTTCCCCGGGGCATTCTCTACCACTATTACAAATTCGATAAAGAGGGCAAGGTCACCAAGGCGGATTGCGTTATCCCCACCAGCCAGAACCACGCCAACATCCTGCACGACATCGAGGCGCTGGCCAGCCAGTATGCCCGGACCGGCAAACAAGACCGGGAGATCGAGCTGCTCGCCGAGATGCTGGTGCGGGCTTACGATCCCTGCATCTCCTGCTCGGTGCATTAGCCTGCCCGCTTTGCCATGGCACTCGGGCTCTCACGCAAAATAGCGGCGATCCCCGCACAAAAAATAATTCCAAAATTACCGCAACAGGGTATGATGTTGCGTCTTTCATAGGGGATTCATACGCATGCCAACTGACAACTCCGCAAGCAACACCGAGCAGAACCGCCGGGAAAATTTCCGGATTGACGACCTCCTGGCAACATCGGTGCAAAAGGTCGCAAACGGCGTCCTGCCCGTGGCCAGGATTATTCCCGTGGCCCTTTCCGAATCCGGCAGGATCGGCGGGGGGTTGAGGCCGTTTGCCCACGAAATCGACCCTTCCTTTGCCCTGATGCTTCTTGAGGCCAACACCAAGCTGGATCTCCTGTTTGAGTTCTTCAAGATGCAAAAATACAACGACGAGAAAGACCTCAGGCCCTCCTTGACCCAGTTGCTTCTCCAGGTCAACACCAAGCTCGACTCCCTTCTTGATTTTCATCATATTGCCAGATTGCCGGAAACAACCCGGGTTGGCGAAGTGAGCCTGAGCGCCAGCGGCATCAAGCTTACCACCCAGGAGACGCTTGATGCGGGCGATCTCGTTGAGGTTCACATGCTGCTGTCCACGGATCAACCCTGCTGGGTCGTGATCGGCGGTTCGGTTGCCCGGACAAACCCGCTCCCGGAGGGCGGCAACCAGGTGGCTATCCAATTTACCACGACAAATGCGACCATCCAGGACGCCATCGCCACCTATGCCCTCAGGAAACAAAAAGAACAGCTCATCAGTCATCGCTGGCTGGAACCCTGACCTTTCCGGCTTCAACGGGGACAACTCCGCGCCAGAGGCTAGATTGCAACACCATACGCGTTCCACGGAAAAACGGATAAAAACATGTTCACAATCATCGGCATCGTAGTTGTTTTAGGCTCGGTCATCACCGGCTACGCCATGGGGAAAGGCAACTTTCACGTCCTTTTCCAGCCGGCGGAGGTAATCATCATCTTCGGCGCCGCCATCGGCAGCTTGATCATCTCCTCGCCGGGCAAGGCGCTGAAGGTCATCGTCGGGCATCTCGGCGGCATCTTTGCCGACTCCCACCTGAGCAAGGCCCATTATCTGGAGCTGTTGCTGCTCATGAACGCCGTCTTCTTCAAGATCAAGAAGGAGGGGTTGGTCGCCATCGAGTCCGACATCGAAAACTACGAAAAAAGCCCGCTCTTCCAAAAATATGGCAACATCATGAAGGACAAGGAGGCAGCGGAATTCATCTGCGATACGGTCCGCACCATGCTCAGCGCCAATTACCCTGCCTATGAGTTGGACAACCTCATGGAGATCGACCTGGAAGCCAATCAGCACGAACGCATGCTGCCCGCCCACAGTATCAGCAAGATAGGCGATGCCCTGCCCGGCTTGGGCATTGTCGCGGCGGTTTTGGGTATCGTTATCACCATGGGATACATCAACGAATCGGCCGAGGTACTGGGCCACCACATCGGCGCCGCCCTGGTCGGAACCTTCTTCGGCGTACTTGCCTGCTACGGCTTTGTCGGGCCCATGGGGACCAAGTTGGAACACCATGCCCTTGAGCGCGAGACCTATCTGCGGGTGATCAAAACCTGCCTGCTCGCCGCCTATTCCACCAGCTTCATGGTGCAGTTCGCCGTTGAGGCGGGCCGCCGCGCCATTCCCGGTGATGACCGCCCATCCTTTGCCGAGGTTGAGGAGGCCATCAAGAAGTGGAAGACAAAAGCATAATCATAAAAAAGGTTAAGAAGGTCTCTGCCGGAGCCCACGGCGGCAGTTGGAAGGTGGCCTTTGCCGACTTCATGACGGGGATGATGGCCTTTTTTCTCCTCATGTGGCTGGTCAACATGACCCCCCAACAAAAGAAAGAAGAGCTTGCCAGACATTTTAAGGAATATAGCCTCTTTTCCGAAGGTGGCGCCGGCAGCGGTGCAGAGATGATCGCCCAGGAGCAAGTCGCCTCCGAGGCCCAGATCACCGTCACCCAAGCCCCGGCAGCCACCGGCGAAATAGAAGGCGAGGCCTCCGCCGCCGGGCTGGAACGCTTCAAGGAACAACTGCAGCAGGAAATAGAGCAGAAACTTGCCGACCTCAAGGATCAGGTACGCATTGAGGTCTTCGAGGGCGGGGTCAAGGTCGACATCATGGACAAGGAAGGAAACCCCATGTTTCCCCTGGGCAGCACGGTGTTGACCGAAAGCGGCCAGAAGATCCTCAAGGTGCTCTGCGACAACATCAAGAACACCTCGAACCGCATTGAAATCGAAGGCCATACCGATGCGGTGAGTTATGCAAAAAAAGAATTCGGCAACTGGGAACTTTCCACGTCCAGAGCCTCGGCCGCCCGGGTCGAAGTGGAAAAAAACGGCATCCCGTCCAGTCGCCTTCTGCGGGTCTCGGGCTATGCCGCCACCGAGCCGATCATCAAGGACAACCCCTTTGACCCTCGCAACCGGAGAATAAGCCTGCGCCTCTACCCGGAAAAAACCAAAACTCCTGCCCAAGCGCAGCCACAACCCCAGACGCAACCGCAGGCCCCGGCGCAGGTTGCCCCCAAAACGCCACCGCAGGCCGCACCCCAGGTTCACCCAACCCCGATGAAGTAACACCCCCCGGCAAAAAAACAGGGGCCGTGCCGAAGCAACCTTTCGTTACGGCCCCGCTCGAATGCAGGACGCCCCATCCAGCCCACCACCGATACTGCTGTTACGGTTATTTCCGAGCACCCCCGTCCCCCCGGACAAATCAGCATTCAGGCCCGCAACCGATAAAGACATTAGAGACCGCATTACCGTCATTCCGGCGAAGGCCGGAATCCAGGGTAGTTTGCTTTTTCTGGAACCGTCAAACTCTATTGGTCCCCCCGCAAAGCCGGGGGTTTGCTTTCAAAAAATCACATGCACGACCTTATCTCATTGACTCTACGCTTTTCCATGAAAACAATTTGACAAGAAATCTGACTCCCTGTAATGTGAATAAACATTCACATTACAGGGAGCTGCCGTGCCGCCTAAAAAAATTACCCATATCCGCCGGGAAGAGATTGTCCAGGCCGCCCTTCAGGTTATCGGCGAAAAGGGCGTGCACGGCCTCACCATCACCGAGATCGCCGGCCGGGCCGGGATGAGCGATGCCAATATCTACCGCCATTTCAAGGGCAAGCAGGAGATTCTCGGAGCGCTGGGGGATTTCATCGGCGAGGCGGTGATGGGCAAGGCCGCAGGCATTGCGGCGGGGAAAGGAACGGCCATGGAAAAACTCAAGGTCATTTTTCTTGCCCATGCCGCCCTTATTGCCGCAAACCCTGGACTGCCCCGGTTCATGTTTTCCGAGGAGATCCACCTCGGAGACCCGCATCTGGCCAAAACCATAGCCGGAAAAATGGCAGGGTATATCGAAACGCTGAGCAACGTCATTGCGGCAGGAATCAAGGCCGGCGAGCTCCGCCCGCTTTCCCCGAGGGAGACAGCGATCACCCTGCTTGGCATGATCCAATTCACGGCCCTGCGCTGGTCCATAACCCGCGGCGCGTTCAACCTCGATGCCGAGGCCGGGCGGCTGTGGGACAATTTCCTGCAACTTACCCAGACATCCTCTTCTCCAATGCCGGCATACTCCAACCCCATGGGATCCGTATGAAAAAAACGCTCCTTTTTCTGATGCTCGCCATTGTGTTCATCGACCCGGCCAAGGCGGCGGAACCGCTTACCCTTGCGGAGGCCCTGACCACCGCCGGCAAAAATCATCCCCAGATCGAAGAAGCGGCTGCAACCCTCTCCGCCACCGAGGCCAAGCTCGGCCAGGCCAGGGCCAACTACTGGCCCCAGATCAATCTCGCGGCGGACTGGAACAAGGGCGACACCTTCCTCACCGCCCTTGGCGGTATCAAGGAAACAGAGGTCTCCACCACCTCCGTGGTGGTCCGGCAAAATCTCTATGATTTTGGCCGCACCGCCGGAGCCACCGCCGCGGCACGCGGGGCCAAGGCCGCGGCGGCGGAAGGAGTATCGGTCAGCCGCCAAGATGTGGCCTTCCGGGTCAAAACCACCTGGTATCTCGTCCTGGCGGCGGAAAAACAGGTGGAGGCCAGCCGGAAAACCGTGGCTGCCCGAGAAGGGTTGGCCCGCCAAGCCGGGGAATTTTTCCTCCACGGAATCCGCTCCAAGGTGGAAGTGGCCAGAACCGAAGCCGCGCTATTCGCCGGCAAGAGCCTGTTGATCCGGGCCGAGAACAACCGGGATCTGGCCCGGCTGGAGCTGGCCAACGCCATGGGACTCGATTCCCTTGCGGACCGGCCCCTGGCCGAGCCGGAAACAAACGCACCCCCCGCGCCGGAAGATCTGGCCGGCCTGCGGGAAGAAGCCCTGCGCAACAGAAGCGAACTCAAGCGGCTCTCCTCCCTCAAGGATGCGGCTTCCGGCTCTCTGCGTTCGGCGCGCAGCGGCTATCTTCCCACCCTCTCAGGCACGGCCAGCTATGGCGACGCTGCCCAGAGCATGCTCCCGGAAGGCCAAATTTGGGCGCTGGGAGTCAATCTCACCCTGCCGGTTTTTTCCGGATTCGCCACCCATGAACAGGTGCGTGAGGCCGACGCCGCAATGCATGGGGTGGAGGCACAGCACAGAAATCTGCGGATGCAGGTCGCCAAGGAAGTGGAATCCGCCTGGCTGGGAATTACCGAAGCCCAAGCCCGGCTCGCGGCAAGCAGCAAAGAGGCGGAGGCGGCCCGGGAAAGCCAGCGTTTGGCCATGGAGCGCTACCGGGAGGGGCTGGGAACAATGATCGAGGCCATTGACGCCCAGGCCCAGGCCTTGAACGCGGAAACCGCCCAAATCCAAGCGGGATACGATCAAAAAATCGCCGAGGCACGGCTTGACCGCGCCCTGGGCAGACAATAGAGCCGGAATGGAGAAAACAATGATGCAACTTCCGACGATGCAAAACATACAGAAAAAACATCTCCTGGTGTTGGCCGGGATTCTGGCCCTGGGCCTTATCCTGCGGTTCACTGTCCTTGGCCCGCCCAAGGTAGAGGTGGTGCGCCTCGCCAAACGGGATCTGACCGCCCAGGTCTATGGCAACGGCACGGTGGAGGCCAAGGTGGTGGTCAACATCGCCAGCAAGATCACCGGCCGCATCGCCGAGGTCGGCGCGGATCAAGGGGATCTGGTCAAACGCGGGCAGGTGCTGGCAAAACTGGACACCATCGAATTACAAGCGCAGGCCAGTCAAGCGTCCGCCACGGCGGAGAAAGCCGCTGCCGCAGTGGCCCTGGAGCAGGCTAATCTGCAAAAAGCCAAGGCCGGCCTGCTGTTGGCCGAAAAAAACAGCAAACGATTCAGCGCCCTGGCCGCCAAGGAACTCGTCTCCACCCAAGAGGCGGAGCAGTATGAAACCGCCTTCTTGGTCGCCAGGGAAGAAGCAGCCCGCGCCGCTGCCGCCTTGAACTCCGCGGGAAGGGAAAAAACCGCCGCCACCGCCGCCATGGCCGCCAGCCGCTCCCGGTTGAACGACGCCCTGATTCTGGCGCCGGAGGACGGCATCATCATCCGGCGGGATCTTGAACCGGGAGCCACGGTGACCGCCGGGCTGCCGATCTTCCTGTTGGCCAATCCCGACACCGTCTGGGTCAAGGCCAATGTGGACGAATCGCAGCTCAAGGGCGTAGCCCCCGGGCAACCGGCGACCATCACCCTCCGTTCCGCGCCGGGCGAGAAATTCCCCAGCCAGGTGGCCCGCCTTGCCTGGGAAAGCGACCGGGTCACCGAGGAGCTTGAGGTGGACGTGGCTTTTACTCCCGCCCTTAAAAGCTTTCGCCTTGGCGAGCAGGCCGAGGTATTGATCGCGGCAGGCGCGAGACAAGGGGCTCCGGCCCTTCCCAAGACCGCCCTGGTAAGCAAGGGAAAACAGCGCGGGGTCTGGGTGGTGGAAGGCAACCGCCTCCGCTTTCAGGAGGTGTCCACCGGCATTGAAGATGCCCATTTTATCGAGATCACCAGCGGCCTTGCCGGAAACGAGAACATCGCCCTTGTTGCTCCCGAACGGATGGGGCTACTCGCCGACGGGCAAAAGGTACGGGTGCGCAAATGAATCTGGCCCTCCGCGACATCCGGCACCACCGGAGCCGCTTCATCCAGACCTGCCTTGGCCTCGGGTTGCTTCTCGGAGTGGTGATGAGCATGGGCGGCATCTACCGGGGTCTGTTCACCGATGCCACTGCGGTCCTGAATGCCACGGCGGCGGACCTCTGGGTGGTGCAGCAGGACACCAGCGGCCCCTTTGCCGCCACCTCGCGCATTCCCGAGGAGATCAAATACCGGATCAAAGCGGTTCCCGGGGTAGAGCAGGCCTCTGCCCTCTCCTTTCAAAACATCCAGAGCGAACGGCACGGCAAGCCCTTCCGCTTCTTTTTGGTGGGCTACGAGCTGGGGGGCATGGGTGGCCCGCCGGAAATCGTCGCCGGACGGCCCATCGGGCAAAAACATTACGAGATCGTGGTGGACCGCGCCATGAAGATCGCCCTGGGCGACCAGCTGCGGCTGGCAGGGGACGACTACACCGTGGTGGGGCATACCGCCAGGATGGTTTCCTCGGCCGGCGACCCGGTGGCCTATGTGACCCTGGCCGATGCCCAAAAGATCCAGTTCAAGGATGACAACAACGCCATCCGCAACAGCCGCGAAAAACTTGCAGGCCAGCTGAGCCGCCTGCCCTTTCTTGCCCCGAACCAGGCCAGCCAGCTCACCCCCCAGATCGCAACCATTGTCGGCTCGACCCACATCGCCAATACCGTGGTGGCGAGGCTCGCGCCGGGGGCGGACCTTGCCCAGGTTCAGGACCGGATCAACCGCTGGAACCATTTCCGCCCCCTGACCGGCAAGGATCAGGAACGCATCCTCACCGAGGGCATGATCAAAAAGGCCAAGATGCAACTCGGTCTGTTCCGCGCCATCCTGCTCATCATCTCCGGGGTCATCATCTCGCTGATCATCTACACCATGACCCTGGACAAGCTGCGGGTGATCGCCACCCTCAAGCTGATCGGCACCAGAAACAGGGTGATCGTCGGGTTGATCCTCCAGCAGTCGCTCCTCATGGGGCTGATCGCCTACATTATCGGCTTTACCCTGATCGGGCTCACCCACGACAAGTTTCCCCGCAGGGTTGACTTGGTGGCCATCGACCTGCAGCTCCTGTTCGGCATCGTGATTCTGATCTGTATCGGCGCAAGCCTGGTGGGCATCCGCAAGGCCATGCGGGTCGAACCGGCGGAAGCCCTGGGAGGATGACCATGTACGCCGTGCAGATTGAAGGACTGACCAAGATTTACGGCAGCGGCGACACCGAGGTCGTGGCACTGGCCGACGCCACTTTTAACGTGGCGCCCGGGGAACTGGTGGCTATCTTAGGCCCATCCGGCTCCGGCAAGACCACGCTCCTGACCACCATCGGCCTGGTCACCGAACCGACTAGGGGGCGGGTGGTGCTGGACGGAGAGCTGATCGCCGAAGACGGCTGGCCGGCAGGGCTCGACCTCAAGCAAATCCGGCGGGAAAAGCTGGGATTCATCTTCCAGGCCCACAACCTGATCCCCTTCCTCACCACGGTGGAAAACGTGATGATCGCCCTGGAGAACAACGGCATTGTGGGCAAAGAGGCGCAGGCGCGGAGCATTGATATCCTGAAAAGCCTGGGTCTCGGCCACCGCCTTGACCATTATCCGGCCCTGCTTTCCGGCGGCGAATCGCAACGCACCGCCATTGCCCGCGCCCTGGCCAACCGGCCCAGGGTGATCCTGGCCGACGAGCCCACCGCCGCCCTGGACACGGAAAACGGCAAGAACGTCATGGCCCTGCTCAAAAAACTGGCGGTGGAGAACAACTCCGCCATTCTGGTCGTCACCCACGACCAGCGGATGGTGGAAGGGTTTGACCGGATCTTTACGGTGAGCGACGGCCGCATCGTGGGCGAAAAACGGAACCACGCGAGCTGAGGCGGTCTACCCGCACAAAAAAAGCCCGGCCTTTTCAGGTCGGGCTTTTTTTGTTGTATTCAACGGAATTCTAATGCTTGAAAGAACGTTGCCCCGTGAACTTCATGGCCACCTGCGGCTTGGCCTCGTTGCACGCCTGGATGGTCTCGAAATCGCGCATGGAGCCGCCCGCTTGAAGAATGGCGGAAACCCCCTGCCGGATGCCGACATCGGCGCCGTCGCGGTACGGGAAAAAGGCGTCGGAGATCATCACCGAACCGGGCAGCCCGGCCTTGTCCGCCTTGGTCTGCGCGTCGATCTTTTCCTGATCCGCCTTGTTCCGCTTGCCCTGCTCGATCTCCAGCACCATGTCCGCATAGGGCAGGCCGAAGGTGTCGAAGCAGAGCATGTCGGCATACTTGGTGTAGGCCTTGTACACCGCGATGTCGGCCACCCCGACCCGGTCCTGCTCGCCGGTGCCGATGCCCACCGTGCAGCCGTCCTTCACATAGATGACCGAGTTGGAGGTCACCCCGTGCTCCACGGCCCAGCCGAAGATCATGTCATCGATCTCCCGCTGGGTGGGCTCGCGCTCCACCTTGTATTCCTGCCCCTTTGAGGTACAGACCGCAGGCTTCAGGTCGGCCACGGAACGGATGGAGTTCACCGCCGACTGCTGGACGATGAGCCCCCCGTCGATCAGGCTCTTGAAATCGACATAACGGTATTTTTCATAATCGGCGAGCCGGTCGATGCGGCTGATCCGCACGACGCGCAGATTCTTCCGGGCCGCGAGGATCTCCAGGGTTCCCGGTTCAAATTCCGGGGCGCAGACCACCTCCAGATAGTTCTTGCTCAAAAGCTCGGCGGTTTCCTTGTCACAGGGCCGGTTGAGAATAACGGCCCCGCCAAAGGCGGCGATGCGGTCCGCCCGGTTGGCCCGGTCATAGGCGCGGGCCAGGGTCTCGCTGCAGGCTGCGCCGCAGGGGTTGTTGTGCTTGAGGATCACCGCGGCAGGTTTGCCCACCAGATACTTGATGATGTTCAGACCGTTGTCGATGTCGGTGAGGTTGATCTTGCCGGGATGCTTGCCCACCTGGAGCATGTCCTCGACATTGATGCCGCTCACCAGCCCCTTGCCCGGCTCGATGAACCGGCAGTCGCCCAGCACCAGATTGCCGTTGGTCAGCTCGTAGAGGGCCGCCTCCTGATCCGGGTTCTCGCCGTAGCGCACGCCGCGCTCATCAACGCTCCCGTCCTCGGCCACGATCTTCCAGGTCTTCTTCCGGTAGACCAATTCCTGGTCGCCAAAGGTGATTTTCATCTCCATGGGAAAGTGGTCACCAAGAATGGTGGTGTACATTTTTTTCAAATCTGCCATTGGGTTCTCCCTTCCTTATGGTTGCGCGTATCGTTCAGGCAGCCTGTTGCCTGTCTTCCTTTGTTTGAAAAACAGCATCCCAATCCTTGCGGACCGGATCAAAACCTTTTTTTTGGATGGCGGCGCTCACCTCGGCAAGGCTCCGATTATCCCCGACCTCAAACTGCTCCCCCCCTGCGTTTTCCAGACCGTATCCGCCCGGCGCGGTGCAGGAACCCGCCGAATAACGGGTGGGCCCCAGGCCGATCATGCCGTCGCGGTACCGGGCCTCCTCGCGGGTCGAGAGATACAACCCGACATCCGGATCAAACATCCGCAGGGCAAAGATCATCTGGCTGAGATTTCTCTCGCTCACCGGAGCCAGGGGTTTGAACTCCCCTTGCGCCGGGCGCATGCGCGGGAAGGAGACGGTGAGTCCGGTCCGCCAGTAATGCTTTCTCAGCCAGGCCAGATGGAGCCCCAGGGCGAGTCCTTCCGCCCGCCAATCCGCAAGGCCCAGCAGGGCGCCGATCCCGACCTCCCGCATCCCGGCGGCCGCTGCCCGGGCGGGAGTTTCCAGCCGATAGTCAAAATCAGCCTTGCGCCCGGCCAGATGCACTTGCTTGTATATGTCCCGGTCATAGGTTTCCTGATACACGGCCACCGAGGTAATGCCGGCCCGGAAAAGCCGGGCATACTCCTCTGTGGCCAAGGGCTGCACCTCGATGGACAAGGCGGCAAACCTATCGCGCAGCCGCAGGGCCAGCTCTTCGAGATAGTCCACGCCGACCTTGGCCGGCGCCTCCCCGGAAACAAGGAGCAGATGGCTGAAGCCCCGCTGGTGCAGGATCATGGCCTCGCTTTCCGCCTCGGCAAAAGTCAAGACCCGCCTGTCAATGGTGTTGTCGGCTGAAAACCCGCAATAGGCGCAACGATTGGCGCAGAAACTGGAGAGATAGACCGGCGCATACATCTGCATGGTCCGGCCGAAACGCTGGCTGGTAATGACACCGGAGCGTTTGGCCATGGCTGCAAGATGCGGTTCCGCCGCGGGCGACAGCAAGGCGGCCAGCCCTGCCAATCCAGGACGATCGGAATGCAAAGCCCGCAGAACCTCCGCCTCGGTGGCACGGCTGACGGCATCCTGCAATGCGGAAAATTCCGGGATCGTGAACATGGCTACCGCAAAAATCCCAGGCCATCCTCGGGCGAGGAGGGGGCAGCGTCCTTACTCACCGCGCCAAGGCCTGCTTCGTAGGCAATCCGTCCCGCCTCCACCGCCATGGCAAAGGCCCGGGCCATCCGCACCGGATCTCCGGCCACGGCAATGGCCGTGTTGACCAGCACCGCGTCGGCGCCCATCTCCATGGCCTCGGCCACGTGCGACGGTGCGCCAAGCCCTGCGTCAACGATAACCGGCACCTGAGCCTGGGCAATGATGATCTCGATCTGGAAGCGGGTCAGCACCCCCTGATTGGTGCCGATGGGCGAACCAAGGGGCATGACGGCAACAGCGCCGGCATCCTGGAGGCGCAGGGCCAAAATCGGATCGGCGTTGATATAGGGCAGCACCTTGAACCCTTCCCTGACCAATTCCTCGGTGGCCTTGAAGGTCTCGATGGGATCCGGGAGCAGGGTTCTCGGATCGGGGGTCACCTCAAGCTTGAGCCATTCCCCGCCGCCGGAAGCCCTGGCCAGCCTGGCCAGCCGAATCGCCTCTCCGGCATCACGGGCGCCGGAGGTGTTGGGCAGAAACAGGTAGCGGTCCCGGTCAAGCACGCTCATGATATCATCGGCCGGATTGTTGAGATCGACGCGACGCAGGGCCACGGTAACCATCTCACAACCCGAAGCGGCAAGGGCCTCTTTCATGACCTCCGGTGAAGAAAACTTCCCGGTGCCGCCGAAGAGCCGTGAGCGAAATTTTCTCCCCGCAATGGTCAACATCTCAACCGCCCCCCACAAACCGTATCAATTCAAGGACAGAGCCATCCTGCAATGCATGGCTCCCATATTCTTCCCGGGTCAGAATCTTGCCGTCGCACTCGACCACCACCGAAGAGGCATCCAGGCCAAGCTGAGTGATATAATCAGCCACCAGCATCCCCGGTGCGATCTCCTGTGCTTCGCCGTTGCAAAAAACCTTCATCTACTCGACCTCGTTTTCCGCGCCCAGCAGGAGCCGGACCACCTGATTCGCCTGGTGATGGGCGGCAATCCCTACCCTGGCAGCCATGAGCCCCTGTCCAGGGGCGGCGCCGCTTACCTCGTCGCCGACCAGATATACTCCGGGATAGAGTCGTCTGGTCCGAATCGCATTGTTTTCGCCATAGCCAGCAAGCCCCGAGGCTCCCACATAAAAAACCCCGGGGAGATGGTGGAGAGCAGCCCGTAGACCAGCCGCCTTCATGGCCGGATCATCGAAACACTCCACCAGGGCATGGACACCCTTGAACAAAACACCGATATCCTCTTCAACCAGCCGCCTGTCGATGAGGGTCACGGCAACATGGGGATTCACCCGCTGCAGAATATCCCGCAGCGCAGCGGTTTTCTTCTCACCAATCTGATCCACAAAATACTGCTGCCGGTTCAGGTTGGTGGGCTCCACCACATCATAATCGGCAAGGAGGAGAGAACCGATGCCCATGCGGGCAAGAGCGATTGCCACCACGGACCCAAGCCCGCCAAGCCCCATGATTCCGACCACCCTTTCCTGGAGGCGCCCCTGCACGCCGGGGCTGTGCCGGGCATAGAGCAGATGCCGCATCTCCTCGGCGGAAGGCGCTTTGCCCCGCTGCCACAGCCAGCATTGGTCCCCGTCGGACAACACGGTTTGCAACGAAGCCGGGTAGCCGTTCACAAGCAAGATATCGGCGGCAGGATCCTGTTCCCTCACCAGATCGGCAAGGGTCATTCCTGCATGAAAGAAAACCTCTTTTTCGTTGACCAGCAGCATGCCAGACGCCTTTTTATCAAGCCCTGCAAAGGGATAATACTACCCGACAGACACCCTCGATGGTATATTTTTTTCCCCTGTTCACCCGACGGACAGAGAACAAGCAATGACCCTGTTAACCCCACCAAAAACAATGGACTCTTTCGCCCATCGTTTTCCCCAAAAAAAAGCTGGCTTGAACAGTGCGTTCAAGCCAGCTTTGAATTTTCAACCCAGCGGAAGAGACTAATTGTCCTCTTTTGCCCCTTTCGCTTCACTGTAATTCACCAGCTCAAGGATAGCCATCTCGGCCGCATCGCCAAGGCGGTTGCCGGTTCTGATGATCCTGGTATAGCCGCCGTTACGGGCCATGTACTCATCCTTGAGGACATCAAACAGCTTGGCAACAACCTTTTTGTCCTGCATGAAGGACAAGGCCTGACGCCGAGCATGGAGATCGCCACGCTTGGCCAAGGTAATCATCTGATCAGCGACCTTGCGAACTTCCTTCGCCTTGGGGGCGGTGGTTATAATTCTCTCATGCTCGATCAGAGAGGTAACCATATTGCGAACCATGGCCTGACGGTTGGATGTTGTCCTGCCAAGTCTCTTGCCTGCTTTTCTATGTCTCATAACTACCCTCTTCCCGGATTTATGACTGCTCTTCAGATACCTTGTCCGACACGACAGGAGGCTCCCAGCCTTCTAATTTCATGCCCAGCGAAAGCTCCATCTCAGACAGCAGCTGTTTGATCTCATTAAGCGATTTGCGGCCAAAGTTTTTCGTCTTCAGCATCTCGGCCTCTGATTTCTGCACCAACTCGCCGATGTAACGGATATCCGCATTACGCAGACAATTCGCGGAACGAACCGAAAGCTCCAGATCCTCCACGCTGCGATAAAGGTTTTCATTAACCGGCGAGCGATGATCCACGCGGGCATCATCAACGGCCGGCTCAACCGATTCCTCGTCAAAGGCGATAAAAACCTGTAACTGTTCCTTCATTATCTTGGCGGCATAGGCCAAGGCATCTTCAGGACGTACGCTGCCATCGGTGGTGATTTCCAGGGTCAACTTGTCGTAATCGGTCTGCTGCCCAACACGCGCCTGGCTGACAATAGACTTCACATTGACTATGGGAGTAAAAATAGCATCGATGGGAATTACCCCGATCACCTGTTCCTCAGGCTTATTTTTCTCCGCGGGAACATACCCCTTCCCCCATTTCACCTCAAACTCGGCCTTAAAGACCCCGTCGCCGGTGATGGTGCAAATCTCTTTGTCAGGATTCATCACCTCAACCTTACCGCCGGAGGTGATATCGCCGGCGGTAACAATGCCGACCTTATTCTTTTCAATCTTGACGAGCTGCGATCCAGGGGTATTCAGTTTGAGGCGCACTTCCTTCAGATTAAGGATGATCTGGGTAACATCCTCCTTAACCCCTGGGATAGTGGACAGCTCATGAAGAGCGCCATCAATCTTCACTGAAGTAATCGCCGCGCCCTGAATGGAAGACAACAATATCCTGCGCAGGGAATTCCCGATCGTCGTGGCAAAACCACGCTCCAACGGCTGACAAACAAATTTGCCGAAACTTTTTGTATGGCTGTCCTGGTCTACTTCCAGTCTTTCAGGAATGATAAGCTCATGCCAATTTCTGTAAAACGGATCAGACGCAAGTGTCATGGTTTCTATTGCTCCACGGTTGGCTAATTATTTGGAGTAAAGCTCTACAATCAACTGCTCCTGAATCGGCATGGTGATTTCCTGCCGGCTAGGCAATGCTTTTACAGTTCCCTTGTAGTTATCCTTATCAAGCTCCAACCAGCTTGGTACGCCACGACGCACAACGGCTTCAAGGCTCTCGTTGATGGCGCCGACCTTCCGGCTTTTTTCCTTCAGGGTGATGACGTCATTGACAGAAACCCGAAATGAAGGGATGTTGACCTTCCTGCCGTTTACTTCAATATGATTATGCCGCACCAACTGCCGCCCCTGATTCCGGGAATTTGCATACCCAAGACGATAGATGACATTGTCAAGCCTGCTTTCCAAAAGCATCAACAGGTTTTCACCGGTAACGCCCTTGATCCGTTCGGCAATCTCAAAGTATTTGCGGAATTGGCCTTCCAGCATGCCATAGATACGACGCACTTTCTGCTTTTCCCGCAACTGAATGGCATAGTCGGAAACCTTGCGCATTCTGGCCTGACCATGCTGGCCCGGAGCAAAAGAACGCCTTTCAAAGGCACACTTGTCTGAATAGCATCTGTCGCCTTTCAAAAACAACTTGAGTTTTTCGCGCCGACACTGCCGGCATTCCGCGCCTCTATATCTGGCCAATTTGGACCTCCACTCAATCTCACTCAATCATACTTTAATTATCAAACGCCCTGCGACCCGCTCTACTCCCTAGACTCTTCTTCTCTTGGGAGGTTTGCAGCCATTATGCGGCACTGGGGTCACATCACGGATAACGCTCACATCAAAGCCATTCGTCTGCAAAGCCCGGATAGCGGATTCACGTCCGGGTCCAGGCCCGTTGACCCTTACCTCAACCTTGCGCATCCCATGCTCCTGGGCTTTTTTAGCCGCGGCATCAACGGTGTTCTGCGCGGCAAAAGGGGTACTTTTCCGTGACCCCTTAAAGCCAAGGCAACCGGCACTGGACCAGGAGATCACATTCCCTTGCCTATCCGCAAAAGTAACCAAGGTGTTGTTGAAGGTGGAGTGGATAAAACAGATCCCCTCGGGTACGTTTTTCTTTTCCTTGCGTTTCGGACGACTCGCTTTCGGACTAGCCATTATAACTCCTATAAACAATCCAGAATGATTATTTAATTATCTACTTTTTGCTTTTAATCGCTGACCGCCTCGGCCCTTTTCTGGTCCGGGCATTGGTCTTGGTGCGCTGACCCCGGCAAGGCAAACCCTTACGGTGACGGATTCCGCGATAACATCCCGCATCGGTCAACCGCTTGACATCCATGGCCACTTCCCGCCGACGATCGCCCTCGACAACAAACTGATCATCCATGATTTTCCTGATGTTGGTGACATCACTTTCAGTCAAATCATCGCTGTTCGTCGTGTGCGGCAAACCAACCAAATCCAGAATCTTCCGGGCAGAGGTTCTGCCGATTCCGTGGATGTAGGTTAAAGCAATAACCATGTGCTTATTTCTTGGTAAATCAACACCAGCTAAACGTGCCAAGGCATGCCTCCCTTGCTAGTCAAAATAAATGAAAAAATTATCCCTGCCGCTGTTTGTGCTTTTTTATCTTACATGAAACACGCAAGACGCCTTTCCGTTTGAACACCCGGCAGTCACTACAAATTTTTTTCACAGATGATCTTACTTTCATAACGCAACCCTTTTGTTCTGCGGCAAAGAACCTCTACTTCTTCTTTGCCCTGAATGTCACTCTTCCCCGTGTGAGATCATAAGGAGACAGCTCAACGGTGACACGATCTCCCGGGAGAATCTTAATAAAATGCATCCTCATCTTTCCGGAAATATGGGCCAAAATCCGATGCCCATTATCGAGCTCAACCCGAAACATCGCATTGGGGAGAGGCTCAACGATGGTGCCTTCAACCTGAATGGCTTCTTCTTTGGACATAAACCCCTTATTTCCTGCAATGCACTTCTCTCTGCAAAAACTCAACCATGAGAAATTCCGGCAGACAGAAAGCAGAGGATATTACCTTATTTATTTTTTTTTGCCTTATTTTTTTTCATAAAGGCAAAAAAAGCTACGCAGACAACTCGCTCAAAATTATGGGCTCGCCGTCTGTAACAGCAATCGAATGCTCGAAATGCGCTGATATTTTCCGGTCTCGTGTCACAACCGTCCAACCATCCCGCAACACATCAACCGCATGTGTGCCGAGATTCACCATGGGCTCAATGGCAAGAACCATACCAGGCATAAGCTTGGGCGTACGTTCCGCCCTGGCATAATTGGGTATTTCCGGAGCCTCATGCAGCTGGCTCCCGATGCCATGCCCCACAAACTGCCGAACAACCGAAAACCCGTGCTGTTCAACATGTTCCTGAACGGCTTGCGAGATATCGTTTATCCGGTTACCAGGAACTGCCTGGGCAATTCCTTTATACAGGGCTGCGCGCGTTACCTCAAGCAAGGAGCGCCGGTCAGACGCCACCTCGCCAACGGGGATGCTTACCGCGGCATCGCCGTAATACCCTTTATACTTCACCCCAAAATCAATGCTGACTATATCGCCATCCCGGACAACAACCTTCTTGGATGGAATCCCATGCACAACCTGTTCGTTGATGGAAACACACAGGCTGCCGGGAAAGCCGCGATACCCCTTAAAAGCAGGCTCGGCGCCACAGCTACGGCAATATTTTTCCGCCAAGGCATCCAGAGAGAAGGTGGTACAACCCACCTCAATCTTCTCGCTCAGCAAGGCCAGGGTTCTGGCAACAATCTGATTCGCCTCCAGCAACAGCTCTATTTCTCGAGGCGACTTCAGAATAATTGCCATGTTCCTGCCAAAAAAACGCGATCAACGTGCCTTAAAGCCACCGGACTTCATAAAACCATCATAATTGCGCATAACAGTGTGGGACTCAATCTGCGCGATGGTATCAATCGCCACCCCGACAACAATCAGGAGGGCTGTTCCGCCGAAGTAAAAGGGCACATGCAGTTTATTAATCAAGATAGTCGGCATCACGCAGATAACGCTAATATAACAAGCGCCGATCACCGTCATCCGCACCACGATTTTATCGATAAAATCGGAGGTCTTCTTCCCTGGCCTGATCCCAGGCACAAACCCGCCATGCTTCTTCAGGTTTTCCGCAATATCAACCGGGTTGAAAGTAACCGCCGTATAAAAAAAGCAGAAAAAAACAATAAAACCAATGAACAGCAAGGTGTGCGGCAGACTCCCCCAGCTGAGGGCAGCGCTCACTTTCTGCACCCAGTCAACCTGGATAAACTGCCCGATGGTGGCAGGAAACATCATGATTGACGAGGCAAAAATCGGCGGAATGACACCGGACATATTAATTTTCAGAGGAAGATGGGATTGCTGCCCGCCGTACATTTGCCGTCCGACCATCCGCTTTGCATACTGAATGGGGATCCGCCGCTGTGCGGTTTCAAAGAAGATGACAAAAGCGATTACCGCGGCAATCATGGCCAACAACACCGGCAGCATGATATAGGCAATCTCTCCCGCGCTGGCCATCTTGAACGTGTTTACCAGCGCAGCAGGCATCCTCGCCACGATCCCGGCAAAGATTATCATGGAGATACCGTTGCCGATCCCCCGTTCGGTCATCTGCTCGCCAAGCCACATGATAAATGCAGTCCCGGAAGTCAAGGTGATCATGGTCATCAGGCGAAAATGCCAGCCGGAGGCAATAACCACCATCTCCCCGGTTCCGGGGGCGGTCATGCTTTCCAAGCCGATACTGATGAACAAACCTTGGACCAAACTCAGCACCACCGTGGCGTAACGGGTGTACTGGGTGATCTTTCTGCGTCCGGCTTCCCCCTCCTTGGAGAGGGCCTCAAGCTGCGGAACGACCACGGTCAACAATTGAAAGATGATCGAGGCGCTGATGTAAGGCATGATCCCCAAGGCGAAGATGGAAAAGTTTTCCAAGGCGCCGCCGGAGAACATATTGAACATGTCAAAAAGGGAACCAGCGCTTTTTTGAAAAAATTGATTCAGCGCCTCGCCGTTGATGCCTGGAGTGGGGATCTGCACCCCGGCCCGGTAAACGGCAAGCATTATCACCGTAAATAAAATTCGACGCCTTAACTCAGGGATATTTGCAGCATTCTGAACCCCGGCTTGCATCTATCTATTCCTCAATCTTGCCGCCAACAGCTTCGATCTTCTGCCGCGCAGCGCCACTTACCTTGTCGACAGCGACGGTTAAAGCATGCTTCACTTCGCCATTGCCAAGAATTTTGACAAGATCGTCATTCTTGTTTACAAGACCAGCAGCGATCAAGGCCTGCTTGTCAACCCTTGTATCAGCGGCAAAACGCTCGAGATCCTGAACATTAACAATAGCAAACACTTTCTTGAAAATATTGTTAAAGCCGCGCTTGGGCAAACGACGCTGGAGAGGCATTTGGCCGCCTTCGAAACCCAGCTTGATACCGCCGCCGGAGCGGGCCTTGTGCCCCTTGTGACCACGGGTTGCTGTCTTGCCATGACCGGAACCAAGACCCCGGCCTATTCTTTTTCTCGGCTTTCTCGAACCTGGCTGCGGCGACAAATTGCTTAACGTCAACATAAATTAATCCTCCACCTCAACCAGATGTTCGACTTTTTTAATCATCCCACGGATCTCGGGGGTGTCCTGCCGAATTACCGTTTTATTGATCTTTGTCAGCCCCAGGCCGATCAACGTCGCACGAATTTTTTCAGTGCTCCCGATCTTGCTTTTCTTCAGGGTCACTTTGAGCTGATTTGCCATATAGATACCTATTCACTCTTCATTAATGTCATGCTGTATTCAGCACACAATTAAAACCGGATCAGACTTCCGCGGAAAACCACATTCCGGAACTGCTCAAGCGGAAATTTCCTCAATGGATTTCCCGCGACTTGCGGCGATCTGCTGAGGAGTACGGAGCCTGCGCAAGCCGTCCATGGTCGCTTTGACAAGGTTATGCGGGTTATGAGAACCGATACACTTTGTCAGAATATTATGTACCCCAGCAGCTTCGAGTACGGCGCGAACAGCACCACCGGCAATAACACCGGTACCCTCGACGGCGGGTTTCAACATTACATTCCCGGCGCCAAATTTTCCAAAAACCTCGTGCGGGATGCTCAGGTCGGTAATGGAAACACGTTTCATGTCTTTACGCGCCTGCTCAACCCCTTTCCTGATCGCCTCGGGGACCTGATTGGCTTTACCAAGACCGCAACCAACTTTTCCTTTTCCATCACCAACAACAACAATGGCGCTGAAACTGAAACGACGTCCACCCTTGACTACTTTCGCAGTCCTGTTGATATGAACGATCTTTTCAATAAACTCGTCGCCACTTGTGTTCTTATTAAAATCTGACAAGGTTCACCCCCAAATTGCTTTGGAATTTTTCACAGGGATAAGAATTTTTTTCAATACAGACAATTAGAAATCAAGACCGCCTTCACGGGCTCCATCGGACAGAGCTTTTACCCGGCCATGATAAATATAGCCACCTCTGTCGAATACCACCTTTTCAATACCTTTGCCTTTGGCAAGTTCGGCGATCTTCAGCCCAACCTGTCGCGCCTTCTCGGTTTTACCCTTCACATCAGCGGCGATCATCCCCTTATCGACGGTAGACATGGCAGCCAAGGTGTTTCCGGCAACATCGTCGATAATCTGGCAATAGATATGTTTTGCGCTTTTGAAAACACGCAAGCGGGGCCTCTCGGGAGTCCCGGTAATATTTTTCCTGATCCGCTTAACCCGCTTTATACGAGCACTCTCTTTCGGATTTGTCTTACCCATTGTTTTGCCTTATAATTTTTTATCTCTTACAAGCCGCGAAAAGACTACGCGTACCCTCTACTTCTTCGAAGCAGACTTGCCAGCCTTACGGGCTATGTATTCATCCGTATAACGAATTCCTTTCCCCTTATAGGGCTCGGGAGGACGCACAGCGCGAATTTTGGCGGCAGTTTCACCAAGCAACTCTTTGTCAATACAATCCAAGGTGACATTATTTGCTTTGTCAACCTCGGCGGTAACACCTTTCGGAAGAGCAAACTCCACCGGATTTGAATACCCAACGCTCAGGTTCAAAACAGCCCCCTTCACCTCGGCCCGGTACCCAACGCCTTCAATGGACAATTTTTTCTGGAAACCTTTATCCACGCCAACAATCATATTATTGACCAAGGTGCGGGTAAGGCCAGAGAAAGCATCGGTCCTTTTGCTGTTGTCCTTCCGGACAATGATCAGGTTGCCGCCTTCTTCCTGCAAACCAATCTCGGGACGAATATTGCGCTCCAGCGTCCCTTTTGGTCCGGAGACTTTAACGTACGATCCATTTATATCAAGCTTAACCCCTTTAGGAACAGGGATAGGTTGATTGCCAATCCTAGACATGGCGACTCTCCACAGGTTACGAAATACTCAATAGTTATCGATTAGAAATTCGATCTACCAAACTTCACAGAGAAGCTCTCCGCCAATTTTCATGGCCCGGGCTTCTTTATCCGTGAAAATCCCCTTGGAAGTCGAGATAATCGCGATACCAAGGCCACTCATTACCTTGGGGATCTGGTCATGCTTCACATAAATGCGGCGGCCGGGCTTACTGACCCGTTTCAGGTTGGTGATAATCCGCTCATTGTTCTGGTCGTATTTCATTTCAATACGCAAAACACCTTGCGTGTCCTTATCAACAACCTGATAGTCATTGATAAAGCCTTCCTTTTTGAGGATCGCCGCAACACCGGTTTTCATTTTTGAAAGCGGCATTTCAACAGTCTCGAACTTGACCATACCGGCATTTCTTATCCTGGTCAGCATATCAGCCAGGGGGTCAGTCATGGACATAGTCCTTGCTCCCTATGATGATTTTTAAAACAAACAGTTAACATATCTAAGGCGATCAGAATCAACACTATTACCAACTTGATTTGGTAACACCGGTGATTTCACCACGATTAGCCAAGGAACGGAAACAGATACGGCACACACCGAATTTTCTATAAACGGCTTTCGACCTGCCGCACAACCCGCAACGGTTATAAGCCCTCACTGGAAACTTCGGGGTCCGCTTGCACTTTGCTATCAAAGACTTTTTAGCCAACTTCTTCCTCCTTACCCTGTGCTATTTCCTGAAGGGCATTCCCATTGCTTTCAAAAGAAACCGACCTTCATCATCTGTCTCCGCGGTCGTAGTAATCGCAATATTGAGACCCTTGATCTTGTCGATTTTGTCATAGTCGATTTCAGGGAAAATAATATGTTCCTTGATGCCCATGGCATAATTCCCACGCCCGTCGAACGCCTTCAAGGACACCCCGCGAAAATCGCGGACTCGCGGCAAGGCAATGTGGACCAGTTTGGCAAAAAAATCATACATCCTGTCGCCGCGGAGTGTTACCCTGCAACCAATGGGCACACCGGCACGCAACTTGAACCCGGCGATGGATTTCTTCGCCTTGGTAACTACGGCCTTCTGCCCAGCAATCAAGGTAAGCTCCTGAACCGCGCTGTCTATGATCTTTGGGTTCTGCACAGCCTCACCCAAACCCATATTCAGCACGATCTTGGTGATCTTCGGCACCCGCATGATGTTCTGGTAGCCAAATTCCTTCATAAGCTGCGGGACACACTCGCCCTGATATATCTCTTTTACCCCAGCCATTCTTGCCTCCAAAAAAAATCAGGATCTCTTAGGCTTTCGCCTCTACGGATTCATTACATTTCTTACAAATGCGAACCTTAGATCCATCTTCCAGTATTTTTTTGCCTAGTCGTGCGGTCTTTGAACATTTCGGGCAAATCAGCATCAGATTGGAAGCATCAAGAGCGGCCTCCTTCTCAATGATCCCGCCCTGCTGGTTCATTTGACTAGGCTTCGTGTGCCGCTTTATCATGTTGATCTTTTCAACGATGGCTTTACCATCGTTTGCGTTGACCTTGATGACCTTGCCGACGCGACCTTTGTCCTTACCGGCAATCACCTCAACCTGATCATTCACTTTAAGATGTGTTTTCGCTCTCATGCCTTCAGCCTCTCAACCGTCCAAGGTGGACGGGGAACTCTTTGAATAACGACTCTTCGTTTCAACCGCGATTACAGGACCTCGGGGGCCAGGGAAATAATCTTCATATATCCCTTCGGCCGCAATTCCCGAGCAACCGGCCCAAAAATACGGCTTCCGATCGGTTCTCCTGAATTTGCCAGCAGCACGGCTGAATTATCATCAAACCGAACAATCGTATCATCAGTACGACGAATCTCTTTAACAGTCCTAACCACGACAGCCCTGAGAACATCGCCTTTTTTAACCTTCGCGTTCGGGATCGCCTCCTTGACGGTGACTACTATCACATCACCAACAGAGGCATACCGACGCCTGGTTCCACCCAAGACTCTTATGCAAAGAACCTTCTTGGCGCCTGAATTATCTGCCACATTAAGTACGGTTTCTGTTTGTATCATCTCTTCACCAACCGCAGAACACTTTACAAGTGCCAGGCAAATTGCCGGCACCTAGTTATCAAAAACCGCCAACTTACACGGCCTTCTCGATGACTTCCATGATCCGCCACCGTTTGTTCTTGCTCAGCGGACGGCACTCTTCAATCAAAACCCTATCGCCGACGCTGCAGCTGTTTTCCGGGTCATGAACCATACATTTGTCATGCTGACGCATGAACTTCCCATACAGTTTATGGGGAACAAGGCGCTCGGTCTGCACGATAGCACTCTTGTCCATCTTGGTGCTGACAACGAAACCAACCCTTGTCTTCTTATTCGATTTTCCATCAACCATGAAAGTATCCTACCAAATAGCGTTATCGATTGACGCAAGCACTAAAACACCAGTAATCTTGGTCAGGAACCAACTGTTACGCAGTATGCGCTGTAAGAGCGGTTTGCATCCGGGCAATCTCTTTACGCAACTGCCGCAGCTTTGCCGTATTCTCCAAGGGACGGATGCCGTGTTGGAACTTCAACTTAAAATGCTCTTCCGACAATTCCCTTACCTTGGCAACAAGCTCTTCTTTACCAAGCTCGCGTATATCCTTCATCTTCATAAGGTTTCCCCCACATAAATCACTTTAGTCGGGAAAGGCAGTTTATTGGCGGCCAATTGCAACGCCTCCCGGGCTAAATCGTCATCAACCCCGGCCAATTCATAGAGGATCCGCCCAGGTTTTACCTGAGCAACCCAATACTCCGGACTCCCCTTACCTTTACCCATCCGGGTCTCGGCAGGCTTTTTGGTGATCGGCTTATCCGGGAAAACACGGATCCACAGCTGCCCGGTTCTTTTAATCTTTCTATTGATGGCAATACGAGCCGCCTCAATCTGCTGCGCGGTCATCTTGCCGCAGCCGACAGCCTTCAGAGCATATTCACCGAAAGAGAATCCAGACCCGCGGTACGCTGCGCCAGTCAGACGGCCCTTAAACATCTTTCTATGTTTTACTTTTTTTGGACTTAACATCTGTATATCCTATCTGTGACTGACTTTTTTAAAGCCGTTTCACCCGGCAACGAGTTATTCGGCAATCTGGTCGGCAGCACTCAGAACTTCACCCTTGAAGATCCAGACCTTAACGCCGATCTTGCCATAGGTAGTATTCGCCTCGGCAATACCATAATCCACATCAGCACGAAG
>JBAYUD010000022.1:0-40363 GCA_041675265.1 Desulfurivibrionaceae bacterium | reverse complement strand
GATCTCCTGGACCAGCTCCGCGGTTTTCTGAATCTGGGGCACTATTTCGTTGATAAGCCTGCCCGCGTTTCCAGCCGTTTCCACACTGGCATTGGCAACCCCCTTGATCTCCTGGGCCGAGGATTGACTTCGCTCGGCAAGCTTTCTTACCTCCGCGGAAACCACGGCAAAGCCTTTGCCGTGCTCCCCGGCCCGGGCCGCCTCGATGGCGGCATTCAAGGCCAGCAGATTGGTCTGTCTGGCGATCTCTTCAATAAAGCCGATCTTTTCCGCGATATGCTGCATGGCGGATACGGTTTCCGCCACGACCTTCCCGCCCGCCACCGCATCGGCGGAAGCCTTGGTGGCTATGGCCGCGGTCTGGCGAGCATGATCCGCCGTCTGGGCCACGGTGCTGGCCAACTCTTCCATGGAGGCGGAAATCTCCTCCACTGCCGCAGCCTGTTGATTGGTCCCTTGCGAAACCTGTTGGGAACTGCTACTCAACTCCTGGCTACCGGAGACAACCTGATCGGCGGCAACCTGCACCTCCTTGATAATCTGTCGCAACCTCTGAAACAAGGCGGCCAGGGCCTGGCCAAACATATCATTCTCGGAAAGGAGCTCCACCTTGGAGCCGAGATCTCCTTTTTCAATCTGTTCTGCCTTGACCTTCAGATTTTCCACCATTTTGGCCAAGGAAATACCCATCACATCCTTGTCGGAAAGGATATTTACCTTTACATCCAAATTACCCAAGGCTATCTGCCCGGCCATTGCCGCCGTGGACCTGAGATTTTCGATCATCCGCCCCATGGCCCCACACATCTGGCCGATTTCATCCCCGCTCGTGCTGACGATCTCGGCATTCAGATCGCCCTGAGCCAACCGCAACACTTTCCCGACCGCATCACGCAGGGGTTTGAGCATCGCGTGGACAGTGAAATAGACGATGCCGCCGATGAGCAGCACCACCACGACGGCGAAGCCGACGATACTCATGGCAATCCGCAGCAGAGCATCCTTTTGCCTCTGCTGGGCCGCATTGATCACCTCGTTGCCCTGGGCAAGGGTTTTCTCGATGTTTTTCTCAACTGCGGCGAAATTCAAGCCGATGACCACGGAACCGACCTTCTGCTCGCCGGCCAGAATCTCCTTGTTCACGATATTCTGGGCGGGAAAAGCCTCCGGCCTGACGCTTGAGGTGGTGACGGCCTTGCCGTCCCGGTCGTAAAACACGGCAAAGGCGATATCCGGATCATTGGCCGCGCTCTGGACGATCTTCTCAAGAAAGGCGTACTCATAGTTCAGGATAAGATCCTGCCCGACCCTGGCCAGCATCTCGACAAAGGACTTCCCCTTCAGAACCAGATCCTTCCGCAGCAATTCCTCTTGGTTTTTCTGCTGCTCCTTCAGGGTGCCGACAAAGGCGTCACCCTGCTCCTTCAGAGCGTAACGCACAGCCGAATTCACCGCCACGGTCATCCCGAGCATGAGCAGCAGCACCGCAGCCACGATGGCCATGTTCAGCTTTGCCGCGATCCCCATGTTTCGGATTTTTTCTCTCAGCATGCTCCGCTCCTTATCCGTTCGGTCCCCTATGGGGAGTATCCGTACAACTGCCCATGTAAAATAATTATACGCATGGGAAATAAAACACGTCAAAGAATAAAAAAAGAAGCATCCGGCTGCCTTGAATCAGCAAAAGTCCTAACACAACACGAAAAACGCCCTCGGAATGAGGGCGTTTTTTAAACAGAGCGGGGAAACGTCGGGGATCAATACCGCTCAAAATCCCCTTCACCGGCGCCCGGCAAGGACAGCTTCACCCCTTTACCCTTGGGGACGAGTTTTTTCCCTGCCGGGCCGGCAGGGGCGGACAGGGGCAAAAGCCGCCCCTGGGGCCTGGGCCTGCTTTCCACATCCACCTTGAAAAAAGCGATGGCATCCTGCATCTGCGCAGCCTGACCGGTCAGTTCCTCACTGGTGGAGGCCATCTCCTGGGCGGCGGCGCTGTTGGCCTGGATCACCTGATCAAACTGCTGGATGGCTCGGGCATTCTCGTCGATGCCGCGGGCCTGTTCGTTGCTGGCGGCATCGATCTCATGGACCAGTTCCGCTGTTTTCTGGATCTGCGGCACGATATCATTGATGAGCTTACCGGCGCCGGACGCGGTTTCCACGCTTGCCGAGGCCACCCCCTTGATCTCCTGGGCCGAAACCTGGCTGCGTTCGGCAAGCTTGCGCACCTCGGCGGCCACCACGGCAAAGCCCTTGCCGTGCTCCCCGGCCCTTGCCGCCTCGATGGCGGCGTTCAAGGCCAGCAGGTTGGTCTGCCGGGCAATCTCCTCGATGAGTTCGATCTTTTCGGCGATATGCTGCATGGCGGCAACGGTTTCACCAACTGCCTTGCCGCCGGCCACGGCATCGGCCGCGGCCTTGGTGGCGATGGAAGCGGTCTGCCGGGCATGATCGGCGGTCTGGGCCACGGTGGAGGACAGCTCCTCCATGGAGGAAGAAATCTCCTCCACCGAGGCCGCCTGCTCACTGGCCCCCTGGGAGACCTGTTCCGAACTGCTGCTCAGCTCCTGACTGCCGGAGGCCACCTGGTCCGCCGCCGCCCGCACCTCGCCGATTACCTGACGCAGCTTGGTAATCATGATGGACAGCGACTTGCCAAGACTGTCCTTATCGGAAAGAAGTTTCACATCCCCGCGCAGGTCGCCATCGGCGATCTGCTCCGCCTTGGCCGCTGTCTGCCTCAAGTTTTCCACCATTTTCGCAAGGGAGCCGCCCAACACATCCTTGTCGGAGAGCACCCGCACCGCCACATCCAGATCCCCCAAGGCGATCTGCTCCGCCATCTTGGCGGTTTCCTTGAGATTCGTCACCATCTTGTCCAGAGCCTTGCCCAGCACATCCCTGTCGGAAAGCACCTGCACCTGGAGATCAAGATCGCCCTGGGAAATCCGCTCCGCCATGCCGGCGGTCTCCTTCAGGTTTGCCACCATGTTCACCAGGGATTTCCCCAGCACATCCTTGTCGGAAAGCACCTGGATGTTGACCTCAAGATCTCCCAGGGCAATCCGCTCCGCAACCTTGGCGGTACTTTTGAAGCTCTCCACCACCCCGTGCATGGCGTGGAGCATCTTGCCGATCTCGTCCTTACGGTCGGCCTCGATGCTCATCTCCACATCCCCACGGGCAAGGTGTTCGTTCACTTCCACGGCCCTGCCGAGGGGAAGGGTGATATTCCTGCTGACCACCAGGGCGAGGACGATTGCGATGAGGGCGCCGCCGCCGATCACCGCCGCCAGTATGATCATCGCCCCCTTATAGGTGGTGGCCGCTTCCGCCTGCGCCTTGGCAATATATGCCTCATTGAGTTCCTGCAGCTTGTCGATGATGCCCCGCATTTCCTCGAATTTTTCGTTTGCCGAACTCAGAGTAAGGTCAAGGGCAAGGCTGCGCCCCTCCCGGGTGTCCTCCACCCTGCCATTGACCACCTGGCGCGACAACCCCTGCCACTCGACAAAGGCCTTTTCGTATTTGGCCAGCATTTCTTTTTCCTGGGATGTCTCGGCAAGCGCTTTGTACTTGCCCATCCGCTGCACTACCTGGCCCAAGTTTTCCTCGTAATCCTTGACCATCTCTTTGAAAACGTCCGTTTCCGTGCTGGCAAAGATCATCGAGCGTTCGGCAACGAGAAGCTGCTGCAGATCCCGGTCGGCCGAGAGCAGGTAGTTGATGGCAGGCATCTTTTTTTCTGAAATATCAAGAAGATTTTCCTCAAGACGGCTCAGACCGACATAGCCGCTTGCTCCGATAACAACCATGAACAGGATCATTGCCGTGAAACACAGGGTAAGCTTGGAAGCGACCTTCATATCAGACAAGCGTATCATTCAAGAAACCTCACAAGAATTAATTAGCAACGGAGGAGCAACATCTTACCCTGCGGGCCTATTATTTCATTTTATCCACGTCGATGCCGATGGTCATCGCGCCGATCACGGCGGCGCCATCCTTAACAGGCACGGAGACCTGAACAGTGTAGGTCTGAGAGCTGTCGTCAAACTTCACGTCACTGATGTGGACAGCGCCTTTCCCGCCCTTGTAGGATTCGGTGAACTTGGGCTCGTCGCCTTGCCAGTAGTCGGAGGTTTTATCGCTCATGCAGGCATTGGCGCCCAGATTGTCCATCACGAAAAGTTCGGCGTAATAGGGAGCGGACTTCTGAATCTCCTTGAGACGCTTGCCACAAGGATTGTCCATCAGGGCCTTCATATAATCGACGACCCCTGGCGTAGCCTGCCATTTCTTATCCTGATCCTTGATCTGCTCCAGGGTCTTGCCCTTGCTGTTTTCCGCCTTTACCGCCTGAACGATTGCAGGATCCGTCCCGAGCTTCACCAACTGGGTGTTGGCGAGATCAATAACCTTCTGAGGCGCTTTTTCCGCGGCAAGAACGCCTCCGGCAGTCAACAGCACGGCAATCCCGAACACACCTGCAACGATTCTTTTTTTCATCGCACATTCCTCTTTTTTTCAAGGGTTAGAGAGAGAAAAAACGTTTCAGCAACGGCAGCAACTATTCCTGCGAACAAACAACACAACAGACAACGAACTGAACAACACAGGATATAAGGAAAACTAAATATTATTGAATCTATTATTGATAATTATAGGCCTGCAAAAAAAAGAAAGTCAAAAAAAAAGAGGGGCAGCACTCTAGGGTGCCCCCCTCTTTCAACTCTCGCTCTTCTTGAAAAGCAGAACTTCTTAATACCGCTCGAAATCGCCCTCACCGAAGGCTGGCGGAAGAGCCAGCTTCACCCCTTTGCCGGCCTTGCCCTTGCCACCGGAAGACTTTTTCCCTGTCTGGCCGGTCGGGGCTGGCGGAGACAGCACCCGCCTCTGAGTCCGGAGTCCATTTTCCCCCTCCACTTTGAAAAAAGCGATGGTGTCCTGCAGATGAGCGGCCTGGGCGGTCAACTCTTCGCTGGTGGAGGCCATCTCCTCGGCGGCTGCGCTGTTGGCCTGGATAACCTGGTCAAATTGTTGAATGGCGCGGGCGTTCTCGTCAATGCCACGGGCCTGCTCGTTGCTGGCCGCATCAATCTCATGGACCAACTCCGCGGTTTTTTGGATCTGCGGGACAATATCGTTGATGAGCTTGCCCGCGTTGGAAGCGGTTTCCACGCTGGCTCCGGCAACCCCTTTGATCTCCTGGGCCGACACCTGACTACGTTCGGCGAGCTTGCGCACCTCGGCAGCCACCACGGCAAAGCCCTTGCCGTGCTCCCCGGCCCGAGCCGCTTCGATGGCGGCGTTCAAGGCCAGCAGGTTGGTCTGGCGGGCGATCTCCTCGATCAGTTCGATCTTGGTGGCAATGAGCTGCATGGCCGCCACCGTTTCTCCCACTGCCTTGCCGCCATCCACAGCATCGGCGGCTGCCTTGGTAGAAATGGCTGCGGTCTGCCGGGCATGATCGGCGGTCTGGGCCACGGTGCTGGCAAGCTCCTCCATGGAAGAAGAAATCTCTTCCACCGAGGCTGCCTGTTCGCTGGCTCCCTGGGAAACCTGTTGTGAACTGCTGCTCAGTTCCTGACTGCCGCTGGCAACCTGATCCGCTGCGCCGCGCACATCGGTGATGATGTCCTTGAGTTTTTCGACCATGTCCTGCAAGGCCTGGATCAGTTCATCCTGCTCGCTCCGCTTCTTCATGTTGACCAACAGATTGCCGCCGGCAATCTCGCGGGCTGTTGCGGTAATCTCGTGCAAGGCGGTAATAAGAGTACCAACCGCCGAACCGATACCGTCATAGACCTGTTTTACCGGCTCGGTATCGGTATCGGCTGGTTCGGTTTCAATACCAAGGGTGATATTGCCCTCAGCAAGCTTGGTGAGGCATTCCACCAGCTTCTGGGTCTCGATATCCTGGTAATTGGCGATTTTTTTTGCAACCCTGGCCGCCTGCTTGATAGCGGTCTGGTCGCTCACCACCTCAAAGGCGCCGATGATGTTACCAACTTCATCGCGAAGTGGTGTGGCGCTATAACTGATATCCAGATCCAGGTTCCCAGGATGGGCATCGGTTTCACTGGCGGCATTTTGCCCGCTTCGTATGGCCTGACCGCAGGCGCAACGATCGGTCTTGCAATCGGAGGTCTTGAAATGGTCGTAACATCTAGTGCCGACCAACTGAGCCGCGCTCTTTCCGCCGACCTTGGCGCCCAGTTCGTTCATGTACTGCACATTGAAATCATTGTCGATGATCATGGCCGGGGTGGGCATGGTATCCAGCAACCCCACCAGCCTGGACATGGTATTGTTGACCCCTTCCACGATCTTCTTAAAATCCCCTTGGTGTTTAGCGGCGTCGGCGCGAGTGCTCAATTTTCCTTCCATCGCTGCCTTGGAAAGCATCCCCACATCGGCGGCCAGAGCGCCAATCACCGCAGTGCAGGCATTGAAGGCATCGGCAATGGCTTGGAAAGTCTTGCGGGTTTCGTCGGTATCGGCATCACCCAAGGCTGGAATAATGGCACAAGAGGTATCGCCCTTGGCGAGTTTGCTCATGCAGGAGACGACCTTTTCGGTTTCGATGTTCTGGTACTCCGCAACCTTCTGGGCATGACGAGCGGCCTTTTTGACTGCGGTCTGGTCGCTCACCACCTCGAAGGCGCCGATGATCTTGCCCGCCTCATCGCGAAGCGGAGTCCCGCTGTAGGTGATATCCAAATCCACGCCAGCAGCAGGATGGGCATCGGTTTCACCGTTGGAGACCTGGCCGCTACGCATGGCCTGACCGCAGGCGCAGCGGTCGGTTTTGCAGTCGGAAGTCTTGAAATAATCGTAGCACTTGCTGTCGATGAGCTGGGCAGGGGTCTTGCCGCCGGCCTTGGCCCCGAGTTCGTTCATATAGAGAATGCCAAAATCATTATCAATGATCATGGCCGGGGCCGGCATTGTATCGAGCAGTCCCACCAGCCTGGACATGGTGTTGTTCACCCCGTGGATAATTTTTTTGAAATCCCCCTGGTGCTTGGCCGCATCGGCTCGGGTGGAGAGTCTCCCTTCCATGGCTGCTTGGGAGACCAGGGCTACCTCATTGACCATCCCCTTAATAGCCTCCACCATTTGGGCCATGGCGGTCTGGAGCACCCCGATCTCGTCCTTGGCCGTGATGTTCAGTGTAATGTCGGTATTACCTGCGGCGATCCGGTGGGCGGCCTCCACGCAGGCCGCTATTGGGCGAGCGATGGAACGGGTAATAAACCAGGCAAGCACACCGCCCAGCAGGAGGGCAATGATCCCCATGCTCAGGATGAGCCACCGGGTGAAGCCTGCCAGTTCATCCGCATCCGTGCCAGCCCGCTCCATCTCCTTGACCTGGTAATGCCCCATTTCCTCAAGCGCCTTGAAATAGGCGGTCTGCGCCTCCCTGAATCTGCCGAACAACGCGGTGGCGGCGTCCTTTACCCTTCCCTGGTGCAACATCTCCATCGTGATAGAAAGCTGCTCCTTGTGGGCCTTTCTGGCCTCGATCACGGTGTTGAGATAGCTCTTTTCGGCATCAGAATGCACAAACTCCTGCAACTGGCCAATATCCTTGGTGATCTTCTCCTGCATCTCCGTGATGCGGGCGTTTTCCTTTTTCATGGTTTCGGCATCCGGCTGGATGACCATGTTGCGCACGGCCCTGGATAGAACGTTGACATCTTCATTCATGTCATTGAGCAGTTCCACCTTCTGGAACTTGTCATGCACCACCACCATAATCAGCCCATCCAGTCTGGTAACATTGAGATAGCCCACCACGGCCACCGCCGCCAGCAACAACAGCACAGCGCCAAATGCCACATTCAGTCTTTGTCCGATCTTCATGTTTTGCAGCATACCACGCACCTCTCTTTTGCTGACGGTTTCGTAGGAACCAAATCCCCGGCATGGGGAATAGCATACGCATCGGAAAATAAGTTCGGCCTGGGGAATCCGGAAAATAGGTATAAGCACCCACCCAAATTCAGGATAGGAAAAATCACAAGCCAATGTCAATATGGAAAAAGTACAGGCCCGGTTAAAAGGATACGACGTGACAACGGGCAAGCGCGAGAGCGCGTCGGCCTTCTTCGAGACGGCCATGCTTGAGACAGCCGTTCCCGTAGAGTGTGGCCTTACGGACCAGTTCCTCGCGGGCAATACGGGACTGCGCAGGGGTAAGAGTGGTGTTGGCAAGAAGCTTTTCCATGGCCCGGATGCGGAAGCGGTCCATGCCGGTCTTGAATTGGACGGAAACCTGATCCTCTCTGCCGCCATGCTTGACGGTCAAGGGCGTATTCACCAGAAGAAAGGAATGGGCCGCACTGGCCCGGAGCCAGAGTTCGTAATCCTCGCAACAGGGAAAGGATTCGTCGAACAGGCCTACCCGGTCGAACAACTCCCGCCGGGCCATGACCGTGGACATGCCCACCACGCAGAGATCCAGGCTGCGGGCAAAGATATCGCCGCCTTCCTTGGCGTGCCGTTTTTTCTGGTTGAGATGTCGGCCGTTGCGAAACCAGGTTTCCTGGGTGTGGGAGATGAGCAACTCCGGCTGCGCCTCCATGGCGGCAACCTGGAGGGCCAGCTTGTTTTTGGCGAACTGGTCGTCGGAATCGAGGAAGGCGAGAAGGGAATGGCGGGCCGCTTTGATCCCGGCATTCCGGGCCGCTGCCGGGCCACGGTTTTCCTGGCGCAGGCTGGTAAGCGGTTTGTCGTAGGAGGCGAGCAGCGCCGGGGTATCGTCGGTGGAACCGTCGTCCACCACAATGAGTTCGAAATTGGCGTAGGTTTGGGAGAGAACCGAATCGATGGCCTGGGCCAGAAAAACGGCCCGGTTATGGGTGGGGATGATGACGGAGACTGGGGTGGTTGGAGAGGACATTAATCAATATACAACAATTCTCCGGAATGCTCGACAATCTCGGCCCCGCTCTCCAGATGCCGGAGAACGATGCCTCCGTCCGGGGCAAGGCCCAACACCTGCGCCCGATACTGGGGCTCTCGCTGGACATCAAAGCCGAACCATACCCTGCGCCCCACGGTGTCGCTCAGCTCCCGCCAGGCACCAAGCAGCAGACTGTCCGGCAGTTGCACGCCGGAACCGTCATCCGCAGCCAGCCGTTGCGCCTCGTCATGGCAGAGCAGGCCGAAACTCCAGGAAAACTTAGACAGCAGCCGGGCGGCAAAACCGGCCAGGTCGATGTCGCGCCCGAGGATCTCCTTCATGGAAACAGCCGTTGCGCCCAACTCGGCGGGAAAAGTCAGGTTGTTAATGTTGAGCCCCGCCCCGATCAGCACATATTCTTCCGCATGCGTGGCGCTGGTAAAGGATTCGCAGAGCACCCCGCAGATCTTTCGTCCGGCCACATGCACGTCATTGACCCACTTGAGACGCGCATCGATGCCGTAACTGCGCACCGCCTCGCAGCAGGCCATGCCGGCGGCGAGGGGATAGAGACGCATAGTCTCGGGCAACAGGGTATTGGCCATGACCAGGGTCAACCAGAGGCCTCCGGGGGGAGCGTGCCAGGAGCGTTGGAACCGGCCACGGCCGTCGGTGAGTTCATCGGCGAAAAAGACCATGCCGCTGGGGCAGGATTGGCCGCTGGCCTCGAATTCGTTGATCCGTTGCCGGGCAAGGGGCATCAGCCGTTCGGCCTGGGGCAGATGGTGAATGACACTGCCCACCGGAGCGCCATACCGGTAGACGGCCTGGACGACTTCGGCGGGATAGCGGAGCAAGCGAGAAGGGATCTCCTCGGCGGAGATGAGTTGCCGGATGGATTGAAAGGAAAGAGGCTCGACCATTAGTATCTAGCTAACATCAAAATACAGACCGAACCATCACTGAAACAGTAATTGCTCAGCAGTGCCGCAGATGCGCGGAAGAGGCCTGCGAAGTGTGCTAGTGCACACGAGCAGACCGATGACAAAGCAGATGCGGTGCTGCTGAGCAATTACTCCCATTCCGCCTTGACGCGGGTGATGATCTTCTGGATCATGGGCAGCTTTTCTTGGGAACAGATGCCCAGCAGAGGCTCGCCTTGGGACACGCTGACCCCGGGCTGGAAATACACGGAATGGATGATCCCCGGCTCTCCGGCATAGTAGACCGGAGTATCGCGTTTCATCAAGGACATGGTGAGGATCTCGTCGCCGGGCTTGATGGAAACCCCCCGCTGGCCATGCTTGTCGATCTTGGCCTGCAGATCGAGGGAAAAGAAATACTTGGCCCGCTCGGGCGCGTTGAAGGGCTCCAACACCTGCCGCAGGATGTTCTCGATGATTTCGCGTTTTTTCAGCGGATGGCGGATGGTGAGGATCTTCTCCCCTGCCTCGACGAACTGGCCTTCCAGGTCGCTGCGGATAAAGGAAACCACCCCGTTGCCCGTGGAGAAAATCTTCTTCTGGTTCCCCTCGCGCAGCAGTTCATAGAGCAGCGTGCCCCGGACATGGTGCCATTCACCGGATGGCCCTTCCACCTCGGAATCTTCCTTCACCCGGAACCGGACCTGACCGGTGTGGATGGTCCGCACGTCCAGATAGTCAAAGGGATCGGAACGATACTTGCCAATTATTGCATCGAAATCTATTTCGTCAGTCATCGCAAACCGTTGTGAATTAGCAGTTAGCTATCAGCTGTCAGCAATCAGCCGTCAGCTCATCTATAGTAAAGATTGCCGCCACCCATGGTCAACAGGGATTTATGCAGGTTACGCCGGAACTCCCGGCGGTCCCAGATGCCCTGGATATGGCCGCGTTGCAACGCATTGCGGGCGTTATGGTAATCGGGCGGGATATCCTCTCCGGTGGTGTCGCGGATGACCCGAGGCCCGGCAAAACCCACCCGGCTTGAGCGGATGGCAAACTGATACGGCGAACAGCCCAAGAAACTCGCCACCGGCCCGGCATAGGAATTGTTGTCGTAGACCACGATGTACAGGCCGCCGGAGTCGATGTATTCCCGCACCGCCATGGTGCACTTGGGCATCTGGACCACGCCCAGGGTTCCCTCGTGGATGCGGATCCCGCCGGTGGTGTGCACATAGGACAGCAAGGGCCGCCGTTTCAACTTGGCCGATTCACAGGCCCGGACGAATTTCTCGCCCTCGGCCGAGCCGACCGTGCCGTTTCTGAAATCGCTGTACAGCATGGCCACCACCAGATCAACGCCCATGACCCTGGCGTCGAAGGTGATGATGCCGCTGCGCCGCCCGGTTTTGGCAATGGCGGACTGCAATTTCTTTTCAAAGCCCGGATAGGCCAGGGGATTGCCCGCGCATACCCCGGAGTTGAACTCCCGAATGGAATCCGGATCAAAAAGGTGCTTGAGATACCACTGATATTCCAAGGGAAAATGGTGGCCGCAATTTTCGCACACCCCGCCGAATTCACCGTAGAGGTCGGGCACCCAGAGATCCTTGCACCCCTGTTTCTCGGCATTGGGGCAGGTTACGGTGCGGTCCTCGTTGGCCAACGGGCTGGTATAGACATCCCCGAACTCGATAGGGTCTTCCCCGGCGCCGCTCGAGGAGACAGGAGGCTTGCCCGGACGTGCCCCGGGTTTTTTAGAAATAAAATCATAGGCCGCGGTGATCGGGGAGGAAACCTGTTTGAGCAGCACCGAACCTTCGCCGGACACATCCTGAAAAACCTTTTTTACCTGCTTTTGCTGCGTCTTCAGCAGATCATAGCGGAAGCTGTAGTACAGTTTGGCGATACTTTTTTTTGCCTTCTGGCAGAAAGCGGAACAGGCGGACGCCTCTTCGCTGTATGCCTGACGTGACATAGCCCGGTATTTCTTGGAACGGTAACTGAGCAGCCGCTTGACTTCATCCTCGTTGAGATCCCAGGAGATCTCGATATGCGGTTCTTCAACGACCTGCTCCTCCGCCTTCTTCATCGTCAATTCATAGGCGCGGAAAGCCCTGAGGCTCTTGGTTTTCAGCACCACCTCGTCGGTGGCCCGGATGATCTCGCTCTTGAGCTGCCGGAAAAAGCCGAAATCATCCCGTTTGGCGCCCAGGGGCGGCTCATGGACAATGCGGTCGATGGTGCCGAGCTTGAGGTTTTCTTCCGCCGTGATGTGCAGCCGCTCGGCGCAGGCCTCCACCAGCTCCTTGGGCATCTTCTCGCCCTCGCGGATCTTGCCCTCGATGGCGGCCGCGCCTTCCGGCGAGATAACCGAGTAGTAGCCATGGGAAAACATCAACCGGACATCGGCCATGCCCACGGCCTCGGCCCCGCCGGAGCCGCCTTCCGAGGTGACCGAAATCATCGGCACCCGCAGCTTGGCCATGGCGTAGAGGTTCCGGGCGATCTGCTGGCCCGCGCCGGGATAATCCTCCACCGGAAAAGAACCGGGGGTGAAGATATAGAAATGGATGGGGATGCCTTCGGTTTCGGCAACCTTCATGTAGCGCAGGGCCTTTTCATTGCCCCAGGGCTTGCTGCAGCCGCCGTTGCGGTACTCCTCGCCATGCCCCTTCTCATGGCCGATGACCATGACCTGCTGCATGATCGCCTTGTTTTTCACCCGCCGCATGATGCTCGCCCTGGCCGCGACCATGGAGGGATCGATACTGACCTCCTCGGCACCGCCAAGCTCGGTGTAATCCTCGTAGACGTTCTCAAGGATGTCCTTCAGGGAAAACCGGTGGGGATTGCGGACAATGCGCACCCGATCCATGGAGGTCATGGTCTCTTCGCAGCGGGCCTCCAGAAAGGAGAGGGACTCTTCCAAGGCCCTGAGCTCCTCGGACAATTGGTCTTCCGTGTATTCGTAGAACTTGTCCCGCAGGGTGACAAATTTTTCACGCAGGCCGGAGAGATTGCCCCATTCAACGCCATCCTTGATCTGACTCAGATAGCTGGTGCGTTCTTCCACCTTGAGCAGCCGCTTTCGTAAATCTTCCATAAAATAATTACCTGTGCCGTTTAGGCGCCGTAGCGCTGCCAGCTCATCAGAAAGTGAGCAGTCGGGCTATGTTTTCCTGAAGATAAGGAAGGTTGGTCATGATCTGCCCACCTGCGACGTTGCTGCCTTCGATGACCACCTCGGACAGAAATTTCCGCCCCCGTTCCTTGGCTTCCTCCATGGTGTCGCCCCAGACCAAGGCCAGGGCCAGGTTGGGGTCATACTCGCTGGGGATCGCGTAGGAGCGGTCGGTGGGCACATGGCTGTAGACCGCGGACCAATCGTACTGCGGGTAAGAGAACTTGGAGATCGTCCCGATCCAGGGCGCAAAGCCGCGGGCGGTGTCTTCCGCAACGATCCTAAACTCGATGCTCGCGCCACGGGAGGCGATATCGCTCTGGCTGTACCCCATCTTGTCGCCTAACGCCAGACGGATCTGCTCGCGGATGAGGTTGGGATGTTTGTTATTGATGTAGCTGACCCGGGCGGAGACATCGTTTTCCACCTGGATCCGGGTGTTGACCTCGAGAAGGTAGGGCTGCCCGTCCCTCGTTACGATCCACTCCCAGGTGCCGACGTTATCGTAGCGGACGTGGGCGGCGAGCTTGAGCGAATATTCAACCACCTTGTCCAGCACCTCTTGGCCGTTGAAATCGTAGCTGAAACAGGAATTGTCGAATCCGGGCGCTGCCTCAAGCCGCTTCTGGCGGCCGGTGCTCTGGATGGTGCAGTTCCGGGTGCCGAAATGGACCCGCTCGCCGTGCCGGCTGCAGACCAGCTGCACCTCAAGATGGTTGAAATCGCGGATCCGCTGCTCGATGAGCACCCCGCCGTCGCCGAACTGCCGCTTGGCATAGTTCTGGACCTGGCGGTAGATGCGGCGGAAATGTTCGATCTGGTAGACCTCTTCGATGCCCATGCCGCCGCCGCCGGCCGCGGCCTTGACCAGGATGGAGGGATTCTTGATCTTCTGGCCATCCTGGATTTCGAGCAGATGGAGGGCGATATCCTCGGCCTCCATCTCGTTATAGATGGGGCCGTCGGTGCCGGGGATGGTCGGGATGCCAAGCCGGTTGGCAACCCGCTTGGTATTGATCTTGTCGCCCAGATCCTTGACCACTTCCCATTTCGGGCCGATGAAGGTCAGGGGCCGGTTGCGGATCGTGACCCGCCGGGCGAAGCGAAAATCCTCGGAGAAGAAACCGTAACCGGGATGGATGGCGGTGCAATTGGTATGATCCGCCACGGAAAGAATATCGTTGGGATCGGTATAGGCCGACACACGCCAAGCCCGGCGGACATTGCTCTGGCTGTCCAGGGTGCGGCGCACATGTTCGGATTCCTCATCCGCCGCAGTGTAGATCACGGTATAATCCAGGCCCAGATCCTTGCAGGCCTCCATGATCCGCAGGGCAATCTCACCCCGATTTGCAATCAAAACCTTGTCTTTCAAGCGAACCCTCGATATCGGTTGCGGGGCAGGCTGCACCGTTCACCATATCCCCATAAAACAAAAAGGAAAAAAGAGAACGATCACTCCGCCGTTTCCGTCGTTTCCATTTTTTAGTTTTTACTAATTTTCAAGGCAAATGAAAAGGATGAATTCCGATGGTTTCGTAACATGGAGAAAAGCACCGGCAAGGCTGCTGGGCCTTGTTGCGACTGCCTCAATCTCCCCCCGGAGTAAAAGCCCTCCATCATGTGAAGCGCATCTATTGAAACAGCATGGTGTTCTATGGTATAGTGAACCTGTTTTTGAATTCTTCGCCATGGAAAGCATGCATTCCATGGGATCAAAGTGTGGCCCTTATACCGATTTTAAAGATAAACGTCAATTTTTTTTCTTGACACCCCCGGCTATTTCCTTTAGCCAATGCGTGTTACGAGCGATTTCGTAAGCATTTTTCCACCGGGCGACACTGCCGGATTTGCCATCAACGGCATGCCGGATTCGTCGTCATACCCCATAGGACTCCTGCCCCCACATGGACACATCCGCCCCGGACACCGGCGACTCACTTTTCAAGCGCATTCTCAATTTTTTCGGCATCAACCGCTCCCCCGACACCACCGAAGACATTGAACAGGAAATACAGGAACTCCTCGACGACGGTGAAGAACAGGGGCTGATCTCCCGCGAGGAAGGGGAAATGATCAGCTCCATCCTGGAATTCAGGGATACCCTGGTCCGTGAGATCATGACCCCCAGAAGCGACATGGTCAGCGCCGAGGCAAAGGTGTCGGCCGCCGAGCTTATCCAGCTGATCACCGACGAGGGGTATACCAGAATCCCCATCTACCAGGACTCCCCGGACAATATCATCGGCATCCTCCATGCCAAGGATCTGCTGCCCTTCTGCCTCAAGGCCGCCACCATGCCGGCGGCTTCGGAGCTGGTCAAGCCGGCCTTTTTCGTCCTCGACACCCGCAAAATCGTCAACCTGCTCAAGGATTTCCAGAGCCAGAAAGGCCATCTGGCCATCGTCACAGATGAGTTCGGCAGCGTCCGCGGCCTGGTTACCCTGGAGGACGTGCTGGAGGAAATCGTCGGCGAGATCCGCGACGAGTACGACAAGGCGGAAAAACGTTGGAAGGTGGTGAACAAACACATGCTCCTCACCGACGCCAAGGTCAACCTCGAGGAGGTGGAGGATTTCTTCGGCATTACCCTGCCGGAAGGCCCTTACGAATCCGTGGGCGGGCTGATCATCCACCAGCTGGACCGGGTACCGCCGGTGGGCGCCACCATGCTCATCAACGATCTGGTCTTCGAGGTGGTCTCCGCCGACCGGCGGCGCATCCACACCGTTAAAATCCAGAACAAACTCGACTGATGCCTAACCTGCTCCCGCGTTCCGAAAGTCCTGGCCATTTCGGCAGAGATGCCCTGCTGGCTTTGCTGTCCAGCGCGTTGCTCTTTCTCGCCTCGCCGGGGAACCTTGCCCTGCCCCAGCTTGCCTGGCTGGCCCTGGTTCCTCTTTTCCGGAGCCTTGCCAACCAGCCCCCGCGCAGAGCCGCCTTGCTCGGCCTCATCTGCGGTCTGGCCTACTACCTGCCCCTTTTGTACTGGATCGTCATTGTCCTGGCCACCTATGGCCAGGTACCCCTGCCCATCGCAGTGCTGGCCCTGGTCTTTCTTGCCCTGTACATGAGCTGCTATCTTGCCGCATTCGCCTTTTTCTGCGCCAAAACAGGGGGACGCCTTTCCCTGCTCGTTTTCGCCCCGGCCTGCTGGGTAGCGCTCGACCTGATTCGGGGGATGCTGCTCACCGGCTTTCCCTGGCTTGACTTGGCCTACACCCAATACAATCTGCCCTTGATCATCCAGGTTGCCGACCTGGCAGGGCACCACGGCCTTACCTTTCTCATGGTGCTGACAAACGTGCTGGTCTTTACCCTTGTTGCCTCGCTTGTGCGGCGCAAGCCGACAAGCCCTCCCGCGCTCATCGCCGCAGCGATGGGCCTGTTGCTGATAGCCTCGGGCTACAGCCTCTGGCGGATGCAGACCCTGCCGGCAGCCCTTGCCCAGGCGGAACAGATGGAGGTGGCCGCGGCCCAAGGCAATATCCCCCAGGATCAAAAATGGCAGCCTGCCTTTCAGCGGGAAACCATTGACACCTACCTCCGGTTGAGCCAGGAGATTTTCGCCGCAAAAAAACCGCAACTCATCGTCTGGCCGGAAACAGCCCTGCCGTTTTACCCTTACGAGCACCCGCTTTTTCTCCGGCTGCACAGCGAACTCACCAGGCCGTATCAAACATATCTGCTCACCGGCGCGCCCCACCGGGAAAAGACCTCGGCCGCCGGGCCGCTCAACTATGCGAACAGCGCCTTCCTGCTTTCCCCGGACGGCCGGATCACCGGCCGCTACGACAAGCAGCATCTGGTCCCCTTCGGCGAGTATATCCCCTTGCGCGGGATACTGGGTTTTGCCTCGCCGCTGGTGGAAACCCTGGGCGACTTTGCCCCCGGCCAAACCAGCACACCATTATCTTGCCAGAACAGCCGGATCGGGGTATTGATCTGCTTTGAAAGCATCTTTCCGGAGATTTCCCGGAAACAAGCGGAGGCCGGGGCGAACCTGCTGGTCACCCTCACCAACGATGCCTGGTTCGGCAGGTCGAGCGCCCCGATGCAACATCTGGCCATGGGGGTGTTCCGGGCGGTGGAAACCAGAAAAACCCTGGTGCGGGCGGCCAACACCGGAATCAGCGCCTTCATCGACCCCATGGGCCGGATCGAGGGCGCCTCTCCCCTGTTTACCGAGTACACCCGCAGTCAACCGGTGGCCCTGGTCAACGGCTTGACCTGCTTTGTCCGCTGGGGATATCTTTTCCCGTGGGCTTGCCTCATCCTGACTCTGATTGGGATGTGGCGATGTTATGCCCTGAGCGCAAAAAACAACAAATAACGCGAACACGATACACCAACTTTACACCATCAGGAGAACACACCATGTCTGCGGAACTGAAGCAAAAAATCCAAGATCTCAAGGGGCGCCTCATCTCCCTGAAGGAGCATCTTTGAGGTAGATCACAAAAGGGAACGGTTGCAGGAACTGGAGCAGATGACCCTGGCCCCGGCTTTCTGGGACAACCAGGAAAACGCCCAGAAGGTGCAGCGGGAGCAGGGCGCGATCCAGAATATTGTTGACGAATGGGACACCTGCCAGACCGAACTGGAAGAGGCGGAACTCCTGCTCGAAATGGGCATGTCCGAAGGCGACGAGGCGACCCTCGACGAGGTTGACCAGTCATTGGACGCGCTGCTTGAGCGGGTCGGAACCGTTGAGCTTGAGTGCATGTTCACCGGCGAGCACGACGCCAGCAATGCCATGCTCACCATCCACGCGGGCGCGGGCGGCACCGAGGCCCAGGACTGGGTAAGCATCCTCCTGCGCATGTACCTGCGCTGGTGTGAGGCCAAAAAATTCCCCACCGAGATGCTCGACCTGCAACCCGGCGACGAGGCCGGGGTGAAGAGCGCGACCATCATGATCACCGGGCACAACGCCTATGGCTTGCTGCGCTCGGAGATGGGCATCCACCGGCTGGTGCGGATCTCACCCTTTGACGCCAGCGGCCGACGGCATACCTCCTTTGCCTCGGTCTTCATCTTTCCGGAGCTGGACGACGACATCCAGGTGGACATCAACGACAAGGATCTGCGCATCGACACCTACCGGGCCAGCGGGGCAGGCGGCCAGCATGTCAACAAGACCAGCTCGGCCATCCGCATCACCCATCTGCCCACCGGCATCGTGGTCCAATGCCAGAACGAACGCAGCCAGCACCGCAACAAGGACACGGCCATGAAGATGCTCAAGGCCCGGCTGTACGAAAAGGGGCGCGAGGCGCAGAAGGAACAGCACCAGGATATCGCCGGCGAGAAAAAGGAAATCGCCTGGGGCAGCCAGATCCGCTCCTATGTGATGCAGCCGTACCGGCTGATCAAGGACCACCGCACCAATTTTGAAGTGGGCAACGTGGACAGCACGCTGGACGGCAACCTTGATCCGTTCATCAAGGCCTACCTGTTGTGGCAGCGATAACTCCGCTCCAGTGCGCAAAATGCGGGGCCTGCACCATGGTCTGCCCGGTTTTTCAGGCCTCGGGCCGCGAATCGCTCTCGGCCCGAGGCAGGCTGCATCTGCTGGCGCGGCTCGATCCGGCCCAGGCCTCGGAGGCCTATGCGGAGATTCTTTCGCAATGCCTGCTCTGCGGCGCCTGCCGGGCCGTGTGCTCCCGGGGGCTTGACCCGCCCGGTCGCTTTATTGCCGCCCGGGAACGGCTGGAAAAAACAGCGGGCTGCCAGGTCTTGCTCAGGGCCATCACCCGAAAAGCCCTGGGCAACCCGACCCTGCTGGCGACGATCTCCAGCCTGGGCCGACCCCTGCTGGAGCGGCTGCCCGCGGACAGCGGGTTGCGGCTGCGGTTCGGGTTGCCTGTGGAGGGGATAGCCAGCCCACCCTTGCCGGAAACGCCGGGGAAAAAATCCGAACATCCTTCATTGGCCTTTTTCCCGGGTTGCTACGCCACCCATCTGCACCGGGAAATCGGCGAGGCAACAAAGCGGGTAGCCGCAGCCTTCACCGGCAGTTCCCCGCTTATGCCAAAACAGCAGTGCTGTTGCGGACTGGCGGCGGAAAGCGCCGGCGACATCAGCACGGCCAAGCGGGTTGCCAGACAGAATATCCTGGCCTTTTCCGGAAACACCCTGCCCATCCTGACCTCCTGCGCCTCCTGCTACAGCCAGTTGCGCCGCTACCCTGAACTCCTTGCGGATGAACCGGAATGGCGGGCAAAGGCTCAAGCCTTTGCCGATCGCCTCCTTGAGTTCTCCACCTTTGTGGCGCAGGGGATGCAGGATGATCCGGCTTTCGCCTTTGCCGCTTCACCCAAGATACGCACCGTGGTCTACCACGACCCTTGCCATCTGCGGTTTCACGCCAAAATCACCAACCCACCCAGGGAAATCCTCCGGACCATCCCCGGCTTGCGTCTTGCCGAACTCGCCGACGGCCCGCAATGCTGCGGCCAGGGGGGCCTCTTTCATCTGGCCCAGCCGGAGCTGGCGGGAAAAATCAGAGACCGGTTGCTCAACCGCCTGGAACAGGCAGCGCCCGATCTGGTGACCACCACCTGCTCGGGTTGCCTCATCCATATCCGGCAGGGTCTGACCCATGCCCGGTCACGGCCGGAGGTTCGCCATCTGGCCGTTCTCCTGGCGGAACTTCTCTAAAAAATGCCGCGCTGAAAAATTCCTCCCTTCCCCCTGCTGATCCTTGCGTAATTTCTCCGGGCATTATAATGTATCCCCCGGACAGAATTTCCATTTAAAAAGATTGCAGGCTGGATGTATCGGCTGCCCCTATTGGGATTACAAAAAGGAGATACCGACCATGGCTTTGACAGCGCGACGTTTTCTGGGCTGTTTTCCAATGATTTTCGCGACCCTGATCCTGACGGCGCCATGCCAGGCCGGCGTGGACGTTGAGGTGGGCAACACCATTAAAACCCCGACCGCCCCCCTGGACATTGCCGCTTCGCTGGATGGAAAATGGACCTTTGTTCTGGCCGAAGGAGGAAAACTCCTTGTCTATTCCGACAAAGGCGCGCTGGAAGAGACCATTGCTGTTGACCCGGCCATGGACCGCATCGCCTCCTCCGGACTGCAAGCGGCCAACATCCCCGACCGGATCCATCTGGCCAGCAGCAAAAACAAAACCGTCCAGACCGTTACCCTGGATTTCTCCGTGCCCATCAACATCCAGGGCGCCCCATTTCTCGGACCGGAAAACGGGCCGGTGGTCGTTGTCGCGTTCAGCGATTTTGAATGCCCCTATTGCGGCACGGTGGGCGGCCTGTTTGAAGAGGTGCTGGCCAAATACCCAAAAGACGTCAAGGTCGTTTTCAAGCAGTTCCCCCTGACCATGCACAAACAGGCCCAGTCCGCCGCCCTTGCCTCCCTGGCCGCCCACCGCCAGGGCAAGTTTTGGCAGTATCATGATCTGCTGTTTGAAAACCAGAAGAATCTTTCCGAGGCAAAATACACAGAGCTTGCCAAGAAGCTTGGCCTTGACCTGGAACGATTCAACAGGGATTACAAGGCGCCGGCCAACCAGCAGATCCTTGAACGCGACATGGCCGACGCACAGCTTGCCGGAGTTCGAGGCACCCCGACTATCTTCGTCAACGGCCGACGCCTGAAAGAACGCAACATCAAGGATCTTCAGCAAATGATCGGCCAGGAGCTGGGCAAACGCTCCAAGGGCGGAGCCCGCCGTTGATCAAACGCGACATCACCCTGGATGACAACACCACCGCCCTGCTGCTTTACGGCGACCTGAACAAGAACCTCACTGTTCTCGAAGAAGGGACCGGGGTCTCCATCCGGGTGCGGGGCAGCCAGCTCACCGTCAGCGGACCGAAACATGAGGTGGACCTGGCGGTTTCCGCCATCGACAAGCTCCACGGACTGGTCCGCGCGGGCTACCCGGTGTATCCCTCGGATGTCGCCTATGCCCTGCGCATTCTCCAGGCCTCGCCCAAGGCGAACCTCAAGGATATCTTCCTCGACAAGGTGTATATCACCGCCGAGCAGAAGGTGGTCTCCCCCAAGAGCATCAACCAGAAACTCTACATCGACAACATCCGGACCAACGACATTGTCTTCGGCATCGGCCCGGCAGGCACCGGCAAAACCTATTTGGCCGTGGCCATGGCGGTTTCCGCCTTTGTCGGTAAGCAGGTCCGTTCCATCATCCTGGCACGACCAGCGGTGGAGGCGGGTGAGCGGCTGGGCTTTCTCCCCGGCGATCTGGCCCAAAAGGTCAACCCCTATCTGCGCCCCTTGCACGATGCCCTGAACGCCATGCTGGGACGGGGCAAGGTTGCGGATCTCATCGAGGAAGGGTTGATCGAGATCGCACCCCTGGCCTTCATGCGCGGCCGAACGCTGAGCAACGCCTTTGTCATCCTGGACGAGGCCCAGAACACCACGCACGAGCAAATGAAGATGTTTCTGACCCGGCTGGGATTCAACTCCCAGGCGGTGATCACCGGGGACATCACCCAGATCGACCTGCCGGACCGCAGACAGTCCGGACTCATCGAGGCCGCCAGGATTCTGAAGGACATCAAGGGGATCGCCTTCAATCAGTTCACCGAGGTGGACGTGGTCCGCCACCGGCTGGTGCAGGAGATCATCCGCGCTTACGCCGACAAGGAAACCCTTCCGCCGCCCCGCCGGACAACCGCCAGGAAACATTGAGAAGCCATATGCCCGTACTCATCACCTGCCAGACGGCCACGCCACCTGCCATCAGCCTGCAACAGCTCCGGCAGCGGGCCGAACGGCTGCTCTCCCTCTGCGGTCGAGCGCGGGGCGAGCTGAGCATCCTGCTCCTGAACGATCCGGAGATGGCGGAACTGAACGAACAGTATCGCAACAAAAAGGGGCCGACCAACGTCCTGGCCTTTGCCATGCAGGAAGGGGGGGGGGAACATCTGCCCGAGGAACTCTTGGGCGATGTGATCATCTCGCTGGACACCGCGGCCCGTGAAGCAGCCACCGACGGGGTGACCCTGCACCAGCGGGTGACGATCCTTCTGATCCACGGCCTGCTGCACCTGCTGGGGTTTGACCACGAACGCTCCCGCGGTGAGGCGCAAGCCATGGCCGAACGGGAAAAACAACTTTTAAGCCAACTGTTAACCGAAGAAAGGAGAGGAAAAATGGTCACTCTTGCCATCAATGTCGATCATGTCGCCACCCTGCGTCAGGCCCGGGGAATCACCGAGCCGGATCCGGTTCTGGCCGCATCCATCTGCGAACTGGCCGGAGCCCAGGGGATTGTGGTCCATCTCCGGGAAGACCGCCGGCATATCCAGGACCGCGACGTGCGGCTGCTCCGGCAGACGGTGAAAACCAAACTCAACCTGGAGATGGGGGCCACCGAGGAGATCATCAAAATTGCTCTGGAGATCAAGCCGGACATGATCACCCTGGTTCCGGAAAAACGCAAGGAGCTGACCACCGAAGGCGGGCTCAATGTGGCCGGGCAGAAAAAGAAACTCCAGGAGGTCATCGGACGAATGCGCAAGGCAGGCATCCCGGTGAGCCTGTTCATCGACCCGGATACCCGGCAGATCAACGCGGCCCACGAGGTAGGGGCAACCTTTGTCGAAATCCATACCGGCCGTTATTGCGATGCAACCACGGAAGCGATGCGGGACAAGGAATTTTCCCTTATCGCCACGGCGGCGGAAGAGGCGTACGAAATGGGCCTGCGGGTGAATGCCGGGCACGGCCTCAACTATCTGAACACCCGGCGGGTGGCTGCCTTGGGAACCATCGAGGAGCTGAGCATCGGCCATGCGGTCATGGCCAGGGCTATTCTGGTGGGGCTTGATCAGGCGGTGCGGGAGATGCTGGCACTGCTGCCTGCGGGGTAGTTGAAAATATAGGGAGTTTGCATGGGGATCGCCGCCGATATCATCATCATCGTGGTTGCCGCCCTGATCGGGGCGCTCATCGCCCAACGGCTCAAGCAGCCGCTGATCCTGGGTTACATCCTCGCCGGTATTGCCGTGGGCCCATACACCGGAGGAATCACCGTCGGCGGCATCCACGAAATCGAATTGCTGGCCGAGATCGGGGTGGCTCTGCTGCTCTTTGCCCTTGGCCTCGAATTTTCCCTCAGCGAACTCAAACCCGTCCGCAACATCGCCCTGATCGGCACCCCGATCCAGATCCTGCTCAGCATCGTCTTCGGTTTTGCCCTGGGCAGATATTTCGGCTACCCTCCGGCCCAGGCCCTCTGGTTCGGCGCCCTGATCTCCCTGTCCAGCACCATGGTGACCCTCAAGACCCTGACCGGCAAGGGGCTCATGGGCACCCTCTCCAGCCGGGTGATGATCGGCATTCTCATCGTCCAGGATCTGGCCGTCATCCCGATGATGATCATCCTGCCGCAGCTGGGCAATCCCGAGGCAGGGTTGCCCCTGCTGGCCGTGGCAGTGGGCAAGTCGATCATTTTCCTCGTGGTCATGCTCTATCTGGGCACGAAAATCCTTCCCTGGCTGTTGGCCACGGTGGCCCAGTGGAACTCCAGGGAACTCTTCATCCTCTCCACCACGGCAATCGGATTAGGGATCGGCTACGCCACCCATCTCTTCGGGCTCTCCTTCGCCTTCGGCGCGTTTGTCGCCGGCATGGTGCTCAGCGAGTCCGATTACGGCCACCAGGCGTTGAGCGATATCATTCCCCTCAGGGACATCTTCGGGTTGCTGTTTTTCACCTCGGTGGGCATGCTCCTTAACCCGGCCTTCCTCTTTGGTCACTGGGACCAAATCCTTTTCCTCCTCCTGGCGATCGGGCTTGCCAAGGGCACGATCTTCTTTATCCTGGCCAGGCTTTTCGGCTATGGCAACATTGTGCCCCTGGCCGTGGGGTTCGGACTTTTTCAGGTAGGGGAGTTTTCCTTTGTCCTAGCCAGGGTCGGCCTTGAGGCACAGGCCATCGATCAGGATCTCTATTCCCTGATTCTGGCCGTATCGGTGCTCAGCATGGTGACGACCCCTCTTGCCTCGGCCCTGACAACTCCCCTGTATGCCTTGAAAATGCGGTTTTCCCGCCCCGAACCCCTGCAAACGGAAAACCTCCCCAGCCATGGGCTCACGGACCATGTGGTCATCGCCGGCGGCGGCAGGGTCGGACAACACATCGCCCGGATTCTGAGCGAACTTTCCGTCCCCTGTGTCCTCGTCGAGTTGAACCATCAGCGGATGCTTGAATGCAAGGAGGCTAATTTCCCGGTGATATTCGGCGACATGAGCCAGCCCACGGCAATCGAAGCCTCACATGTGAGCACAGCCAGACTTCTCCTGATCACCACGCCTTCGGTGGTGGTCAGCCAGGCCATCGTCCGGCAGGCCCATCGGTTGAACCCCAATCTGCATATCGTGGCCAGGGCCGAAGGGGTGGCGCAGACACGCAAGCTCTATGCAAACGGGGTGTATATGGTTGTGCTTCCCGAGATGGAAGCGGGGCTTGAGATCGCGAGACAGGCGCTTCTGCATCTGGAGATTCCCGTGCCGGTTATCCAGCAATACACCGACGAAATCCGGCAACAGTTATACGCGCCCATGTATTCCCAGCAAAACTACCACCTCCTGACCAGACTGAACACCATCAAGAACCTGCTGGAAATCTCCTGGGTGGAAATCGGCCCGAAAAGCCCCCTGATCGGGACAAGCATCAAGGACGCAGCTGTCCGCACCCGCACAGGCGCCTCGGTGGTGGGGGTGATGCACAAAAAAGAATTTCACTCCAACCCGAAAGCGGATTATTGTTTTGCAGAGGAAGACCTGATCGCGGTGGTGGGGAATAAACAGGAACGGCTTGCATTCAAAAACATGGCGGACACCCTCGAAAAACAGCTGCCGCCACACACCGTCATGGAGGAATTTCTATGAAAAAGATCCGCTGCCTCGCTGGACTGGTCCTGATTGCGCTCTTGCTTGTCTCGTCCAAAACCGCCCGGGCCGATGATTCCATGAGCCTCTCACAGGGCCAAACCGTGTATGTCCCGGCCTACTCCCATATCTACATCGGGAACAGAGAGCAGCCCTTTTTGTTGACCATTACCCTGAGCATCAGAAATATCGACGCCAAACACCCCGTCACCATAACGTCCGCGGACTATTACGACACCGAGGGAAAACGCATCCGGCAATATCTGGAAAAGCCAGTCTCCCTCGGGCCTTGGGAATCGATCCGGTATGTTGTTCCGCAGAAAGACAAGAGTGGCGGCTCTGGAGCCAATTTCGTGGTTGAATGGAACGCTAAAAAGGCTGTCAACCCGGTGATCATCGAGGCCATCATGATCGGAGCGGAATCACAGCAAGGGATCTCTTTCACCTCCCGCGGCCAGGCAATCAACACCACGAATTGACCCCTGTGCAGCGGGAAATCGTGATCAGACCGGCATGGCATCCCGCTCGTCGCGGCTCATCTTCCGCACCAGGATCTGGTGGCTTATCGGGTCGAAATAAATAACCGATTGCTCTTCCTCCAGGGTGATGGTCCGGACCAGACTGCCAATCTTTACCACCACGCCGGGAAAGAGGTGGCCATAGACATACACCACCTCATTCACCATCTGCTCCAGCTCCAGCTCCAATTCCTTGTTTTCCTCGGTCAGGAGATTGACCTTCTCCATGGCCTTGGGCATGAAGGCCTTGCACTTGCCCAGCAGGATACTTTTTTCCTCGGGAAATTTTCCGGCCAGCTCCTTCTTGATCTTCTCAAGGGCGCTGATGTTCTTGATGACCTCGTTCAGCCGGTCCGACCACAGGACCAATTCCTCGTCAATCTTCTGTTTCTTCATCTGCAATGAAGGAACAAGCCCGACACAGATCTCGGTGACCACCTCGGCTTCACACCCCAGCTCCTTGACATGCACGGAACCCGCGGCAATAATCTTGCCGCCGATGATCGTGCCGTTCCCCTGGGTGGCGATCACATCCTTGCCGACACTGGCATGCGCCTGCAAAAGCACGTCATTGACCCGGAGATAGCTCGCTGTTTCGAGCTTGGGGCCATTCTCCACGAAATCAACGGTGATGTCGCCCTTGGCCCGCAATCTCGCCTCTTCGCCAACAACTCCGCCGATAACGGTCAGGGCGCCACCGGCCATGATGGAAGAATTGTTGATCCCCTGCCCGATCCAGACATCACCCCGGCATTTGACGCTGAAGCCGGGAAGAACCTCGCCGCTGATCGTCAGTTTGGCGCCGCCGAAGACGATGTTGCCCACCTTCATGTCCACGTCGCCGGTAATGGAATGTTCGCCGAATACCGTGGGCTTGCCCTCGGCCATGACGAACTTGCCGTCAAGGGCGGCAAAGATCTTCGACTCGTCAGGGGAAAGGGTTACCCCCTTGCCATACTTGAGCTTGCTGTCTTTTCCCGGCTTGGCCGGAATGCCGACCCCGAAGACATCCTGGCCGGCCTTGCCCAGACTGGGCGCGACTTTCTCCAGCAGCAGCCTGTCCTTGGCGACATTGACGATGCTGCCAAGCTCCCGGTAATCCACCTGATCCTTATCCGGGTCCATTCTCTGCGGGCCTGGGATGGCGGGCTTGACATGCATTTTCACCCTGGCGTTGTCGCCGGGCACCGGAGCAGCCCCTTGGGCCACGAGAAACGATCCTCCTCCAGCCGACTCCGGGGTTGGCAACACCCCGCCGACAATCCCGTTCTCGGCAAGCTCCTTCTGGAGCAGATCGTTATCCAGCTGGACTCCGGCCTTGGCGTCCTTTGGGGTGACAACAGCCTGAAGACGGTCCTTGGTAACCCGCAGAATAAACGCGCCATTCTGGATCTCCACCCCGCCTTTGAAAAGTTTTTCACTTGCCATTGCACAGCCACCTACGAAAGAATGAAAAAACGGGCTGAAAAGCCCCTTTCCCTTATCCTATCGGCCAGTTGGAAAAAATCTTCAAACCCTGCCATGTTGCCGACGCTTACACTATATCACAATTACCTGCGTCACAGCTCCTTTTCAAGGGCCGTAATATGCTCATGCTCGCCAAGCACGACCAGAATATCTCCCGGAAGGATGAGGGTTTGCGGCTTGGGGTTGAACTGCATCTCCCCCTGTTCCCGCTTGATGGCGACGACGATGAGATCATACTCCTTGCGAAGCCCTGAATCCATCAGCCTCTTGCCGGCAAGGGAAGAACGCTCGGAAACCCGCAGCTCCTCAAGGCGCAACCCCAGCTCGCCGCCATGCACGGTGAGATCGAGGAAATCCACCACCGTAGGCCGCACGACCAACTGGGCCATGCGGCAGGCCCCGATGAAATACGGAGAAATCACCTTGTCGGCGCCGGCCCGCAGCAGCTTGGTCTCCGAGCCTTCCGCCCCGCTGGAACGGGCCATGATGAAGAGATTGGGATTGAGCCCCTTGGCGGAAAGAATGATATAGACGTTTTCCGCATCGGAGGAGACCACGGCAATCAATCCCTTGGCCTGTTTGATCCCGGCTTTAAGGAGCATCTCGTCGCTGGAGGCGCTGCCAAGCAGGGCCAGATAACCGAGTTCATCGATCTTCTGCACCTCCTGGGGGTCGCTTTCCACAATGACAAAGGGGAGCTTGCTTTCTTTGAAATTCTTGCAGATCACCTTGCCGATCCGGCCGAAGCCGCAGACAATATAGTGGTCTTTCAAGGCCGCCACCCGCTTTTCCATGTTGTTCCTCCCCATGATTTTGCGCAATCCCCCTTCAACCATGGACTCCGTGACCTCACCCACCAGATAGAGGACAAAACCGACCCCGACCAGAATAAGACAGATGGTGAAATACCGGCCCGCAGGGCTTAAGGGGATGATCTCCCCATACCCCACCGTGGTGATGGTGATAACCGACATGTACAGGCTGTCGAGAAAAGAGCCGTTTTCGATCAGCATGTACCCGGAGGTGCCGATGCAGAGAATCAGAACCAGCATGAAAACGGCAAAAAATATTTTTTGCATGCACTCCTCGAAGATTTTCCGGCCTGGCAGCGATGACGCCCCTCGCCTATACACAATACTACCACGAATACAGTATGCTGTATTTTTCCAATGGTATCAACGGGTAAGAAACGACAAGCAAAGAAAATGGCATTTTTTTCTCCACGGACCGTCCAGCCCCTTCATTTCCTCAATCAAGTTTTCCCGAAAATCCTCCGATGAGATAAGCAAAAGAGAAAGCGGGTGCCGCAAAAAACATTCCCAGGGAAGGAGAATGCCATGACCCAGCAAAAAGCCATCCGGATCCTCATGCAAAGCCCTTTTTATTTCAAGATGGAATTGGTCGCCCGCAAACTGTTGATCAAAGAATTCTGCGCCTTGCACAACGCAAGCTGAACCTGCCGGAGACCTGGATTTCCCTCTGCAAGGCTTGCCCGTCGAACCTTGCAGAGCCTTGCCCCGCAACACCCTTTGCCGTCGGCAACTATCGCTTCGCCCTGATCTTCCCCGAGAAAATATTTTTTCTGGCCCCAATCATTTTTTTGGTATATAGTCATCACCTATTTCTTCCTTGAGTGAATACTCATTCATGTCCTTGGAGCGGGGCCGCATCCGGCGTTCCCGCCAACATACACTGTATTGATAAAGGAGAATCGTCATGGCGGTAAACATTCTGGCTTTCGGGCCAAATGGAAGCGGCAAGGGCACCCAGGGCGCCATTGTCAAGGACAAGTACAACATCGACCATATTGAATCAGGCGCCATCTTCCGCGAGCACATCAAGGGCGGCACCGAGCTGGGCATGAAGGCCAAGGCATTCATCGAGCGCGGCGATCTGGTTCCCGACGAGATCACCATCCCCATGGTTCTCGAGACCCTGAAAAAATCCAAGGCCAAGGGCTGGCTCCTGGACGGCTTTCCCCGCTCCCTGGCCCAGGCCGAAGCGCTTGACAAGGCACTGAAAGAGGCGGATATGCCCTTGAGTTATGTGGTGGAGATCATGCTGGACCGCCAGATCGCCAAAGACAGAATCATGGGCCGCCGTCTCTGCGCCAATGACAACAACCACCCCAACCACATCGCCTTTGAGGCCATCAAGCCCGTGGAAAAAGACGGCAAGCTGGTCTGCCGAGTGTGCGGCGGCGACTTGAGCGCCCGGGCCGATGATCAGGATGAAGACGCCATCAGCAAGCGGCACGACATCTACTACGATGAGAAGACCGGCACCATGGCCGCGGTCAACTACTTCAAGAAGGGTGGTGGCGCCAAGGTCATCTCCGTGGATGGATCAACCTCCATCAAGGCGGTAACCGAGACCATCATGAGCCAGCTGGCCTAAGCGAAAAATAAGCCTTCAGGGGCTTTATTTCTCAAACAAAAAGAAGGGGTGGGGGACACATGTCCTCCACCCCTTCTTTTTTATTCTTCACGCAGCAAACAACGCCATGCCGCAAGGCCGTTTCACTCAACCATGCAACCGCCGGAACCGCTCCAGGGAATCGAGGTCCGTCTGCACCACCAGGGTGTCCCCCTCCTGCAACCCTACCGACCGTTGCGGATTGTACAGGGGCTGCGGATTGTCCTTGCGGATAATGGCCATGACCAGCAACGGCCCGAAATCATCAAAATTGATCGCGCTCAACGGCTGACCGATCAGGTCCGACCGCTCGGAAAGGGTGACATCCGCTATGCGGACCGGACAGTTCTTGTCCCGCAGCATGAGATCGAGATAGCCTACCACCTGGGGGCGCAGCATCTGGGAAGCGATCCGGAGCCCGCCGATGGCGTTGGGCATCACCACCTCGGCCCCGATCAGTTCGAGCTTGCCGGCGAATTCGGCATCCTTGCAGCTCGAAATAATCCGCAGCTTGGGGTTGAGCTGGCGGCAGGTCACCACCACGCAGAGGTTGTCCTTGTCGTCGCTGATGGTGGAGATCACGCCCTTGGCCACGGCCACCATGGCTTCCTCCAGATACCCGGCATGGGTCGCGTCGCCCACCACCGCGGGAAAATCGCCGAATTGTTCCTGCAGTTTCCGGATCCGCTGTTCATCCGGATCGATGACCACAAAATCCGTATGGGTCCGGAGCAGCTCTTCCATGATGGCGCCGCCGATGCGGCCCACCCCGCAAACAATGATATGACCGGAAAGTTCACGAATCCGCTGCGCCATCTTTTTTCTCCAGAACACATTGGTGAGTTCGCCTTCGACCAGGAAGGCGGTAAGGGTCGAAACGAAGTAGGCGGCAAGCCCCAGACCGCTCAAGAGGATAACAACCGTGAACAGCCTGGCCCCTGTCACGTTGGCCAGGTCGAGGATCTCTCCGAAACCCACGGTGGTGAGGGTGATGATCGTCATATAGAGACAATCGCCCAGCGTCCACAAGGGGCTCCCATGCTCCAGATACCCGAGCAGATAATAGCCCGAGGTGCCGATGACCGTTACCACCAGGAGAAAAAAACCGGCCAGGACGCTTTTGTTCTTCAGAGTATGCTGTATCGCCATGCAATCTCCCCACTCCAATCGAGCCTACGCCCCGTCATGACCATCCTTGCCGAACGTGCTCCACGCCTTGGCATACAGAGCATTGAGCCGATGCTCCATCTCCAGGCGGCATTGCTCGATTGCCTCCGCATCGGCTTTTTCCGGCACAATCAGGGGTTCGCCGTACCAGAGGTCAAGCCGGGCAAACGGTTTGGGCAACAGGGTGCGATCCCAGCTGCGAAAAGCCCAGTACCGGTCCGCCGCCACCGCCATGGGCAGGATGGGCGCCCCGTTTTTGCCTGCAAGCAGGATGGCGCCGGCCTGCATTACCCTGGCTGGCCCCTGGGAGCCATCAGCAACGATGGCCGCGTTATAGCCCTGGCGCAGCAAAGCAATCAGCCCCTTGAGCGCGGAAAGACCGCCCCGGTTCCGGGAGCCGCGCACCGCGACCACCCCCTGACGGGCAAGAATCCGGGCAACAAATTCACCATCCTGACTGGCGCTGACCATGGCGCCCCACCCCCGGCCACGGCCGCGGATGAGTTCAACCGCGGTAAACACGCTGTAATGCCAGAACACCCCGACAAAGGGCTTTGCCTGCGCCTCGCACCGTGCCAAGTTTTCACCCCCATGCACCCGGATCCCGCAGGTGGTAAAAAGCGCCCAACTTAAGGCGGCATAGAGGTGCGGCACAATGGCCAACGATATTTTATATAAAAAACCGCTTTTCAGAGCCATGCAAGTTCCATTTCCTTCAGTTTCTTGAGCTGGTCGCGCAGGGCGGCCGCATCTTCAAAGGCCAGCTCCTTGGCCGCGGCAAGCATCTCCTTTTCCAGCGCCTTCATCTCCCGGCGCAATTCCGCCAGGGTTGCATACTGCTGTTCTGCCTCGCCGGTTGCCACCGGAACGGTCACATAATCCTTTTCATACACCGTGTCCATGAGATCCTTGATCCGCGACTGGACGCTCTCCGGAGTAATACCGTGGGCTTCATTGTAAGCCGCCTGAATGGCCCGCCGCCGCTCGGTCTCCTCAATAGTTTGGCGCATGGAATCGGTGATCCGGTCGCCGTAAAGGATCACCATGCCTTTCACATTCCGGGCCGCCCGACCGCAGGTCTGGATCAGCGAACGACCGCTGCGCAGGAATCCCTCCTTGTCCGCGTCCAGCACCGCCACCAGCGAGACCTCGGGGATATCCAGCCCCTCGCGGAGAAGATTGATCCCCACCAGCACCTGATACTCCCCGAGGCGCAGATCGCGGATCAATTCCATGCGCTCCATGGTTTTGATGTCGGAATGGAGATACCGCACCCGCACCCCGAGTTTTTCGTAATACTCGGTAAGATCCTCGGCCATCCGCTTGGTCAGGGTGGTGATCAACACCCGCTCGCCAAGCTCCTCCCGCAACCGGACCTCTTCCAGCAGATCATCCACCTGATTGGTTGCGGGCCGGACCAGTATCCGCGGGTCCAGAAGCCCGGTGGGCCGGATCAGCTGCTCCACCACCCTGCCTGCCGCCTTTTCCAGCTCGAAATCACCGGGGGTGGCCGAAACATAGACCGCCTGGGGTATGCGGGCCGCGAATTCATCGAACATCAGGGGCCGGTTGTCCAGGGCGGAGGGAAGGCGGAAGCCGAACTCGGTCAGGGTTTCCTTGCGGGAACGGTCCCCCCGGTACATGCCGCGCACCTGGGGGATGGTCACATGGGATTCGTCGGCAAACAGGACAAAATCCGGGGGGAAATAATCCAACAGGGTGGGAGGCGGATCGCCGGGCGCCAAGCCGGTGAAATGGCGGCTGTAATTCTCGATCCCGTGGCAGTAGCCCAGCTCCTGGAGCATCTCCAGGTCGAACATGGTGCGCTGCTCAAGGCGCTGGGCCTCGACCAGCCTGTTGTTTTCATAAAAAAAAGCAAGCCGTTCCCGCAACTCCTCCTTGATGGTGGCCGTGGCCCGTTGCAGACGATCCTTGGAGGTGACGAAATGGCTGCCCGGAAAAACGGCCAGCTCGGAGAAGCGCTCCAGCACCTTGCCCCGCAGGGGATCGATGATGCTGACCGCCTCGATGGTGTCGCCGAAAAACTCCACCCGCACGGCGCGATCCTCTTCGTAGGCAGGGAAGATCTCCAGCACATCCCCCCGCACCCGGAAGGTGCCGCGGTGAAAGGAGAGATCGTTGCGCTCGTAGAGCATGTGGACCAACCTACGCCGCATCTCCTCCAGGGGATACTCCTCCCCTTCTTTAAGAAAAAGATGCATGTTCTGGTACTCCTCCGGGGAGCCCAGGCCGTAGATGCAGGAAACCGAAGCGACGATGATCACATCCCGCCGGGTAAGGAGCGCCCGGGTGGCGGAGTGGCGCATCTTGTCGATGGCCTCGTTGATGGCGGAGTCCTTTTCGATATAGGTGTCCGACGAGGGGATGTACGCCTCGGGCTGGTAGTAGTCGTAGTAACTGACGAAATACTCCACCGCGTTATTGGGAAACAGCTCCTTGAACTCCGAATAGAGCTGGGCCGCCAGGGTCTTGTTGGGGGCCATGACCAGGGCCGGACGGCCTGTCTGGGCGATGACCTGCGCCACGGTGAAGGTTTTTCCCGAACCGGTGACCCCGAGGAGAACCTGATGCGGCAACCCTTCCGAAAGCCCCCGGCAAAGGAGATCGATGGCCGCGGGCTGGTCTCCGGCGGGAGTAAAGGAGGTTTCAAGCTGAAAGGACATGGGGCGCATCTCTCCAGAAGCAGGGACAATCAGGGGGAAACCTTGGCATCATACCATATCGGGGAAATGTTACGAAACAATCCGGACCTTCATGTCCATTTCGTCGCGGGCAGCAGCAGTATTCGCGGCGACAGCTTCCGCATTTCCGAAAAAAAATTCCCGGCCCACGAACAGGATTGACAAGCAACCCCCATCAGACGTATATACTGGTTCTATTCATGGTGTAATTTCCAGCACTTTCCCCCCATACGCGTATTCAAAAAAATGGGTTCAACCCCGCACATCTTCTCACAGACCAAACAAGACGCCGGGCCGCGGCACAGGCCTTCCTTGCCGCTGTTTTTTTCCCGCCCGCAGCCCGTGCGCCTACAGAAACGTTTCCAAAACAAGAGAGCCATATGACCAGGGCGAACCTTCTCATTGCCATCGCGATCGCGGTTATCTCCAGCAGCATCTGGGCCTTTGTCAACCAGCCGGAGCAGGAACCCCGCTGGCCCAACCGCATCCAGGGTTTTTCCTTTTCGCCGTTTCGCGAGTGGCAGAGCGCCATCGACCATGTCCTGCCCACCGAAGAGGAAATCGACGCGGACCTGGCCCTGCTGGCCAAGAAAACCCACGCGGTCCGGACCTATACCCAGGAAGGCTCTTTGGCGGAGATCCCCAGGCTGGCCAGGAAACACGGGCTCAACGTGACCCTCGGCGCCTGGCTGACCAGCGATCTTGAAAGAAACGAGATGGAAATCGAGACCGCCATCAGGGTCGCCAAGGAAAATCGCAAGAATGTAATCCGGATCATCGTCGGCAACGAATCGCTGCTCCGGGGCGACCTGACCGCGGAACAGCTCATGGCCTATCTCGACCGGGTGCAGGAGGCCGTCGGGGTTCCGGTGAGCACGGCGGAACCGTGGCATATCTGGATGAAATATCCGGAGCTCGGCGAACACGTGGACTACATCGCCACCCACATGCTGCCCTATTGGGAAGGCGTGGAGATGACCGAAGCCATTGACTACATCGTCAAGCACATGAACATGCTGAAGCAAAAATTCCCGGACAAACAGGTGGTGATCGGCGAGGTGGGCTGGCCCAGCAACGGTAGAACCCGTCAGCTGGCCGTGGCGTCCCCGGCCAACGAAGCCATCTTTCTCCGCCGTTTTCTGGCCAAGGCCGAACAGGAAAAATACACCTACTATATCATGGAGGCCTTTGACCAGCCCTGGAAACAAGGGAGTGAGGGCTCGGTGGGCGCGTACTGGGGCGTTTACGATGTCAACCGTCAACCCAAATTCCCCTTCACCGAACCCATAGTCAGGATTCCGGAATGGCGGTTGCTGGCCGGGATCTCGGCGATCATCGCCATCATCACCTTCGCCTTTCTCCTGATCGACAGCAAAACCCTGCGCACCCGGGGCCGCAGCTTTCTTGCCACCATCGCCTTCACCGCTTCGACCGGGGCGGTGTGGATCGTGTACACCTACACCAGACAATACCTGAACCCCACCACCATCCTCATCGGCGTGCTCATGGTAATCGGCATGATCGGGGTCGTGGTGGTTCTTCTGGCCGAGGCCCATGAATGGGCGGAGGCAACCTGGCTCTCCCAATGGCGCCGTCCGTTTACCCCGCAACACCTGGAAGATGACCAACTGCCCATGGTCTCCGTCCAAGTGCCGGCCTACAACGAACCGCCCGAGATGCTGATCGAGACCCTCAACGCCCTGGCCCGGCTGGACTATCCCCGCTACGAGGTTCTGGTTATCGACAACAACACCAAGGATCCGGCGGTCTGGCAACCGGTGGAAGCCCACTGCCAAAAACTCGGGCCCCAGTTCCGTTTCTTCCATGTGGCCCCGCTTGCCGGATTCAAGGCAGGGGCGCTGAACTTCGCCTTGCGAAATACCGCGCCCGAAGCCGAGATCCTGGCGGTCATCGACAGCGATTACATGGTAACCCCGGACTGGCTCAGGGACATGGCCCCCCAGTTTGCCAAGCCCTCCCTGGCCATCGCCCAAGCGCCCCAGGATTACCGGGACGACGGGGAAAACCTCTTCAAGGCCATGTGCTATGCCGAATACAAGGGCTTTTTCTATATCGGCATGCTGACCCGCAACGAACGCAACGCCATCATCCAGCACGGCACCATGACCATGGTCCGCAAATCCGTCCTGGAAGAGGTGGGCGGTTGGGCGGAATGGTGCATCACCGAGGATGCGGAACTGGGGTTGAAGATCTTTGAGCGGGGCTATGAAGCCACCTACATCTCCAAGACCTATGGCCGGGGGTTGATGCCGGACACCTTCATCGATTTCAAGAAACAGCGCTTCCGCTGGGCCTACGGGGCGGTGCAGATCCTGCGGCGGCACGCCAAAGCCCTGCTCTTTGGCAGGCAGACCGCCCTGACCAAGGGGCAACGGTACCATTTTGTCGCCGGCTGGATCCCCTGGCTGGCGGACAGCCTCAACATGCTCTTCACCGTGGCCGCCCTGGGATGGTCCACCGGCATGGTCTATTTTCCGCTCAAGGTTGACCCGCCCTTGGTGATCCTCTCGGTCATGCCGCTCACCCTCTTTGTCTTCAAGGTGGGCAAGATGATTTACCTTTACCGGACCAGGGTCGGCGCCACGGCCGGGCAGACCCTGGCCTCGGCCCTGGCCGGCCTTTCGTTGTCCCACACCATTTCCCGGGCGATTCTGCTTGGTTTTTTCACCAAGGACATCCCGTTTTTCAGAACCCCGAAACGGGCCAAGAGCCATGCCCTGTTGCAGGCTCTCCAATCGGCCAGGGAAGAGGGGCTGATCATGATCGCCCTCTGGCTCGCAGCCTTCTGCGTCGTGAGGGCGCAAGGGTCGGAAACCGCGGATCTGCTGGTCTGGATCATGGTCCTGCTGGTCCAGTCGATCCCCTATCTGGCGGCAGTGGTCATGTCCATGGTGAGCGGCTTTTCAAAGACCGAGGAGGAGATTATCAGCAGCATCACCGCGCCTCCAGCCGCCGTGGATGCGCCGGAGAGCAACGTCTGAGGAACAAAAACCGAGTGCGGCAAGGGGGAAGCTCCCGGCAATCCATTTCCCTTGCCGTAGCCGAACAAATCGGCTATATAGGCGGTCATCCTGTTTTTTCCCTGCATGACGGAGAAAAAAATCACCAGCCGGTTGCCATTGCCTTTGCGCCACGAGCAGACGTAATCCTCGGCCTCCCCACTATGCGCATCTTCCGCAAAAAAAACGATACCACCAATCCTGCCATGCCGCGCCGGAGGACCGTTTTCTCCAAGCTCCGTTCGTTTTCCCGTCTGGTTCTCCGGTGGTTCGCCATCTGTCTCGCGGGAACCATGGCCATTACCATCCTCTTCCGCTGGGCGCCGCTGCCATGCAGCTCCCTGATGATCCAACGGCAGATCGCCTCCCTATGGCAGGACGACAAGGAGTACCGTTTCCGCTACCGATGGGTCGGGCTGAAGGATATTTCCCCTTACGCGCCCTTGGCGGTGATCGCCTCGGAAGACCAGAAATTTTTCAGCCACATGGGTTTTGACTTTGACGCCATCGAAAAGGCCTGGGAACACAACCAGCGCCGGAAACGGGTGCACGGGGCAAGCACCATCTCCCAGCAGGTTGCCAAGAACCTCTTCCTCTGGCCGGGAAGGAGCTTTGTTCGTAAAGGAATGGAGGTCTACTTCACCTTGCTGCTCGAGGGCCTGTGGCCCAAACGACGCATTCTCGAGGTCTACCTCAACGTGGCGGAGTTCGGCCCAGGCATCTTCGGGGTCGAGGCTGCCAGCCGGGCCTACTTCCACAAATCCGCCGCCAAGCTGAACAGCGCGGAAGCCGCCATCCTGGCGGCAATCCTCCCCAGCCCCCTGCGCTCAAGCGCGGCCAGGCCCTCCGGCTACATCAGCCAACGGGCCTGGCACATCCAGCAGCAGATGCGGCTCATGGGCGGCCCTGCCTCGCTCAAGCCCCTCGGCCAAAAAACTAGGAAATAACCTCTCCTTCCTGCGCATCGAGGCTGATGCGCACCTCTTTTCGGGTAATGGGGCAGCGAAAGACGAGCCGATGGGCAACAAGCTCCATGCCGGTGCTGTTCTTGTTCCCCTGGCCGTATCGCGGATCGCCGAGAACGGGATGGCCGAGCAGGGCAAAGTGGCGGCGGATCTGATGCAGACGTCCGGTCTTGAGGGTGACTTCGGCCACCGAGGTGTCGCTGGCCGGATCATAGGCAGTAAGGATATATCGGGTGAGGGCGGGTTTGTTGTCCAGAGGCAATTCGATCACCCCCTCCTCCGGGCTGAGACGGCCGAGCCCGGTGACCCGATACTGCTTGTCGATACCATTGTCCTGCAACAATTTGGAAAGCTTGGCTGCCGCAGTCTTGGTGTGGGCGAGAATCATCAACCCGGCCGCCTCCCTGTCGAGCCGGTGCACGGGCAGGACCGGCCGCTTCATCCGGAAATGAACCTCGACCTGACGGACCAGCGAGCAGTGATCGCCGTAATCCGTGCCCTGGGCGAGGAGCCCGGCTGGTTTCAGCCAGACGCTGTACTGGCCGGCATCGTGCAGACATTGGGCCACCGGGGGTTTTATCGCCAGAAGCCGCACGTCATAAAACAGGTCCAGGATATCGCCTGGCCCCGGTTGCGCGGTTGCCTTGCGCAACCGTTTCCGCCCGCCCCTTTTCCCGGTCAGCCAGACCGCCCCCTTGCACATGGCGTCTTTGACCCGGCTCTTGGCAAGCCCGGCACGGGCTGCGATCAATGCACACACCGTGCCCGCATCCTCGGGCGCAACGGTGATCCGCATGCTGAATGCTTCCGGGAGGGGCGGAGCCTCCAGCCTGTTATCTGAAATGTTCATAGCCTCGATAGCTGATCTCCCGGCGCTGCCCTGCCTCTACAAGAAAAACCCCGCCTCCTTCGACAATACGGCCTACGGCAAAGAGTTCCCTGCCGATTTTCTCCCTGACCAGGGCACAGAGCCGCGCCACTTCCTGCTCTCCTACGGTAAAGAGCAATTGATAGTCCTCCCCCCCGGCAAGCGCCCAATCAAGGGGGGGCTGGCCGCAAATTTCCGCCGCCTTGCGCAACAAGGGCGACAGGGGAACCTTTTCCGCCGCCACCTCCGCCCCCACCCCGCTCTCCGCGCAGATATGGGCCAGATCGGTGGCCAGGCCATCGGAGAGATCCTGCATGGCATGAACCAAGCCGCTCACGGCCAGCACCCGGCCCAGGGGTACCTGGGGAACAGGGTCCAGATGCGCTCCGACCAAGGGCTGCCAGCCGGGATCCCGTGCCAGCCCCATCCGGCACAGGGCCAGCCCGGCAGCCGCCTCGCCCAGAACGCCGCTGACCAGGACCACATCGCCGGGCCTGGCTCCCTTTCTGGTAATCAACTCGCCCTCGGCCATCTCCCCGAGCACCGTGACGGAAAGCACGCTCTCATGCGCGCTCTGCACCGTATCCCCGCCGATCAGCACAACCCCGTGCTCGGAAAGCACGGCGAGAAAACCGGCCATGAACGCATCCAGCCACTCACTCCCGAATCCAGGAGTCAAGGCCAGGGAAAGCAGGGCGAAGCGGGGCACCCCGCCCATGGCCGCAATATCGCTGATATTGACCGAGGCCGCCTTTCTGCCCAATTCAAGGGGAGGATGCCAAGCCGAATCAAAATGAACCCCGGCCACCATGGTATCGGTGGTAACCAGGTTGAGCCGGCCCGGAGACGGTTTGTATGCCGCGCAGTCATCGCCTATCCCGACCACGAGATCTCCGGAGCTCCCCGCCGCCTGACGGATACGGGCGATGATCCCTCTTTCCCCTCCTGGCTGCGTCATGCTTCTCCCCATTTTTCCATCAAGCCGTTGGCAATAACATGCAAATATTCCGTAACAGCGCTTAAGTTTTCCAAAAACTATCCCGATCTATTGATTAAATGGCAACGAGGAGTCAAATCATGCAAGTAATCTGCTGCGTCTGTCACAAAACAAAAAATCACACAGGCTGGGCTAAACAGGCTGCCAGGTCCGGGGTACGGCTTTCGCACGGCTATTGCCCCCAGTGTTACAAGCAGATGATGAAGAGGGTTGAAAACTTCTTTGGCATGAACGGTTGCAGCAAGAGCGCCTGACCCGCCTGTCTCCTATTTGATCACCTTGAGAAAAGGAACTTTCTTTTTCCCGGCCCCGGTCTGCCCATCGCTTTTCTTCTCTGCCGTTTCGTCGCCCCCGCCAAAGTCAATGGCCTTGATAAACCGCTCCTCCCCCCCCATGGTGAATATCTCCTGACCGGTGAACTGCGGCGTCCGCAGGGTCCATACCGTCTTCTGCGGAGGAATGGTCAACAGTTGCAAGCTCACCTGCCACCATTCCTCTTTTTTGGCATAATCCCGTTCGATTCCGGTGACCAAGGCGTACATAATCCGTTCCGCCACAATCAGGACGATATCCCCGACCCGGGTGGTCTCCTTAAAGACAAAGATATTTTTCAGATCAGTTACAATTTTTTCTATCATGCATAATCTCAATAAAAAGAGAACACGGAATTCGGCTACCCAAAAAAGCAAGATACCCAATGAGGGGGATTCTTTCAACCATGGCCGCAAGGCAATGTACCACGAATCCCCACGCGGTCCTGTTGTTCTTTTGACCTTTTTTGTTTGGAAGTTGCAGCAGTGTCAATGGAGACGGAACAATCATTTTTTCCCCTTCCCTCTCCGTTGACAGCAGCGTAGTCAGCCTGTACGGATCCTTATGCCATTCTTGCCATTTAAATGGCAGGTTTATTTTGTTATAATGGCTTAATTTGAAAAGAGCCTCTCTTCGCCGCGCCCCATTTGGGGAAAAGACGCCGGAGCGCATTCCCCACTTTACCTGGAACTTTTTAGCCAGGCAGTTGTCTTTAATTATAACAGCAAAAATTTGCCCTGGCCCTTGGGGCAAGCGGATCACGATGCCATACCAAGAAGCAACCGAACTTGTCCGCGCCTTCCGCCAGGGGGACCAGCAGGCTTTCAACCGGCTGGTGACGCTCTACCAGAGGAAGATTTACAACCTGGCTCTTGGCTACGTCAAGCAGGAGGACGAGGCCAAGGATCTCACCCAGGATATCTTCGTCACCGTGTTCCGGCAGATAGACAAGCTCAAGGACGAAAGCAAGTTCGGGGCCTGGCTCTACCAGCTTGCCATGAACCACTGCCG
>JBAYUD010000021.1:0-44718 GCA_041675265.1 Desulfurivibrionaceae bacterium | reverse complement strand
GAGATCGTAGAGGCTCTGGTACAGGGAATTGTAGGAGGTTGCCGCGGTTTTCCACATGAAGGGGTATTCTTCGTTTTTATAGATGTGGTTGAGAACCAGGGTGGCGTTGTTGGTCTGGTCGCTTTGGGGGCTGGCGCTTTGTCCGGTGAGCTGAAACTCGAAAAGCCCGGCGGAGATCCGGTCGCTGACCGGGGCGGAGCGGGCGTTGTCGTCCCAGGCGTGGCCAAGGGTGAAGGTGCCGTTTATAAAATGTTTCTGCTCTGATTCCTCGATGGTGGCGAGGAATTTTTCTATGTTCTTCCACACCTGCTCCGGCGGGTTGGTGGCGAGAACCTCCTTGAAATACTGCTTGGCTACCTCGCGGGAACCCATCTGCATATAGGCGCGGGCCAGTTCAAGTTTAACCCGCTGGGCCTCGGGGTCGGCGAGGAGAACCCGTTCGTAGGCCATGATCGCTTCCTCGAATCGGCCGGTTTCAAAGGCGGCTCGGCCAAGCTGGAAGTTGAGATCCGGGTGGCCGGGTTCCTGGAGAAACGCCTTGTGAAGCTCCGTGTAGGCTTCCTCGAATTTGCCCTGTTCCAGGTACTGCCCGCCCAGGGAGTAGGAAGCGGGCATTTCCGCCGCACCTGCAATCGGCGCGAGGGAGAGCTGCAGGGCAATCAATACAAGGGTGATAATTTTTAATTGTGCCATGGGCATACCTGTAACAGTAGTGATAAGACAAAATAATTATTAACGATAAAATATCATGTCAGAATATGGACGAAAAATTCAACTTATTTTTGTGGGGAGGGTGGGGGCTCGTGAGGTCTCCGGTTGTGCTGAGTGTTGGCGAAGGGAGGGTGGGTCTGGTATGATGAGTTTTTGGGCGCGTTTTCCCGTGGAGCGGAAGAGAGAAAATACGGAGGCTGGTCGTGTTGTTGAATGACTGCAAGCAGAAGGTCGAGCTGGAGTACCCCTGCTCTTGGGTGTACAAGATCATCGGCAGGGAGCAGGAGGAACTGCGGGCGGCCATCGTCGAGGTTGTTCAGGCGCGGGAATGTTTGGTAACGCTTTCCAACTCAAGCAGCGGCGGCAAGTATCTCTGCTTGGACGTTGAGCTTGTCGTGGTCAGCGCCGAGGACCGTGAGGCCCAGTACCGTGCCTTCAAGGGGCATGCGTCGGTGGTCATGGTGCTGTAGATTTTTGCCGCCCCGATTTAGTCCATCACCTCGAAGCCGATGGCTGCAATGGCTTTTTTGATGTCGGCCATGGGTACATCCTTGCTCTGGTTGAAAGTGGCTTCGCCTTTGTCCAAAGCGATGTTTACCTCGCTGATGCCGTCGATGGCGTTGAGTGCGGTGGTGACCGAGGCCGCGCAATGGCCGCAGCGCATACCCTTTATCTGGATGGTTGGCATGGGGGGCTCCTTGATGGATTGTTGACCGTGAAAATTTATACTCAAAACCAAAGTATTGTCGGACGCAAATGATTTTTTTCACAGGTGCGTAATTTACCGTGAAAGGGAAGAATAATCAACATCGGAGCAATGCAGGCATGACACAGTTAACCGAAAAACAGCGGGTTGCCATCCGGGGCATGCATTGTGCCTCCTGTTCTTCCCGCATCGAAAAGGTGTTGGCCGGCACCGAGGGTATCCGGGCGGCAGCAGTGAATCTTGCCGCCGAGAGCCTGGAGGTGGAGTGGGAGTCCGGCCGGCTCAGCCTGGCGGACATTGCCGGGATCGTCAAGGGCCTGGGTTTCGAGTTGGTACTGCCGGAAAAGGAAACCAGGCTGGCCCTGGCCATTGGCGGCATGAGTTGCGCCTCCTGCTCCGCCCGGATCGAAAAGGTGGTGGGGGGTATGGCCGGGGTGCGGTCCATGCAAGTGAATCTGGCCACGGAGTCGGCAACGGTGGTCTTTGATCCCGAGGTTGTCAGCCAGCGGCAGATCCGCGAGGCCATAGAGCGGCTTGGCTTCAAGGCTCAGGCGGCCGGACCTGCCGGGGGCTCGGATTTCGAGCGGCAGCAGGAGGAGGCCCTTGCCCGGCTTGCTGCCATGGCAAAGCGCCTTTATCCGGCCTTTGCCTTTGCCGTTTTGTTGTTGCTTCTTTCCATGGGCGAGATGGCCGGTCTGCCGTTGCCCTTGTTTCTGGCCCCCCATCACTCGCCGTTCACCTTCGGTTTTGTCCAGTTTCTTCTGGTGCTGCCGATCATGTGGTCGGGCCGGAATTTTTACCAGCTCGGCTTTCCGGCTCTGTGGCGCGGCGCGCCCAACATGGATTCGCTCATTGCCATCGGCACGGGCGCCGCCTTTGTCTACAGCACCTGGAATCTGATCGAGATCGGTCTGGGTATCGAGGCCATGGCCAGGGTCATGGATCTCTATTTCGAGTCGGCCGGGGTGCTTATCGCCCTGGTTTCCCTGGGCAAGTATCTGGAGACCCGCTCCAAGGTGCGCACCTCGGACGCCATCCGTCAGCTCATGGCCCTGGCGCCGGAGGAGGCTACCCTTGTTGTCAATGACGAGCAGAAACGGATTCCGGTGGCGGAGATCGAGACGGGCGATATTTTGCTGGTCAAGCCGGGCGAGCGCATCCCGGTGGATGGCTCGGTGGTCAAGGGCCGTTCCAGTGTGGACGAATCCATGCTCACCGGCGAATCCCTGCCTGTTTCCAAGGAGGTCGGCGATCCGGTGGTGGGCGCCACCCTGAACAAGAATGGCCTATTACAGATGCGGGCCGAGAAGGTGGGGCAGGACACGGTGTTGGCCCGGATCATCACCATGGTCCGCGAGGCCCAGGGCTCCAAGGCGCCCATTGCCAATCTGGCGGACCGCATCAGTCTCTATTTCGTGCCCACGGTTATTGTCCTTGCCATTTTTGCAGGTTTGGCCTGGTATTTTCTCGGGCAGGCCGAGTTCCCCTTTGCCTTGCGGATATTCATTGCCGTGCTGGTCATTGCCTGCCCCTGCGCCATGGGGCTGGCCACCCCGACCTCGATCATGGTCGGCACCGGCCGCGGCGCCCAGTTGGGAGTGCTGGTGAAAAGCGGTGAGGCGTTGGAGATGGCGCAGAAGATCGACGCCGTGGTCTTTGACAAGACCGGAACCCTGACCCATGGCCGACCGGAATTGACCGATGTGCAGGCGATTTCAGCGGGTATGGATGCCGACCGGATTCTGGCCCTGGTGGCCGGCGCCGAGAGCGGCTCGGAGCATCCCCTGGCCGAGGCCATTGTCAATAGTGCCAGGGAAAAGGGGTTGGCCTTGGCGGAGCCTTCGCATTTCGAGGCGGTGCCGGGTCGGGGTATCCGGGCCGTGGTGCGGGGCGAGAAGGTCTTGCTCGGCAACCGGGAGTTCATGGCGGAGGAGAATGTCACGGGGCTTGGCATGGCGGTTGAGCAAATCGCCCACGGCTTTGCCGGGGCGGGCAAGACCGCGCTTTACTGTGCGGCGGATGGCAAGCTCGTCGCGCTTCTGGCCATTGCCGACCGGCTTAAACCCGAGGTGCCCGCGACCATCAACGCCCTGGAACAAATGGGGATCAAGATCTTCATGCTCACCGGCGATAATGAGATCACGGCCCGGGCCATCGCCGCCCAGGCAGGAATCAGCGAGGTCTTTGCTCAAGTGCTGCCGGATCAGAAGGTGGAAAAGGTGGCGGAGTTGCAGGCGGAAGGGTTCCGGGTCGCCATGGTGGGCGACGGCATCAACGATGCCCCGGCCCTGGCCAAGGCGGATGTCGGCATTGCCATGGGCACCGGCATCGACGTGGCCATCGAGTCCGGCGATATCGTGCTGATGAAGGGGCATCTCTCCGGCCTGATCGCCGCGCTTTCCCTGAGCCGCGCCACCATGCGCAATATCAAGCAGAATCTCTTCTGGGCCTTTATCTACAACATCATCGGCATTCCGGTGGCTGCGGGGGTTCTGCACCTTTTCGGCGGCCCCACCCTAAACCCCATGATCGCGGGCGGGGCCATGGCCATGAGTTCGGTTTCCGTGGTCTCCAACGCCCTGCGGTTGCGTTTTTTCACCCCGCCGGGCGGGAGCCGGATGCAACCGCCATCGGTGTAAAATTCGGCTAACCGCAGCATCGTCTTGACAATTTTTGGAAACCTTGCGTAGATGATAGTATCGGTCGCACCGTTTGGGGCCGGTGAGGCTGTTTTTTTATATATCGTGTCCGGTTCGAGAGGAGCATCCCATGAAAAAAATTATTGTAACCGCGGCGATCATCGCTTCTGCCTGCGGAATCTTCGGCGCCAGGGAAATTTGGGCGGACAATACGACCACCCATGCGGTGCAAAAAGGGGACACCCTCTGGGATCTGAGCGGAGGCTATCTCAATGATCCGCTGCTCTGGCCGAAAATTTGGAGGTTTAATCCCGGGATCGCCAACCCCCACCTGATTAAGCCGGGCCAACTCGTTAGGATTCCAGGGAGGAAAAAGGCTTTGGTCAAGGAGGTGTCCGCGGACAGCGGTATCGGCCCGGTGGAATCCGGATCTTCTCCCCTTGCCCGGGCAGGATTGGCTTCTACCGCCGAACCGCTGCCTCTCGTCGTGGTGAAAAAAGATCAGCCTCTTGCAGGTGTACAGGCCAGGGGGGGCCTGGCAATCGATCCTGCCCGGTATTATGACCGGGGGATCGGCATGGTTACCTATGATATTCCCAATGGAGGAAAGGTGCTGCGCACCGGACAGGGTTGGCAGGGCGCGGCTCTCGGCGAGACCATCTTGGTCTCTGCCCCTGGCGCGCAGGTCGGCCAGCAGTTCGGCGTGTACCGGGATATGGGCAAGGTTGAGTCCTTGAGCTATTTCAGCAAGAGCCCCGGGCATCTGTTGGCGGATATCGCCATTGTTGAGATTGTCGCCTCCGATGCATCGCGGCAGGAGGCTGTTATCCGGCGCGCCTATGCCGAGGTGCGAACCGATGACATGCTTGGGCAGATCCCGGAACGGCCCACGGTTCCCGCCCGTCCGTCGCAGGCCGGGGCGGTCTCCGTCAAAGGGGCGGTGGTGGCGGTGCATATGATGCGCCAGCTTGCCGGACCCGAGGATATTCTCTATCTGAATATCGGCGCGGATCAGGGGCTTGCGCCCGGAGATCTGTTGTCGGTGGCAGGGGAGGATCGGGCAGAGGGGCGGACTACCGGGGAAATCATGATCCTGAAGGTTTCGGCAAATACCGCTGCCGCGGTGGTGACAAAACGGAGCGGGCACGAGATCCGCCGGAGGGATGTGGTCGGACCGCCGGTTATGTAAAGTCTGTTGCATTGCAGGCTAAAATTTTTCCGGAAGGCGAAGCCCCATGGATGGTGCGAAAAAAACCAATATTTCCTTGGCCGGTCTGCTGGAACTTGTCGAGACCTCGACCCTTTCCTCCATCAAAGGGACGGTGGGCGGGATATTGTCCCTGATCAGCGATCCTGCCGCCAGCTCCTCTGATCTCATCAAGCTTATTGAGCTTGACCCGCCGCTGACGGCAAAGATTCTCCGGGTCGCCAATTCATCCTACTACGCCACTTCCAAGACCATCAGCGATGTCCAGCAGGCCCTGATCTGGATAGGGTTTGACACGCTCAAGGAAATTATCCTCACCCAGAAGATGAGCGAACTCTACCGTGGCGGCACCCCCGTCGGCGGCTATTCGCGGTTGCAGTTGTGGCGCCACAGCCTGGGCGTCGCCCTTCTTGCCAAGACCATTTACCGGCGGGAGTTCGGCGAGAAGGGAAACAATGCCTATGCCGCCGGGTTGATGCACGACATCGGGGTCATTGTCGAAGATCAGCTCCTGCACCGGGAATTCATGCATCTGTTGCAGGTCTTGGAGGATATACCCCAACCCTTGACCGATGGCGAAAATTCCTGCTTTGGCTACGACCATGGTCTGGTCGGCAAGGGGCTGGCCGAGAACTGGAATTTTCCGGCGGAACTCATCGACGGCATAGGCTTTCATCATAATCCCGAGGGCGCCAGGGAAGAACACCGCCTGTTTGTAAAAACAATCTTCATCGCCGATTATCTCATGTTTGAACAGGGATATGGCTATGTTGCCATGCCGCTTCCCGACCGGGAGATTTTGCAGCAGTATGTCCGGGATCTTGGCCTGCAGTGGTATGCCTTGCGCGCCATCATTGAGATCGTCAGGGAAGAGCTGGGGAAAATAGAGCAGAAAGGATACCTGATTGCATGAGCAGCAGCGACGCGGATCTTCGCCAACGCATCCAGCGTATTCAGGAGCTTGAGACAGAGGTGCGCCACCTGGGCAACGAGCTTCGCCTGACCAGGGAAGAGTATGAGGATGCCACCTCAAAGTACCTGGATATCTATTGCAATCTGGAAAAGAAGATCAGCGAGAGGACCAGGGAGCTTGATGAGGCCAACGGGAAGCTTGTGCTGGAAATCGAGGAACGCAAACGGACAGAGGCGGAGAAAGAGCAGCTCATTGCCCAGCTGCAAAAGGCCATGCAGGAGGTGAAGGTCTTGAGCGGCTTTCTGCCCATCTGCGCCTCATGCAAAAAGATCCGGGATGACACCGGCTACTGGAACCAGATAGAGGAATATATCAGCAAGCATTCCAATGCGCTTTTCAGTCACGGCATCTGCCCTGACTGCGTCAAGAAGCTGTATCCGGATTTTCACGACGAGTTGCGGCGGCGTAACAAAAAATAGCGGTTATCCATCAATCAGTCTGGCCACCGCATCCCAGATCCGGTGGGCTGTTTCTTCCTTGCTCAACAGCGGCACATCCTCCTGTACGCCATTGCGGTCAAGCAGGGTGACTCGGTTGGTGTCGGCCCCAAAGCCGGTTTCTTCCGTTCCGCCAATATCGTTGACCACGATCAGATCAAGATTTTTTTCCTTGAGTTTTCTCGCCCCTTCCTGGAGATGATCACGACTCTCGGCGGCAAAGCCGATGAGCAGCGGAAAATTCGCGGAGTCGCGCTTGCGTTCCCCCAGTTCCTTCAGGATGTCCGGGTTGGCGACGAGCGGCAGGGAGAGGGCTGCCTCCCCTTTCTTCACCTTGTGGGGCTGGGGCTCGGCGGGCCGGTAGTCGGAAACCGCCGCAGCCTTGACGACAATGGTCGTCGCTGCGAGGCAGTCCATGACCTGTGCCTGCATTTCAGCGGCGGTGGTTACTTGGATGCGCCGGACTCCCGGCGGGGCGGCCAGACCGGTGGGGCCGCTGATCAGGGTGACCGTTGCCCCCCGTTGTCTGGCCGTGGCCGCCAGGGCATAGCCCATCTTGCCGGTGGAAGGATTGCTCAGGAATCGGACCGGATCAAAGGATTCCCTGGTGGGACCGGCGGTGATGAGCACCTGTTCGCCGGCAAGATCCTGGGGGGCAAAGGCGGTGAGGATGGCCTGCCGCACGTTTTCCCACTCTGTCAGGCGACCGGGGCCTTCTTCGCCGCAGGCCATTTTCCCGCAATCGGGTTCGATTACTTGGTATCCGAACGATCTGATGGTGGCAAGGTTTGTCTGGGTGGCCGGATGTTGGAACATGACGCTGTTCATGGCCGGGCAGACCAGGATCGGCCCGGAGGAGGCCAGGGCGACGGTGGCGAGCAGATTGTCGGCCAAGCCATGGGCCAGCCGGGCGATGGTCTGGGCCGAGGCCGGGGCGATGAGCAGCAGATCATGCTCCCTGGCCAGGTTGATGTGGGGAATGGTTTCCGGCGCCTCGGCGGCGAACATCCCGGTGTGCACCGGATTGCCGGACAGGGCCGCCATGGTCAGGGGGGTGATGAACCTGCAGGCAGCCTCGGTCATGACCACGGTGACCTGGCAGCCTTCCCGGCGCAGGGCGCGAACCCAGTCCGCCACCTTGTAGGCGGCAATGCTTCCGGTAATCCCGAGAAGAATCTTTTTATCGGTTAAAAGAGACATGGATTCGCGCCGTACGAGCCCTTACATCCCAGAGCCAAAAGGGTTTGCCGATTTGGCGCTGCCCGCGGAGGTGTCTTCGGTGACATAGATGGCAATATCCGTGCGCATGAGCAGCTTATCCTCGGAGAGGACAATGGTGCAGGTCTTGTTCGGTTTGGTGAAGGCGAGCAGGATGTTTTTGTACCTGGTGGAGCCCGCGAGCTTCCAGCCATTTCTGGGCATGTTGTTGCTGAAAAAATCGGCGGCCGAGGAGATGTCCACCCGTCCATTGTATTGCAGCACCCCGCCGGCAAAGGAGTCGGTCCGGACGATCATGCTTTTTTCCCGGTTCCAGTCGAACTCGCTGGGGATCAGGATGTCGGAAAATTCATTGGCCCGGTAAGGCTGTTCCGCGGAGGAAGCGGCAGTGGAGGCAAAGGGATCCGAGGATTGCGCTTGGTCGGTGCTGCCGCCCATGCCCAATTCGGCGCAGCCGCTCAGGGCGGCAAGGCTGGCAAGGGCAAGAACGCTTGAGAGAAAAATGGTGTGAAACGGTTTGCGTGGCGTGGTCATGGAAGGCCTCCTGATAAGGGTGTGAAAGACAATACGGTTATAACTCTTTGACGATGAATTCCGCCAATGGTTTTCTCTGTGATTGTTGATCGCGCCGGCTCGGGTGGCCGATGGCGATGATTGCCATCAACTCCAGATTCGCGGCAAGGCCAAGGATCTCGCCGACCTTCTCGCGATTTTTCAGGATTTGCCCGAGCCAGACCGCGCCCAGCCCGAGGGCCTCGGCGGCCAGCAACATGTTCTGGATGCAGGCCCCGGCGGATTGGGCGTCTTTAAGGTCATCATACATGGCCTGCCTGTCAAGATACACCCCGATCAGGGCCGGGGCGCCGAGGACAATATGGCCGTAGGTGGTCTGTTCGGCCAGGCGGGCGCGGATGGCAGCATCCGTGACAATGGCGAACCGCCAGGGTTGGTTGTTCAGGCCGGAAGGCGCCCAAACTCCGGCCTGGATGATCTCATAGAGCGTATTGCTGTCCACCGTCTGTTCGGTGAAATTCCGGATACTGCGCCGTTGTTCGATGGCTTCAAGAATCGGTGAAGGCATGGGGATGAGGGCGGGTCGCGCTGTAAGGATTATCGGTGTGTAATTGTTCGGAACACCCTGAAATTTCAAGAAAATCATAGCCTGTTGCACAAGGGTTTGTCAAACGGTTTCCGTGTGGCGGCCTGTATTGCGCAAGAAATAAAAACCTGTTAGAAACTGGGCCAGGGAGGCGTACATGGAAAAAACAACCCAGAAAACAGAGATTGCCCTGCCGGTGCCAGGCAACGGGGCAGTGCTGATCGACACCCACTGTCATCTCGACATGTCGGCCTATGCGGCGGATTATGAGGCGGTGCTGGCGCGGGCCATGGCCGCAGGGGTCACCCGGATCATCAGCGTGGGCATTGATCTGGAAAGCTCGCGCCGGGCCATTGGGCTGGCTGAACAGCACCAGGGCGTCCATGCCACGGTGGGGGTGCATCCCCATAATGTCGCGGAACTCAGCGAGGCTGATTATATGGAGTTGCGGGGGCTGTGTGGCCACCCCAAGGTCGTGGCCTACGGCGAGATCGGTCTTGATTATGTGAAGAATTACGCCTCGGTTGCCCTGCAAAAGGAGCATTTTGCCCGGCAGGTCGCCCTGGCCAAGGAACTGCAACTGCCCCTGGTGATCCACGACCGGGAGGCCCATGACGATATCATGGAGATGCTTGAGGGAGCCGGGCCGTTTCCCGCCGGAGGGGTGATGCACTGCTTCTCCGGAGATGCGATTTTTGCCCGGCGGGTGCTGGCCCTGGGCTTTTATATCTCCATCCCAGGGGTCGTGACCTTTGCCAAGGCCGAGATGCTCCAGGAGGCGGTGCGCGAGATCCCCCTCGATTCCCTGGTTCTTGAGACGGACGGGCCGTTCCTTGCCCCGGTGCCAAAACGCGGGAAGCGCAACGAGCCGCAGCTTATGCTTTTTACCGCCCAAAAGGTGGCGGAGCTGAAAGGGATTTCGCTTGAAGAGGTGGCCCGGCAGACCACCATGAATGCGGTGCGCCTTTTCGGCCTGGAAGGACGGTGAAAAAGATGGGAACGGTGGCTGCAAATATCGAGATAATCCGGGCTCGGATCCGGGCTGTGGCGGAGCGGGCCGGGCGCGATCCGGATTCGGTGCGGCTGGTGGCGGTGAGCAAGCGTCAACCTGTGGAGGCAATCCGGGAGGCCATGGCTGCCGGGCAGAAGGTTTTCGGTGAAAACTATCTGCAGGAGGCTGAAGACAAGGTCGCGGCCTTGGGTCAGGGTCTGATCTGGCATTGCATCGGGCATCTGCAGTCCAACAAGGCCCGGATCGCGGCGGAGATCTTTGATTGCATCGAAACCATTGACCGGCTCAAGCTGGCCAAGGCTTTGGAAACGAGGCTCGCCGAGTTGGGCAAGACCATGCCCGTCCTGGTGCAGGTCAACGTGGGCGGCGAGGCGCAAAAGGCCGGGGTTGCCCCGGAGGAAGCCGGACAGCTGTGCCGCGAGCTGCAGCAGTTTCCGCACCTGATCCTGCAAGGACTCATGACCATGCCGCCCTTTGCCGAGGATCCGGAGGAAAGCCGGGGCTATTTCCGGCGGCTTCGTTTGCTGGGGGAAGAGCTGACGGCCCAGGGCCTTTTAGGCCTGCATGGGAGGGTGGAGCTCTCCATGGGCATGTCCGGTGATTTCGAAGTGGCTATCGAGGAAGGCGCCACCCTGGTGCGGGTGGGCACGGCGTTGTTCGGCGAGAGAAATCAGGCGGTTTAGTTCCCTTCATCCTTGCCTCCCTTTGGCTGTCCGCTGATTTTGCCGGGAGCGGATTGGCTCCCAATCTGGTACAGTAGACCAATGGAAAAACATTCTGCACGGAACATGGAACTGCTCGCCCCGGCCGGCACCATCGAGGCCTTTGAGGCGGCGGTGGAGAGCGGGGCTGATGCCATCTACATCGGCGCCCCGGCCTTTAATGCCAGGGCTTTGGCCCGCCATTTCTCCCTGGCCGAGGTGGCGGCCATGATAGACCATGCCCACAAGAACCGGGTCAAGGTCTATCTGGCCATGAACAGCCTGATGAAGGAAGAAGAGATCGGTAAGGCGGTGGAGGAGCTGGCTGCCCTCGAAGTGCTCAACGCCGACGCCCTTATTGTTCAGGATCTCGGCATCTCCTACCTGGCCCGGAAGTTCTTTCCCGGGCTGCGGTTGCATGCCAGCACCCTCATGGGCGCGCACAATTCCCTCAATGTGAGGCAGTTTTCCGAGATGGGTTTCAAGCGGGTGGTTCTGGCCCGGGAGATGACCCTGGCCGAGATAGGCCAGATCCACAAGCAGTGCCCGGTGGAGCTTGAGGTGTTTGTGCATGGGGCGCTCTGTTTCGCCTATTCCGGTTTATGTCTGTTCAGCAGTTATCTCGGCGGAAAAAGCGGTCTCAGGGGCCGTTGCGTCCAGCCCTGTCGCCGTCGTTACACCTGGGGCGCCAAGGGACGTGGGGCAGGGGCTCCGGCTGGGTATCTTTTTTCCATGAACGACCTGGCCGGGCTTGAGCTGATCCCCCAGCTGCGGCAGGCAGGGGTCAGCTCGCTCAAGATCGAGGGGAGGATGCGCAGCGCCCAGTATGTGGGATCGGTGGTCAAGGCCTATCGGCTGGCCCTGGATAATCCCGCGACCCCCGAAGTGCTGGCCGAGGCCAAGGAGCTGCTGGAGCAGGCCATGGGCCGCAAAGCCTCGCTGGGGTATTTTAAGAAAGCCCAGCCGGCGGATATCATCGCCCCCCAGCACTCGGGCAACATCGGGTTGTTTTTGGGCAAGACCGAGAAGGTTACCGGTAATCGCGCCCAGATGACCCTGAAGGAACCGCTCCGGGTTGGCGACCGGCTGCGCATCCATCAGGAGGGCTCGGGCGAGCGGCAGTCCTTTACCCTCAAAGGGTTGTGGCAGGGGAAAATGGCGCTTGAGCAGGCCAAGGCGGGCAGCAAGGTGCAGGTGGATCTGCCGCCCGGCGCGCAATGGGGTGACAGCCTCTATAAGGTCGATGTCGGCGAGCGCCGCCAGCAACCAGCCAGGAAGGGTATCCAGCCGGGCTTGTTCAGCAAGAAGGTGGCCAATCTGGTTGATCCGCGCAAGCTTGCCCAGATTGCCCATTTTTTGGGCAAGCCGGTCAACCGGCCGAGCGCGGCCAAGACCAGGGAGGAGCGGCCCGGACGCAGCCAGGTTCAGGCTCATGGCCAGGCGCAGGGCCAGGCCCAGGGTCGCCGGGGCGTGCCCCAGGTGCAGCTGCCCCTGGAATGGTGGCTGAAGATCGACGATTTTGAATCGCTTAAAGTCCAGCTGCCCACCCCGCCGTCGCGTCTGGTCATCACCCTGTCCCGGCAGACCTTTGCCCAATACTCCCGGCAGCAAAAACGGTTGACTCCCTACCGGCGGCGCTTGGTCTGGGCCCTGCCTCCGGTGATCCTGGAGGCGGATCTGGAGTTTTACCGCGAGGCCATCGCTCATCTGCGCGGTAGCGGCTACAATGCCTGGCAGATCGGTCATATCGGCCAGCGGTTGTTGTTTGAGGCGGGTGTCCAAGCGGTGGCGGAACCTGGGGAGGGAAGTGCTCCGGCGGGCCGCAAAAAAGGCCGCTCAGGGCAACCTCCGGCCGAGAGATTGCTGCTCTTTGGCGACTATACCCTGAATGTCTTGAACAGCATGAGCGTGCAGGCCCTGGTCGGATTGGGGCTGAACAACGTCCAGCTGGCCATTGAAACCGACCGCCGGAACCTGTTCGATGTCTTTGGCCATAAGAATGCGCTGCCCATGGGCATGACCATCTACGGCCTGCCGCCGCTCTTCACCGCCCGGCTGGCCTCCCCGTTTTTCAAATACGACCAGCCCCTGGTCAGCCCCAAGGGCGAGGTGATCGTTCTCAAGCAGTGCTGGGGCCAGACCGTGGCCGTGGCTGATCAGCCTTTTTCCCTGTTGCCGCACAGCGTGGAGCTTGCCGGCCGGGGCGTGGCGTATGGGGTGGTTGATCTTTCCCACCTGCGGCCCAGGCCGGACGAGCTGGTCGTTGCCTTCCGTCAGTCGGGCCAGCCTGGGCGCGGGGGACGCAGATTCAGTACCTTCAACTATACGGGCACCTTGTTGTGAACCGGTCATCCTTGCCGGCCTCTATTTTCCTGGTCCTGCTGATTGCAGGCGGGGGGATTTTTTGGCTGGCAGGGAACGCTGCCTCCGCCCCATCCCAACCATCCCAGCCATCCCAAGACGAGCAGGAGGCCCGCGCTATCCTTCTGGAGATCGACGACCTCTGGCGCGCCACCAGCTCCCAGGGCAGGGTGCGCATGGAGGTGAAAACCGCCAACTACACCCGGACCATGCTTATGGATATCTGGTCCAAGGGCAAGGACAAATCCCTGGTCCGCATCGTCTCGCCGCTCAAGGAAAAGGATACGGCCAGCCTGAAAACCGGCAACACCATGTACACCTATCTTCCCAAGACCGATCGCACCATCCGCCTTACCTCCAGCATGATGATGAGCGCCTGGATGGGCAGCCATTTCACCAACGACGACCTGGTCAAGGAGTCGCGGCTGGCCGAGGATTATGACCCGCGCATCAGCTTTAAGGGGAAAAGGGACGGTAAAGAGGTCATCGAATTCACCCTGCTGCCGCACCCCGATGCCGCCGTGGTCTGGGGCAGGATCGTGATGAGTGTTACGGCCCATGGCCATCTGCCGCTGCTCGCCACCTATTACGACGAAGACAATGTCCTGGCCCGCACCATCTATTTCAGCGAGGTCAAGAACATGGGGGGCCGCCTCCTGCCCGCCCTGCTCAAGGTGGTGCCCACGGACAAGCCCGGGGAATACACGGAGCTGATTTACGAAGCCATGCGTTTTGATCTGGACCTGCCGGACACGCTTTTTTCGCTGCTGGAGTTACGCCGTCGCTGAGAAAACCGCTTATTCCCGGGGATGAAACGTGCAGATTCTTTTCTTTGCCCTACGAAATTTCAACCGCGCCAGGACCAGAACCTGGATCACCGTGGGGGCAATGGCCTTTGCCTGCGCGATCATGATCTTCTATGCAAGTCTGCTGGAAGGCTGGCTCGCGGGCATGGAGAAAAATGCGGTGGGCATGGATCTCGGCGAATTCCAGATCCATGCCAGGGGCTTTCGCGCTGATCCGGATCTCTATAAACGCATTGGCGGGGAAGAGAACGTGCTGGCCCAACTCGGTCGGCAGGGTTTTGTTGCCGCCCCACGCCTTTACGCAAGCGGCTTGGCTGCGGCGGGCAATGCCTCAAGCGGCATCGAGCTGCGGGGAGTCGATCTGGCGCGGGAGCCGCTGGTTACCGCCCTCAATGCGCATGTCTGGCGGGGGCAATGGCTTGCCCAAGAGGACCAGGCAGGGGTGGTGGTTGGCCGCAAGCTGGCCCGGATCCTCGGCCTTGGGGTGGGAGACGAGGTGGTGGTCGTGGCCCAGGCCGCGGACGGCTCCACGGCCAATGAACTCTTCCGGGTGCGGGGGATACTGAAGTCGGTGGCCGAAGGGGTGGACCGCAGCGGGTTTCTCATGCCTTCCGCCACCTTCCGCCGAATGATGATCGTGCCGCACGGGGTGCACCAGATCGTGGTCAAGCGGCAGATCCCCGCCGAGGATCTGAATCGAGCCACCACCCGGCTGGCCCGGTTGTTGCCCAACCATGAGGTGCGCAATTGGCGGCAGCTCCAGCCGGTGCTGGCCCGGCTTTTTGAGATGAGCGACATCTCCCTGGTGATCATGCTGCTCATTACCTACGCCGCCGTGGGCATCCTGACCCTCAACGCCCTGCTGATGAGCGTCTTTGAGCGGATCCCCGAGTTCGGGGTGATGAAGGCCCTGGGCTTTTCCCCTTGGGGGCTTTTCGCCATGATCGTGGCGGAGAGCATGTTCCAGGTCACCGTGGCCGCCTTCCTGGCCCTGGCTGTCGGTCTGCCCCTTTCCTTGTATTTCAGCAGCCATCCCATCGATTTTTCCGGTTTTGTCCAATCCTCCTCAACCATTGCCGGAGTAGCCCTGGATGCGAAATGGTACTGCGTGGTCACCATGAATAGTGTGGTGCTGCCCATCCTCTTTCTCTATCTGGTGGCGGGGCTGGCCATTCTCTACCCCGCGCTCAAGGCGGCGATGCTCAAACCGCTTGCCGCCATCCACCATCGCTAGGAGAGCCTCGATGCAGCTTGCGACCATGGCATGGCGAACCCTGATGCGCAACAAGCGGCGGAGCGTGATCACCGCCTTTTCCGTGGCCTTTGGCGTGTTGCTCTCCGTGACCTTTACCGCCTCCGGCGATTACGCCTACACCAACATGATCAACACCAGCGCGGTGATGGGGTTGGGGCATCTGAGCGTGGAGCACCCGGACTACCAGGATACGCCGACCCTGGACAAGCGCTTGCTTGAGGCGGAAGCCGTGCGGCAGAGGGCTTTGCAAATCCCGGGGGTTACCGCGGCGCAGGTCCGCATCATGGGGCAGGCCATGTTCGCCGGCGGCGCCAAGAGCGTGGGCGGCGTCTTTATCGCCATCGATCCGGCCCAGGAAACCCCGGCCCATAACATTTTTCTGCGCACCCTTATTGCAGGGCAGTGCTTTTCCCTCGGCGAGGAACATGGGGTGGTGGTCGGGGCAAGGATGGCGGAAAAGCTCAATCTGCGCTTGGGCAAGAAGTTGGTCTTCACCATGACCGATACGAATGGGGAATTGGTCAGCGAGCTTGGCCGGGTGAGCGGCATCTTCAAAACCGGGGACGATTCGGTGGACGGCGGGGTGGTCCTTTTGCCCCTTGCCCTGGTGCGCAGGGGGCTCGGCTACGAGCCCACCGCCGCCTCCCTGGTGGCGATCTTTCTTAACGACCATCGGCAGGCGGAATCGGTCAAGGGCACGCTTGCCCGGTTTTTGGCTAGGAGCAAGGAGATTACCGTGCTCACCTGGCAGGAGAGCCAGGCCGATCTGGCCGGGCTTATCGGAGTGGACCGGTTGTTCAGCTACCTGCTCCAATTTCTCGTTGGCCTGGTCATCGCCGCCGGGATCATGAACACCCTGCTGATGAGCGTCATGGAAAGGCAACGGGAATTCGGGATCATGATGGCCCTGGGCATGATGCCGGGACAGGTCGTGCGCCTTGTGCTGCTGGAGTCCTGCTGGCTCGGGATTTTGGGGCTGATTCTGGGGGTGGTTATCACCACGCCCTGGTTTCTCTACATGGCCACGGTCGGCCTTGATTTCAGCGCACAGATAGGGGAGGATTACAGTGCCGGTGGGGTTCTCGTTGACCCGGTCATGAAGTTCCGGCTCTACCGGGAAAGCGCCCTGTGCATAGCCGGGGCGGTGTTTTCCCTGACCTTGGTGGCCGGGATTTTTCCGGCTTTCAAGGCGGGCAGGACCACGCCGGTGGAGAATCTGAAGCAGGGGTAAAATACGTTTTAATTTCTTTAAGGTAAACCCCAGGCTTTGCCGGGGGACTCGTAACGGTTTGACCTTTACTGCAATCGTGTTCAGGCTGTTTCCGTGAATGGAGCGCCTTTATTCCCCCCTTTGTTAAAGGGGGAGGCAAAGAGTGTTGCCGCCTTGGTGGCCGGGCGCTTGCAAACTCGGCTTCGCCTCAAACAGTGCAAAGCCCTTTTTCGGCAGCCTCTCCGGTGCTCGGCTGCGTGCCAATGGGATTTTGACTGCATTGGTAATAACTTCCATATTTAAGAGGGATTAAAGATCAGGTCATGAACAGCCCACCGCTTGTGCAGCTCGAAAATGTCAGCCGAATTTACCAGCAGGGCAAGGTGCAGGTCGCTGCGGTGACGGATTTTTCCCTTCAGGTGCAGGCCGGGGAGTTCAGCGTGCTCTGCGGGCCGTCCGGCTCCGGGAAAACGACGATCCTCAATCTGATCGGCGCCCTTGATGAGCCGTCCCATGGCAGGGTGCGGCTGGAGGGGCGTGATCTTGCCGAGTTGGGGCGCGGCGATCTGGCCCGGCTGCGGCGCGACCGCATCGGCTTTGTCTTTCAGTCCTATAACCTCAATCCGGTGTTGACTGCCTGCGAGAATGCCGAGTTTGTCCTGGCCCTGCAAAATATCCCTAAAGCCCTGCGCCGTCAGCGGGTCATGGCGGTGCTGGCCGAGGTCGGCATGGCCGAGCTGGCCCAACGCAGGCCGGACGAGCTTTCCGGCGGCCAGCAGCAGCGGATTGCCATTGCCCGGGCCATCGTCTCCCACCCCGCCATTGTCCTGGCGGATGAGCCCACCGCCAATGTGGATTCGGCAACGGCGGATGCGATCCTCGATCTCATGGCGCGTCTCAACCAGGAGCAGGGGATAACCTTTCTTTTTTCCACCCATGACCAGCGGGTGATGGATCGGGCCCACCGGCTCATCCATCTCCGGGACGGCAGGCTGGAGCACGACGAGGTGCGCGGGTGAGGAGGGGTTTTTTCTTTTTGCCTGCGGTTTGCTTGGGCGTGCTGTTCTTTTTTCCTGGTCTTGGCCAGGGTTTTACCGAGTGGCGGTCAGAGGATACCTCTGTGAGCCTGCGGGGATTCACCGGCCTGGGCGCCGGCTACAGCCGCAATCCCGAGGCGGCAATATTCCATGACAGCCGGGAGGACATCCTCTGGGATCTGGACCAGCGGTTTTTGGCTACGGCAACGTATCGGGAAGATGCCAGATTCGACTTGAATGTTCTGCAAAATATCCGTGCCACGCCGAGTCTGGGACTTGGTGCCGCGCCTGCCGGAGCGGAACGGAGCGGGCTGCTCTCCTGGCAACAGCATGCCGGCACCAATTCCGAGGCGAGCCTGAGCGTGGACACCGCCGCCCTGCATTATGTGCAGGGGAACACCGAGTGGAGCCTTGGCCGGCAGCCGGTGAACCTGGCCACCACCATGTATTTCTCCCCCAATGATTTCTTCGCCCCCTTTGCGGCGCAAACCTTTTACCGGGCTTACAAACCTGGGGTGGACAGCGGACGCGCCGAGATACGCCTTGGCAATCTTGCCCAGCTGAGCCTGGTCGGGGTGCTGGGGTATTCGCCCGAAAGCGGCACCGATGCCGAGTGGCGACACCGGCCCGACTGGAGCCGGAACTCGCTATTGGCCAGGATCGCCGTCAATCGCCACGATTGGGAATGGGGGCTGCTTGGCGGTTCGGTGCGCGACCATCGGATAACCGGCGGTTCCCTGCAGGGCGAGCTGTATGATTGGTTGGGTGTCCGGGCGGAAGGGCATTACGCAGCCCCGGAACAGGATCGGGGCTGCGGCGGCGGTGAGGTGAGCGTGGGAATCGAGCACCGTTTTGAGAGCAGCCTGGAGCTGCGGCTGGAACAGTTCCACCATGGCCAGGGATACAGCTCCACCGAGGCGTTGAACCAGGCCCTGGCTGCGGGCAGCGTGGCGGAAGGATACACCGGGCGGGATTACACCGCCCTGGGCGCAAGCTACGAGTTTTCTCCGTTGCTGACCGGGCAGGCCCTGCTGCTTGCCAACTGGAGCGACCACTCTCAGTTGCTGAGCCTCAATGGGGTATACTCGCTCTCCAATGAGGCGGAGTTGGCGATTACCCTCTCTCTTCCCAGGGGAGATCATCCGGTGGCCGACTCCGTTGGCTCGGAATTCGGTTTTGTCCCCGCCACCCTTGCCTGCGCATTTCGCATCTACTACTGAATCCGCATATTGCCTGGGCGTTGCGAAGCACTGTTTTGGTGCAGCCGGACCGGCCGCATCGTTTTCAGGCTCAGGAAAAACCCGACTTTGTCGAGCAGCCCGAGAGCGCTCCGGAGGGGATGGAGCTTGAACCGGAAGAGATCCGGAAGCTTGAGGCGGAGATGGTTTTCTTCACCGCGCTGCTCCCGCATTTCGGGCAGGTCACCTCGGCTGCCGCCTCGGCGGAGGTGAGAATGGCCTCAAACAGGTTTTTGCATTCCTGGCAGCGGTATTCATAGATGGGCATGGCGTTCTCCTTGGAAAGTACGAATTATCTTACAATTCCATGTATGCATGGAATTTAAGTCTTGTCTTAAACTTTGTCCAGGGGGAAATGTGCAGTGGCATACCCGAGCCCCTCTGGGTCCATGGTGGTTTTGTTGCTTACAGTAATCCCGCCCCCAGCGCCACGGCAAGCAGGAGAAGCAGGACGCCCACCAGGGTCTGCACCGAGTGCAGGGTCATCTTCTTTAAAAAGCGCGAGGCTGAGAAGGTTCCCAAAAAGGCGGCCAGGGTGCCCGCCGCCACCAGGCCGAAGCCTCCTTCCGCCTGCATCACTGCGAAATCCCGGGCGAAAAAGGTCGTTCCATAGACCAGCATCCGGCTGATATCCACGACAATGGCGGAGAGGACCATGGTGCCGATGAGGGTTTCCTTGTTCAGCCCGGACCTGAGCAGAAACGCGGTGCGCAAGGCTCCCTGATGCCCGGACAGTCCCCCGAAAAAACCGGAAATGATCCCGCCGAGGGGGATGTATCGTGGGGGGAAAGAGAGTTTTTTCAGGCCCGGCCACAGCTCGGCCACGGCAAATCCCATGATCAGCACGCCAATGGCCGCCTTGAGCCAGGTGATCGTGAACAGGCGTGTGCCCAGGCTGTAGTGGCTGATCGGTGGCATACCGCTGAGCTGATTGAGCAGCAGCGCGCCCAGTATGGCTGCCAGGGCGGCGGGCAGGGCAAATCTGACAACAATCCCAAGATCGGCCAGTCTGCCGAACAGGGCAGCCTTGAGAAGATTGTTGGCCAGATGCACCATGGCCGTGGCCCCTACCGCCACCTCAACCGGGAAAAACAGGGCAAAGGCCGGCATCAGGAGGGTGCCCAGGCCGAAGCCGGAGAAAAGGGTCAGGCCGGATACCGCCAGGGCCACGGTGCAGATGATCAGATAGCTCATGGGGTTCTGAAAGTATTCCTCCTAGGCAACACCATGCCGGCTTGCCCAAAAAAAAGCACGGGACGAGAAATTTCCCGACCCGTGCTTTTTTTTGTTTCCAGCGGATGTTGGCAGGTCGGACTCAGCCCGCCTGCGATTGGCTCTCTTCCTCGGTGTCCAGGTGGATGGTGCTGATCAGCTCGGGAGGGATGCGGCTGCGGATCTTCTTCACCGTGGAGAGAATGGTGTGCACCGGATAGTCCTCCCGGATCTCTTCGCTCTTGTCTTTATATGAGGTGAGGATGAATTTTTTGTTTTTGACATCGAACTTGTGGGTCCAGTTGATCTCGATGGTTTCCGGATTCTCCTCGATCTGCACCGCTATCTTTTCGCCGCCCTGGGCCACCTGAATGGCGTCCATGTCCGTGACCTCCAGGAGCCAGGCATCGCCGCCCGTGGTGGAGAAGAGCACGAAAACACCCAGAGCCAGGACGGCTGCTTTCTTGGCCCCGGCGCTTTCCTGGATTTTTTCGACCTCAACCCGTACCGAGGGGATCGCGGGTCGGGCTGGTGCAGCTGTGCGGGAGCCCAGGCAGCATCTCTTGAATTTTTTGCCGCTGCCGCAGAAACAGAGGTCATTTCTTCCTATCTTGGCCATATGGGGGGTCTCTCTTCTGACTGTGTGGGTTCAGGGTTGTATGAAACTGTGCCACTATGCCACGCCCGGCATGGTTTGTAAAGCCGTGCGTGCATCTCCTTAGCCGGTCCGGGGGGTCAATTTGCCGGGGCCGAGTCCATCCGGACCATCTTCTCTTGATCGCAGTAATACTGGACCAGCTGGGAGAAGACATCGTCGCGCCCGGTGTAAATCTTGGTGTTGCTGTTCAATATCTGCACCAGGGCCTCTCCATAGTCGTCAACCCCGATGATGTTGTCGGAGATGAGGCTGTTGCCGCATTTGCCCGTGAGCAGGGTGTCCATGTACCGGTTGACGTTGGCCCAGTAAACCTGATTGTTGCGGAAATGGGTATCCGTGCGTTTTGCCTTGTCGAGGTTTTTATCCATCATCTCCTGGAGTTCCTGCTGGAAGAGATGGTTGTAGATGCGCCCGGCAATCTTGGCCGGCGCGTTGCCCGAGGTGCCCACGCTCTTGAAGCCGCCGGTATTGGTGGTGACGGAGATCAGCATGGTGATGGTCTGGTCCTTGTGGGCCTGCCGGTCGCGGTAGGGGTTGAAATGGCTGATGAACAGGGCGGACTTGTTCATCGGCGCGGTGCCGGTCTTGCCGGAAACCAGATTCTTGTGATGCTTGAATTCCGTTTTCATGGCCGAGCCGGTGCCGCGATTGCAGACCTCGTACAGGGCATTCATCTCCGCCTCCCGTTCCTTCTTGGACTCGAAAAGCGGGATCCGGGCGAACTGCTCGTCCTGGTCCCGGTCGTACACTGTTTTGCCGTTTATCTGTATCCGGCGCACAAAAGAGGGGTCACGGTACTGGCCGTCCAGAAAGGCATTGTAGATGCCCAGCCATTGCTGCACCGACACCGCCGAGGAGCCGATGCCGAAAGGCCAGTACTTGGCGTCTTCCTTGCTGTAGTCCAGGCCGACCTGGTCAAAGCCTTGGAGCATGGCGTTGCGGAGCATGGGGTTGGTGTAGAGCCTGGCGAAAATGGTGTTGATTGAAATAACCTGCGCTTCCAGGAGATTGTATTCCTTGCCCATGGGATGGGCGCCGTCGTAGTTGTACCAGTTGCGGGGCAGCCAGGTTTGTCTGCCGTCGCTTGCCACATACTTGTATTCGATGGGCTTGTCGGCAAAACGGTCGCTCATCTTGGTATTGTTGGCCACCATGGAGTAGTAGGCAATGATCGGCTTCATGGTGGAGGAGGGGGTGATCTTCGCCTTCTTGTTCATGATGTCGATGATCACCGATTCCTGACCGCCGGTTTTCGCGGCGCTGGTGTCGGGGGCGGGTTCGCTGGGCTCCGGCGCCTCGTCTTCCTCCTCGTCCTTTTCGCTGTTCTTGGTTTGCAAAAACTCCTTGCCGCCGACGTAGGCAACGATCTCACCCTTTTGGTTGACGGCAAGGATGCCGACATTGATGTTGCGCTGCAGGTAGCCGAGGAAGCTGTCGAAATCGGTGTACGGCGGGGTGAGGCCACGGGAGGTGTAGCGTTCCTTGTCGCGCTGCCAGGTGCCCTGGTTGCTGGCGGAGAGGATATCCTTGAAATAGCTGCTCTGCAGGAACTCGCCGATGATTTCCTTCATCTTCTCGATCAGGGCCAGGTTGGTCCCGGTCTCGATGGAGACCGCGCCCTTTTCGTCCAGCAGGAGCTGGGAGCCGGTAACCTCGCGGCCATTGATGGTGTAGGTCCGGGAGGAGACCTCCTTGATGACGTTCCAGGAGGTCCATTCCTCCTCCCCGTACAGAGGGGAGCGGAAGTCGCGGAAACCGATGCGGCGGATGGATTCTTCGTCGCTCAGCAGCCAGCTTTGGTATTGGTCGTCGGCGATTTCCTTGCGTTTCCAGAGATGGGTGAGGGCGAGGTTGATCTTGTTGATGGCGCTTTTGGCATGGCCCTGCAGGGATGGGGAGAGGTCGCCGAAGTTCTTGCCGTTGACGATTTCATAAAAGGCGACCTGGCGATTGTGGTTGGGGATGAAGGAGCCGATGGTCACCAGCTGCTGCATGTTGAGGGCGGCCAGATCCTTTTTGAAATAATTGGTGGCGGCCGCCGGGAAACCGTAGATGTTGGCGCCCACCGGCACGGTGTTGATGTAAAAATCGAGGTTTTTTTCCTTGCCGAACTTGGAGACCATCATGTAGGCGATGATGATCTCTTCCAGCTTGTTGGCGATGGTCCTGTCATCGTTGCCCAGAATCTTTTTGGCGTTCTGCATGACAATGGTACTGGCCCCGCGGGGATCGCCCTGGAGGGTGTCCTTCACCGCGCCGACCAGATTCAGCCAGCTGACGCCGGGGTGGATCAGAAAAAGATTTTCATACCAGGTATTGTTGGGGTGGGGCAGGAAATAATGGTCCTCGCAGGCCAGCAGGGCCTTCTGGGCGGAGGCGGGAAGCTGCTGGGTCACCTTGCGTTTTCCATAGGACTTGATGATGGCGCCCCGGCTGTCCTTGATATCGGCGGAATGGGCGTAGGTTTCCAGGTCATCGGGCAAGCGCTCGATGGGGGCGGTGTCATAAATGGAGCGGGCAATGAGCACCTCGATGATATGCTGGGTCGGGCCGGGGATGTAGTTGAGGATGAACAGGGCCACGCCAAGCAGGGAGCCCCATTTCATGAAACGCGGCAGCCAATAGGCGGACCAGAACAGGATGCGGTTGAACGGGTTCTGCCAGGGATAGGTATGGCTGCCGCGCTTGTCGTCATCCCGCATTTCCAGGTACTGGCGATACCGGCCGCTCAGACTTTTGCTTTTTTTGATCTTGCGGATGATCGCTTTTTCATCAAGCCCCTTCTTGACATCCTTGTCCGAGAAGATATGACGGTAGGCCTTGTACTTGATGGCCTGTTCACTGGGATCGAAGATCTTCTGCTTCCCCGGATCGTCGGTCTTGTTCCCTGGTTGGGGCGATTCTGGCTGCTTTGGTTTATCCACGGAAAGTTATGGCCTCGATTCCGCCACCGGGGGGTCCGTCCCCTTGTGGCTGTCAATACATACGATAAAACAGCAAGATCGAAAAAACACGGTGCAACTTTTCAGGGGGATTTTTTCTCAGGAACAAGCAAGACTCTGTTACCCCCCCAGGTAAAGTGTTATAATACCCCATCTGAATTTTTTTTACAGCAATGCTCTTGATCCTGTCGAAATAGATGATGGACTTGTAAAAAATGAAAAAGCTCACATTGTATTAGGATAACGGTAGAAATGGTAAAGCCGCAACCGTCGCGGTCGCTTTCGCTTCCTGCTGTAACCGTGTTTTTTTTTTTGTGATTTCAATAAATATTATGAAGTATTTTTTCGTTATGGTCGATGACTGTTGTAGTTGTTGCCGTGGACCAGGCTTGCCATGCCGCGATTACCGGCGAGGGCGGGTTTGTTTTTTTGTCGAGGATGCCGGATGATTTTTTACTGCGATAAATGCAGATATTCCGTAGAGGTTGAAGACCGCCATGCCGGCAAGGCCGTGCCTTGCCCCAAGTGCCGGCATACCGTTGTGGTGGGAAAAAATCCGGCCGCGGCGCCAGGCAACTCCGGCCAGGCTGTTTTTCTGTGCACCACCTGCGGCTTCGAAAAGATGGTGCCGCCTGCTTTTGCGGGCAAAAAGGCGCCCTGCCCACGGTGCCATTCGGAAAAAATCCTTGTCCGGTTCGCCGGGCAACGGGGGGGGCGGTCGATGTTTGCCAGGTTCGGGCAGGCGCTCGCCGCGGTTGTTGTCTGTGCCCTGGTGGGGGGAGGCGGGTATTTCCTTTGGGCCAATGGCGGCGGAAGCTTGCCGTGGTTCTCCACCGTTTCCGCGCCTTCCAGTGCTTCCTCGGGTACCCCGGCCACGGAAAAAGGCGCGGCTTCCGGGGCGACAGGCACCGCCGGTACTCCCCGCTTCGCTGGCAAGGATTTTCATGGGGCGAATCTTGCCGGCAAGAACCTGCGTGGGCTGAATTTTCAGAATGCCAATTTCGAAGGGGCCAATCTGCGAGAGGCTGATCTGCGCGGGGTGAATTTCAGTCAGGCAAATCTGCTGAATGCCGATCTGCATGGGGCGGATCTCCGCGAGGCCATTCTTGTCGGGTGCAGATTTGGGAAAACCGATCTGTCCCAGGCCAAGCTTTCCGGGGCAAACCTGACCGATGCCGATCTTAACCGGAGCAATCTCCGAGGGGCGGATCTCCAAGAGGCGAAGCTGGCCGGCGCCCTCCTCCTTGAAACGGATTGCTCCGAAAGCGATGCGCGCTCCGCTGATTTTTCCGGGGCGACCTTGACGAAAACCAATTTGACCTCGGCAAACTTGGGTGAAGCAAAGCTGGGGAATACCAACCTCACCACCGCCTTTCTCAAGGGGGCGAATCTGTCCGGCGCCATCCTCAACGAGGTGGACCTGCGGCGCACCGATCTGCGCGGGATTGAATTTGCCAAGGCGAATTTGAGCAGGGCGAACCTCGATGGCGCGGATCTGCGCGGGGTGAATCTGTCCGGGGCGAATCTGTCCGAGGCGAGCCTGAACGGGACCAACTTGGGCGAGGCCCGGTTGGACGAGGCCGTCTTGAGCCAGGCCAACCTTAACGGCGCGGTTCTTAACGGGGTAAGCGCGGAAGAAGCCAATTTCCGGGGGGCCAATCTCACCAAGGCCGGCCTGGCCGGTGGAGCGTTTGCCGGGGCGAATTTTCTGCAGGCGAATCTCACCGAGGCCAACTGCGAAAAAGCCATGATGGAGCGCGTTGACCTGACCGAAGCCAACCTCACCGGCGCCCGCTTGTCCGGGGTTGATTTCGGGGTCCGCACCCTCATGGTCAAAACCAATCTCACCAATGCCGATCTGCGTAAGGCGCGGCTGAACACCGTGGATTTCACCGGGGCCAATCTGAACAACGCCAACCTGCAGGGTGCGGATCTCACCAGGGCAAAACTGAGCCATGCCTATCTGAACCGGGCGGATCTGTCCAATGCCGAACTGGCCAATGCCAATTTCAGCAATGCCGACCTCAAGGGGGCGAACCTGTCCGGGATCAACCTGACGGCGGCCAAGCATTTCGATCTCAAGAATCTGCGCGAGACAGTGCTGAGCGATGCGAAGCTGGTCAGCCTTGACCTGCGAAACGCCAATCTCATCGATGCCAATCTGAGCAAGGCCGATCTTTCCAATGTGGATCTGGCCAATGCCGATCTGACCAATGCCGTGCTCACCGGAGCCAATCTCCGGGATGGCGACCTGCGCTGGGCGGATCTCACCGATGCCGATCTGTCCCAAGCCATTCTGACCAATGCCAACCTCAATGACGCGGACCTGAACCGGACCAATCTGGAAGGCGCTGACCTGACCAAGGCCTCCCTGCAGAATGTGAAAAACATTAAAAGGGCTAAGAAGATCAACACGGCCAAGGGGTTCAAGCCCCCCGGCCCGGAGAGCAGTCTGGGCGCGGTGGCAGCCCCGCGCGGCAGCGGAGTTGCCAAGGTCGGGCACCAGGGCAAGGATCCGGAGGAGTCGACGGCGCCGGCGCGGCCGGTGAAGATCTGGGCCTTGCAGATCGAGAGCGCAGGCCTTGTGCAGCAACCGTTTCAGCAGGTTGCCGAACTGAGCGCCGCCTATGAAAACATCAGCGATATCGAACTGAACATGAAAAAGCTCCAGATGTTTGCCGGAGGGCCGAACAATATTGCCGGTAAGCCAGGGGCAACCCTGGGCGCGTTGTACTCGGTGAATTTTCTCCCGGTGGACCAGCCGCTGCCCCTGGTTATCCAGTGGTACGGGCCGGAGGGCAAGCTGATCCGTACCTCGAATCAGCAGGTCAGGTACATGCAGCGGGTGGTCGAGGCCCTCACCATTACGGAAAAGATGCCGATGTACGGAACCTGGACGGTCCAGTTTTTTCATCAGAACCGGAAGATCGGGGAGCAGCGCTTTGAGGTCAGGAAGGGCAAGCAGCTGGAGGTTCGTCTTTCCCGGGATGGCGCGGTTTTGTAAGGATTCGCGGTTCCGTGGCGCCGGGTTGTTTCAAGGCGGCGGCAACGGCCGCCTCGTGATGACACTCCCCGTGGCCTTCAGAAGGGCTGGTTTGTTGCCTCTTTTTTGCCGAGGGCCTGTTGGATGGTCTCGGCCATGGTATTGATGGTCACCGGCTTCCAAAGGATCGCGTTGATCCCCTGGGCCTGGGCCTGCTCCTTGCTGATCGCCTCGCTGTAGCCCGTGGCCAGAATAACCGGCAGATCGGGGCGCAGGGTCAGGCATTGTTGCGCAAGTTCCAGGCCGGTGAGACCCGGCATCATCTGGTCGGTGAGCAGGAGGTCGAAAGCCTGGGGGTCTTGCCGGAAGCAATCCAGCGCGTCTTGGCTGTTGCTGAAGGCGGTCACGGTGTGCCCCAGTTTTTTGAGAATACTTTTCCCCAGTCTGATAAGCATTTCCTCATCGTCCACCAGCAGGATTCTGGCCGCGCACGAGATGGTCCCTGTTTCATTCCAGCCGGTCAGGGCAGCGGAAAAAGCTGTTTCCACCCGGGGGAAATAGATGTCAAAGGTCGTTCCCTCGTTGAGCGCACTTTTCACCGAGATTGTCCCCCCGTGGTTTTCCACGATTCCATGCACGGTCGCCAGGCCGAGCCCCGTTCCTTCTCCTTGTTTTTTGGTGGTGAAGTATGGGTCGAACACCCGTTCCAGGGTGGTTTCGTCCATGCCGTGCCCGGTATCGGAGACCGTCAGCCGCACATAGTTTCCCGGCGCAAGCCCTGCCGGCGGGTCGTCCGTCGTCTCTCCATTGATGGCGACATTCCGCATTCCGACGATCAGGATGCCGCCTTGTTTTTGCATGGCATGGTAGGCATTGGTGCAAAGATTCATGATCACTTGGTGGATCTGGGTGACATCGGCGAGGATGGTTCCGCAATCCCCGGCTATCTCCTGGCGGATATCGATGGTGGAAGGGATGGTGCCCCGGATCAGCTTGAGGGCCTCCTTGACCACGGAATGAATCTGCAATGGCTGTTTCTTGAACTCCGCCCTTCGGCTGAAGGTCAGGATTTGCCGGATAAGATCCCCGGCCCTGCGGCTGGCGCTAATAATCTCGGCAAGATTGTGTGCGAGGTCGCTGTCCGGATCGGCCTCCAATTTTGACAGCTCCGCATAGCCGAGGACGGCGGTGAGAATATTGTTGAAGTCATGGGCGATGCCCCCGGCCAGGGTGCCGATGGCCTCCATCTTCTGGGCCTGGAGCAGCTGGTCGGCAAGCCTTTTCTGGTCGGTTATATCCCGGATCACCTCCACTGCCGCGATGATTTCCCCCCTGCCGTCGCGGACCGGGCTCACGCCCAGGGCAAAGAACAGATTTTCCCGGTCGGTGGTTTCACTCATTTCAAACCAGTGGGTGGCGCCGTCCTGGATGCAGCCCAGCAAACCGCAGTTCTCGCAGGGGGTTTCCCGCCCGTGGTACGCCTTGTGGCAAATCTGGCCCGTGCAGTCTCCATACCGTTTGGTGAGAACGGCATTCTGGAAGAGTATCTTGAAATCGCGGTCATGCACGGAGATGCCGTCGTTGATCGCGGAGAAAACCGCTTCCAGCTTGCTTTTTTCCTGGGAGAGCCTTTCCTCGGTGCGCTCCTGCTCAAGGATGGTCTGCTGGAGTCTGGCATTGGTCTGGGTCAGTTCGGAGGTGCGTTCTCCCACGAGTTTTTCCAGGTGGTCGCGGTATTGTTCCAGCTCATGGTCCGCCGCCTTGCGGGCGGAGATATCCCGCAGGATCGCCCCCAGGTAAGGGGTTCTGTTTTCTTGCGCTATGGGAAAGCAGCTTATCTCCGCTGGGAGATGGCTGCCGTCCCGCCTGATCAGGACGGTTTCCTGGGGGGCAACGGTTTTTGCGGCCAGAATTTTGTTCCAGAGCCCGCTGAGGGCGGAACGGTACCTGGGATGGATGATTTCGGTGATCGGCCTGCCCTGCAGTTTTTCCGCCGGAATGCCGAGGAGCCGGGTCAGGGCCGAGTTGACGAAGATCGTTTTCCCAAGGCCGTTGCTCAGGATGATCAGATCACCGGTATTTTCCGAGATCATCTGGAAGCGGATCTCGCTTTCCCAAAGAGCCATCTCCGTCTGGCGGAGCTGTGTGATATCGGGGAGAAAGGCAAGGATGGCGGGGCGCCCTCCCCATTCGATGACTCCGGCATTGATCTGCAGCCATTTCGCCTCTCCATTGACGTCAATCACCCGGAACTGATAGATGTTCGGCGGCTCTTTGCCCTGCAATCTGAGCAGGGAGCGGTGCATGACCATCTCCCGGTCTTCCGGATGGATAAAAGAGTGAAAAGGCCGCGTGAGATACGCCTCGGGGGAATAGCCGGTTATTGCCAGGGCCTGGCGGTTGAAATATTTGATCAGGCCGTCCTGGACAACCAGAACGGCCTCGTTGGCATCTTCCACCAGCCGCTGGAAACGGGTGCCTGTGTAAAGGGCGGTTACATCTTCCCGTGAAACGAGAACGTGGTGGAGGCGCCCTTGCGCGTCACAAACCGGGGTGCAAAGGGTCCGCAACCGCAGCGTGTTCCACGGCATCTCCGGTGAAGGGTTGGCGTAGCTGCGCTCGGGTGCGGCGCATGGTTTTTTTTCCGCAACCGCCCTTGAAAAAGCGGCGCGGTCATCGTCGTGCGCGGTCTCGATGCAAGGGCCATTTTCAGTTTCTTCCGGGAATGTCGGCAGGCTTCGGGCTGCCGCATTGGCCATGAGCAGGGTGCCGTCCGGAAGGTAGATTTCCGCGGGGGTCGGGAGACTGTGCAGGACCGCGAACAGTTCGGCGTATTCCTTTTCAGGGTTGCGCGGGGGCTGGTGGGGTTGGGGGGAGGTCGGAGTAGCCATCGGTTCTTTTCACGGCCGTTTTTTGGGCGTTGTGCCTGTGTCTGGAGTTCCGGAACAGGGAAAGGATCGCTGAATGTATTGTATATGAACACGGGGAGCGGTGAAAGGTTTTCTTGCGCAAGAGAGAGGATTTTCCCCGGGAATGCTGTGTAATGGCGGGCCGGTGGTGCATAAAAAAAGGGGCGCGGCCAATCGGCCACGCCCCAGGGATGCTGTTTTTTGCCTGGCGCTAGATCTCTTCGGAAAGCGCCATGACCATGGCGCCCTTGGCCGTGGTGTTGAGGGGATCTTCGGCAATCCTGACCTCGGAGATGTCGATGGGCAGGTTGAACTCCTTCAGCGCCTTTTCGAAGTGTTCCTTGAAGCCGGTGGGCAGGGCGGTGCCGCCTGCCAGCACGATGGGGATGGGCTTGGCGATCTTCGGAATCTTGTCGGAAGAGTGCAGCACGTCTTGCAGGCTGTGCAGCAGGGTGTGGATCAGGTCGTCGTAGTAGATCTGCAGGGCGGTTTCAACCCGGTTCTTCGGGGGTTTGGCCAGCCGGAAGGTGCTTTCCTTGATGGTCTTGACCTTGGTGGCCGGTTCGCCCACCGAGATTCCGACCATCTGGTCGATGTAGTCGCCGCCTTTCTGGATGCTGTAGGTGATGACCGGCACGGAAAGATAGGCCAGGCAGATGTTGCACATGCCGCCGCCCATGCTGATGCCGATGCCGGTGAAGTTGTCTTCCGCCAGCTCGGCCATGACCGTGGCCAGACCCTCGTTGATGGAGATGGGGTTGTAACCCAGGGTGGCCAGGTACATCTTGATGATGGATTCGTGGTAAACCACGGATTGGCCGCTGTCCACCGGGGTGCCCGGCATGCTGAAGCAGATGACCTCGCCCGGATTCTTGGGCCGCTTGATCAGGGTGCCGATGATGGCCTGGAGCACGTTGATCCCCTCGTCCTCGCGGGCGGAGAGCAACCCTTTTTCCATGGTGCGCCGGGTGTTGGTGTTGAACATGTTGGCGAAGTTCTCGGCCGAATAGCCGAGGATGTAAAACATGTCTCCCTTTTCGAAAAAGGTCACCTCGTTGTCCACCAGGATCTTCTTGGTGAATTTTGAATAGGGGATGGTGAAGAATGCGTTGAGCTGCTTGATGGTGTGGATGTTCTTGCCCTTGTTCTGGGCCATGACGATATGGCTGGTGCCGATATCAAGGCCTACCGGACCCTTGGGGCGCTCGGCATCCTCGCCGGTCTCCTTTTCGCGGGAGACTACGGTTTTCTGCGATGCTTCAATGGCATTGTCAATGTTTCCCATTTCTTCCGTCATCCTTGTGCTCCTCCTTGTTCCTCTCTTCCCCGCCTGAGAGCGGTGTGCCTGCCCCATAGCCTGCCGCTTGCGCGCCGCCGATGTTTTTTCTGCCTGTTGTTGCGTTCTTTCCTGCATTTTTACAGGAAAATTGGTATTATTGTACTTATCTCACTGTGAAAATTCTACATTATTTTCGACTGGTTCAGCATTCTTCTTGAAGAAATTATAAAAAAAATTCTCCCGCATCGCGGATCAGGGGCCAAACCGGTTGCAATCTCTCCGGTGGTCTCCTTGGGATCTATACTCTACGCATCCATGGAACAGGAAATAAATATCAATTATCCCGGTGAGTTGCCCATCGTGGCGCACCGGGAGGAAATCGTCCGGGCGATCCGCGCCAGCCAGGTGGTGGTCATTGCCGGGGACACCGGTTCCGGCAAAACCACCCAGCTGCCCAAGATGTGTCTGGAGGCCGGACGCGGCGGACGCAAACGAATCGGCTGCACCCAGCCCAGGCGGATTGCGGCCATTGCCGTGGCCGAGCGGGTTGCCGAGGAACTTGGCTCCCAGGCCGATCTGGTGGGCTACAAGATCCGGTTCAAGGATCAAACCGGCCGGAATACCCGGCTCAAGTTCATGACCGACGGCATCCTGCTGGCCGAGGCGCACCACGACCGGAACCTCTCCGCCTACGACACGATCATCATCGACGAGGCCCACGAGCGGAGCCTCAATATCGATTTTCTCCTGGGGTTGCTCAAGCAGCTGCTGGCCCGCCGCCCGGATCTCACCCTGCTGATCACCTCGGCAACCATCGACACGGCCCGGTTCGCCAAGCATTTCGGTAATGCCCCGGTGATCGAGGTCTCGGGCCGGACCTATCCGGTGGAGGTCCGCTATCAACCCCTGGATCCGGAAAAGGAGGAAGAGGGGGAACAGAGCTATGTGGACCAGGCCGTTCAGGCGGTCCGCGCCCTGTGCCGGGATGAAGGTCCGGGGGACATCCTGGTGTTCATGCCCAGTGAGCGGGATATCCTTGAAACCGTGGAGGCCTTGAGCGCCCATCCGGACAGGCGTGGAGGCGGAGTGGCGCCTGTGGTGCTGCCCCTGTTCGGCAGATTGTCGCCCGGGGATCAGAAAAAGATCTTTCAGCCGGTAAAGGGGAGGAAGATCGTGGTGGCCACCAACGTGGCCGAGACCTCCATCACCGTGCCCGGCATCCGCTATGTGGTGGATACCGGGCTGGCCCGGTTGGCCAGCTACAATGTCCGGGCCAGGACCAGCAAGCTGCCCATCGTTGCTGTTTCCCGGGCGAGCTGCGACCAGCGCAAGGGGCGCTGCGGCAGGGTGGGGCCGGGGGTCTGCGTCCGGCTCTATGGTGAGGAGGATTATCGCAACCGGCCCGAATACACGCCGCCCGAGATCCTGCGCACCAACCTGGCCGAGGTCATCCTGCGGATGATCAGCCTCAAGCTGGGCGAACCGGCCAGGTTCCCCTTTCTCGATCCGCCTTCGGGCCGGGCCATCCAGGACGGCTATGGACTGCTCACCGAGCTTGGCGCCCTGGATCGCCACCGCCGCCTCACCGCGCACGGCAGGCTCATGGCCCGGCTGCCCCTGGACCCGAGGATCTCCCGGATGATCATCGAGGCCAGGGACCACAACGCCCTGCGGGAGGTGACAATCATTGCCGCGGGGTTGAGCATCCAGGATCCGCGGGTCCGGCCCGCGGACAAGGAGGCTGCGGCGGATGCGGCCCATGCCCGCTTTACCAAGGTGCCCTCGGATTTCCTTTTCTTTCTCGCCCTCTGGGACGGGTACCACGCTACTTTTGATAAGCTGCACAGCCTTTCCAGGATGCGCAAGTTCTGCGTGAGCCATTATCTTTCCTTCCTGCGGATGCGGGAATGGCGCGATATCCACGAACAGATCACCCAGGTGCTTGGTGAGGAGCCCGGCTTTGTGGTGAACACCCAGCCCGCCTCGCCCGAGGCCATTCACCGGGCGATCCTGAGCGGCAACCTCAGGAATATCGCGGTGAAGAAGGAGAAGAATCTCTATCAGGCCGGGGGAGGCAGGGAGGTCATGATCTTTCCCGGTTCCAGCCAGTACGGCAAGACCGGGGACTGGCTCATGGCCGCCGAGATGGTGGAGACCTCGCGCCTCTACGCCCGAACCGTGGCCGAGATCAACCCCGAGTGGATCGAGCCCCTGGCCGGTGAGCTGTGCCGTTCCTCATACTCCGAGCCCCACTGGGAAAAGGGGCGGGGTCAGGTGGTTGCCTATGCCAAGATCAGTCTCTTCGGGCTGGTTATCGTGCCGAGGCGCAAGGTCAATTACGGCCTGATCAAGCCGGAGGAGGCGCGGCAGATTTTTATCCAGTCCGCCCTGCTTGAGGGAGAGTTGAAGGGGGAGTATCCCTTCCTGGAGGCGAACATCACGCTGGTGGCCCAGCTTCAGGAAATGGAAGACCGGTTGCGCTTGCGCGCCATCATGGTGGATGACCAAGCCCTCTTTGATTTCTACGAGAAGCGCCTTGACCCGGAGGTGCGCGACCAGCGTGGCCTGAACCAGTGGCTGAAAACCCCTGGCGCCCAGGCGCGGCTTACCATGACCACCGACGATATCCGCAGGCAGTTGCCCGAGGCGGCGGCCTTGGAGCAGTTTCCCCTCACCCTGGTTGCGGGCGAGTGTGATCTGGCCCTGTCATACCGCTTTGCCCCCGGCGAGGAAGACGACGGAGTCACCGCCAGGATTACCCTCAGCCTGGTCCCACATCTGCGGCCTGAGCTTTTTGAGTGGCTGGTGCCTGGCCTGCTTGCCGAAAAGGTGACCTTTCTGCTCAAGGGGCTGCCCAAGGGGCTGCGCAAACAGCTGGTGCCCATCCCCCAGACCGCAACGGAAATTGTCCGGGATCTGCCTTTTGGCCGTGGTTCCCTGTACCGGGCGCTGGAACAGGTGATCGCTGATTCCTATAAGCTGCGGATCGCTGCCCGGGACTGGCCCCTGGCCGATCTGCCGCCCCACCTCCGGTTTCGCTTTTGCCTGCTGGACGGGCAGGGGGAGGTGGTCAGCGTGACCAGGGATTTCAGCGCCTTGCAATCCGGGTCCGCAGGGCATGCCGAGGTCTTCACTCATACGCAAATGGCCGCGCTGAAGGCGCAGTGGGAGCACAAAAATATCACTGCCGCCCGGTTCGGTGAGACGCCGGGTTCGCTGCCGGTTCCCGGTGCCAATGGGGCTTTGCAGGGCTATGTCTATCCCGGCCTCTGTTTTGATGAACAGGAAGGAACGGGACAGCGTCTTTTCATGCAGGAAAACGAGGCCCGGCAAAGCACCCGGCGGACGTTGCTTCGCCTGTATTGCAATGAGTTTGCCCAGCAGATCAAAGCCTTGCGCAAGGATCTGGCCATTCCCCGCTCCCACTGGGCTTTGTATGAGGGACTTGCCACCCACGAACAGATCAACGAAGATCTGTGGCATTGTATCCTCTTTACGGTGTTCGATCTCCATGGCGGCCTGATTCCTTCCGCCGCGCAGTTTGCCGCAAGGATTGCAGCGGTGCGGAAGCAGGGGCTTTCTCCTCTCTGCCGGGAGATCCATGCCGCTGTCGTGCTGGTGTTGCAGGAACGCCGGGCAACCCTGGACGCCATTGCCAAGGTTGCCGGGACGTCCGGCAAGGCAGCGGGTGAGGATGCGCGCCTGGTCGAGTACCGGCGGCAGGTGTCGCGAATTGTGCCTGCGGATTTTCTGCAAGCGGCTGTTCTGCCGGGTCTGCCGGCCATGTGCCGCTATCTGAAGGCCCTCCGTATCCGCCTTGAGCGGGCTCGGGTCTCGCCGGGCAAGGATGCGCTCAAGGCGCAGCAGGTGGCTGTCCATGAGGAACGCTATGCCAGGGCGGCCGGAGGCAAGAATCCCTCCCGTGCCCTGTTGGAGCGGCTGGAGGAATACCGGGAGATGATCGAGGAGTTCAAGGTCTCGCTCTTTGCCCAGGAACTGGGGACAGCCTTTCCGGTTTCCGCCAAGCGTCTTGATACGAAATGGCAGGAGGTCGACCAGCTTTGTTGATGTCCTGGTACTACATACCTCTCTGTATTTTTTGGGCACCGGTTTATTTGGATATGAAAAAAAACGGTTTTTTGCTATCTTAAGAAAGATTTGCGTCGAGATTTGTAACCTGTCGGGATTACTTGCCATTCATGGAAAAAACAGATTTTTTTTCGCCAGACCCTGAGATTCAGGAACTGCTCGACGCGGTGCAGACAGGGGTTCTGCTCTGCAGTGAAGCATGTCTGGTCTCCTTTGCCAACAGCGTTGCCCTGGGATTTTTCCGCCGGGCCGGATTGGAGGTGCTCGGGCAGCCGTGCCATGCGGCATTGTTCGGCAGCGAGGCGCGGTGCGAAGGGTGTCCCGCCGAGATGGACGGCCGCGAGGGCAAGCGCCAGGCCCTGACTCTCTGGACGCATGAGGGGGATATCTATCTGAAGGTCTCCTGCCAGGTCTGGCAGGGGCAGAGCCTGCTCACTCTCCACGATGTCACCCAGGAAATCACCCTCCTCCGGCGCAGCGATCTTGACCGCAAGGAGTTGCAGGCCAAGAATATTCTCCTCGAACGCCGCCGGCGCCTGAGCCAGGAAGAACAGCAATTTCTTTCCCAGCTCATGGATAATCTTCCGGAAGCCCTGCTTGCCGTGGACGAGAATTTTCTGGTGCAGCGGCAGAACAAGGCGGTGCTGGACCTGTTTCCCGAGCAAGGGGTGAGCCATTGCTATGCCCTGTTCGGCAACAGTGCTCCGTGCCTTGATTGCCCTGCCCAGCGCGGTTTCAGCGAGGCCAACGGGCAGAAGAAAAGCCACGAAACAGCGGGTCGGGTCTATACGGAGATATTTTCGGTCGCTCCCAACGGTAAGGGGGGATTGCTCCTGTTCAGGGATAATACGCGGCAGGTCGATCTGATCGGTCAGATTCGCGGCCAGCGTGAAGAGATTGCCAGCAAGAACAAAGTGTTGTCTCTTCTGGTCAATTTCGGCATCTACCTGCAAAAGGGTTCAGGGATCAAGGACGTGGTGGGATATTTTCTCGACGCGATCTTGCCGGATCTCCATGCCGGCGCGGCCGGCCTCATAATCAACGACATCCGGGCGGGCAACATCTGGCTTTCCCAACAGAGCGGGATGACCACCTCGGAGTGGACGCTCGTGACCAAGGCTTGCATGTCAAGGGATCTGCAGCGATTAAACTTGGAAGGGCTTCTTGCCGATACGGTTCTGCCGTGGAAGAAAAGTACCCAGATTCCTTTGGTGGGGGCGCAAGGCCAGCGGGTTGGCCTGGTGTTGCTGGAAGGCAGTCTTGACCAGGATGAGCGGGATATCCTCCGTTTGGTCACGGAGCCGTTGGGCGCCTATTTTCAAAACCAGCTCCTTCTGCGTCAGCTTGAGGAGAAGGCGAACAAGGATGCCCTGACCGGTCTTTTCAACCGCGGCTATCTGACCCAGGCCTTGGAGGAGGAGCAGGAGAAATTTCATACCTACGGGATCCATCATGCGCTGGTGCTGGGGGATATCAACCAGCTGAAAAAACTCAATGACCAGTACGGCCATGAAACCGGCGACCGGCTGATTGTCACCGTTGCCGAGGCTCTGCGGAATACCCTGCGCGGGACCGATATCGCGGCGCGGACCGGGGGCGACGAATTCATTGTCCTGCTTACCAACAGCACGGACGAAGATGCGGAACATTTTATCGAACGGCTGCAAAGCCAGGTTTTTGTCGGCCTCGCCGTTCCCTTGCCGGACGGCGCCGAGTTTCCGGTCACGGTGAGTCTGGGCAAGGCGGGCACGGACAAATATCCTCCCGAAGCTCTGACCAAAGAGGCGGACAGGCAGATGTATGCTGCAAAGGAGCGATTTTACGCTACGGCGGCGCGTTACCGTTAGTATGCGGTTATTGGGGGCTCTTGGGGGGAACAGGCCATTTCGATTGCTTTTCGGATGATCTGTTAGTATGAATTCAACTTTGATGCGGTGTAATTGCCGAAGTTGAAATGCCGCTGGCGGCTATTGGCAAGGAATTGAACGCATCACGGGATGGATTGAGCTGAGGAAGCAGGGGACAGCATGGCAAAGGTCAATAATTCACATCTGGAAAAAAGCATCGCTTCCTTGGTGGCGCTCACCGATTCCGTCCTGCGGGGAGACTACAAGGGCGATATGCCCGAGGTTGACGCCGAGGGTGTGCTTTCAATGTTGACCAAGAGAATCAACACCATCCTGGTCAACATGAAAACCGTGCAGGTGCCCTTGGCAAGCGCCGGTGAGCAGGCGCCCTTTGTCTTGAGTCACGCCCAGGATGTGGTGCAGCTCATGGAGCAGTCCACCAGCGCTGTCCTTGATAAATCCGACAGGGTTATCATGCATGTCGAGGAGTTTGAGAATCTGCTGCGCCAGGCAGGGGGGGATAATGCCCAGTCCAGGGCGGCCATCGTCGAGATGAAGGCCGCCATGTACGATATTATTGCTTCCCAGTCCTATCAGGATGTTGCCCGCCAGAAGATGGAGAAGATCATCACGGATCTCAATCAGATCCGTGACTGGCTCATTGAGGTTCTGGTTATTCTCAACATCAAGAAGGATGGTTCCCAGGAAAACCTGGAGAAAAAGAAGGAGCTGCTGCGCGGGGTTCATGCCCCCACCGCTCCTTCCTCCCTCAAGCAGGATCTGGTCGATGACCTGCTGTCCGAGTTCGGCTTCTGAATCTGTAACTGCTCCGCAGCCCTCCTTTTTTTCTTTAATGGCTTTCCATTCCGCGTCTGCCGGCGATGTGTTGTTATCCGAAGGCGCCCCTGCGTGCGCCCACAACTTTCGCCGACCAAGAACACGCTCAAGCCGAGACAAGTCGCTGGCCATGGGGAGCACTATGCCTGATCCATATGTGTTTTGATTTTTCACGCCTTGATCTTCCCGGAATTGTGCGTTAATTTTACTTGTAGGCGTATTGTGACCATGGTAATATGGTCATATTCCAAAAGGGAGGTGGCTTATGCCGCAAGCCGTATCAAAATCACAGTTCAAGCCGCATTCGTTGGAGTATTTCCGCAAGATCGAGCAAACCGGCGAGGAGTTGATCATAACCGACCATGGCCGCCCGGTCCTCAAGGTTGTCCCTTTTGTCGAGGATCTGGAGGAGTGTTTCCGGGGTCTGCGCAATACCGTCTTGAAATACGATGCCTCTCTGGAGCCGGTAGGTGCGGAAGATTGGGAGGCCCTGAAGTGATCGTGCTTGATACGCACGTTCTGCTCTGGTGGGTTAATGGTTCGACAACCCTGAGCAAACCGGCAAAAAAGGCGATTGATGGTGCGGTAATCTCAAGGTCGATCCACGTCTCCTGCATCAGTTCCTGGGAAATAGCCATGCTGGTGGAGCGCGGACGTTTGCGGCTGGCCGTGGATGTGCGCGACTGGCTCTACCGTTGCGAAGCCTTGCCGTTTCTTGCCTTCGTCCCGGTGAGCAACGCCATTGCCGTCGAATCCGTTCGGCTGCCAGATTTCCCGCACGCCGACCCGGCCGACCGGATCATCGCGGCCACCGCCTTGTCACTGGGGGCGGCGCTGGTGACCAAGGACGATAAGCTGCGCAGTTATCCCCACCTTAAGACGGTTTGGTAACTTCTCGTTTTTCATGTATTCTCGGGAAAAATAGGGGCAGGAAGAGGGAATAGGCATTATGTCCTGGAATTGCTTCCCTAGGAAAACACCTCGTTTTCTGTTTTTATAAAAATTATCCGGGTCGTCATGTATTCCCGATGCAGTAGCATGATTTGCACATGGTCGGAGAAATTTTCGGCATCGAGTATACAGAAAAACTACAGGGAACTCCTTTCTTTCTTGCTGGAATTAGCCTGGTGAAATAGTGTGAATCCTGGCATGGATTTTGTGTTTTGGGGAAGAATAACAAAATGTCAATTCTGCCCCTATCTTGAGTTCAATTTTTAGGTGAATTGCACCGAATTGAATTCGACAACCCCACAATGTCACAGTGGATGTTATCTTCAGAATAACCAGGGGGGAGGGCCAGCATGCTGGAGAAAATCAAATTTGAAAAATTCACAGCCTTCGAGAAACTTGAAGTGAAATTTTCTTCTGGCATCAACATTTTTGTCGGGGAAAACGGTACCGGAAAAACCCATATCCTAAAAGCCGCTTACGCCGCCTGTGATATTGCCAAGAGCAAGGGGGGATTTGCGGAAAAAATCAATAATGTTTTCCTCCCCTCCGGCAAGCAGATAGGGCGCTTAGTTAAACGCTCTTCTGTAAGCAGCAGAGGCGCTATTGAGGTTGTCCGCAGACTTGCTGACGATAAAAAAATCGCACTGCGGTTGTCTCTTTCCAATCATACCACCAAGCCGGAAAAGGCAACAGTATCAGGGTCAACCAAGGTTTGGCTGGAAAACCCGATGGAGGCGGCCTACATTCCGGTCAAAGATATGATGGCCAACGCTCCGGGCTTTCGATCGCTCTATGAGGAACGGGAAATTCATTTTGAAGAGGTTTATGTGGACATTATCCGCAAAGCTTCGTTGCCCATTCTCAAAGGACCGACCGACAAACCACGGAAGCAGCTTCTCGAAAATTTGCAGGAAGCCATGGATGGTAAAGTCACCACCAAAAATGAAGAATTTTTTCTCCGCAGCAAGCATGGTGAGTTGGAATTTACTCTTTTGGCCGAAGGCTTCCGTAAGATGGGCTTGCTTTGGATTTTGATCCAGAACGGAACCCTGCTCAATGGCTCGGTCCTGTTCTGGGATGAACCGGAAACCAACCTCAACCCCAAGCTGATGCGAGCAGTTATCGGGATTCTACTGGAACTTCAGCGGGTCGGTGTACAAATATTCCTTTCCACCCACGATTACATAATTCTCAAGGAAATTGATCTGCAGGCGACCAAGGATGACAAAATTCTATTCCATAGTCTATTCCGAAATCAGGGGACCGATGAGATAGAAGTTGCTTCCACCGCGAATTACCTCGAAATTTCACCTAACGCGATTGACGACACATTTGGCAGCATTGTCGATCGGGAAATCGAAAAATCCATGGGAGGACTTGGTAAATGAAAATTGAGGCCGACGGATTTTACTTCGACTTCACCGACGCCATAGAAGTCTTTGTCTTTGATGAAAAGGATAAGAAAAAGCCGACCTATCACGGTTTGCCGATGAAGGCTGTCGATATTGTGGCAGAGCTTGCCGATGCCTATGTTTACGTGGAAATGAAAGATTTTCACGATCCTGATTTGTACAACCAGGAACCCGCTGAACACGATGAAGACGTTAAGAAAAAGCGTGACAATTTCAAGTGGCTGAAAAACTATCTGAAATATAAATATAGAGATTCGTATCTCTGTCGTCATGCCGAACAAAAAGTAGAAAAACCAATTCATTACATCTGTCTACTCACCCTTGAAAATGCCCAGAATGTCATTATGCAAAAGGCACTGACGAGAGAATTACCGGTAGGCAGAGCTTCCAGGCGATGGAAGAAGGAAATCGTCGCAAGCTGCCAGGTAGTGGATGTAAGCAAATGGAATGACAACTTCCCCAGTTGGCCGGTAAGCCGTATTCAAGGAGCGGTTTAATGCTGCTCTTAGAAAAACTTCGGTAAGAATAATGGAATAATGGGGTCTGGTAAAGCTAACAGCTTAATCATGGTATCATGAATGGGAAAAATTTTGGTCATATCAGGCCTTAATTTGCCTTTTTATGGCCCTAAAAGATGCTTTCCCATATTGGCGAGATCAAAGACGGGGAAAGCAGCGCAAGTTTCGATCTGGTCCTGCTCTCCGGCCCGCTGAGGCCGGAACCTTCAGCCGCACTCCCATCCGGCCGCCGTTTAGAGCGGCAACTTCCCCTTTACTTCTGCACCTTTTTTTCGCCAAATTGCAATTCCGCATCCGAAGCCCTCACATAGATGGGCACCGCCGTGGCCGGGTCCAGGAATGTCCCCTGCCGGAAAAGGTGCCAGGCGGCGGAACCGATGCTCGCCGCCCTGGCAAAGCAGATCTCCGTAGGGGCAAGCAGAGCGAGTTCCCCCAGCAGCTCCTTGAGCATCCGGCCATAGAGAGGCAGGCCATCGCCCACCAGCAGGGTGGGAGTGGTAATGAATTCCTGCAAACGTTGGGGCTTGATCACCATGGGTCCGGTGGTTTTTTCCGGCATCCCTTGCTCGTTGCAGCGGTAGAGGGCGGTGTAGATCTCATTCTTCCGGGCATCAACCACCGGGCAGATGGGCAGGGAGGAAAAAGGGAACTGGCCGGCAAGCCCATCCAAGGTTCCCACGCCGATGAGCGGTTTGCCGGTGGCCATGCACAGACCCTTGGCCGTGCTCAAGGCGATGCGCAGGCCGGTAAAGCTGCCAGGGCCAAGGCCGACGGCAATGGCCCCGATTTGGGGCCAGCTCAGCTCACACTGAGCAAGGAGCCAGTCGATTCCTGCCAGCAACCGGCGGGAGTGCGAGGAGGAGGCATTGAGGGAAAACTCGGCCAGGCAGCGGTTTTCCGCGACCAGGGCCAGGCTGCCGCAGGTGGTGGCGGTTTCCAGGGCGAGAATGACGGGCGCGGATGCGGAGGAGGGGGGCATTGCCGGCCTCAGCCCCCGTTGCCGAGAAAACGGAAATCGTTGTAAAAGACAAAGAGCATCAGGGAAACAAGGAGAATCAGGCCGATCATCTGGAGACGTTCCCGGGTTTCCACGCTCAACGGCTTGCGGCGGATGGCCTCAACGGCGAAAAAGACCAGGTGGCCGCCATCCAGAATGGGGATGGGGAAAAGATTCAGCACCCCGAGGCTGACGCTGAGGAGCCCGGCGAAATGCAGCAGGTTGACCCAGCCGGCCGCCATCTGCTGGCCGGCGATCTGGGCGATGCGAATGGGGCCGCCCAGTTCACTGGCCGGAACCACCTTCTGGATGATCTTGACAATGCCCAGAAGGGTAATCTTGATCAGAGCCCAGGTGTGCAGCGCACCGGTTTGCAGCGCCTCGGCCGGGGAAATCGGAACCACCTCGTCGGCGACCCGGATGCCGAGCATGTAACGGGTGTCGATCACCTCGCCGAAGATGTTCTTGTCCTGTTCCATTTTCGGCTGGCCGGTAAGGGTCAGGGTTTGGTCGTCCCGTTGGACCACAAGGGTGACGGGATTTCCCTCGCTGAGCTTGATGAGGCGCGCGACATCATTCCATTCCTGAACCGGGGCGGAGTTGATGCTCAGGATGAGATCGTCGGGTTTGAGTCCTGCCTTGTCCGCCGGGGAATCCACGGTGACTCCGCCGATTCTCGCCTCGTTGACCGGTTGGGAAATGCCCATGACCGCAAAGATCGCGGAAAAGAGCAGGACCGCGAAGAGAAGGTTGAAGAGCGGCCCGGCAAAGACCACCACAAAACGCTGCCAGATGGCCTTGTGCGAAAAGGAAAACCCTTCCTGGCCGCTGGCCACCTCATCGGTGAGGCTTTCGCCGTACATCTTCACGTAGCCGCCAAGGGGGAAGGCGCTCAGCAGGTATTCGGTGTCGCCCACGGTGCGGCCGAACACCTTGGGGCCGAACCCCAGGGAGAATTTGAGCACCCGGATGCCGAACAGCTTGGCGCAGAGAAAATGGCCGAATTCGTGGATAAAGATCAGGGGGCCAAGGACGAGGATAAAGGCGAGGATAGAGTTCATGGTCTCTTCAAATGGTTAAGGGTGTCTGTCCCGGCGGTAGTTCCGGAGTGAGCACATCGTTGCCGAGGCGCTGTTGGGTTTGCATGCGCAGGGCCTCGATAATCGAGGCCGCCTGCATCCGGGCGGCAAGGTCGGCGTCAAGGATGGCGGTCAGGCTGGCCGCCTCTTCTCGGGGCAAGCGGCTCACCGTTTCCGCAACCACCAGGGCGATTTCCGGAAAGCGGATGGCGCCGGCCAAAAAGGCCTCAACCGCCACTTCATTGGCGGCATTGAGCACGGCGGGCAGGCTACCGCCCCGCTTGCACACCTGATAGGCGAGTTTCAGGGCGGGAAATTTTTCAAAATCCGGGCGGGAAAAACTCAAATCCGAGGCCTGGGCCAGGTTGAGGCGGGGCAGACTCATCCGCAACCGTTCCGGGTAGGACAACGCGTAGGCAATGGGGATGCGCATGTCCGGGACACCCAGCTGGGCGACCACCGAGCCGTCAACGTATTCCACCATGGAATGGACGATGCTCTGGGGGTGGATGAGGACCTCGATGTCCTCGACTGCGATGTCGAATAGCCAGCGGGCCTCGATGACCTCCAGCCCTTTGTTCATCAGGGTGGCGGAATCGATGGAGATCTTCCTGCCCATGTCCCAGTTGGGGTGATTCAAAGCCTGTTCCGGGGTGACTGCCCAGAGCTCGCGCTCGGCCAGGTTGCGGAACGGCCCGCCGGAAGCGGTGAGGATGAGCTTGCTGACATCCGCTTTTTTTCCGGCTTCCAGCGCCTGGGCAATGGCGCTGTGTTCGCTGTCAATGGGCAGCAGGGTTACCTTGCTCCGTTTGACCGTTTCCATGACCAGGTGGCCGGCCATGACCAGGGTTTCCTTGTTGGCCAGGGCGATGTTTTTTCCGGCCTCGATGGCGGCCATGGTGGGCGTGAGCCCGGCGGCGCCGACGATGGCGGAAACAACCGTGTCCGCGCCAGGCAGGGTGGCAACGGCCACATTGCCTTCCGGCCCGGTCAGTATCTTGTCGGACCAGCCGGGGGGCAGGCTCTGAGCCAGTTCGCCCGCAAGTTTCGCATCGCCTATGGAAACTTTTTCCGGATTGAAGGCTTCGATCTGCTCGCGCAACAACCGGCCATTGGTGCCGGCGGCCAGACCGACAATGCGGAAGCGTCCGGGAAACTGGCGGACTACTTCCAAGACATTGCGGCCGATCGAGCCTGTTGAGCCAAGCAGGGAGATATTTTTCATGGGTTCTTCTGTTCTCTTGAAAGGTCAGCAGGGGAGTGCATTCGCATGGTCTACATTAAGCATGGGCCTGTCTGAAAATACAGCAGGAAATACAGCACCGGCGCGGTGAGCAGCAGGGAGTCGATGCGGTCCAGCAATCCACCGTGTCCGGGCAGGATGCTGCCGGAATCCTTCGCCCCGAAGGCACGCTTGATGACCGATTCGGAAAGATCCCCGGCCGCGCCCAGGCAGCCAAGGAGGAGAACGATAAGGCATATCCAGAGCAGACCCTGCCCGGGCAGGAAAAAATGGCGGACGAGCAAGGCGGCGCCAAGGCTGCCGACCAAGCCGCCGGCAAAGCCTTCCCAGGTTTTCTTGGGGCTGATGGCCGGGCAGAGCTTGTGCTTGCCGAATTTGCTGCCGGTATAAAAGGCGGCGGTGTCCGAGGCCGCGGTGATGGCGGTGAGCAGCAGCAGCCAGGCGCGCCCCTGCGGCAGGGCCATGAGCAGGATCAGGTGGGCGCTGCACAGGCCGATGTAGAGGTAGCCGAATCCCCCGCGGCTGATAATTTCGTAGGGATGGGCAAAGGCTGCATACCTCGAAAGGGTATAGAGCAGCAGGGCGATCAGGGCGAGGACCAGGCCGCTGAGCAGAATGGCGGCGTCGCCGGAATATGCGCCGATCAGAGGCAACAGGCCGAAAAGGATAAGAGGGGTTTGGGTCTGCCTGTCGAGATCGGGCAGGACAATGGTCAGGTACTCTGCCAGCGCCACCCCGGCAAGCCCGGTGATGGCCAGCCAGAATAGCGGGAACGGCCCCATGAAAAGAAGGAGCAGCCAGGCGGTGGAAGCCAGAACACCGGTAATGAGTCGTTTCATGCTGCTCCTCTCATAGCCCACCCAAGCGGCATATGATCAATGGCCGGGTGACTGTTCCGCCTGTTTGCCTGTTTTGCCAAAACGCCGCTGCCGTTTCTGGAAGTCCAGAATGGCATGCAGCAGATCCTTTTTTCTGAAATCCGGCCAGAGGATCTCCGTGAAATAGAGCTCCGCATAGGATGCCTGCCAGAGGAGAAAGTTGCTCAACCGTGTTTCCCCTCCGGTGCGGATCAGCAGATCCGGGTCCGGCAGCCCCGCCGTGTAAAGGTGTTGTTCCAGAACGGACTGGTCAATCTTTTCGGGGTTCAGAGTC
>JBAYUD010000020.1:0-45634 GCA_041675265.1 Desulfurivibrionaceae bacterium | reverse complement strand
TTGATGTTCACTTCAGCCTCACTCTAAGCCTGTTCGTCAACGCCCTGGCCTTTGCAATTCCATATCCCCTTTCTGCCATGGCCTTCATGTTTGGATCGGCCCGCCTTGCCATGCGGTGGCAGATGCAGGATGCGAGCAGAAGCAGGGTGTCCTCTGGGAGGGGGATTTCCCCGGTCGTCTTGACCGCCACCGGCAGCCCGATGAAGCATTCCAGGGTTATGTCAGTGTCCGTTGATGGGCTTCTCCAAAAGAGGAGGGTGCCCTGGTTGGGCTGTGTCCAAAACTCAATGAGGCCATCGGTGTCAGAGTCAAGCTGCATGAGGAACGCGCCGTCAGCCTGGCGAAGCGGGGATGTCCCATTCCTTGCGCTTTCGACCTCTCCAATGGGAGGGTCCTCGGCAGCCAGATTCACAGACGAAGTGGAGGTGACAAGGGTGACCTCGGTCGCCCTGTCATAGATCAGCCTGCCGGTCAGGACAAGTGACTGGAGCCGGTCCCAGATGGCGTCAGCCTGGGCCGAGCCAATGGGCGACCCTGCGGGCTCCTGGTCTGGATAGGAGGACAGGAATTCCCCCATGACAACCTGCTTGAATTCGGTGAAGGTCATTTCTCGCCTCTCATTCTAAGGAACGGGGACAGCCCCTTGCCTTCCTGTGGCGACAGCCTGGCTATGGTGGCAGCCAGCTCAGCGTCCATTCTGGCTCCCACGTCCTGAGCTGAGCCGAGCCTGGTGCTCTGGGTGATCCAGAGGGCCATCCAACGGGCCAAAATGTCAAGCCACTGATCCGCCAGGGTCAGGGTCGTGGTGTCGTCAACAATGGCATGGGCCTGCTTCCAGCCGGTCACCTTGACAGCGAGTCCAGACGCTGGCTTGGCATCAAAGTAGATGGTCCCCGGGGAGGCTATGGCCCATTCTGTCGGGGTGCCAGTTGCTGGCGTTGGCGGGATATGGGTGATCGGGACTGGGCCAGGGTATCCGCCTCGGTCGAGGAGCATGACCCCTGCCAGCTCAACGTAGGATGGGGATGCGATCCCGACCGTGTCGAGGTCTATGGTTGAGGTGGTGGAGGCCAGGGTAGTAGACCCACTGCCCCACTCAGGCCAGACGAAGAAGTAGAAGGCCTTGAACCCTTCAAGAAAGAAGGCCCCATAGGTTGACTCAGAGGTCTGGACTGTCGGGACCCCAAGCTCTGAGGCATGAAAAAGGGCTCTGGCTTTCAGCTCTCCGTAGGTCACAGAGAGAGGATACCAGAGCCCAGGGGCCTGTCAGGCAGGCTTACGAAGCCGAGCTGACAAGCTCAAAGGAGAAGCAGCCTTCGTCAAGGCACAGGTCGAAGGTCTGGGCTGCCCCAGCTCCGGTCTGCCACTGAATCAGGCCAGCGAAGAACTCTTCACTCAATGGGTGGATGGTCGAGACGTAAGTCTTGACACACCGACCATTGACGAACCAGGAGGTTACGCCGGTGCCGTCTTCCTTGACCTGAACATGAATGGACAGGGCCACGGGAGTAGCAGCTACCAGGGTGTAGACAGTCGCAGCCACAACGTCAGAGCCGTTGCGAATGAGAACTGCCTGAACCGCAGTCGAGCCGTCAACCTTGCGGAACCCAACAAAGTCGGTGATCCCGCCAACGGCGTCAGTGTCGGCAACGCCCCAGCCAAGCCAGAGGTCGCATTCAGTGGCGTCTGACACCCCGCCAACCCCGTAGGACTGGGCAAGAGTGACTTCGCGTGAAGCCGCCTTGACTGTGGCGAGGCCCCTCAGGAGGGCCCCAGAGTCGTCGTCGGTCGAGTTGTTGGCGAATCTGAGGGAGCCGCCAACGTGACCGGTCGCGCTGATAGTCACGTCTCCATCGGTTGCGCCTCCGATGGTCGTTTTGGTGTAGTTGTTGTCAACGTCACCAGGGTCAAGGAATGGCCTGTGCCATGCCTTGTCGATGAAGCCTTTCTGCAACGGGAACACGTTGGGAAGGCAGTCGTTTCCGCGAATAGTCGTCTGTCGCATTTCGTCCTTACGCAGCACTCACGTTGCTGTAGACACTGATGCCAGCAGGTCGGCGGCAAGCCAACTGACCCTGCATCTCGAAGTAGACATCCCAGTCAGAAGTCTTTGGAATCCTGACGGGGGAGAGCTTGGCTGGACCGGTGTCGCCAACCCACTCCAGGCACTTCTTACTGAATCCCCAGCAGTTGGCAGCAGGCATCTGATGGTCCGCAACGATGGCAGTGCCTTCGATGACGATGTTGTCAAGGCCGTAGCGATCCTTGAGGCCGTTGTCGGTGATCCTGACGAGGTCGAGGAACTCCTCCTGCAGGGCTCCGTAAAGCTCAGAGTCGGACCTGTTGGCGACCGCCAGAACGTCAAGCCTCATGGCCTTTCCGTCAATGTCGGTGATCCTTCGGTACCTGTTCTGAATCCCCAGGACGAACGCACGACCCATGGTCGCGGCGGTGCTGGAGACGGAAGCCTGCCACCAATCGTTGTCGGTCTGGCTGATGCCGCCGACGGTGTTGGATGCGCTTCCGTAGTGCAGGATGCCCGCAAGCCTCTTCGAGGTCGGAGTGTTGGCTGAGTACATGGCCTCGGCAAGAATCTTGTTGAATCTTGACTGGAATGCCTCCTCCTTCTCCTGCGCCAGGCTCTTGCCACCGGGACCCGCCATGATGGTGTTGTCATCTTTGGTCATGGTCATGGAGTAGCCCAGCTTGGCGACCGTGTAGATCGCCCTCGTGTACTTGTCGGGGATGATGTAGTCGCCAGTGACCCTGTTGCCGAAGCTGTGCCCGACCTCGATGGTCTGCTCAGTCATCTGATCCAGGTCTTCATAGCTGATTGGATAGGAGACCTTCCAGGAGCCCTCACCGAAGGTGATCGGGGTTCTGTTGATCTGCCCTGCGTCCTTCAAGAACGCATAAAGAGGAAAGATTTCGTGGACCTGATTCAGCCACCTGTTGGCGGCTGTAGCCCCGAAAGAAGAGACGAACCCGCTAACTGCGGGCAGTTCAGAGGTGAAGTCTGCGTTTCCGATTGCCACAATAGTTCTCCCTTAGCTTTGGAACTTCGCACCACTCTGGGCCAACTGTGCCAGCTCCCAAGCAGAGAGCTTCAACTGTTCGTCCTTCGTGATGACACGCTCAAAAGAGTCGGCAGTGCCTCCCGACGATGTTGAGGCTGCAGCCATCCGGCTTCCCTTCCCTGTGCCTGCGCCATCCGGCTTAGGTGCTCCTGCTCCCTTGTTGCGGGAAAGGATCACGGCATGGGCGGGGTTCGTCACCCCGAATTCTACCATGCTCTCACGGACGGCCTTTGCGTCGAAGGTTTCGCCGGGGTAGACCTTGGAAAGCTGCCCGAGGATCGTGGCATCTGTCTGGTTCTTGATCGACCTCGTCGCGGTCTCCTCAAAGGCTGCAGAGGCCTTGCTTGCCTCCTTGACGATGGTGTCGTTCTGATCCCTGAGGACCTGAATGACAGCGACGAGCTGAGACTCCAGCGGGGTCAGATCGCTGGGATTCTCGGCAATCTTGAGCAGGTCGTCTGCGCTTGGCAGAGTCGATGAATCGACCTCCTCCACTGCCTTGACAGCTCCGATTGAGAGGCCAAGGAACAGCAGGGCTGCCTTGTTCTTCGTCGGGTCGTTCGTGCTGAGGTGGGACATGAACTCAATAAAGTTGAGCCCTTGCTCATAGACTGCCCGTGGCTGCAGCTCCTCTCTGAGAGCCGGGTCGATGTTGACCTCGTCCATCCAGCCTGACAGGATTCGGTCATTGTAGGCCTCAATCCAATCAACGCCAGACGAGTCGGGCAGCTCCACTGTTTCGTCTGTGTCACCCGCTGGGGCGTCCTCAAGTGGGGCGTCGCCTTCGGCAGGAATGACGGGGGCTTCGCCGTCCTGGGGCGGATCAGCAGGAGTGTCGCCTGCGGGCGCGTCGTCGCCAGGAAGGTCGGGGGCGTCTACGGGGTCAAGAGGGGTGGCCTGGTCGATGACGTAGGTCGGCCCTGGGATTTCAGTGCTTGTGGTGGCGGGGTTCATTGAATTGCCTGAGAGGGGTCTGCCCCCTGTGCTGATGGGTCAACGCCTCCATCTGGCCCAACTGGGGCCATTACTGGGGCGGGCGGTGCGAGGTGGGCCGTGATGTCTTTCATCCCGGCGACTGAAAGCCAGTTCTCATAACAGAGCTTGAGGGAGTTGGGGAAGTAGGCCGCGAGCTGCAGGGCCTTGTCAAGCATAACGCCAGCGAATTGAAGCTGCTCGTCCTTGCTTCTGAACCGCATCGACTCCTCAGCGACCGTGATATCCACTGTCGGGTCGAGGATGTCAGAGACGGTGCCCGTGCCGTTCTCGATCATGCCCGGGGCGATCCGCATTCTTGCCGATCCGCCGATGGCTATGGTCAGCTCACGCTTGTCGAACTGCCTGCCGACCGCGATGATCGTCCAAAAGAGCTTGCGCCAGTGTTCAGCCCAACGTGAGCTTATGCCAGAAGTGGCGATGCCTGAGGAACGGCTGATCTGGTTGACCTCGGCGGCATACTTGATGCCTTCGACCTTTCCTCCTGAGGCGTAGGGGTCTGCGCCTGAGGCCTTCGCCATAGCCATCTCAAGGTGGTCCTTGAGCATGATGTCTGCCTCCTCGGGGACTGCTCCCTGAAGCCAGACGGGCGGCTGGGCCTCGTCGCTTTCGGCAATGAGGTGCCCGCGACGCCCCTTCATGAAGTCATCGACAGCACCAGGGGCATACCCTTCAGGCCTAACGAACCATCCGCCTCTATTGTTGGCTGAGATTTCTTCCCATGCCCGGTCAACCCTGGAGAGAGCAGACTGGAACGGAGAGACACGAAGGGCCGGGGAGGTCGGGCCGCTGGCCCACTGCCACTTTTCGTCGTTCGTGACCCTGACCGGCAGGAACTTGCGGACGAATCCGTGCTTGTCCGTGTGGACGAAGTCGCTGGGGCCGTGGAACAGGACGCCCCAGCCCTCTGCTGACCCGCCAGTCGTGGCAAGGTTCTTGATAAGGACCGTGAGGTTCCCCAGCTCGTCGTAAACGTTGAGAGTGATGACCTTGGCCCCGTGGTAGTCGGTGTCGGCATGGGTGCCAGCAACGCCTGAACCTTCAATGGAGACACGAAGGGCGTCGTAGGTCTCGGTGATGGTGCCTTCAATAAGCCCACCGCCGTCCTCGGCGTAGTTCTTCTTCAGCTCAGGCCAGGTTGAATTCTCGACATGGGCGATCCACTCTGAGAACCTTGGCTCCTTGGCGTCAGGGTCCCATAGCATCTCACGAACGGGGTCCACTGACCTGAGGCCAGGCTTGCCGTTAACGATGGCTACCAGGGTGCCGCACACGCCATAGACAAGGAAGTCCCGGCAGGAGGCGTTGGTCTCAGCGATGGCGTCCGAGTTGTTGACCTGATCTCCAATACAGTCCTTCAGATACTCCTCTATCGCAGCGACGACCATGGGCCCGTCCCCGCCAGTCACCTGGGGGTCAGGGGCCTTGAAGGCGATCTGCTGCAGGACAATCCCAAGGGACTGCTCAAGCCTGTTGATGACACCTTTGGAGGCGACAGGGTCCGACACGAACCCGGCGTCTGTCTGGGCGTCGTAGATGATCGTGGTCCGCTTGCACTGATCGACAGGCAGGGCCATCTGGGAGTCAGGGTCGATGATGTTGACGGCCCCTGACAGGGCAGAGGCAACCTTCTCGGCGTTCCACTTCCACTCCCTGAGCCGTTCGATGGAGTCATTCACCCGCTTGACAGCGAGCATTGCAAGAGGCGGGATCATCTTTAACCTACCGAATACTCGCCGGTCTTGAGCTTGGCCTGGACTTCAGGCGTGTCCATCCAAGCCTTCTGGCGGGCGTTGACATCATCAAACTTCGAGGCCGAGGCCCCCATGGTGAAATGGGGGCGTGACATGACTCGGCGCATGGTGCAGCGGCAAAAGTGACAGGACTGAACGTTGTCCCTGGTCTCAACCGTGGCATCGCGGTCACTGACTCTTTCACAGTTCACGCATTGGTAGGTGTAGATCATGGCTTGGGCTCGTCAGCGGGCAGCTCCTTCAGCTTTGAAGGCTGAATCTCACCCTGCGGGAGAACGTCGGCTTCCCACTGTGCGTCCTCGTCTCCCTCGGCCTGCCCTGGGTCTTCCTGACCGTCTGCTGGCAGCCCCTGGTCCTCGCTGGGGTCGAAGGTCGCGGGAGGAAGGATGAAGGCCTCCTCTGTGATCGTGGGGTCAACCGGTGCGGGCTCAGGCTCGACATCTCCAGCCAGAATGCCGGAGCTGTAGGCAATAGCCTCCTCGACAGAACCAGTAAACACCAGTACATCGGTAGCGGGCTGATCGCCCTGGTAGAGGTTGACGACCCCGTACCTGCAGGTCGCCAGCCAAAATTTCCCACACGCCCTGCAGGAGGGCTTGCCTGTTGCCTGAAGAAAGCGGGGGCGGTCCCTCTGGGACTGAGCGATAGCCGCGAGAATGAGCAGGGCGACTCGGTACATTGTCACGATGTTACCAGACAGACAGGCAGACACTAGACGGGCCAGATTCCTGTTCTATGGTAGAACTCTGCCTTGTTCTCCCTTGACGGGTCCCACTGCGCGGCAGTGATGTCGTCCAGCTTTCGCTTCCTCTTGATCGACCCATGCAGGGCATAGAGGACCCCTGTGATGGCGTGATCGGCGCAGTCCGAGTCTATGTCGCCGTCGAGCCCGTGGACCTTCTTGGGGTGGACCGCGCTGGACAGCTCTGTCCATAGGTTCGGGCAGGCGTTGACATCGACCCGAAGCAGAGCCTCGTCAAGGTCGAAGCCGCCGACTAGGTCGTCCATGGTCGCGAACCGTTCGGACCTGTTGCCGCCAATGCCTGCCATGAACTTCCCTTTGAAGCCGGTCTCACGGGCAAACTCTTCGCTGTAAATCTGGGCAACCGGCCTGCGGTCGTCATCTTCGTGCCGCTGCTGTGCCTGCCACATTGCAGGATCGCCCTTGATCCAGGCATAGGTCTCGTTGGAGGGGGAGGCCTGCATGATCCGCCGAGCCTGGGCCCTGGCGGTCCACCCCTTGGAATAAAGCTCCCTATAGGCGATCCAGAACCCGTCTGGGTGGAGGGCCAGCCAATGGGCCGAGAATGGGACAGCGATGCCGTAGTCCACTCCGATGACCTTGCGCCAGGAAGGGCTGATGGGGCCACTCCAGGCCATTCTCTCTTCGGTCGCCAGGGGCCACCGTGCCCCCTCTGGGGCATCCCACTTGCCGAACAGCCTGGCGTTCCTGATATGGGCAGGCAGGCCAGCGATGGAGGCCAGAAAGACCTTGCGCTTCTTCGCCCACTGGGGGTTGTCGTGGGGCAGGGCCTGCACGAAGATGTAGTCGAGGGGGTCGCCGTTCTCGATTGAACCACCCCTTGGGTAGGGCAGCAGCCGTGCCGAGGCCGGGAGGTGCGGCCTCCACCTTGCACGGTGATAGGCGAACCCGATGCCGTCAGGGTTTGAGCTGACAAGCACCGGGTTGAAGGGGGAGTCTGCCCTGCAGTTGTAGAGCAGGTTGCCGAAGTCTTCCTCTGTGAACTGGGTGGACTCGTCAAAGATGCCCCCATGAATCTCCTTTCCTCGGCCTCGGGCCAGGCCTTTCTCCTGGGCGTTGCGGAGGAGGATCGCGCCCCGGTGCTTGGCATGGAAGACGAAGGCATAGCCGTAGTCCTTGTGCTGCCGGTAGACCCTGCCTAGGTGGCCCCACTGCTCCTCTAGCTGGGCCTGGTGATTGTCCCTGAGGTCGTCGTAGGTCTGCCTGGCAAGAACGACGCGGGGCCTGTTCACCCCATAGTGGTCCGCGAGCTTGAGGCACATGCCGACACCGGCACACCGGTCGAAGTAGGACTTGCCCCCGAACCCTGCGCCGCCATAGAGGACTCGGGCCGTCCGCCTGGTCCAGAGGGCGAGCCAGGCCTCCCGCTGCTTCGGGGAGAACCCAGCTATGTCTGCAAACTCTCTGACCAAACGCTACTCCTTCTTGGGCCTTGGCATGACCTTCAGAGTAAGGCAGATGTTGGGCGGCTCCTTCCCAGCGTAGGCCGTGATAATGTCAGCGATGGCCTTGCGGGCGAATTCAAGCAGCCGGTTGAACGCGCCAGGCTTGTCCCAGCCCGCCGTATCCTCCCAGGTGTAGAAGCGGCACAGTGAAGGTGTTTCCCCTTGAGCAGGGGGCAGTGACTCGGTGACCCTTGGGTTCTGTCTTAGTTCTGCCATGGTTAGCTTCCTGCCTGCACAAGGGCAGACTGTAGGTGCATGTTCGTTGATCCAACGGCGATGAAGTAGACCGACCCACCAGTGGGCCAGGTCACGCCGAAGAGGGAGCCAATGAAGGCCCCATTGACGTAGAGCGAGGCGTTGCAGTCGGCCTCCCCGCCGTGGACATCAATGACAATGTCGAGCAGGCCAGGCGGGATCGCCGCCGTCCCTGACTTCGTGTAGCCTGCAGTCGAAGCCTCGCTGACTGCTGAGGCCAGGCAGATGACCGACCCGTCGAACCAGGCGAAAAGGCCGTTCACGACGAGGGTCGTGGTCGGGGTGCCTGACATGACGCCGAAGCCAAAGGAAAGACCTGCAGAAGACCAAACCTTGCCCCTGATGATGGCCCGCCTGCCTATGGAAATGACCGGGGGAGCTGGCAGGTTCAGCTTGATTTCAGCCGTCTGGGCTGCTCCCAGGGGGTAGCTGATCGTGCCAATGCCGTCATTGAAGGCAGCCGTTGGGGCTGCCCCAGAGTTGGTCAGGGTCCAGGCCCCTGCAGAGTCAACGTCTACCACTTCAAAGAAGTAGCCCGACTGGCTGCTCACCGAAGGGGTGGCCCCCGCCGCTGGCAGCTCACCCACTGGTGAGGCGGTGCTTGTTTCAGTCCCCATTGCTGGCATCGTCTAGGTCCTCCTGATCGTCGCTTTCTGCCGGATTGTCGCCGGACACGTCGAAAGTGTACGGCATCGGGTCGATGGGCTCCTCTCCAAGCGGCTCACCGACCGCCACAAGGGCGAGCTGGCAGGCCTTGATCCTGAAGGCCTCGTCTAGTGTGCCGTTCGCCATCTCCAGGGCCATCTGAGCCACCCGGCGACGGGTTGCGCCCTTGAATTCGTCGTCTATGGCCTGGCCTCCAGCAAGAAGGGCTGCGCCCATGCGCCGAAGGGGCAGCAGGGCAACGGCAGTCTTGGCCCCACTCATGGCTGACATGATCCCTGTGAGATGGACACGGCGCGAGTTGGGGGAGTCGTCCTGGCTTTTCTTGACCTTCTTGATCGCTGCGGCAGTGTCAAGGTCGATTTTGCCACCGACCGTGGACATGGCGTCCATCTGCTCGTGGGTCTGCTCGCCTCTCTCTCTGCGCCTGGCGACGCTGATAGCCTCGTCCTCAAGGGCTGTGACCCTCATAGAGTAGGCCATTTCAAGCGAAGTGGCGACAGACTGGTGCCTGCCCCACTGGTAGAGGATCGTCTTGTACTGGACCCGCCCTGGGTTGTCCTTGCGGCCCTCGTCCCATTCAGAATGCAGGCCACCCCCCGACACGAACTCTAGGAATTCGATCAAGATGCGAGGATTGTAGCGGCTGAAACCTGGGATGGACTCGGGGACATCCCAAAAGTCATCGAAGGACGCCTCTGGGATGCCAGTTGAAGGAATGAGGGGGCCCCTGATAACCGGGTCCCGTGCCATGGCTTACTCTACACAGGAGAGGGACAGAACGCCTGAGACCTTGAGCTTGGCCCAGCCGACTGAAGCAGCAACGGCGAAGTCAGCCTCCCCGTCCCCTGGTTGAATGTCAACATTGTCAATCTGCTGAATGGCAAGCCTGACAAGCTCGTCCGAATCAATCTCCACTCCCTCAGGAAGTCCGGGGACCGGGACCTTCACTGTCCCCTGCTTGAGCTTCAGCTTCACCGAAGGCTTCACTTTCAAGCCTGCCGCTTGACCGTCGAATTGAATCTTGAGGTGCATAGTTCACTTTTCGCGGGGCTTTGCCCGCCTGCTTCATTGTACCGGTCAGAGTGTCAACCCATGACTGAGGCACGGGGAGCCCGCACTGGCCCGCGTTCTTGAGGATCGAAGCCACCTCCCAGCAGGAGAAATAGACAAGAGAAAACGAGCTGAGCCAGTGAAGGGGGGTCGTAAGGATCGGGTCCACACGGGCCAGGACCCAGAAGGCCAGGGGCACGAACATGACGAAGGCCGACTTTACGGCCCCCTTCCCGAACTTCGTGCTGCTGAACCCCTCCCGGTCGAACCAGAGCCCCTTGGCGGTCCCCAGCAGCATGTCAAAAGCGATCAGCCCACCCAACGCCAGGAAGGCTTGGGCTGCAAGGGGGGACGGGACGAAGCTGAGAATGGTTCCGCCACTGAGGGCCGAGGCGAGCACGAGCGGCCCGGCCCCTAGCGGCCCCATCATCGCGCCCAAGATCGGCTGGGCCACGAAACTCCAGAGCGGAAAGTTATCGCTTGCTTCTCTATGCACAACTTCGATTTTACGCCATCCGATTACCGCCCTTCCAGGCTCATGAGCGTAAGAAAACCTTTACTTCCCTTAAACTGGATGGTTGCAACTGCAACTGGTTAGCTTCAACCATCGCAGTCTGGGGGCAACAGGGGCTGGTCCGAAAAAGAAAAAGAGTCTTTATGACTCCTCATAAATACCCCCCCACCCGTATCCTACCGGATACTGCAAAAGTTTTCAAGGACCCAGAAAAAGCCCGTTTTCCAGGGAGAGCTAGGGGGTTAAACTTTTATTATCAGAAAGTGAAGGGTTGATTGCAGATCGAGTGCTCAAACCTATACAGAACCCGATAGTTGCAGATGCAACTTTTCTGAAACGTCTGTGTCTCATTTTGAGAGGGTTGCTTCAAACCCGATAGTTGCACATGCAACTTTTCTGAAACGTATGTACCGACGAAACGGAGAATTGCTTCAAAATCACGACCGGCCCTCACCGGGACTTTTCTGATAATTTCGTGTTCGTTTTACGGAACGTTGAGTCCACAGTCACTCAAGTCCTGTCTGGCTGCACCTACAACGCAGAGGCCCGTTGAGCCTGCCCGTGGGGAATCCTCCAGCCCGTGGTCCTACTGAAGAAAGCCTGAAGAAGGCGTGAATAGGTCTAAAGCCTCATTGTTTCATCTTATGCGCTGGGACCTGTTGACAATGTCTCCTGACCGTGGTACAGTCCAATCAGCTCCCCAAGAGCCGAGACCACCATGAAATTTCTCACCGCCGATCAGACTTCCAGAACCCTGAACATCCGCCCCTTGAACACCCAGGGCCAGGAATGCGATCCCGCCTATGGCGTCTGCCTGGTCCAGGTCACCCGGGCTGCAGCCATTGACCTGACCCTGAATCAGGTGGGATACGCCACTCTGGACGAGCGCTGCAACATCGCCGCCCTCGTCTACGATCTGACCATGTCCGACCTCTACCCCCTCGGCGCACCCCTGCCAGAGGAGCTGGGCAACGCCGTGGCGGGCCTGTCCGCCGTCTATCACTTGGGCCAGCAGGTCAAGAACGCCATCGAACCCCGCTGCAGGGTCCTGGTGCCAGGAAGTGAGGGCTGCCGTGACACCTGGGCCCAGTGGCTCGTCCCCTTCGGCCTGGCCTTCAGAATCCGCCGCGCCGCCCAGGGAACCGCCTGGGAGAAGTCGGTCTGCATTTCCCAGCTCGACCCATCTGTCACCTGGGGCAGTATCACAGGGCAGGCCCCTGCGCCCCTTGCGGTCCCCACTGCTCACGGGATGCTCTAGCCCATCGAACTGGCCCAGCACACCACTGGGCCTTTAGACCCATTCTTTACGGACACTTGACATTGTCACCGAAAACCAAAGTAGTATCCAATCAAGCCAAGAGGCATAAGATGAACACCGCCACCGCCCAGAACTTCGCCACTCAGATCGCAGGCAAGATCGCCGCCAGCCCAGTCGGTGGAACCCATTGGTTCGACACCCCTGCCCAGAACTGCTTCATCGTCGGCGGGGTCGTTCCATCGGTCAAGCTCGCCCAGGGAGCCAGTGCAGGCGTCCCAGCAATCTACTCGGGCATCATGTCCCTGCTTCATGAGCTGAGCGACGTAGAGGCCCAGGGGATCGGCTGGTGGCTGAGCGATGGCGTTCTCTACCTTGACGCAGTGGGCACAACCCTCACCGACTCAGATGACGACAGAGAGAATGCCCTGCTCTGCGCCAGAGAGATTGGAGAGAAGGCCATCGGACACTGGCAGAACGGAGCCTACGCCGGGGACATCATGGCCTGACCCCCACCGGGGTCCGAGGGTAGTGCCCCTCGCTGACGAAGGCCAACCAAGAGGCCGAAACCCCGCCAGACAAGAGAGAAGACCATGAAGAACATCTACGACACCGAAGCCGCCAAGAAGCTCATTTCTGCCATCGTCCTGAACAGGAAGGGCGAGCTGGTCGCCAAGATTCTCGGATACCGGGCATCCTATGGAAACACCTGGGTCCAGGTCTGTGGCACCTCTCAGCCTCGCCGCCGTGCCCATGATCTTGACTCGGCCCTGCACGGCCTGGTGATTGACGGCGTGACCCTCTACCGGCAGTGTGTCAGCCCGGACGACGCAGCCAAGATTCTGACCCATGTCAACAAACTGGAGCTGAAGGCCAGGTTAGGGGGACAGGGGCTGGACCCTGTCACTCAGAAGGCAATCCGGTCATACCTTGACAAGAGGGGGATGGATGTCTGGAACTGGCGGACGGCTGAGGGTGGATGGACTTCGGTCTTCTACACCAGTGGACTGGCTCGGCTGGAGCAGCTTGGCTATAGGGTGATCCGGGTTCTTGGCTGCTGATGTTTCACGTGAAACATTCCTGAGGCGTTCAATTCGTGCGGCCCCGCAAGGGGCAGGGGGAAGGCCCCCAAAGGAACCTAAGAATGAAACGCTTTCTGCTTTTCGGATTCGACACTCACCAGCCAGAAGGGGGCTGGAACGACTTCATCGACTCGTTCGATTCGGTCATGGCTGCATTGAGCTACTGCATCAAGGCTCCCAAGAATTACAAAGGCAAGGACAACTGGCAGGTCATCGACTCAGAGACCTGGACCGAGGTCGAGCTGTGAACGACCGAAAGGGAATGCTCAACGCAGCCTTTCTCACCCTTGCCGCCGTTGGGATGGCGGGGATGGGCCCAGAGCTGACCGCCCGGGCATTTTCAGAAGCTCAGCCCAGGAAGGCGAAGGGCCGGTGGGTTCTTGACTGGGTGAAGAGTGGCGGGGACATGGTTCACGCCGCCTCTGTGTCAGGAACTGAAGCAACCGTGACCGCTCACTGTGACGGGTTCTTCGCTGTGTTCATGGGCGATGACCTCCACCTGATCCATGAAGGCAGGGCCAAGAACTACACCCTGAACAACGCCAAGAACGCCGCTGAAAGGTGGCTTTCCCTCAACCGTCATCGCATCGAAGCGATGGAAACGAGAGTCCTTATGGGCGGGGCAAGCTACGTCAGTCATGCCCCGAAAAGGCCAAGGGGGGAGAAAAAGTGATCCTCCTGCCTGGCCTGCCCATCGACCCCAGGGACTGCCTGGACCTGCCCGAGTGCTCCAGCCTCTATATCAGGAGGAGGCAGTCCGGGGAGCTGGTCAACATCGACACGTTCACCCCCAGAAAGGGGGACTTCATCGTCCGCCGATCCATGGGTGACACTGAAGGAGCCCTGGTCCCGGTGGAGTCCATGCCTGAATTCAGGAGGCTGTTCCCTGACTGCCTTCGTCCCGGCTGGGTCTGGGAGTGCACAGGGGTCGAGCCTGACGGGTTGGGGCGCGAGACTGCCTATTGGATGCCTGTCCTCTTTGACGTGGCGATAGTCCAGAGCACTGGGAACGCCACCACTAAGTTCACCGGCTGCAAAGTGACGGCCCGCTTCGTTGAAAGGGGGCTGCCCTTTAAGTGGAGGCAGACCCCTGTCTTTGACTCCATCATCGTCCCTCACCAGGACGCCAGATACTATGCCCTTAAACACCCTTCGGGCCGTCATGCCCAATCCTATGACACGCTTCTTCGGGATGCCGTTGAGGCCACAAGAGGGAGACCCAATGACTGCTGATTCAATCATCTATGACGCGACCCTGCACCTGCTGAAGGCAAGGATTGACAGGGAGCTGCTCCCTTCAGCCAGAAAGCTGGAGGGGCTTGTCCTTCCGGGGAGATTCCTCGAACGCCGCCATCTTCAGCTCATGGCCCAGATCGAAAAGAACCATGGGCGGTGGGTGGCAAAGATGGTCAAAAAGGTGGGGCAGGAGATTATCCGCGCCTCCATCGTGACCACCCACTCAAACCCGTGGGAGTGGTCGATCCTGCTCGTTGTCTGCAGGGACGGGACACTTCAATACTGGAAGACCCGGGCGGTTGACAATCGCTCGCGCCTGGGGAACTGGTACGTCCAGCACCCCACCAGGAAGCTCAGGGGGACGCCTGTACTGTGACCTCCTCCTCTGACATTGCAGGCATCGGCGTCAAGCTCTGCGCCCTGAGCAGCAGCAGCCCCTGGCTGGCCCTCTGCTGGCCCGTGGAGGGCGACCACCTTGAACACTGGACAGGATGGACCCTGAACACGGCCCCGGTCCTGGCTCGGCCCCTGGATGCCATGGACATGATCCTGGCCTCCCGCTACATCGCCCTGGCCCAGCGTCGGGGGTACGGGGTGATCGCCCGCTTCATCGGGCACGATCAGGCCGTGCTCCTGTGCATGGCTCAGCTCTATGGGGACGCTCGCCCCCTGATGGAGGACATGACGGCTGCCCAGGGCATGGGGGTCAATGGCTGCCTCATGCAGACCGCCAGATGGACGAATGGCGTCCCCGTCTTTGGCTCTGACTTCCTGGCGGTTGCCACAATCTCTGGGTATAAGGACCCATTTATCGGTGGCCTTTCACGAGTGCTTGACATTGTCAACGAGGATGATGCCAAGATTGAGTCGGGCCCCAAGCCCGAGGAACCGCCATGCAGTTGAAGACTTTTCAGAAGTACGCCAGGAAGGTGAGGGTCGAGGGTTTGAGCCCGGTTGATCCGTCCACTGGCTTCACCTTGAGGCTCCCGCCCAAGTTCACAATCACCGCACCCGCGCTGGGCCAGAGCGACAGCTTCGTGCTCGCCCCTGGTGAGAAAACAGAACGGTACGGGGAGGTCAAAACAGTCAAGCACCCAGCCACTCGGCTTCTTGACGTTGACGTTGAGGGGATCAAGTTCTCCATCATCGTCCACAAGTACAAGGGGGAGCTTCGCCTCTCCACCTCTGACAACGTGACAGGGATGGCTATGCCGACCCTCTGCGCTTCAGAGAAGGGCAACCCAGTCAACGCGCTCCTTGTTGGGGTGCTCCACTTCATTCACGCCAAGGGCCTGACGCTTGAGAAGTTCGAGCAGGTCAGGACCAACGCCTACAACCGATACAAGAAGACCATCGAGAGTCAGTCATGAACGAACAGGAAACCGCCACTACATATCCGGCTATGCCGTCACCCGTCATTGTCAGGTCAGGCCACAGGGCCGAGGCCTTGCCCTGTGGGCACCCATGGGACGGGTATTCCCCACGCCCCGACGACTTGCCACTGGTCGTCCGACTGTCATTCAACGAAGGCAAGCTGGCGAAGTATTACGGAGCCCCCGCCGTGCCAACTCCCATTGATGGGACTTACGTGCTGGCTGAGGCTTACGCCCAGCGGGCCCGGCAGCATGAGGACTGCGACTATGCGCTCAACTTGACGCTTGAGAAGGTCGAGGCCGTGGAGCAGGAACGGGACCACGCCCAGCAGTACGCCGAGAGGCAGCGCAACGAGAAGGAGCGCACCAGGGACGAATGGGGGGCAGACAGGTCGAGGCATGAGGCCGAGATTCACGAGGCTGCCAACGCGAAGTTGGAGCTTCTTCAGCAGATCGGGGACCTGAGTCAGAACCTACAGGCGATCACCGAGGAAGTGGCTGGCCTTCAGGCCGCGAACGCCGACCTGCTCAGGAAGCTGGAGGACAGGAAGACTGTCAAGGAATTCACGTCTGAACTGTCTGCTCATGCCAACGCCACCCTTAGCAAGCATACAGACTGGGTCGCCCTCACGAACCTGCTTAACGACTTCGATGGCACGACTGCCGAGATTCAGCAGGCCAACGAGGAGGAGATTCCCTCCTAATGCCTGCCCCCAGGCTGTTCAGGTGCGGTGACACGCTCTACCGGAAGTCGAACGGCGGCAAGTACACCGTCATCAACTTCTACCTGCTCCCCATGGACCCCGAAGCCGGGGTCAACTATGAGCTGAGGAGCGCAAGGAAAGAGGCGTGGTCAGGATCACAGGCTGAACTGATGAATGAATTCAGCGTGAACCCGCCAAGCGAGGAGCTGCCCGCTAATACTCCAGCCTTCAAGCTGGAGGACGAGCTGATCGAAGTATCGTCTCAGCGCAGGTTCAAGGTGGCAGAGATTGAGGAGCGGACCCCGGGAGCCTATTATTACGTCCTCAAGGGGGTGACCATTGAAGGATCGGAGTGGCGAGGGAACCAGGGGGCCCTGCTCCACAGGTTCAGGCTTCCCAAGCCTGGCGACACCTTCCCTTCACCCAAGCCACCACCCACACAGGCTCCCCCACCGCCTGACGCCGTGAAGTTCCCAGCCATGCTGCCCGACTACGCCCCTGCACCCTGCACCGTGTCCAACGGTTCTGTCGCCATTGCCCAGATCATCGAGATTGAGGACACGATTCACGTCGTTGACACCCAGGGAGGACTCTGGGTTGCTCACCACGACTGCTTCTATGGGAAGGGGATGCAGGGGCCCGTCAAGCTGATCCGGCGCGAGGTACTGATTGAGAACGAGGGAGGCCAATAATGGCTATTGACGACGACGGAGCTGTTAACGTGCGATCCCCTTTCCCGCCAAAGAATTCCGCTAGGTCATACCCTGAACCGTGCTCCATGAACCCTGTGTGTCAGGCAAACATCTTTGCGGACATCCTTGACGAGCGGGCAAGGCAGGAGAAGAAGTGGGGCCAGCAGAACCACCACCCAGACTACTGGCAGGGCATCCTTGGAGAAGAGTTTGGGGAGGTGTGCAAGGCCGTCATTGAGCGCGATCTGGAGAGCTATCGAAAGGAGCTTATTCACACCGCCGCCGTGGCATTCTCTATGCTCGAATGCCTTGACCGCAACCCGAACCCGTTTACCAAAGTGGACCAATCGAACCCATGACGCTTTCTCCCCTTATCTTCCTGGCGATCACTGCCCCAGAGTGGCCCGCCAGGAAGTTCGACCTCACCGTCTACTCGAAACGACTGTTCCAAGGAAGGCCGACCTTCACGGGTGAACGGTACGACCATGCGAAGCTCTCAGCAGCTTCACGCGACCACCCCATGGGTTCTGTCCTGAGGATCACCTTCAAGGGCAGAACCCTCGACCTTCGGGTCAATGACAAGATCAACCCCCGCTACAAAGGCCGAAGAATCGACCTCTCTGGAGCGGCATGGACAAGGCTCTCAAAAGGAGCCGACCCCGGGGTCCTGCGAGGGGCCACGGTTCAAAGAATCAAGTGAACGCCATGAGCGAAAACCAATCACCCAAAGAACAGATCACGTCTGTCGCCCAGCTTCAGCCCGGCGATCAGCTCAAGTTCGGACAGTGGCACACTGTCACCCGCGTCGTAGAAGAGACCGGCATCATCGACCTGAAGCCTGAGCAGGGCCGGGCGACCCAGTTCTCCTTTGAGCAGGCTGAGCAGCTCCTGAAGGCTGGAGCCGCGAGAAGGCCAAGCTGGGAGCTGCTGGAGCTTGTGTCATCTAAGCCCACGGTTCGGACGGCTGTGTTCAACGAGGTCCCGGTGAAGGGAAACGACCCGGCAGCCGACGACAAGGGGGCCGAAGCCTGATGGGCAACCCTATTGACGACTACCCCAGGGAGTGCGTTGACGAGCTGCACGAGAAGTGTGATGGGCTGAGCAAGGAGACCAAAATCCAGGTCTTTGAGGCAGCGATCACCAATCTTGAGTTTGCCATCGAGGCACTGCGGTCGGAGGAGGAGGCCTGATGGACCACCAGCAGCACCAGAAGCAGGTCCTGAAGGCAAGGGCAGCCAATGACTTCACCTACCATGCGCCCTTTGGCGATCAGGTGGCGAGGTACGCCCAGATCAGGGACAGAATCCGCGAGCTGGCCCTCTTCATCATCGACGCTACCCCCGTCAGCCGTGAGCAGTCTCTGGCTCTCACTGCCCTGGAACAGGCCATGTTCAACGCGAACGCTGCCATCGCCCGCAACGAAGTACCCACGGTGAACGTCACGGTCATCTCAGCCAACTCCTCCAATGACGAAGGCCCGGCACTCCAGAGGCTGCAGGAGGCCCTGCAGGAGGCGTTGAACGATCCAGAAGGCTGACCTCACTGCTGCCATGCGACTGAGCCCTGCCGACCTGCCCGTCGGTGGGGCTTTTGTCCTATTTATAGACCATGATTCTCGGACACTTGACATTGTCAACCAACTGCGGGTAGATTCCCCTCAAGCCCTCCCGAGGGGCGAACCGCAATGAAAGACACTCGAACACCCCGGCCTGAGGCAGCCTTCGCCTTTATCCTCACGGCCCTCGTATCCATCGCCTGCTTCATGCTGGCCTCCTGGGCCCTCTTCGGCCTGGTCATCAACCGTGGTGAGAACCACCCCAGCTTCGCCCTCCTTGGCCTGATCCTCTGGGTCATCTCCTTCCCCCACTGTATGCACCCGTTCTACGCGGTGTTTGAGGTCATCCTGATCCTCCTGGGAGACGAGTCGAATGACTATTGAGTCCTACCTTGAGGCCCGTGGCGGAACCCACTACCAGGCCGCCGATGGCGACCGCATCTACCTGCCGGTGGGGGTCGTCATGCACCTGATCGACTTCTGGGTTCCGAAGTGGTCTGATGACGAGTCGGCCCGCTGGTTCGGGGGAGACATTCCGACCGACCGAATCTCGGCCTGGACTCAGTCCATCCGCTGCGCCAAGGTCTTCTGGGACGTGGACCGCCAAAGGTGGGCAGTCAGATACGCCTCTGGCCCCTGGGTGGACCGCCTGTGGGACCGGCTCCTGCGAATCAAGAAGATGATCGACCTTTCCAACGACGAGTCGAAGGTGGCCCTGGTCAGGGAGGGCGGGGACCTGGAGCTGGAATTCCTCATTCCTGGCGGCTCAGGCCACGCCTGGAAGAGGTTGAAGGGCGATCCGATCAAAGACCTCGTGGCATGAAAAAGGCCCCCAGAATCGTCTTCTGGGGGCCTTTCTGTGTCAGATCGCCCTAGTTGGCTTCAGCAGCTTCAGTGGCGGCCCGCTGGGCGTTCCTGACTGCAAGGGCTTCGGTTGAGAGCTGGACGAAGTGCTCGCCTGACACCCCTTGGGCAGCCACTCCCGTAAGCCTGTCTTCAAAGTCCCACCCGTTCCTGTCAAGCGAGACACCGCACCTGATCCCATGGACGTTGGAGGCAGTGAGGGCCGCGATGAACTTGGCTTCATCTCCCCCTTCCGCGAACGACGCCTTGGCGACTTTCGCAAGCTCCTTGACGGCGTAGGCCTCGTTCCCCCCATGGGCAATGACAGCGACCCAGTTCTTGCCTTCCACCGTTCCCACGCCGCCAGTGCACAGAAGGCTGCGGGCCTCTTCCTTTGCTGCTGCCAGCAGAAGAAGTGCCCCTTCAGTCCCCTGCTTCTGTGAGGTCCAGTGGTACGGGCAGTCGAAGGTGAATCCATGGACAATGCCACGGAAGATGAAGTCTTTGGCCTGCTGCTCCTTCGGCAGCTCCTCGAAAGGAACGATGCAGGGATGGGTCTTGGCCTCGGGGTCCTTGACGGGGCCGTACACCCAGCCATCCTCCCGCTTGTTCGCCAGCCACGATTCGTGGGAGGCGGAGGCATTGGCATCGGGGTTGTCGATATGGAACAAGACGCCCTTGATGGCTGACTCCTTCTGCCACTCGGGGGCATCGTCCCAGGCGGGCTGGGAGTCGTCGCCCAGAGCAAGGCAGTAGGCTCGGTTCGCTTCGTGGCAGGTCTTGGCGCAGGCTTCGACAAGCTCGTCGCAGCGGCAGACGGAGGTTGACGGTTTCGACTCGTGGCTATCGCTCATGAGGTCTTGAGGTTACCGCGAGCTGGGAGAGGGCCCAGGACCAATAAAATACAGAGGCTAGACCTCAAGGGAGAATTCCCTCTCTGTGACATCGCCTCTGTATTTTGGTGGAGCGTGAAGGATTTGAACCTCCGAGTCCGTTAGGATCATGGGTTACAGCCACGTGCAATCGACCACTCTGCCAACGCTCCACTTTTGATGAAGCCGGTCTGCTAGGTAAACACTGGAAGAAACCTTGGCTTCCCGACTCCATCCTCGGCGCGATAACGCCCGATTCATTGTCTCACAAACACCGAGACCCAGCCACTAGGACTGGGTCTTTAGGTGCCCAAGAGTCAGCGAACCGCCTTCGCTGACAGAGACTTTACCATATCCCCAGGTATCGCCCCAGGAATGGGGCCACTGCCCCCACACAGACGCCAGCGAGGACCACGGCGGTCCAGAATAGGACCCTATTCAGACCCTCGTCCTCGACCACTTTTGGCCCAAGAGTGATGCGGTCATTGTCTTCCCAGGCGGTCCAGTCCTTTTCTGCCTCCTCTGTCTGGAGGGGCGTCAGGAACGACCCTTCGTCGCGGCCCGTGTCAAGGCCTGTGACGTAGCCTGGGAAGTCAGGGGCTGAGTTGGCATACCGGGAGGCGTCCTCCTGATCTGACTTTGGCTTGCCTGGGCCAAGGATCACCTCAGACAGGTTGACATCCCTGTCAACCGCTGCCAAGCCGTCCCCCTTTCCCCAGGCCCGCATCCCTGTCCGGTAAGGGTTGTGCCCGCTCGCGCCCCTTGGCACAAGGGAAAGGACCGGGTGAGTGTGCAGCTCCCTGCTGGGCTTGAAGTCCATGTTCTTGCCAGTCAGGTCCTCAACATGAATGTAGGCCTCAATGACGGCTGAAGGAATTCTCACCTCACCGTTCATGCTGAACCGTCTGTATGAGATTGGAGCCGTGACCAACTGAATGATCGACCTCTCATAGGGAACCCAGAGCGGCATCTTGTCCCCCTTCGTTCCCCTCACCCGGTTCATGTCGCCTTCACAGGAAACGATGATTCCATACGGCGACTCCTTGTCAAGCGTTCCAAGAACATAGAACCCGCCGCGCTCCTTGGCAAGGAGGCAGAAGAGGTTCAGCCAGACACCGGCAATGAGCTGCTGGTCCCCTGGGTACTTCATGACATGGTTATCAAGAATCTCGTTGATGGACTCGTCAATCAGCCCGCCATGGAGCAGCGGCGACCAAAAGAAGACCTTTGATTCGTCGTTGGCATCAAACTCGTCGGGTGGCTGGTGGGCAGTGTAAAGAATCTGCACCGAGGTCCGCTGCCCGCACGTCCTCAGCCGATCAACGGCATAGGTCATGCCAGTGGCGGACTGGATTTTGGGCGGGCACAGTTCGACCTTGATCGTGCTGGGCGGAAGGTTGGCGAATTCGGAGAGTCCTCTTTCGAGGACGGGGTAAGTGAACTTTCTCATGGGATTTACTTGACTGCGAGGTAGGTGACGGTTCCGATCTTCAGCGAAGGCAGGGCACCGGCGATGGTGAGTCGATGGACATACTGGCGCGACCGCTTGGCGGTCCTGCAGTAGTCAGTGAGTCTGACAAGCTCCCCACTTTCGAGGAGCCGGTTGATGGATGCAGCGGCCTGAATGGCCTCTGGAGTTGGGTTCGTGAGAATGAGCTTAGGGTCAGATGCCATAACGCCTCTTTAACTGGTACTGCCAGTCGTCGTCAAGCGACTGCGGGGGGATGGGGTCACAGTGTCTCAGAAGGGCCGTCTGAGCCACGGGGGAGGCAAAAGGCACCCCCTCCGTTTCGAGGTGATGCCGAATGACCATCCTCGTCCTCGGCCCCTTGGCAAGAAGCTCTGACAGGATGTTCCCCACGTCGTTCGTGGTGTAGGTGTGGCTTGGTGCCCCGTCCTTCCACTTCTCAGGCCATGGGAAGTCGGGCACCCACTCAATGGAGCCACCGACACGCCTGAAGGCGAACGGCTCCCCTTTCCTGGCGAGCAGAGAGCCCTTCAGGTCCCTGACGACCACGAGGCCGGGAATGTCTGGGTGAGTCTTTGCAACGAGCTGCCCACGGGCAACCGCCCGGAAGGCTTGAGAGCCAATGCCGTCAGCCGAAGGCGATGACTCCTCGTTGCCAGACGATCCCTTGTTCGTGTGGCGGACAAGCACCACCGAAGCCTTTGATCCCTCGAATGCCTCGGTTATGTAGGTCATCTTCGGCTGGACAGACTCAAAGGCATTCGAGTCCAGCTTTCCTTTTCCCATGTAGTAGAGCACAGGGTCAACCACCACTAGCCGGTCGCCCGTGCGGTCAGCCATCTTCCTCATTTCCAGGGCGGACTCCTTCGTCAGCTCAAAGGCCCCCTTGTGGTAGCGGATCATCCCCCTGACCCCACCGCAGCGGCGGTAGACCGTTTCCATCTCCGACTGCATGTCTGAGTCGGCATAGAAGTAGCGGGTCCGACCTGCTCCACACGTGATCGGGTGCTGCCAAGGGTCAACCCCTCGGCTGAAGCAGGCCGCGATGGCGAGCATGAAGGAGGTCTTGCCTGCCCCAGGAGCGGCGTCGAGGATCACAACCTTTCCCTCTGGAAGGTAGGGCTCCCAGTTGTACGATAGGTCCGCCGCTGGGAATTCCTCGTCATCGAACCCCGTTTCACCAGGGATGACAACAGGGGCAGGCTGAGCGGGTTGTCCATTCTGCCTGGCGAGCCCAGACTGCTGTTGATGTCCGGCTGGGAGCGCGGGAGGCTGTGAACCACCATACCCGTGCCCCTCTGCCCGTAGATGACGAGTGGCTGCCTTGAAGTCTCCACCAAAACGGGTCGCCGCAAGCCACCCGAACTTAGTGTAGTTTGTGTTCTGCCTAAGCCCCGTGGCGTTGCTGGTGAAAACGATGAGGTTGTCCTGGTTCTTGAACCCAGTCGAAGCAGATACCCCTGACTGTTTGCCCGGGCGAGTCCAGTAAGTGATCCCGCCACGGAAGCCACACTCTGTCCACCCGTCCGGCACAAGAAGGTCCTGCCAAGTGTGCTTGTTTGACCAATCTTCAACAGCCCCATGTCCAACTGGGCCTGAAGGAAGGGGTGCCACGGAAGTAGGGATGCCTTCAGAAATGGCTCGGGCCGCAGTGAGGAAGTCCTCAACCACGCCCGGGCCGAATACGGGGAGGTCTTCCAGACTGCCGCCGAGGGATTGATAGCCCGGAGACGGAGCAACGAGGACATAGCCCCCCTCTCCCCTGGTCTCGATAAGGGTCTTTTCCGTGCCGTCAGATTGACGAGCAAGGGCCAGCTTCTCATTTCCTTCAACGACTCGCTCGCATCGGAAGAGAAGATGAACCCCGTTAGGAGACTCTTCACGATAGGCAGTAGCGACCTCCCCTGTCCGTCCCGCGATGGCGACGGCCTCAAGCCACTGCGGGAAGGCTTCTTTTGCATCGAAGTCAATGCACAGGAGGTTCCCCGATACTCTGCCGCAGATGACAGCAATGGCGACGGCATTAGCGTCCCATCCTGATTCAACTTCGACAGGAGGGCGGAAGCGTGACTGGAGGTGAGACCACGGCGTCGTCCGCCTCTTTTCAATGTTGATTTCAAGAGGCTGGACCCCCGCCTTCGATAGGCTTAGTGCTTTCCTTTTCAGTGTCAAAGAGAGTTGGGGTGGCGGTGTCATCTTGAGGGAGGTTCCCGATGCCTCTTGGATCGGTCGGCTTAGGGTAACGCCGCTGAATCTCTGCCAGGGCGCGGAAGCAGTCCTCTTCGCTCTGGACCACGAAGTAGACCCCATTCATAGCGAAAGTCTCCTGCTGGGGAGACGAAAAGACGATCTTCCCCGGCTTCTTCACCTCAAGGCCGACAAGGATGCCGGGGTATGAGGTGCTGTAGGCAAGCAGGTCGGGGACTCCTGGGGTTGTCCCGAGTGCCCCCTTCGCCTTGAAGGCTGAGGTGGACATGACATCCCACCCAGTCTTCGCCTTCATGAGGGAGAAATACTGCCTGATTCTCTGCTGGAGCCCGGCCTCAGTGAGGGCCGGGACCCGGGGCCCGCGCGGTCTGCTGGGCCCCTTTGGCGGTCTCGGTATCTTCATTGACCTACTCGTCAGCGAATGGATCGTTCTCGTCAGCGACGGCAGAGGCCGACCTTGGGACGAGCGGGATTGAGCCACGCTTCAGCGCGTTCCTGCTGATGAACCTGGCGACCTTATAGGCGACCACTCCGTCAGACAGCTCTGTCCCAGCCGGGATGACTGGGTCATCTCCTGAGGTCAGGTGGGGCAGGTAGAGGTCCCATGCCAGGGCCGGATCAGCCCATCCAACGAGGTCGGCCTGCTTGGACAGGGCAGAGATTGACAGCTCTGGCTCGACCCATGCCTGGCTCTTTCTGAGGGTCTTGACATCCTCGACGAGCTGTAGGACCTGCTCCTCGCGGGTCGTGCCCTTGCCCTTGTTCTCGGTGACGATCCTCTCAGGCTGCCCGGCGAACCCCTGGGGGTAGACGCTGAAGCCGGGGTAGGTGATCGTGATGCCTCTCTGATTGATTGAGGTCCTAAGGGTGATGGCGATTCGGTCGCCCTTCTTCAGCTTCAGGAGGGACTGGACTGCGATGGAGGCGGGGGTGACTGACTTCGTGGGGAAGACGAAGGTCTCCTCTCCGAAGGCGGTCTTGATCGCCACTCTGATGGTCGTTGACAGGGCCAGGGCTCCGTCGTCGTCGTGGATCATGTACCCGAGGCTGGTGGCCCCGAGGAGGATGCCGATGGCCTGGGTTGCAGGGTAGGGGTCTGCGCCGCCCTGCCCCCTGATCTGGAAGGAGCCGTCAAGCTCGCGGCCCTTGACCCAGTTCCCCTTGGCGCACCGCCAGGAGTTGCCGAGGCCAGAGCCCGCTGCCTTTGAGTCACCCGTAGGGATGTACTCTTCTTCGTTGACGCCGTTGATCGGTTCGTTGTTGGTGTCACTCATGACAGTGACATTGTCGCCTTTCTGCTGATGACAATGTCAACGGTCCCAGGACCTTTCTTGGGATGAGGGATCATGTTCGTCAGGCGAAAGCCAAGAGTCAAACCATGAAGACACTTTATTGGACGGACAAGCCGACCGGAGCAAGGATCAAGGCTGAGGTCACCATTCCTGAGATTGCCAACGCAGTGTTCACTTTCGTCACTCCTGCTGACTCACGTGTCTGCAGCATCTCCTGTGCCAAGGAGCGGAAGCTCTGGGAACTGCTGGAAGGCGAGGATAAGGTTCAGGAGGCCACCGACAGGGTTCCTGCCCTTGAGGAGCTGGTTGAGAGCCTTGAGAATCAGCTCACCTGCGCAGACGACCGAAACGAAGACCTGCAGGAGAAGTGGGACAGAGCCACCGACGAGCTGGAAGAGGCCACGGACAAGATCAAAGGGCTTGAGCTTCGTGTCGAGGAGCTGACGAAGGAGCGCGACCTGCAGAAGCAGGCCCTCATTGACAAGGCCAACCAGGCAGTGGAGCTGAGGCAGACCATCGACCGACTGACTGCGTCAGCGAGCGGAACCGAGGAGGAGCTTGTCAACGCCAGGGCCGAGATTTCAGAGCTGCTGCAGAGGTTGAACAATGAGGCTTGAGCTGGTGCCGCAGACGAAAGGGTCCGTGTCGAGCCCTGAGCTTCGATACATGCCGATCATCCGCAACGAGTCCGGGAAGATCGTGAAGACGGTCTACAACGCCTTCAAGCATGAAGAGGTCGCCAGGTTCTACGGGGAGATTGCCCTGGACAGGGCCAAGAGGGAGCCACGGGATGCCTGAGCTTCTGCGCGACGGGTGGGTAAAGGCCAAGAAAGAGTACAGATGCCAGGTGACAAGCCAGGTTATCCAAGTCGGAGAAAGCCATAGGCGGCAGGTTTGTGTCTACGAAGGCCAGTGCTACAACTTCCGAATGTCAGCAGCAGGCTCCAGGCTTTGGAATCGCTATTATAGCGACCTTGAGGAAGGTGACGGAGTGTCCGGCGATGCTGTTCGAGAGGCGGCAGTCGAGGAGTTTGGATCGCTTGAGGCCGCGCTGAAGGTCTGGGGGCAGAGTGCCTGAGCTGCACGTCTTCCACCCCACCTTCGGTCACCTGACCATGGTGGAAGGATCACTCAGGAACCTGGGTGGCCCGCCCGCCTGGGCCCTGGACGACCCCAAGTCGATTGCCAGGGTCAAGGCCGAGGTCGAAGCTGCCAACGCCGCTGTGGGGGTGGCCCTGAGGGCCGCATTCCCCGACAGTGAGCACGACCCGGTCGAGCTGCCAATCCCAGCCAATCTTCCTGGCATTGAGGCGAACGCCAAGACCTGGGTTTCCCGGTCCATTCCCCTCGCCGGGGGAGTCAGTGATGCCTACCCGAAGAAGCAGCCCTGGAAGTGGATCAAGGAGGGCGCGTCAGCCATCGTGATCGGCATTGATGGCAGAGTTGCCAAGGCCAAGCTCTCACGCCATGCCGGGGGCGACGTGTCCCTTGTCTTTGAGCGGTGGGAGGACACCTGGGCCGCTGCGATCCTATCGAAAGTCGTGGCCCACGACGTTGGAATCAGGGCCCTGATCTACCCAGAATTCCATGACCCAATCGGAGAGGGGTGGCTGGAATGCACCCCGATCATCAAACGCAAGGGGGTTCCTGCCCCTGAAACGACCTGCCGCCGATGGACATTCCAGGGCCCCTGCATCGGGGCCTGGACCCCAATCGCCTCAAACTGGAGGCCAATCACACCATGAAGAAGAAGCTCTACCCATACATCACCCCGGCGAATTACGAGAAGCTCACCCCTGTCTACCGAATCCCACACGTCGCGGCCTACTATTCCGACGTTGAATCTGTCCGCGAGCTGGGGGTCAACGCTGGCCTCAGGGTTCAGGAATTCCTTGCCAATGTCGGCCTTGGGAAGGGCTTCGCCTGGTGCGGAGCCTTTGTTTACTCAGTCTGCCTTGAGGCAGGGGTTCCGTCCTCGTGCCTCCCAGTCGCCAGGAAGGCAGCGAGTGTCGCTGAGTGGGTCAAGTGGGCCCGAAAACAGGGCATCCTCAAGATGGACGGCGGGCTCTACCCGACTCCAAAAAGGGGCAGCCTCTGTGGGTGGCTGAACAGGAACGGCACGGGCCATATCTTCCTGGTGACAAGCGTCACTGAGGAGTATGGGCCGCACCGGGTCTACCTCCATACCATCGAGGGCAACACCAACAAGAAGGGGTCAAGGGATGGCGACGGGGTCTATAGAAACAGGAGAGGGTGGCCCAACGAGGGCGACAGGGAGCTGTTTTGGATCGACATGACCAAGCTGAAGCTCTCATGATGGCCTCTCACCTGAAGAAAGGCGACAAGCTGTTCATGGTCGGCAAGCACCGCACCCTCTACGGGGAGGTCATTGACCCGCCGACGTTCGACTCTGTGTCAGTCGTCGGCCCTCCGATCTACTACTGGGAGGCAACCCTGCTCACGGGTGGGGGGAGGACAGAGAGAAGGATGATCGTGGCGGGGAAGTCGGGAGAAGTCAAGTTCATCATTGAAAGGAATGGGGAGACGATCTTCTCCCCCAAGTTCAGAAAGGAAGTTCAGAGATGAGTGCAAGAGACACGATTCACGCCCCCATCACAGGGATGCGCCCCACGCCGATCACCCGGCACGAAGAGTTTGGCATCGGCCTGAAGGACATCTGCGAGGTCACCGAAGAGGGCGACGCCATCGCCTCGATTTACAAGGAGTCCATCTATTTCCACCGAAGAGGAGAGACAAGGGTCAGGGCCCACAAGCTCCCCCTTGGCAGCTTCCCCGTCTGGACCCATGGGTTTATGCCTGCCTGCGATCCTGGGCAGCTCTGGGTCAAGGTTGAGGTCAGCAGGCCTTACCCTGATGCGGACGAGGTCTTTGACGCCTTTAGAAAGGAAGTGATCCCGCCAGAAGGCTAGGCTGCAGCCACCGTCAGACACCAAAGAGGCCACTCCTTTCGGGGTGGCCTTGCTTTGTAGAGGTCAGTCGCTATGCCAGAGCCGAAGGTTGAGCCTCCGGCTTTTCGATCTTACCCTGCCCCAACAACAGGAAGGTGGGTTCGTCTTCTTGTTCCAGTGTCTCCACCCGACTCGGTGTACTCCAGCCAGATTTCGCTGATATAGAGCCCACCGCCAACAGACATTCCAGAATCAAGGTCATCAATCCCAAGGCACAGGTCACTAGCATTGGCAGCGGCAACAATTGCCTCAGCCCCACTCAGAGTTAAGCTGGAAGACGTGAACACCCCCGTCCCAAGAATTGGCCTGGATGTAGAGTGGGTGGCAATCAGCGTTCCGGCAGCCCCTCCATATTTCAGTTTAAGGTTAAAGGCGTAGGTGCCAGAATCCTCAGTGTAATCGCCGCAGGCTATCACCCCAATAGAGACAGGCTGAGCTGAGTCAATGGCAGTAGGGACCGTCAACTGGTAGTAGCAGGGGTCCTCCGAACTCATTGTATCAGCCCAGACGCCGTTGCTGGTGTCAGAGGTTGGCGCAGTATTTATCCTTGCAACGTTAGAGGCCCCACTGCCAAAAGCAATAAAGCCCCCCGCATCCAGTTCACTGGCAGGGACAAGGTAGGAAACAGCCATTACCCACCAGTGGAAAACTTGGCCTCAAGAACCCTTTTCTCTTCGGCATGAATTACTTCCTGCCCCTTGACGAAAAGAGGTCTTGCAACCTCGCTGTAGACGGTTTCGAGGGCGAGCTTTGGGTCTTCCGTGCTGACACCCATTGACCTGATGTAGGCAAGGGCCAGTGCGGCGTCCTCTGTCTTTACGACCTTCTCTCCGAAGGCCTCGATGGTGATGGTGATGGTGGGATTCATTTTGATTAGACTCCAAGAGACGACTTGAACCCACGAACAGTGGCTTCAACTGCGACAGTGCCAGAGGCGTCAGTCAGGGTGAGCCTCAATGCCCTATTGGCAACACCCATGACGACACCTTCAACGGCATCCATAGGGGTGAAGATTGGGGGGCACATTGCAGCAACGGCCCCGTCTCCGTCAAGAAGCACTGGCCCCCAGACAAGGACCCCATCTGAATCGTCAATGGCAGCCCTAACTGAGCCTGAACCGGTGTTCTGGATCGTGATATGGTTGACGAAGTGCCTCTTGTTGATCACGGCGGCGACAATAGTCGTGTTCCCGTTGGCTGTGAGAGGCGTCCCGTTCGTCGAATAGGTCCAGATGTCAGTCCCAGGAGCCGCCCCGGGCCACACAAGAGCCTGCCCCGCCTGGGTTGCTGCGTGCCTGGTTGATGACCCGCTTGCAACAGCGGTCTGCTCAGTAGTCCTCGACTCCAGCCCAGCAGGAAAGACGATGGCTGACGCTGTTGACGCATGAGCGTTTCTGCCGTAGATGTCAAGCTGGCCTGCAACCAGTGTGTTTGGAACCACGAACGGGGTTGCACTTGGAGTGCACTTAATAGTGTGTGGGCCAACTGCTCCAGCAGTCATCACGAGACGGTACTGCGTTGCTCCAGGAGGAAGGCCAACCACAATCTTCGTGGCAGCGACCATTCCGCTGTAGGAAATGCCTGTGGTCCATCCCGCCGAAGAGGCGGTTCTGTATGCAAACTGAGCCTGCCCCCATTGACCATTAACATAGGTCTCAACCTTGATAGTTGGGCCCGTGGAATTGACGGCAGTGGCTTCAATAGTAACTGTAGCCATCCCAGCGCAAGCCCCTGTCACACTCAGGTCTGTGGCTGTTGCAACACCTACTCCTACCGCATCGAGAACCCCAGTGGTGACAGTCCCAGTCTTCCATGCCCCAGAGGTCTCAACCTCGCCCAAGACATTCACGTTGGCACTGGCTAAGCCGCTTGTGGGGACTCTTCCGACCCTGAGGATTCCGCCAGATTCAACGGCGTATGTCCTCTGTCCTGCGGCCCCGGGGTCCACAGGGGAAATGCAGACATCAATCGCCTCTGAGACTGCGTCAGAAAGAATGCCTTTGATTTTGACCACTGCCGGGAGGTCAGTCCACAGGTCCTCCAGCTTCTGCCAGGTCTCACTGAGGGTGAGGTCCTTCGTAGTGCCCGGGGCAGGGTAGGTCTGAACGGTGTTTTCGTCGAAGGCGCGGACTGCTGGGATTGTAGCCGCGCCCCCGCCAGATGGGGTCCTGAGCCAGAGGTTCTTTTTCATTTCGATTCGAGTCCGGCCTCCTTCAGGCCTTGGGACAATTCTACCCGCCCTGCCGATCCGCGAGGCTTCAGCTTCCCTGCCTTCTCGGCCTTCGTCTGCTGCCCTGCAAGCTCTGCAGGCTTCTCCCCAATGCCGCTGGGGGAGTCCTTCTGCTTCCTGAGCCAGGTGTCCAGGTTGGCTGCCGCCTTCTTGGGGGACCTGAGCCCAGTCTTGACCATTCCCATCTCCTCTGCAGCCCTCGCATTCCTGGCGGTTGCCCACGCCTGGAAGGCTGGAGTCGCATAGCGGTCGGGAGTGATTGGCAGGAGCGACTTCATGTCTGAAATGTCAGCAGAGTTGAGCCCCTGACTCTTCCAGACCTTGACCGCCTCGTCAACCCTGGCCTTGGCAATGGCTTCGGACGGGTGAACCCTGTTCCTGAGCCTTCGCCAGAGGACGACTGACTCCTTGACAGTCTCGTCAAGGCCAGCCACGACGCTCCTGGTCTCTGCGCCCCTGACGACCCCCTTCACGACGGCTGTAACGTCGCTGACAACCGGGACCTGGGGACTCAAAGAGTCGATCACGGTCTTCGTGATCCTGGTGGCGTCATCGACAGAGTCGGCCTTGGCAAACTCCTCCCAAACCCGCTCCGTGGCCCTGCTCCAGAACCCGAACATGCCAGCCTTCACCAGAATCTCGAACAGCTCTGCAGGAACCGCCTTCGGCCTCTTCGTCCTGGGGTCTCGCTCCCCGACCATAAGCTCAACGATCCTGTTCCTCATTTCGAGGGTGAGCCAGCCGACCGCCAGATACCCGAGGATCATTCTGAGCATCATGCCCGGCCTGCCAGCCGCCAGCTCCTCAGAGGCCAGCCAGAGGAGCCTGGCCTGCCCGATGTTGAACTGCTGGAACCGGAAGATCAGCCGCCATACCGGGTGATTCCTGGTCACGGCAGGAAGGTCAGACTTCCTGACCCTGATCTGGGTCCTCGATCCGGCGTGGTGGGCCAGCAGGCGCATGGAGTCGGTAATTCCAGCCTTGCCCTTCTTCTTGAGGGCCTTGATCTGGTTCTCGGTCAGCTTCATCCATGAGCGCAGCAGGTCCTCGTCTGCCTCCATGCGCCTCTGCGCGGCCCAGGAGAGCCTCCCACCGGCAGAGAACTTCTGCAGCCTCTCTGCGGTGCCCCTGAGGGCCGCTTCCGACACCAGGGCTGCCTGCACCCTAAGAAACGAGTCAACCGGCTTGATGCCCGTGACAGTGGCGACGAAGTTGGACACCTTGCGGGCCAGCTCCTCTTCGCCAAGCTCGATCTGTTCCATGTAGGCCGACTCAATCGCGCCCGACATGATGACATCGTGAATGGCGTTCCCGTGCTCTTTCCAGCTTGGGATCGCTGCAGCCATGTCCTTCCAGCCCTCAAAGTAAGCCTTCGTTCCGTACCTGGCAAAGGCCATGGCGGTCTGGTTGAGCTGCAGGGCCGTGGTTGTCAGGCCAGACAGCTTGCTGGTCATCTGCCAGGCACCCTCCCAGGCGATGAACCTGGACACGTTTCTCATGCCGACCGTGTCGCCCCCCTGGAGGCCGAGGGTCGAGATAATCATGTCTTGGAAGCTGGCCCTGCCGTCAGTGATCTGGGACAGGTAGTAGCCAAGGGTCGAATAGTCATGCTCCCAGATTCGGCCTGCAGCCTGCCTAAGTGCGGACTTCGTGATATGGTTCGCCGTGACCTTCTTGAAGTCGAAGTCGTACCACCTTTCTGACAGGACGAATGGAGCCCTGGCCCTTTCTGTCCTGCTAGCCCCGCCAGTGACGCCAGAGAGGGAAATGTCCGGCTCCAGCATCTTCCTAGCCAGCCTCTCGGCGGTGGCGATGTCAGCTCCCTTCTTCTTCGCAATGAGCCTGTCGAGGGCCTCCAGGTTCCTGAGCAGGGCGTCTGGAATCTTCCCTCCGAAGTCGAGGGCGACGGCATACTCTGCCACGAGGGCGTCCCAGAGAGGGCCCTGCTTGGCGTTGATTGCTGCCTGGGCATCCTCACTGAGCCACCGGGGGAAGAACACGTCAGGATCGACCATCTGGATTCGGGAGAACCTTTGGTAGACCCTGATTTCTGCCAGGCCACCATGGTCCTGCTGAACAAGCAGATGGTCGCCCTTGACGCCGCCGACGACGGTGCCGAAGGTGTCCACCAGAATGCCGTTGATGTTCCTGGTCCTGAAGTGGAGGAGCATCCCATCCATGGCTTCAGGGTCGTCCCAGGGCATGAGGACAGTGTCAACGAGCTGGGTGAGCTGCTTGGCCTTGCCAATGATCGCCCCGTTCGTGATTGCCCAATGCTGCCAGACGGCCTTCTGCCCTGGGGTCATCTTGCCGACCCACTGCCGGTCGCCCTGGGACATCCTGTGGATGTACTTGGCAAGCAGCTCCAGCTCAGCATTGACCTGCTTCTTGGGGACGCCCTTGTAAGCCTTCTTGATGACCTCGTTCATGCTCCAGAGCATCTTCATGGAAGACCCTTCAGCGATGTTCTGTATTCTCTCAATGTCCCCGGCGAGCATTTCAGCCGCCTTCCTGGCCTCCGATCCTGGCAGGGTGGAAGTAATGAGCTGGGATTCGATGTTGCCAAAGATGGCTGACCATCCGGCCCTGACGTTCTCCCAGGTGGTGAACTTGCTCCTGCTTCCAGCCCTGACCGTCATGGCTGCCAGCCTGGCTGCAGCCTTCGGATTCTTGGGGGCTCCAGCAGTGGCAGTCACAGGGCCTGCCGGGGTGGCTGATGCAGCCGCCTGTGCCTGCTGTGTGGACTCGGTGAGGTCGTTCATGTCCTCGTCCGATGGCAGGAAGGAGCCGAATGGGTCCCCCTCATTCTCCTGCATCCTTGCTGCTGGGACAGGAATGATCCTTACTGCTCCCTCAGTGGTCGGCCTAGCCACGTCGTAGTAGTTCGGGCCCCTCCAGGTGATAAGGCCTCCCTCCTGGTCGCCAGGAAGAGTTAGGCGGTAAGCCTTGAGCCTTTCGATGATGTCGCCACGGGCCGTCTCCTTGGCTGCAGTCGAGGCTGTGGGCCAGAGTGCCTGCCTGTCAGGGAGAATGCGGTCAGCGAGGACCGACAGCTCTGGGCTCAGCTCGCCAGACACGGTCATGGCGTGGACAATCGAGGCCGAATCCTGCCGGTAGATCGCGTCAGGGGTTGGGGTGTCCGACTTGTATTCTGGGTCGAACCCAACGAGGGGCTGGAAGAGGGGGAGTGGGGCGTCGTCGATGATCCGCTTGGCATCCTCTGGGGTGATCGTGATGCGGGTCCACTTGCGGTCGCCGTCTGGGACAACGACTGGTTCGCCCAGGCCTGCTGACTTGGCGAGTTTTGACACCATCCTGGGAATTAGAGAATCATAGAGAACGCCGTAGTGGTCGGCCTGAATCAGCTCCCTGCCGTCAAAGGTAACTGACGACGAACCAACGGGGGCCTTTGCAGTCTGATAGTCTATTAGAAGGTCGTCCATTCTACTATCAGCGGGGGAGTCGTTTGTTGGAATCCTAAATTCAACTTTTGCACCTCCGCCTGAAGCCTGCCGCACCACGAAAAGCCGCCTGTCGTCACCAACTTTAACATGAAGACCTGCCGGATAGCTGGTGTAGTTAGATGGAGGGACGGGCCCATCTAATCGAGGAATCTCACCAGTTGATACCATTGAAATAACTGCGTCGATCTGCTCCGCGTGTCTGAGTGCAAGGGCTGGAGTTGGGGCTCCAACAGTATCACTAAACCCCCACTGCAGCATAATTCTGCCCACTGCTCCTGTCGGCTCGCCGCCTGCGTCAAGGCGATAACTAGAATTTGAATCAACAGGCCAATCAGACCCTAGCGCCACTAAGTTGTCAAAATACGACAGCCCTGGAGCGATCCCCGCTGTTGAATGAAGCGTCACAGAGGCCCCGTTTGATCCATCTTTATCCTTGGTCCCCCAACGCGGGCTGACAGACACCCCTTCAGGAATAATGGTTCTTACTGTTGTGACTTCCCCATGCTGGAACACTTCAGAGTATTTCCCCTTCCAGATGGAAACCGGGACTGGAGTTGAGTTGCTATCCAATACCAATCCTCGCATGGCTTCTACTGCACGGGGGACAGGGATGGCCTTCATGGCATCCAAGCCGTCATTGATGACGCCTCCGTCCTTTCGCTTCAGGGTCCTTGTCACGTTCCCGCCAGGTGTCACCTCAATGGAGTAGGTCAAGTCTGACCCTGCTGCATTGAGACCACTGCGGCGCCAAAGGTTGAATGGGATTGAAGAGTCACCAAAAGAAAGCGTTCCGCCGCCCATCGACGCCAGCTTTGTAGCTGCCATCTTAATGGCAAGCTCCACCCACTTGTCCTGACCATAAGGCTTATCAGCGAATGACTCGTAGACAGACGCTGCGGCTTCTTCGTCGGCATCAAAGTCTCGGTTAAGGCGCTCAATCCACTCCCCGTAAGTAGCCTGCATGTTGCCAGCACCAACAAACGGGGTCCTGATTTTGCTTACTGGTGTCATAGCCACTGAATCAGGCAGTGACTTCATAAGAGCCATGTAGCCCTTGCCGAGAGACGAAACAGCCTCTCCAACCATCACGTCATGGTGTCGGCCCTTGAGGAGCTGGACAGCCATAAAGTGATTGCCTGCAGCTTGATACGACGACATGGATTCCTTATAGTCTTCGTATCCGTTCTCTTTGGCGAAGATGTCAAACGCTTCAATGATGGCGTTCTGCGCATCCCTTCGTTCTGTGATAGCCTTCTTTTTGGTCCTGGCTTCCTTCCAGTGGTCAGACTGAATCTCTTCAACACCAATATGAGTCAATCCGTCAGCATCCTCACTGATTCTGCCACGCAGCCAAGTGAGGGCACGGTCAACACCTGCAGGAGTGTGCCCGCTGAAATACCCCAAGTTTCTGATGGTCACGGGCATCTCGAATGGCATACCTTCGTATTCCTTTGATTCTGAGCTTGTGGACACTGAATACTCCGGGTCTCCAGCATCGCCCTCCGTGTCGAACTCGGAATAAGAAGATTCAAACCACTCTTCTTGCGGATATGCGAGGTCAACTTCGACATTCTGATATGCGTTTTCGTAGAGGTTGTCACGATACTTTTCCTTGGCATCGTCAATGGAGTCGAGCGCGTAGAAGTCGAGCGGCATGACAACTCCGGCCTCTTCCGTGACATCCGGGTCAACGTCATCTAGTGAACCGTAAAGCCTGATTGGCCCCTGAACGACGGACAGCATCTTGAACGCCACGTCGCCTTTTCTTGCATGAAGAACAAGTCGGCCTTCGTCTGTTCCTCTCATAAGAAGCGCAACATTGTCATCGCTAAGGAAGACCTTTTCGATGCTCGTTGAGGCTATCCCTTTAGTTGTTTCAAACCTGCCAGGCGTTCCAAGCTGACCTGAGACCCAGTGGGCTCCCTCAACCATGAGCACTGGGGAGCCTTCTGGCTCCTTGACCCAGCTCAGCGGATAGTCATTCTCCTCCCCTCCACTGACCTCAAAGTCGTGGCTTCTCAGCAGCTTGAGAGCAGCTTCATATTGGTCTGCTGTGTATCCGCCATCGCGAACGAATCTGAACCCGTGAGATTCATTCTCCGGCCTGACCGTGACCCTGATCTGATCCCTTTCGGCTGCTGACTTGAACACGTCAAAGCGGAACGCATCAAACGGGTCTTCGACTGTTTCAGTGAGATTGTTTGCCGACTTGTATTCATCTTCATAGTCGTTGAGCATCTCACTTACATAATCAGATTCAGCTTCATCTCTATATCTATCATAAATCTCAAGGGCGCGATCAAAGTCTTCGACATCCCTGTACTCCCAAGGAATATCTGACCTGTCCCTGGCCCCGATTGATCCAAAGTGACGCTGCGGAACCCTGATGCCCAAAGTAATGGCATGAAGGATGTCGTCAAGCTCAACCTTGCCCTGGTTCTCGGCCTCCACTTCGTCAAGGAAGCGGGCAAGCCCGGTCCACTTCATCTCCTGCTCAGTGACGCCGTTCGACTTCAACATGGCCCTAATCTGGGCCGGGGGCTGCGCCCCACGGAGCTTCTGCGCGAGGAGCCTTACTGACTTGAGGTGGAACCCTTCTGGGACTTCTCCTTGCTCCCAGGCTCTGATGGCGTCGTCGATGGGCTGGAAGAGTGGACTCGCAGGCCTCCCACGATTAACGATTGGCCTGGAAGGTCGGGCTCTGACGGCTGAACGGCCTGCGGCGCGGCCCCTGGCTTCTGCAAGCCTCTGCCTGCGCTCCCCCTTGATGATCTTTTCATAGTTGATTCTCGCTCTGTTCTTAGTGGGGTTGTCAGTGGCGTCCCCCACGAATTCGCCTGTCCCTACCCTGACCTCAATCGGGCCAGCCTGAACCGCCATGCCCTTGTAAAGGGCTTTGCCGGTCTTTCCAGTGGTGTCTGAGGTGTCGAGGACCCAAACCCTGTATCCGTCGCCATCGTCCGTGACTGTGACGCCAGGGGCAACTGGGGTGCCATCTGGATTCTTGACAGACAGGACCTTGGCCTGAACGTCAGCCTTTGAGGCCCCTTTGACCTTGAAAGATGTCAGCGACCCGGTCGCCTTAGCCACCGGCTCGTCGCGCCAGATGATGACCGCCTTCTGCTTGGCCTTGATGCCAGACTTGGCAGCGATCACTCTCATAACCTCAAGGCTGACCGACCTTGGCAGCAGGGCTACCAGATTCTCTTCCGAGTCGTCAAGCCAGTTGCCAATGGCGTCGATAACCTTTGGGCTGACGCCGTGGGACCTGAGCAGCCTTTCGACATGAGCCCTGGTGGCGGCGTGATTCCTGTCCCCGATCTTGGCCTCTGCCTGGGCAGCCGTCTGGCCTGACCCAGTGTTCGAGGAGACTATGACCTGGCTTTCCTTTGGCCTGATAGCGGGGACACGCGAGACGCCCATCTCAATCGGGCGAGTCCACTCATTGTTCGGGCCTCCGATGAACTTCGACCTCGGAGTCGGGCCTTCATAAACCAGCCGATCCTCATTCCTGCTTGGCTCCTCTCTGACAATCTCGATGCCAGAAGTGGTCCACATGACAATAACGTCAGGGAAGGCATCGCCATGCCGGTTGACCGCTGCGCCGTCGTACCCCTTCGCCTTGGCGGCTGCGAACTGCTCGTCCAGGTTCGGCCTGCCGCCCAGCTTGGCGGCAGTCTCCCCAATAAGGTTGTCCGGGTCGCTCGTGGCGTCCCAAACCTTCGATGGGTCGATTCTGACCGTGTACTTCGTGCCGCCGCTGACGAATGGCTCGTCGATTGCCATGTCGGCAAAGAAGTAGGTGAAGGCATCACCTGCCTGTCTCCTTGCCACGTCCCTTGGACTGGCAAACGCCCCCGATCCAAGCATCCTGGGGTCAAACTCTGTGATCCCGCTTCGACCGAAGTGGGTGGCCCAAAGGAAGTCTTCATCATCGACCTTCGTGCCGAGTGGCTGGAAGAGTGGCAGCCCGTTCTCGTCAACGAACTTGCCCGTTCCGCCGTATTTCATGACCTCAGGCGGAAGCATGGCGTCCACTTCCTTTTGGATCGCCTCAGTGCCGCCGATGTACTGATCCCGCCACTTGGAGAACTGGGAATTGGCCTCAGCAATGGCCTTGCCCTTCTCTGCCTTTGAGAGCTTGGGGTCCGCCATGATCTTATCGACCATCTCCCTGTGAGCCTTGTGCTGGGCAGCGTATGCCTCGATTTCCTTCTTCGTCAGCTTGACCGGCTCATTCTCGCCAGGAAGAGTGACCTTCGTGGCCTCCTTGCCCCTTTCGGTGACCGTGACCCTGGGCTCCTTCCTGGCCTCGGCCTTCGGCTGCGGATCGCCTCCGAACATCTCGTCGAACATGGCCCGAAGGTTGTCAGGGACGGGAGTCTTCTTGGTCTTGATCTTCTCCCACCACTCGGAAATGACGCCCTTCAGCCAGTCAAAATACTTCTGCAGCTTGGGGGTTGGGGCAACACCAGACGCGCCGTAGTCCTCGAAGTACCTGGCCCCAGATTCCTCGGCATGAGCCGCTGGCGGGATTGGCCTCCCAGCAGCCTTGGCCTTCTTCATGTCCTCGATAAACCTAGGGTGGTACCCCGTGTGGTTCAGCTCGTCGATAATCTCCTGATGCCAGTCTGGGGCGATCTGCTTCAGAACGTCCATGGAGTGGTGATAGGCTGCCTCGTGAGGAGCTGTGGATGGGTTCGCGCCCTTCCCGGCGTAGGACTTTCCGTCAAGGTAGGCCCCGCTGTAGTCGCCGCTTGCCAGCGATCCAGGGACATCGGCGTCAGCGAATGAGCCGACCCCGCCCCAGAACCTGTCTGCCACCTCGTCGGCAGTGACGCCATCTCCAAGGGACTTGGCGATCTGATCGTAAAAGGACTCGACAAGGGCAGCAGTTGACTCTGCTGACATCCCCATGGCGGGGGCTCCGGCCTTCTTTGCGGCCTTCTCACCAGGGACGGAGAGAGGGCCTTCTGTGAGGTCCTTGACAACCCTGGAGACACCGCCTTCGCCACGCTTCGGCATGGCGTCAAACTTGGCCCTGTCAGCCTTCCTGCCGCTGACCGGGGACGGGATGCCTGCCTCGGTCGGAGTCGGGGGCGGCGTTGATGGAGCTGGAGGCACAGTCGGCGCGACTGGCTCCTGTGGGGGCACGTCAGCCGCTGATCCAGACGGGGGGGCCAGTCTGTCGCCCTGGGGTGCCTCCGGGGCTACCGTGGGCTCTGAGGCGGCAGCAGTGGCAGGATCAGGAGAAGATGCCGCGACATTCGCTTCATCCTGTGCCAGCTTCCACTCTCTGTGAATCTTCTGGATCGGTGTCGCCTTCTCGTTCCAAGCCTTGACTTCAGCATCGTAAACCTCCCTTGCCCCCTCTGGGCCGAGGACATCCTCTGAGGCCTTGGAATAGGTGGGGCCAAAATCGGCGTCGGCAAAATCCTTTGGGGACATGCCCCGCATATCATTCTCTGCCCGCCACTTGTTGTACTCGTCAACAAGGCCTCCCCAAAGTTCTGGGTCAGACTGGGCCCGCTTCGTGGCTCCCTGCCCAACAGACTCCCTGAGGTCGATGTAGGCCTGAGCTGCGCTGACATCCCGCCTTAGGTTGCTCAGCCTGTCAACGAAATTGCCCCAGGCATTCTTCATCTCGGGGGCGACGAAAGTGTCAGCCGCACGATCCCAAACCGCCGACTGAGCGTCGCGCTCCAGGGCATTGGCAAGAAGGTCGGTCGGGGCCCTGAACAGCTTGGCTGCAGACCCAAGCTCTGCGAAGTCAACGAGGTCAAGAGCGGCCCAAAGGAAGTCGGCCTTTGAAGACTCGACAATAGCCCTGGCTTCCATGTCGCCAGCGGCTGCAGCTTCTCTTAGCTTCGCGTATTCTGGGGAGGTGTTCAGATCGACTGCATGTTTGAGCCTGCCGCTCACGAACCCGACGCCCGGGATGACCTGGGATGGCCTTGTCAGGCTTTCCCCAGCTCCGGCACCCATCTGGACCGCCCCGCCAATCGTGGGGGCCACGCCGGACGAAGTGATCCACTGTGATGCCCTGTTGAGCCAGCGAGGAGCCTGGGCGTTGGGGGCGTAAGTTGAATAGACCTTGTCGGCAACATCAAAGAATGAATCCTTGACCGACTGGGGCATGGATGCAATGGCCCCAAGCTCAGGCAGGAATACGTCCTTGACGTACTTTGAAGCCTCTGCCGCCTTTCCCCTCACCCACGAATGGGTCGGGAGCGTCTCGAAGATCGGACGAAGTGCCCCGTCGAACATCTTGTCGAATTCGTCAATGAGCTGGTATTCGCCCGCCGACTTGGCCTTTTCAATAGCCTGAGGTGATTCAGTTCTGTAGGCCAGCGAGGCCCGGGCCCTGTCTGTCTTGGCTTTGACGACCCTCCCAGCCATAGCATCAACTCCCTGCTGGGTCTGGGAGTCCTTGAGTGCCTTGGAAAGCTCAGTCGGATCAACGAAGGGGTCGTCCCCAGCAAACAGGGAATCAGCAGCCTTGCTGCCACGCTTCATGCCTTCGTTCCACCCAAGAGGACGGGCGGATGACACAGGGGAAGCCTGGGAAAAGAGGTCGCTCTTGATGAGTGATCGAAGCTCTGGGGTCACGCCAGGAAGGTCGCGGTCGATCAGCCCCATGACATGGGACAGCCGCTTTGTGGGCTCCTTTCCGCCTCCGTGATTCAAGAACGCCGCCCTGGTGGCCTCCCATTTCAGGGTGACCGGGTTGACGCCTGCAGCCTGCATTTCAGACTGAACTCTGGAGACATAGGATTGGAATGGCTCGACAGACCGCTTCGTGCCGATGATCCTGCCAAGTGCAGACTCCTTTGCCAGGCCTGTCCCAGAAAGGGCAGCCGAGTCGAATGTCTCTCTGACGATCCGTTTCGTCGCAGGAGTTTTGGCCTGTGACACTGGGCTGGGGATCGGGGCAGGGAAGGCAGACGCCTTGCGAAGCCGTGACAGAAAGTCAAGCGGCCTTTCGACTGTCTTGACTGTGGCCTTTGGCTTCTTCGTGCCGGAGAGGGCAAGCGAAACGGGGAGTCCCATTACTCCCCAATGCTACCTCACTTGCGGCCTTTGGCGATCCTCTCGAAGGCGTCCCAGGTGAAGGCCGTGGCCTGCTCAAAACCCTTCCTGGCCCGCTCCTGCAGCTCCTTCTTCTTCTTGGGATCAAGGGCCGTGCTCTTTGACAGCCGGTTCAGCTCAGTCAAAACCTTCTGGTAGACGGCGTGGGAGAACTCCATGTACTGGGGGTTTCTCGTGAGGATGTCAGCCCCTGTTCTGGCCTTTCTTTCGATGTCTTCCCACTTTGAAGCAGCCTTGTCGAACTCTTCTGCCACGGGCTTGACTGTGGCGACCATGGCCTCCAGCTTCTCGTCAGTGAGCCCGAGCTCCTTTTGCATGGCCTTCAGGGCCTCGCCACGAGTCTCGATCACCTTCTTGCCAAGACGAACAGCCTGATCGGCCCCAAGCTCTGATTCAAGATAGGCGACGATTCTGTTTGCCAGGTTGTTGGTCTCCGAGGAAGCCGCCTCCCTGGAGTCAAAGAGGTTGAGCCTGGCGCGGATCGCGGGGTCTTCCTTGCCCTTGGAATCTGTCAGGCCTGGCCTTGGGTACTTGCCACTGATGACCCCGCTGACAATGTCGTCAGCCGGTGCTGTGGAGCCCTGAGATTGTGGGGCCTGTGGGCCGACCTGTCCGACGCCTGGGAGTGCCCCGCCAAGGCCAGGAGGGCCGCCTGGACTGTATGGCGGTACCGTGCCTGAATTCGTTCCCGGCTTGCCATTAAGGATGTACCCCGTCTGGGCCTGCTTGTGGTCGTTGTCGATCTTATGGTCTGCAGCGTTCTGAACGGCAATCTCGCGCAGAATATCAATTTCACCGTTGGTCAGCGCGAACTCGTCACCCATGGCTTTGAGTCGCGCCTGCGCCTCGTCAACCTCGCGGGGATTCATTGACTTGCGAAGGTCTTCCTTAATGCCTGCAGCCATGACCTTCTTCTCGTCGTAGACTTTCTGCTTTTCTGCCGCCGACAAGGTCTTGACCTTGAGGTTGTACTCCTTGTTGAACTGGTCGATGTTGGTCAACTGGGTCATCAAGGTTGACTGAGCGTTCAGCTTCAGCTCGCCACTGCGAACAGCCATATCGTCAGCCCTGTTCAGCATGGACTGGGCATTGGAATCAAGCCGGGCGATCCTCTGAAGACCCTGCTGAATAGTGTCCTGAGACATGGAGAGCCCAATCTTATTGGCGTCCCTTCCCGCCTCCCACTTCGTCATTCCATTCTGATAATCAATCTTGGCTCTTTCGCCCGCCCTCGCCATGGTGGCGTTCGCAAGCTGCCCGGCATCGGCTCCAAAGATGGTGCCGATAAGTGCCGCGATCTGATCCGTGGGGGAAGCCGTGGGCTGGCCCATCTGCGGAGGAGGAGCAGCAAGAGCCTGTCGGTATCCTTCCATTTGCTCCTGAATAGAGCTGACAGTTGACTCCTCCTGCTCTATCATCCCGTAGACCTTTTTCGCGTTCCCTCGCAGGTCAGATTCAAGCTGAGCCATTCGGGAGAGGTGCTGATGCGCTGCCGCATACCTCTCAACCGTTCCGTTGAACTGACCACTTAGGAAGGGACCGCCAAGGCTCATTAGCGTGTCAAAGTCTCCTTGCCCTTAGTCTTTGCCCCTGGGGCAGTAGTGCCATTACTATCGGACTGTCCAGACTTGAAGAATGGGAGCTGCCCAAGGCTCTGAGACAGAAGCGCAAGCGACCCTGAAAGGTCACGTGGGGCCTGCTGGCCCGCATTGGCGACGTTGAGGTAGCTGCCCATCACTGAGCCGCCAGCACCAACAGCAGAGAGGATAGCCGCCATCTTCTTCTGGGTGGCGTTGCCCTGAGCCTCTGCGAGCAGGGACTTCAGGGGGTTCATGGTGTCCCGGGCGATTGCCTGGGAGTTGGCGTTGAAGAAGGTGTCCTGTCCGGCGTTGCCGCCGCTGGCTTTGAACCTGGCATTCAGGGCGCGAAGGGAATCAGACAAGGTCTTTCCGGCCTGCTGCTCAGCAAGCTGGACCGTCCCCTGGGCCTCAGCAACTGGGTCATACTTCTGAGCCAGTTCGAGGGCCTGAGTGAACCCAGAATTCTGAAGGGCAGCCGTTCTGGCTGCCTGCTCCTCTGCCTGCCGCTGGGCAGCAGACTTCCTTGGGGCTCCGATTCCAAAGAGCCCGGCGAGGCCGCTCAATCCTCCTGCGATTGCACCGATTCCAGCAAGGCTCATTATCTTCTCCCACTGTCGGCCTCTTCGACATCAACTGAAAAGTCAAGAATCTTATCTGTTCCGACGACTCCTGTGACCTTCACTTTGAATCCGATTCCAGCCGGATGGGCCTGACTGATCGAGTTTACCTCTCCACCAAAATTGACCGTTGCCCACGTGCTCCATGCTCCATCCCTTCCAAGGATGGACACCTGGACCGTGGGAGAGCCCGCATTCAGGACCCTGAACTTGCGGATTCTGCCGCCAGGGAAAAGCACTCCTGCAGACTCAGAAACATAGGAGACAGCAGCCCCGGCGTCAGTGGTATAAGCTGCCCCATTCGAGTCTTTGAGCATCCTGACGATGCCGCCAGAGGAGTCCATCGCCCGGAAGGGGAGTCCTGGCACAGAGGAGGCAGCTTTGACCGAGAACCATGCCCCTTCTGTCCACTCTGATGACTCGATGCCCCTCTTCAGCCGCATGAACTTCGTGCCGCTGAAGGCGAACAGCTCATTGTCGTGGGATGACAGGACGACGTTGCCAGTGCCAAGGGCTGCCCAAGAGGTCCTGGCGGCCCGTGTCAGCTCCTCCCACTCGTAAAGGGGCTCATTGGTCGTAAGGATCGCACGAGGGGCCTGGTAGGAGAAGATGCCAGAAGTGGACGCCACTGCCACGCCGTCCCCCCAGGCGACCGCAGACAGGGGGCCACGAGGAGCCACCGACCACGGCATGAGCCTCGGAGGAGTGGCGGTCATGGCGGTGTCTCCCAGCATGACGACAACGCCCCGCTGGGTCACCACAAAGAGGTGATCGCCCCCGATGATCGCCACCGCCCGGGAGAGGTCTCCCTGACTGAAGGTGACGGTCCTGCCTGCATAGATGTCGTCTGAAACGACCTGGCCCGACACTTCGGAAGGCTTAGGAAGGAAACGGCCCGGCTCGCCAGCGTAGCTGATGAACAGCCACCGGCCCTGAGCCACGACCATATGGGACTTCCAAACGCCCATGGCGTCCGGTGCCAGGTCGGCCCCGAACCCGTCGAAGCTGATGACTGGGGCATCATCAAGGGTGGAGCCCTCGTCCCATCTCAGATGATCTGACCAAGTTGGAGACCCAGAGTTGTCGTCTTCCCCCAGCTTCTTCCAGACAAGGTCATCGGTAGGGGCCCTGTCATTGTCGATCATGCGCCGGAAGAATCGGACCTTCGTGTACCCGTCAGCGAAAAGCCCAGTGTCCTCTGAGGCTGAAAGGGTGACCCTGGTTCCCAGCTTCTGAGAGTCCTCTCCTGAAAGCCATGGAAGGGACGCGCCCCAGGCCAGGCCTCCTTGGACCTCGCTCCTGGTGGCCTCAGACAGAGCCTGGGTCGTGGGGTTGTAATAGGCGTAGCAGTATTCGCACGGGTCGGCCTCGTTCTTTGAGAGCTTGACGCCGCCGAGCTTGAGGGGGCTGATGGTGAATTCTCCCACCTCGGTCCATGCGGCATGAAGGCAGATGACGATTGTCTTGACCGCGTTTCTGGACGCCCGAGCCACCGAGGACAGGTCAACCACGCACCGCATTTCCTCGCCAACGACAGCTCCCGTGAAGTGGATGCCGCCAGAAATGAGCTGGGATTCGGTTGGGGAGATGTCTGATTCTGAAATGTAAAACAGCATCATCGGCCTGCTGCAGACCGTTCCAGAATCGCTCCAGTGGGGGAAATCGCCGCCGACTTTGTTGACCGTGAAGTAGATGTAGTCACAGATCGAAAAGTCAAGCTCGCTTCCGCCTGCCAGCTCAATTCTGACTGAGCCCCATGGGCCCCCAGAAAGCGGCCCGTAGGTTCCCCACGGATTGGGGGCGTTCATGCGAATGGTGCCCTGGGTCGTGGGGGCTGTGCCGATCACACCGAAGCCGTAGACATCTCCGTAGCTGGCATAGTAAGACCGTGGACCCTGCTCGACCGTGGTGGCTGCAGGCCATGCCAAGGCGACATAAGGAGGGACATCCTTGGCAGCATCAAGGTAGACATCCCGCTCGAAAAGAGGCTTCCACCTCTTCCAGTCGTCGTCAGCATCATAGCCAGCGTCGCCGGTCGTGCCGACTGGGCCACCGATGCGCCTCACCCAAACCCCACCGCTGGGGTGATAGGCGTAGACATAGGCCCCATACTGCTCGAACCGCCAGGAAGTTTGCGCTCCGTCGTGGAGCACCGTCAGGGCATCCGAGTCGTTTCTGACTATGGCAGTGAAGGCCAGAGTCGTGGGGTTCACCGAGTAAAGCGTTCCGGTCGTGTCGCCATCAAGAACGATGACCGCCAGGTACTCAGCCGTGCCGTCGTACTCGGCATAGAAGAACCCAGCCCCCACGTCGTCGGCGTCGTAAGACGTGCGGCGGGAGGCGGTCGAATAGCGTTCGATCCCTTCAAGGACACCACGGGCCATGGTCGAGTTGACCCCTGACCATATCGAGCCGTCAGGCGTTCTTACCTGATCGGCGGTGTTCTGCAGCCCCTCGGTGAAAAGGTTGATGTTCACTTCAGCCTCACTCTAAGCCTGTTCGTCAACGCCCTGGCCTTTGCAATTCCATATCCCCTTTCTGCCATGGCCTTCATGTTTGGATCGGCCCGCCTTGCCATGCGGTGGCAGA
>JBAYUD010000019.1:0-47953 GCA_041675265.1 Desulfurivibrionaceae bacterium | reverse complement strand
CAGGCAAGGACAACCGCAAGGCCCGTCTTGAGATAGCGGAGTAGGATTTTTGAAAATCCTTGATGTCGGTGTTGCCCATGGCGGGCAGATTGCGGTGGGCAAGGTTGCCAAGGCCCATGGCATTAAAGGCGAGATCAAGGTCTTTCCTTTTTCCGGCAACCCCGAAGATTTTCGCGGCTATAGTCCGCTGACCCTGGTCGAGCCGGAGCATGGCCTGACCAAATCGTATGCGGTCGGGCAGAGCCGGGGCATGGGAAATCTGGTGATCCTCCAGCTTGAAGGCCTTTCCGGCAGGAGCGCGGCGGAAGCGTTGCGCGGCTGGGAGGTGTGGATCGACCGGGAGATTTTGCCGACCCTTGGTCCGGAGACCTTTTACTGGCATGAGCTGGAAGGGCTGCCGGTGATCAGCGATGGAGGGCAGGAGCTTGGCAGGGTCACCTCGCTGCTGACCACCCCTGCCCACGATATCCTGGTTGTTACCGGAGGGGGAGGCGAGTATCTGATCCCTGCGGTCGCCGCATGTGTCGCCGGTCTTGCCCCGGATGGCAAGGCTCTGGTGGTCACGCCGCCGCCGGGCCTGTTGGAAATGAACGCGGGTGGGACGCCGGGCGATGCAAGCTGAAGCAGCCGCGGGCGAGACCATCAGATTTGACGTACTGACGATTTTCCCGGAGCTGCTGGATTCTCCGCTCAAGGAGGGGATAATCCGCAGGGCCCAGGAGGCCGGGCAGATAGGGGTCTTCTGCCATAACATCCGGGAATATGCGCTGGACAAACATGCCATGACCGATGACCGCCCCTTTGGCGGCGGGGAAGGCATGGTGATGAAGCCGGAACCTCTTGCCGCCGCCGTGCAGGCGGTGCAGGGTATGGGGCCGCAACCGGGGAGGGTAATCCTCCTCAGCCCCCAGGGCAGGCCCTATACTCAGGCTGTTGCCCAAGAGCTGGCCGGTTATGAGCGTCTGCTTCTGGTTTGCGGGCGCTATGAAGGGGTGGATGAACGCTTTGCCGCCCAATATGTGGACGAGGAGATTTCCATCGGTGACTATATCCTCACCGGTGGCGAATTGGCGGCCATGATCCTCATCGATTCCATCACCAGGTTGAGGCCGGGTGTGTTGGGATGTGCCGATTCCGCGGATTATGACACCTTCAGCCGGGGCGGGCTCAAGTATCCGCAGTACACGCGGCCCAGGCTGTTTGAAGGAGTAGCCGCGCCGGAGGTGCTTTTTTCCGGGGATCATGCCGCGGTGGCCGAATGGCGGTTGGTTGCCGCGGTTGAGCGGACCTTGGCCAAACGGCCCGATCTTGTCGCTAGGATGCGTTTTTCCCCCAGCGAGCTGAAGATTTTACAGCGGCAGGGACTTCTTGCCAGGCTGCGGGAGAGCGGCTGGAACAGTCGGTTGCCGGAGGAGCAGTGATTCAAGAAGGTGTACAATGCCCGGATCAGCCTGTTCTGCGGCTCGATCTGGCCCTGGTCCATTATCCGGTCTGTAACAAGCACGGCGAGACCATCGGCTCGGCGGTGACCAATCTGGATCTGCATGATATCGCCAGGGCAGGCAGAACCTTTGGCATCGATACCTTGTACATTGTCACTCCTTTCGCGGATCAGCAGGCGATGGTCAGGGATATTCTGGACCACTGGCAGACCGGGCATGGGGCGACCTATAACCCGAAGCGCAAGGATGCCCTCTCCCTGGTGCGGATCTGTCAGGATCTGGCGGAGTTGTATGCGCTGGTAGAGGAAAAATGGCAGCGAAGGCCGACGATTTTGGCCACCAGCGCCAAGCCGAATGCCAACCAGCTGGGTTATGCGCAAGCGCGGCAACGGATCCTTGCCGGGGAGCCGCATCTGATTTTGTTCGGCACCGGCTGGGGCATGACCCCGGAAGTTCTGGCGGATGTTGACGGGCTGCTGCCTCCCATTATCGGGTATGGCGGGTATAATCATCTTTCTGTCCGGTCGGCCGCGGCCATTGTCCTGGACAGGGTGTTGGGCAAGTCGTAGTCACACAATGACCGTGCCGTCTGGATGGCACACATGGAAGCATCGCCGCTTGCGCTGTTGCGGGCGGCTCATACATATTGAAAAAAAAGTGTGGGCGTGTATAGTGTCCCAGTGGAATCCGTTACTTAAGGGATTGAAAGAGGAAAAATTATGAACATCATTGAGCAGATGGAACAAGAGAATATGCGGCATGACCTGCCGGACTTTCGCACCGGCGATACCGTGAAAGTGCATATCCGGATCATCGAAGGCAACAAGGAACGGACCCAGCTTTTTCAAGGGGTTGTTATCCGCCGTCGCAAAGGGATCATGGGGGCCAGCGTCACCGTCCGCAAGATCTCCCATGGGGTTGGCGTGGAAAAAACCTTTCCTCTGTGTTCTCCCAGGGTCGACAAGATCGAACTGGTGAGCGAGGGCCGTGTTCGCCGGTCTCGTCTGTACTACCTGCGCAATCTGCGTGGTAAGGCAGCGCGCATCAGGGAGAAAGGCCTCAACTAGCCTGCGCGTATTTCTCCGGAGCAGAGGCGGGCATGTTTCGCCCGTGTTCCGGAGTTTTTTATATTGCCGCCATTGCCGGGCCACGGGAAACCGTGGCCCTTTTATTCGTGGTCCTTTCTGGTTAGCATAGAAGGTGGTGCGTCTTGCCCGAGGCGATAACCCTGTATCCAGCTTCACTGGCTTGCGACACTTTTGCCATTGAACGATCTCTGATCAGCCAGGGCTACGCCATTGTGGCCGGCACCGACGAAGCAGGCCGTGGGCCGCTGGCCGGTCCGGTTGTTGCCGCCTGCGTCATTCTTCCGCCCCACTGCGAGTACCAACAATTCCAGGATTCAAAAACATTGAGCGCCAAATCCCGCGAGGAGTTGGCGGACCGGCTTGTTGCCATTGGAGCGGGAATCGGGGTGGGAATTGTTTCCGCACCGGAGATCGACCGGATCAATATCCTGCAAGCCTCCCTGCTGGCCATGAAAAGGGCGGTGGAAAAATTGCCCTGTCTGCCTGACTTCCTGTTGGTTGACGGTAAGTTCACCGTGCCCATGGCTGTGGCGCAAAAGGCCCTGGTCAAAGGCGACTCGCGCAGCGCCTCCATCTCCGCCGCGTCCATTGTCGCCAAGGTGACCCGGGATGCGATCATGGAGCAGTACCATCTCGAATATCCCCGGTACAATTTTGCCAAACACAAGGGATATCCCACGGCCGAGCATCGCCGGGTAATCCGGGAAATCGGACCCTGCCCCATCCATCGCCAGAGTTTCAAACCGGTGCGCGAGTGTTCGGGAAAATAAAGAAGGCGGGCAATATCCCCGTCGGGCAGCAGGGGGAGTCGCTGGCCTGCCGGTACCTTTCCCGGCAGGGGTATCGGATTATTGCCCGGAACTATCGCACCAAGCTGGGGGAGATCGATATCGTCGCCGAGGCGCAGGGAACCCTGGTGTTTGTCGAGGTCAAGACCCGGCGCGGCCATCAGTGCGGTCATCCCTTCGAGGCGGTCACTCCGGCCAAATGGAGGCAGATTTCCAAGGCCGCCCTGCAGTACCTGGCCGAGACGGACAGGGAAGGGCATCCGGCCCGTTTTGACGTGGTGGCGATCAGTTTTTCCGGGGAGACTGAGCCGGTGATCGAGTTAGTGAAAAACGCCTTTGACCTGAGCTATGGAGCGTGACGGTGCCGGCTGAAGACAAAAAACAAGTTCTCCCCCTGGGGATTACCATGGGCTGTCCGGTGGGCATCGGGCCGGAGATCATCCTGCGATTTCTGGCCCAGGCCGGACCGCAACTCGTCCGTTGGCCGGTGGTCATTGGCGATGGAGGGGTGTTGCGCCGCTGCGGTGCCGCCCTTGGCATCGGGATTCCGGTGGTGGATTGGCAGCCGGGCGCACCCTGCCGGCCCCGGGCGCTCAACGTGCTTTCCCTGTCCGATCTTGGCGAGGGGCTTTGCTGGGGAAAACCCACCCCTGAAACCGGCCGGGCCATGGGGCGTTATATCGAAGAAGCGGTGCGGCTTGTCCAGAGCAATCAATTGGCCGGTCTGGTGACTTGCCCCATCGGCAAGGCGGCGCTTAAGGCCGGAGGGTATCGGTTCCCGGGGCATACCGAGATGCTGGCCGAACTGTGTCAGGCCCATGATTTTGCCATGATGATGGCGGGCGCCACGCTCAAGGTCACCCTGGTGACCATCCATCAGGCTCTGGCAGAGGTGCCTGGTGCCATTACCAAGGAGGCGGTGCTGCGGATGATCACCATCACCGGGCAAGCCCTCCGAAATGATTTCGGCATCTCCCATCCCCGTCTGGCCGTGGCTGGCCTGAACCCCCATGCAGGGGAAGGCGGCATGTTCGGCGACGAGGAGCAGCGGGTGATTGCTCCGGCGGTGGCGGAGGGGCGCAGTGCTGGTTGGCTGGTGGAAGGGCCATTCCCGCCGGACACGGTATTTCATAAGGCCGCGGCCGGGCAGTTTGACGCCGTGGTCTGCATGTACCACGATCAGGGCTTGATCCCCTTCAAACTCCTGCATTTCAGTGATGGAGTGAACGTGACCCTGGGGCTGCCCATGGTCCGGACCTCGGTGGATCACGGCACTGCCTATGATATCGCGGGCAAGGGGTTGGCCGAGCCCACGAGCCTGGCCGCCGCGGTTTCCATGGCCGAGGTTATTGTTGCCAACAGGAAAAAGCTTACCGCTGCCGGCTGTAAGCCATAAGCTAATACCTTGTAACTCTTAATATTTCTGAAAAACTCCCCTCCCCTTGCGGGAGGGGTTGGGGGTGGGGGTAGCTACAACCTGCTGATATAGTGGCAACTTCCCCCTCTCCCTAACCCTCCCCCGCAAGGGGGGAGGAAATTAATTTGATGTCGATTAAAAAGTTACAAGCTGACAACTGACAACTGATAGCTGTGTATAAAGGATCTCACGGGATGAACAGAAAGGGAATGCTCATCGCTTTTGAAGGAATCGACGGGACCGGCAAGACCACCCAGATAGAGCTGCTGGCCAAGGCTCTGCGCCAACGGGGCTTGTGCGTGCTTACGACCCGTGAGCCCACCGATGGCCAGTATGGCCGGAAAATCAGAGAGTTGTATAAGAACCGCAAGAGCGTGACCCCGGAAGAGGAGTTGGCCCTGTTCCTCGATGACCGGCGCGAGCATGTGGCCCAGGTTATCGGTCCGGCCCTGGCCAACGGCCAGGTGGTGCTCACCGACCGGTACTATTATTCCACCGCGGCCTATCAGGGCGCGGCCGGACATGATCCGCAAAAAATCATTGCGGCAAATGAATTGTTTGCGCCGGTGCCGGATATGGTTATTATGCTTGAGGCGCCTGTGTCTCTTGGCGTGCATCGGGTGCAGAAGCTCCGGGGCGAGACCCTGAACGATTTTGAACAGGAAGGGACCTTGGCCCGGGTGGCCAGGATCTTTGCCGGCCTTACCTCTCCCAATATCCGCCGCATTGACGGGACAGGGGAAGCCGGGGTCGTGCATGAGTTGATCATGAAGGCCGTGGCCGAGCTTTTATGAGTGGACAGATGGTTACCTATGTGGAGTATCGGGTCTTGGCGGGGAAACCATGGATTGGCTTAAGGTCTTGGGAATAAAGGGAGAAACTCTATGCTGAAGCGTCTGCTGATTGCCGGTGGCTTGGCCCTCTGCTGTCTGTCGTGCACCCCGGCCATTCAGGGAGTGCCGGGGCAGCCGCCCTTTGCCGCGGATCTTGAGCCCTACGAGGAAGCGGTGGACCGGGGCTGCGCCTATTTTAATTTTCTCTGGGGCAAGTCGGCCGAGACTGAAGAGCACTACGACGAGGCCATCTACGCCTACAAACAGGCCTTGGTGTGCGACCGGCAGGCCGGGCATGTCATGCGCTCCCTGGCCTCGCTTCTTGTGAAAACCGGGCAACGGGAACAGGCGGTCGAATGGGTGAACAAGCTCGTCGCCCTGAATCCCAAGGATTCGGAAGCCCGCGCGCTTCTGGGTAATTTGTACAGCCTCATGGAGCGGTTCGGTGAGGCTGCCGAGGTGTATCAAGCCATCCTGGCCGATGATCCGCAAAATTTCAATGTCCGGCTCCTGCTGGGCGGACTGTATGCCCGGATGCATGATTACGAAAAGGCCCGGCAGGTTCTGGAGAAATTGACCGAGTTCAACCCGGATTCCTATGCCGGTTTTTATTATCTGGCCAAGCTCTACCAGGAGATGCGCCTTTTCGATAAGGCGGTCGGGGCTTTTGAAAAGGCCTTGGCGCTCAACTGGTCTCCGATGCTGGCCCATGAGGCTGCGGAACTGTACGAGCAGGTGAAGCGGTATCCGGAAGCCATCGCCACCTATCAGCGGATTCTGGAGGAAGACCCCTCCGACGAGCGGGCCAGGAGTTTTCTCGCCAATGTCTATTTCCGGCAGGGCGAGTTGGATAAGGCGCTCGCGGAGATGGAGAAGCTGCGGGACATCTCGGCCGCCCCGGACAAGGTCGAGCTGGCCATCTGTAGGATTCTTCTCGACGCCGGAAAACGCGATGAGGCCGTCACCCGCCTCAAGGCAATGCTCAAGAAAGATCCCCAGTCGGACGCGGCCAGGGCGCTGTTGATTCTGGCCTATTATCAGCAGGGCGACCGTGCCGCGACCAAGAAGCTTCTCAAGCAGGTGCGGCCGGCCAGCCCGGCCTATGAGGAGTCGGTGATCATGCTGGCCAGAATCCTGCAGGAGGAAAAGGATTTCTCCGGGGCGGAGAAGGGTCTGCGGCAGGCCATGGCCGACAAACAGCACCGGCGGCTCAATTTTTATGTGGCACTGGCAATGCTTTTCGCAGGCCAGGACAAGATCGACAAGGCCCACGGGGTGTTCACCCAGGCCTTTACCGATTTCCCCGACAATGTGGAGGTGCATTACGAGTATGCCCTGTTCCTCCACAAGCTGGATGACACGGCCGGGGCCATGCACCAGATGGAAGAGCTGCTCAAGCGGGAACCGAAACATGCCCGGGCTCTGAATTATGTGGGATATACCTGGGCCGAGGAAGGGCGGAATCTGGAAGAGGCCAAGGCGTATATCGAGCAGGCCGTCGCCCTGCTGCCAAAGGATGGTTTTGTCCGGGACAGCATGGGCTGGGTGCATTACCAGCTGGGGGATTTCCCGGCTGCGGTGCGGGAACTGGAGCTGGCGGTGGCGCTCTCCCCCGATGATCCGACAATTTACGAGCATCTTGGCGATGCCTATCTGAAAAACAATGACAGGCCTGGCGCTCGCAAGGCTTACGAAAAGTCCCTTGAACTCCATGAGGAGGAAGACAAGAAGGATGCGGTTCGCCGTAAGCTGGAAGCCTTGCCTGTCGAGGATAATCATCCCGGCGGGGCAAAATGAATCACGGCCTTCTGCATGCCGTGTTTGGGGGACTGGCTCTTTTTCTGCTGGTCGGGAGCGGATGCGCAACCCTGCCGGCCACCCGGCCGCTTGCCGATGTGCAGCAACAGCAAGCCGTGGCCCGGTTCCGCGAAGCTATGGCGCGTCAGCAGGATTGCCCCTGCTGTCTTGACGCCCAGGTGCGGCTTTCGTTGAAATCCTTGGTGCAGAACGGCACGATCTCCGGTTTTATCCAGGCCAAGGCGCCCTCGTATTTGAAATTCACCGGCCTCAACCCCTTGGGCCAGCCCATGATGTTCCTGGTCACGGACGGCACTTTTTTCCGGTATATTGCAGTGCCCGAAGGCAAGGGCTATGAAGGGCTGGTCACCGCCGCCGCTTTTAAGAAGTATGCCCCGCAGGGTTTTGATCCGGAGCACGGGTTCTATTGGCTTGCAGGCAGATTGGCCCCTGAAGAGCTGCGGATTTTTTCCGTTTCGGAAGACCCGGAAGGGCAGGGTCTTTGGCTGGAGCTTGCCTATGCCGCCGAAACGTCCGGTGGGGAGCCGCTTCGCAGGCATGTGCTTTTTGATCCGGCCCAGCAGGTGATCCTGCGGCATCTGGTGGCGGACCCTGACGGCCGGATCATGGTCGATGTCCGGTATGCCGATTATGCTCCCCCCTCCGAAGGCGGATCGGGGAACTGCCGGATGCCTGGACTGATCAGGATTCACGCCAACCATAACGGCGCAATCATGGAACTTGCCCTTGGAGATTGGCTTGACGATGCCGGCTTCGGCGCGTCCGATTTCCAGGTGGATCTGCCTCCCGGCTTTCAACTGGTGCCCGTGCAATAATCAGTGGCATCCTCTGCTTTGGTTCAGACCAACACTCAAAAGCTCAACCGCTCCAACAGGCCGGTTTTGTTCAGGGATTATAGATGAATAACGAGATAGACGCCCTGCTGCCGCAGGTGAGACAGCCCAGCAGGTACGGCGGCAACGAGCTGCATGTGGTGAAAAAGGAGTGGGATTCGGTTTCCCTCCGCATGGTCCTGGCCTTTCCTGATCTTTACGAACTGGGCATGTCCCACCAGGGATTGCAGATCCTCTATCACATCGTCAATGGGAGGGAGAATCTCCTGGCCGAACGGGTCTATACCCCGGACCGTGATCTGGAGGAGCTGCTCCGCGCTCACCGTTTGCCCCTGTTTTCCTTGGAATCGCAGCGGCCGGTGGCTGATTTCGACATCCTCGGCATCACCCTGCCCTATGAGCTCTGCTACACCAATATCCTCACCATCCTCGAACTGGCCGGGCTTCCCTTCCGCAGTGCGGCCCGGACCGGTGCGCATCCCCTGGTGATCGGCGGCGGGCCTTGCGCCTTCCATCCCGAGCCGGTGGCTGATTTCTTTGACGCCATCCTTCTTGGCGACGGGGAGGAGGCTGTTCTGGAAATCGCCGAAGCAGTCCGGCTTGCCAAGGAAACCGGGGAGGACCGGCAGGCGGTTTTGGAGCGGCTCAGCCGCATCGAAGGGGTCTATGTCCCTTGCTTTTTTGAGCCGTGCTATGATGCTTCCGGCACTTTCCTCGGCATGCGGGATCTTTCCGGTAAAGGTCCGGTGCGGAGGCGTATTCTTGCCGATCTGGAAGGCGCCAGCATCGAACAGCCTCCCCTGGTGCCGCTTACCCGGATCGTCCATGACCGGCTCGGGTTGGAGATCGCCCGGGGCTGCACCCGGGGTTGCCGTTTCTGCCAGGCGGGCATGATCTACCGGCCGGTGCGGGAACGTACCCCGGAGAAGATCTTTGCCATGGCCGAAAAGGGCATTGCCGAGGGCGGCTTTGAGGAGCTGGCCCTGTTGTCGCTCTCCACCGGGGATTATTCCTGCCTGAGCGAGCTGCTGGTCCGGCTGATGAACCGCTTCGCCAAGGAGCATGTCTCCGTGTCTCTGCCCTCCTTGCGGGTCGGCACCCTCACCCCGGCGATCATGGAGCAGATCAAGCGGGTGCGCAAAACCGGCTTTACCCTGGCTCCGGAGGCAGGCTCCGACCGGCTGCGGCGGGTGATCAACAAGGGGATTACCGAGGAAGACCTGATGGCCACGGCGGATGCGGCCTACGGCCTGGGCTGGAAACTGATCAAGCTCTACTTCATGTTCGGCCTGCCCACCGAGACCGAGGAGGATGTGGCCGCGATCCCGGCCCTGGCTCAGAAGGTTCTCAAAGCCGGGCGGGGCGGCAATTGCCGGGTGAACGTCAGCGCCGCCACCTTTGTGCCCAAGCCCCATACCGTGTTTGAGCGGGAACCGCAGCTCTCCATGGCCGAGAGCTATGCGCGCATGGATACCATCAAGAAACGGCTGTACGGCAAGAACTGCACCTTGAAACGGAACGATCCTCGGATGAGCTATCTGGAAGGGGTTTTTTCCCGGGGCGACCGCCGTTTGAGCCGGTTGCTTGAGGAGGCCTGGCAGCGAGGAGCGCGCATGGACGCTTGGTCCGAGCATTTTGATCTGAATCGCTGGCAGGAGGCTGCTGCTGCCTGCGGCCTGGAGCTGGATACCTATCTGCGCCGCAGGGAAGTGGATGAGGTGCTGCCCTGGCAGCATCTGGGGGTAGGGGTGCGGGACGACTTCTTTGCCGAGGAGTATGCCAAGGCGTTGCGGGAAGAATATACCCCGGACTGCCGGGTGCATGGCTGCCAGCAATGCGGGGTCTGCGACCTGAAAATCCTCAAGCCCGTAGTGCACCGCCGCAAGGGTGGGGAGACCGTGCCCGAGGTGGCTGTAAACGAAGTGCCTTCAACGGAGAGTTCCCCGGAAAAACAACCCCTCCGCCAGCATTTTGTGTATAAGCTGACCTATTCCCGGCTGGGCAACGCCAGGCTGCTCAGTCATCTTGAGCTGATCCAGGTTTTTTTCCGGGCTTTCAGCCGGGGAAAACTGCCGCTTAATTTTTCCCAAGGGTTCAATCCCACCCCCAAGGTTTCCTTCAGCCCGGCCCTGCCCCTGGGCACCGAAAGTCTGGCCGAATTTGTCCTTATCGACCTTTGGGAGCCGTTGTCCGATCTTGGCGATTTTGTGACGGCGATGAACCGGCAGCTCCCAGAGGGGCTTGTCGTGAGCCAGGCTGTGCTGGCGGGCAAGGAACATGCCGGAACCATGATGACCACCTATCATATCCGTTTGTCGAATCTGCCTGCCCAGGCGGAGCTGGACCGGGTGATGGGGCAGGAGAGTCTGCCGGTGGTGGTTCTGCGCAAGGGGATGGAAAAGCAGCTCGACCTGCGGCCGCTGTTGCATGGTCTGCGTCTGACCCCGGAGGGTCAGCTGGAGATCTCCTTGTTCAGCGCGCCCGGACAACCGGGCGGTAAACCCCTTGAAGTGGCGGCCAAGCTTTTCGCCGTGCCCGAGGAAGAGATCCGCCGGGCCAGGGTTTTGAAGATGGCGAGTGAGCCCTGTCTGGATAAAGAAAACTGAAGCTGTGCTTTAAGTTAAACTTATTTGTCTGGTGAGAGTCATGTCTACCGAACTGCTGATCAACGCCACACCGTACGAGATTCGGATTGCCTTGGTGGAACACGGCAATCTGGTGGAATTTTACCTGGAGCAGCCTCGGGAAAAGGGGCTGGTCGGTAACATCTACCGGGGGAGGGTTGTCCGGGTGCTCTCCGGCATGCAGGCGGCCTTTGTGGATATCGGCTTGGAGCGCACCGGGTTCCTGTATGTGGATGATGTCCATATCACCACCGATGATTTTGAAAAGCGTCTGGCCAAAAGCGACAAGGCCGAGGATTGCGGCGGCGGCTGTTGCGGCAACGAGACCCCGGACTCCCTGTGCCGCCGCACACCGGGCCTGAACATCGGCGATCTGCTTTCCGAGGGGCAGGACATCCTGGTGCAGATCTGCAAGGAACCCCTCGGCACCAAGGGGGCCAGGCTGACCTGCAACATTACCCTGCCGTGCCGGAACCTGGTCTTCATGCCCATGACCGACCATATCGGGATCTCGCGGAAGATCGAAGACGAAACCGTCCGCAAGCAGCTTCGCCAGGACATTGAAACCCTGCGTCCGGCCGGTACCGGATTCATCGTGCGAACCGTGGCGGAGAACGCCACCAATGAGGATCTTGAGGCGGATATGGAGTTTCTTCTCCATACCTGGGGGGAGATTCAGGATGTCGCCGCCAAGGCCGCTGTTCCCAGCCTGGTGTATGAGGATCTTGATATCACCCTGCGGGTGGTGCGGGATATCTTTTCCCCGGAGGTGGAGCGGGTTGTGGTCGATGACCTGAAAACCTTCAACCGGGTGCAACATTTTGTGGAGACCTTTGCCCCTCGGTTGCATGGCCGGGTGCAGCTCTCGGAAAGCGCGATCCCTCTGTTTGACGCGCATGGGGTCGAGATGGATATCAACCGGGCGCTTGATAAAAAGATCTGGCTCCGCTGCGGCGGCTACATCATCATCGAAACCACCGAGGCTCTTACGGTCATCGACGTGAACACCGGCCGGTATGTCGGAAAAAGCGGGCTTGAGGAAACCATCTTCAAGACCAACATGGAGGCGGTGAAGGAGATCGCCTATCAGCTCAGGCTGCGCAATATCGGCGGCATTATCATCGTTGACTTCATCGACATGGAAGAGGAAGTTCATCGGGACGAGGTCTTTTCCGCCTTCAAGGAGGCGGCCAAAAAGGACAAGAGCCGGATCAACATCCTCCGGGTTTCCGAGTTCGGTCTGGTGCAGATGACCCGCAAGCGCAACCGGGAGGATTTGCGGCACATGATGTGCGAGCCCTGCCTCTACTGCCACGGCGACGGCATGTTGAAGTCGGGGCGGACCATCTGCTATGAGATCTTCCGCAAGGTGGAGCGCGAGGCCAAAAAGGCCTCGGCGGACAACGTCGTTCTCAAGGTGCACCCGAGGGTGGCGGCCATGATGCTCAAGGAGGAGGCTGCGACCATCGATTATCTCCAAGGCTCCACGGGCAAGCAGATCATCATTGAGCCGGTTCGGGATGTGCATCTGGAAAAATACGATATTCTCTGGGGCAGGGAGTAATCGGTCAGGCCGCAGGTTTGTAAAAGAGTGCTGTACGGGGAGGGGTTTTGCTGGAATATGGGAATATTCTTGCTTGACAATGTAGCCCTGTATGGTATTAAGATCGGTTTCACGCACCGGGCGATTTTGGCTTGCCAAGCCGCCTTTGTTCCATGGTTTTCGGCAGCATTGAAGACCATCGCGGTGCGGGTCAAAAAAGAAGTGTTGTTCACCGAGTCGGCTGGTGTCAGCCGTTTATCTCTATGAAGAGTTCAGTTGTTGGAGGAATTATGTACGCAATCATTCGTACCGGCGGTAAACAGTATCAGGTTGCACCTGGCGAGCGTGTCCGGGTTGAGAAACTTGCCGGCAATATTGGTGATACCATTGAGTTGTCCGATGTTCTCCTCATTGCCGATGGGGAAGAGGTCAAGATCGGCCAGCCCGTTCTTGCAGGGGCCAAGGTCATGGCTTGCATCGTGGAGCAGGACAAGTCCAAAAAGGTTCTGATCTTCAAGAAGAGACGCCGTAAGGCCTATCGCGTAAAAACAGGTCATCGCCAGCCTTTTACCTCCCTTGAGATCAAGGAGATTTCCGCCTAACAGGGCTGGAAACGTTCTGGCAATCGAAAAAACAATTGGTGGGTATGAACAACGCCATCAGAATTGAAATACGTAAAATGTAAACGTTTAGCAGTGCCGCAGATGCGCGAAAGAGGCCTGTGAGCTATAGCCAGCCTATGCGAGCAGGCCGATGACAAAGCAGGTGTGGTGCTGCTGAACGTTTACAAACACACGAGGTGTTATTGTGGCACATAAGAAAGCGGGCGGTAGCTCAAAAAACGGTCGTGACAGTAACTCACAGCGGCGGGGTATCAAGCGTTTCGGCGGGCAGATTGTCCGGGCCGGCAATATCCTGGTGCGCCAGGTCGGCACCAAGATCCACCCCGGCAAGAACGTCGGCCTGGGGCGTGATTTTACCCTCTTTGCCCTGATTGACGGCGTGGTGAAATACGAAGAGTTCGGCAGCAACAGAAAAAGGGTCAGCATCTACCCGGTCGAAGCCAACTAAGCCGTTGCAACAAAATGATGCCGTTATCCAGATAGGATAACGGCATAAGAAGCCCGTGGCAAACTACTCGGCAACACGGTGGTATTGCGCGGCTTCTGAATAGTCTGTGCCTGCTGCTGCGTTTGCACAGTCCTGTGCCGCGGCAGCCTCCGGCAGCAATCTCTTACTGGCGGCGACGATGGCGTTTATCGATGAAGCAAAGTTCTTTGTCAAGGCCGGAGACGGCGGCAATGGGTGTTTGAGTTTCCGACGGGAAAAATTTGTTCCCAAAGGCGGCCCCGACGGGGGTGATGGCGGCGATGGGGGCTCGGTCACAATCGAAGCCTCTCGCAAGCTTGCCTCTCTTCTGGACTTTCGTTTTAAATCCCACTTTCTCGCGCAAAATGGTACTCCCGGCCGGGGCAAGAAGATGTATGGCCGCAAGGGGGAGGACTTTACCCTGTATGTGCCCCTGGGTTCCATCCTCAAGGATGCGGAAACCGGCGAGGTTCTTGCCGAATTGCTGCACGACGGCGACCGTTTTCTCGCCGCCCGCGGCGGCGAGGGCGGCAAGGGTAATGTCCATTTCGCCTCGGCTCAGAACCGGGTGCCCCGCATTGCCACCAAGGGCAAAGAGGGCGAAGAGCGTTGGCTTCGCATCGAGCTGAAGCTGCTGGCGGACATCGGCCTCATCGGTCTGCCCAATGCCGGCAAATCGACCCTGCTTTCCAAACTGTCCGCAGCCAACCCCAAGGTGGCGGACTATCCCTTCACCACCCTTGAGCCGCAGCTTGGCGTCATGCATCTTCCCGATTCCGGCGCCTGCATCATTGCGGACATTCCCGGGTTGATCGAGGGAGCGCACACCGGGGCCGGGCTCGGCCACAAATTTCTGCGCCATGTCGAACGCACCCAGATTTTGCTCCATGTCATTGACGCCTCATCCCCGGATGAGCAGCCTCTGCAGGAGTATCGCACCCTGGAAAACGAGCTGCGCGTCTACAATGACGAGTTGATGGACCGGCAGCGTCTGGTGGTGCTCAACAAGATTGATCTGCTGGAAGACGAGCAGCGGCTTGCTGCCTTGCAGGAGCTGTTTTTCAAAGTGGAGGGGATCAAGCCCCTTGCCATTTCGGCCCTTACCGGGCAAGGGCTTGCGCAGTTGCAGGAAGTATTGGGCGAGATGCTGGAGTTGCACAGGATGGATGCGCAAAAAGTCTCTCCCACTGATGACGAAGACTCAGAGCTTGTCCGTAGCTGAGCTCTAACCCAAAAGTTGCGCCGCAACGCAGTAGATCGGTTTTTTTGCGACGCCATGAAGAGAGGCGTGATGACCACAGCGATGGAGCATGACGAAGACCTGGCCCTGCGCCGCCGGTTTCTGGACCGGGCCAAAAGGGTAGTGATCAAGGTGGGCAGCGCCGTGCTCACCACCGGGGAAGGGTTGAATCTTCCGGTGTTGGACAACCTGGCTAGGGAGATCTGCACCTTGAAGCAGAGCGGCCGGCAGGTGATCCTGGTCAGCTCCGGCGCGGTCGCGGCCGGACGGAGGAAGATGGGCCTGGGCGACCGAGCCCTGACCCTGCGGGAAAAACAGGCCGCCGCCGCCATCGGCCAGAGCAGCCTGATGCGCTCCTACGAGAAGATCTTCGAACAGCTGGGCCAGAAGGTGGCCCAGGTTCTCCTGACCCACGACGCCCTGTCCCACCGGGACCGGTATCTCAATGTCCGCAACACTCTCTTTACCCTGCTGGACTGGGGCTTGGTCCCCATTATCAACGAAAACGACACCGTCTCCGTGGAAGAGCTGCGCTTTGGTGACAACGACGCCCTGGGCGCCATGGTCACCAACCTCACCGAGGCGGACATCTTTGTCTGTCTGACCGATGTCTCCGGCCTGTTCTCCGCCAATCCCCTCACCAACCCCGACGCCAAGCCGGTCCATACCGTGGCCAAGATTGACAACACGGTGCAGGGCATGGTCGGTAAGGTGGTAAACGGCGTGGGCACCGGCGGCATGGGCAGCAAGGTCAAGGCCGCCAAGATGGTTTCGGCGCGGGGCGGGTGTTGCTTCATCGGGCCGGGCCGGGAGCCGGACACCATCTCCCGGCTTTTTGCCGGGGAGCTGGTCGGCACCTTCTTTTTGCCCCAGAAGGAAAAACTGGCCAGCCGCAAGCACTGGATCGCCTACACCCTGCGGCCGCAAGGGGCTCTGGTTCTTGATGCAGGGGCCTGCAAGGCCGTGCTGCAAGGGGGCAAGAGCCTGCTCCCCTCGGGAATTATTGAGGTGCGGGGCAGGTTCGGCATCGGGGCGCCGGTCCATTGCCTCAACGAACAGGGCGAATCCTTTGCCGCCGGGTTGGTCAATTATGGTTCCGGCGATATCGACAGGATCAAGGGCGTGAAGACCAGCCAGATCGAACAGGTGCTGGAGCGGCCCAAGGACAGCGATGAGGTTATCCATCGCGATAATTTAGTGATTCTGTAAATGTCCAGCAGCACCACATCTGCTTCGCCGCTGCGCTGCTGTCATCGGCCTGCTCATGTGCAACAGCACACTTCGCAGACCTCTTTCGCGCATCTGTGGCACTGCTGAACATTTAGCAGTAATCAATCAAGCAAAATTTATAGCAACGCTGGGGTATGTGATGTCCATCCAGGAAACTATCAAACAGATGGCAGTGGCGGCCAAAAAGGCGTCCCGGAACATGGCCAATCTTTCCACCACGGCCAAGAACAACGCCCTGCTGAAGATGGCCGAGGCGCTTCTTGCTCAGAAATCCTATATCCAGCAGGAAAATGAAAAGGATCTGGCTGCGGGCCGCGCCAAGGGGCTGTCCGCAGCCATGCTCGACCGGTTGGCCCTCACCGATAAGGTGATCGACAGCATGGTCGGGGGCTTGCGCGAGGTTGTGGCTCTGCCCGATCCGGTGGGCGAGATCGACGAGATGGTCAAGAGGCCCTCAGGTATCACCGTTGGCCGGATGCGCATCCCGTTGGGGGTTATCGGCATGATCTACGAGTCGCGGCCCAATGTGACCGTGGACGCGGCAGCGCTCTGCCTCAAGGCGGGTAACGCCATCCTGTTGCGGGGCGGCTCCGAGGCCATTCATTCCAACCTGGCTCTGGCCAAGGTGCTTCAAGAGGCCCTGGCCGGGGAACAGATCGAGGCCGCGGCCGTGCAGGTGATCCCGGTCACCGACCGCGAGGCGGTTACGGCCATGCTTGCTCTCGAAGAGCAGATCGACCTGATCATCCCGCGCGGCGGCGAGAGGTTGATCCGTTTCGTGGCCGAGAATTCCCGTATCCCGGTGCTCAAGCATTACAAGGGCGTGTGCCATGTTTTTGTCGATGCGGATGCGGATCTCGACATGGCCGTGAACATCGTGATGAACGGCAAGGTGCAGCGGCCCGGGGTGTGCAACGCCCTGGAAGCTCTGCTGGTCCATAAGGATATCGCCGCCGAGTTTTTGCCCAAGGTGTGGAGCGAGTTGAAGAAGAGTGGGGTCGAGCTGCGGGGCTGCGCGCAGGCCAAGGCGATTCTTCCCGAGATCACTGCGGCCCTGCCCACGGATTACGGCATGGAGTTCCTCGACCTGATCCTGGCGGTGCGGGTGGTGGATGATCTGGATGCGGCCATGGACCACATTGTCCAGTACGGCTCCCAGCACACCGAGGTGATCGTTACCAACAGCTACGCTCACGGCCAGCGGTTCCTCCGCGAGGTGGATGCCTCGGCGGTGATGATCAACGCCTCCACCCGGTTCACCGACGGCGGCCAGTTCGGCCTGGGCGCTGAGATCGGCATCAGCACCACCAAGTTGCACGCATACGGCCCCATGGGCTTGAAAGAGCTGACCACCAGGAAATTCATCGTCTACGGAGACGGCCAGGTCCGCGCGTAAGCAGGATTTCGGAGGGCGCAGGGTGGAACTACCGCACAACCTCGGCCAACGGGTCGGCATTCTGGGCGGCACCTTTGACCCGGTGCATCATGGCCATCTGGCCGTTGCCGAGGCGGTCCACCAGGCGCTGGCCCTTTCGTCCATCCTTTTCATCCCCGCCTTTCTGCCGCCCCACAAGCCGACCTATGCCATTTCCCCGTTTGCCCACCGGGTCGCCATGCTGGAGCTGGCCGTCGCCGGCCACCCCGGTTTTTATGTCTCCCGTCTGGAGGCGGAACGCGAGGGGGTATCCTACAGCATCGATACCCTCCGCGCTCTCCGCCAGGCCCTTGACAAGGATGTGCGGCTGTTTTTCATCGTCGGCATGGATGCCTTTGCCGAGATCCATACCTGGAAGGCCAACCGGGAGCTGCTGTCCCAAGCCTCCTTCGTGGTAATCGGCAGGCCTGATCATTGTCAACACTCCTGCGAACAAACCGTGACAACGAATTTCCCCGGCTACGCCTTTGACGAACCCCTTGGGTGCTGGCAGGGAGATCCCGGCCAGGGAGCCATCCATCCGGTGGCCATGGCGCCGGTCAAGGTCTCTTCCACCGAGATCCGCGAAGCCGTGCGGCAAGGCAGGTCCATTCGTGATTGTGTCCCCGGCGCGGTGGCGGACTACATCGAGGCGCAAGAACTGTATCGGTGAGGTGCCTGGGTCATGCCGCGCTCCTGGCCGACATGGTCTCATCCTCATCCGGCATGGCCCTGGTCAGGGTGGTCAGGTAGAGCGCTCCCTTTTCGATCTGGTCGGCAATGCGCCGGACATCGCTCATCAGATCGATGAGCGACACCATCAATCCCACGGGCAGCAGGTTCTTGGTTCCCGCCTTGAGCAGGCTCGATTTGAGATGGTGGTACATCTCCTCCGTTTGTCTGAACAGCGCGGCACACTCTTCCGGCGCATAGTCTGCCCTGGCCACATCGGTCATCTCCAAGAGTTTCACCACATGCTGTTTGTATAATCCTATCTCCTGGGCCAAGGCGGGATTCTCCACCGGCCTCCCCTGCTGCTGCATCTGGGCGACGCGCAGGGAGACATCCGCAACCTCCCGGTAGTAGCTGGTCACCCGCAGGGCGTTGGGCAGCACATGGTCAAGCTCTTTCGGCAGGCTGCCTCGCCGGACTAGATTGATGAAGGTTCCCACCTCGATTTCCAGTTTGAGCAGAATGCGGCGGTCGGCGTCGAGCTGGAGGCCGGGCCCGGCTTCGCTGCTCATGGCGCCCTTGGCCATGCGGCGGGCAATGTTGCCGATCCGTTCAATCTCCTTGGCCAGGGCATGGAAGGCCAGCACCGGGGTGGTTGCGATGTTTTTGTCCAGATAGAGGGGGCGCGCCTCGTCTTCTTCATGGGAACGGAACCATCCTTTGAGGTGTTTGACCATGGGACGGGTGAATGGCCAGATCAGGCAGACCCCAAGGATGTTCACCGAGGTGTGGAACAGCGCCAAGAGGATGGTGGCGTTGGAGGGGAGGTGGAGAATCCCGGGAAAGGCCAGCAAGGCATGGAGAAGAAAGGGCAGCATGATCAGGGCCACTGCGCCGGTGGCAAGATTGAAGATGACATGCGCCGCGGCAACCCGTTTGGCATTGGGGGTGGCGTCCAGCGCGGCCAGGGCGGCGGTTGAGGTCGAGCCGATGTTGGCCCCGATGACCATGGAGGCGCCGGTGTCCAGAGGGATAAGGCCACCGGCCGCGGCGGTGAGGGTGATGACCATGGTGGCGCTGGAAGACTGCATGGCCACGGTGAGCAGAAGCCCGATGGCCAGGAAGGCGAGATGGCTCCCCATGCCACCGCTTAAGACCGTAAGCGGCATGCCGAGTCCGGATCCTGCAAAGGTGGACCGGAGCAGGTCGATGCCGGTGAAAAAAACGCCGAACCCGGCCAGGGTTTCGCCGAGGGCGGCATAGCGGTTGTTGCCGCGGTTGAGCCGCAGGAACATGCCAATCCCGATGAGCGGCAGGGCGACAAGTTTTACCGCCGCCTGAAAATCGACCAGGCTTACCAGCCAGCCGATCATGGTATGACCGATATTGCTGCCGTACACGATGGTGATGGCCTGCATGAGGTCCATGAGCCCGGCGTTGACAAAACCGATGGTGGCCACGGTCACCGCGCCGGAGGACTGCACCAGGGAGGTGATGAAGGCGCCGGAGAGGATTCCCCTGAACGGGGTGGAGGTGGATCGCTCCAGAATGGCTCGCAGGGTGTTGCCCGCGGCAATCTTGAGCCCCTCGGTCATGAGCTGCATCCCGAGCAGGAAGAGGCCGATGCCCCCGATAAAACTGGCAAGGATGGAAAGGTTCACGCCATGCTCCTTTTTGGCCGGATATTTTTATCATGATACCTGGTGTCTGCGTGATAGGCAATTGCTTGATGATATTGGAAATATTTTCGTCCCCTAGGTTGGCGCAAGCGTCGGCGAGTTTTTTGATTGGAGAGAGGGGAGAGCTTTCTGTATGATAAGGGCTGGCTTCCCGTGTCTCCTTGCCGGACCTGACCATCATCGAAAACGAGAGGGCGACAACCATGCACAACCAGCGCAGCAGCGGCGTCCTTCTGCATCTCACTTCCCTGCCGGGGCCTTTCGGCATTGGAACCCTCGGCAAGTCCGCCTTTGAGTTCATCGATTTTCTCAGGGGGGGTGGGCAGAGCTATTGGCAGATCCTGCCCTATGGCCCGGTGTGCGGGATCTTCGACAATTCGCCGTACATGAGCCTCTCCGCCTTTGCCGGCAATCCTCTGCTCATAGATCCCGCGCAACTTGTGGGGGCGGGTTTTCTCCGCCGGGAGCAGGTGGAACTTCCCTATGAATTTTCCGAATACCAGATTGATTTTGACGCGGTCCTTGCTTTCAACGAGAAAATACTGGAGCTCGCTTTTCTCGAGTTCCGGCGGGGTGGTTTTTCCCAGGCGTTCGCGGAGTTCCGCCGGACAATGGACTGGCTGGATGATTATGCTTTTTTCATGGCCCTGCGGGAAAAATTCCAGTCCGCGCCCTGGTTTTCGTGGCCAACGGACATCGCCCGCCGGAAGCCGGAAGCCCTTGCCCAATGGCGGAAAACCCTGGCCGAGCGCATCTTGTTTCATGAATTTGTCCAGTTTTGCTTTTTTTCCCAGTGGCAGATTGTTTGGGATTACGCGCACGGCCACGGCATACGAATCATCGGCGACATTCCCATCTATGTAGCCCTGGACAGCGCCGATGTCTGGGCGCATCAGGATTGCTTTCTTCTCGATCCTGAAACCGGGCGGCCGACCCATGTGGCGGGCGTGCCCCCGGATTATTTCAGCGAAACCGGACAGCGTTGGGGCAATCCGCTCTTCAAGTGGTTCAACGCTGGGGGCGGGATGAATGAACCCCTGCTCGACTGGTGGGGGCAGCGGTTTCGCCATATCTGCCGGACGGTGGATGTCGTCCGTATCGATCATTTTCGCGGTTTTGAAGCATATTGGCGGATCCCGGCCTCGGAGGAGACCGCGGTCAACGGGAAATGGGTCAAGGGGCCCGGCCTGGCATTTTTTTCCGAGATGCAAAAACATCTGGGCGAGCTGCCGATCATTGCCGAGGATTTGGGGGTCATCACCCCGGAGGTTGAGCTGCTCCGCGACACCTTTGGTTTCCCCGGCATGAAGGTGCTGCAGTTTGCCTTCGACTCCGACGAACACAACGCCTATCTGCCCCACAACTACACCACGGTAGACTGTGTCGCCTACACCGGCACCCACGACAACGACACGACCCTGGGCTGGTATTTCAGCGATACGGTATTGCCTGCCAGCAAGGCCAAGGCGTTGCGGTATGCCCATAGCCAGCCGGGAAGCCCCGTTCACTGGGATTTCATCCGCATGGCCTATGCTTCCGTTGCCAATCTGGTGGTGGTGCCGCTCCAGGATGTTTTGGGTTTTGGCAGCGATTGCCGGATGAACACCCCGGGCACCTCCCAGGGAAATTGGCGGTGGCGGTGCGCAGCCAGGTTTTTGAACGACGAGACAGCACGGGCGTTGCGGGATGAGGTTCTGTTTTATAACCGGTTGCCCGCAGCCCTCGCTGTTGCTTTCAAAGTGGAGAAGTGAGATGAAGGTTCTGGCCCTGATCGGGAGTCCTCGCAAAAAAGGAAACTCCGAGACCTTGCTCCGCGCTGTATTGCAAGGGGTTGAAACGGTGGGGGGCGAGATCGAGCTGATCCGTCTCTGTGATTTGCACATTCAGCCGTGTATCGGGTGCGGCGGTTGCGACAAGACAGGGGAGTGCGTGTTGCAAGACGACATGCAGGCGATGTATCCCAAAATCCTTGAATCGCAACGGGTGATTCTTGCCTCCCCCATTTATTTCTACGGAATCACCGCCCAGGCCAAGGGTTTTGTTGATCGCTGCCAAGCCCTGTGGAACAGAAAGCGCCTGTTGACCGAAAAAGGCGAGTGGCGCAAGGATTCCACCCGCAAAGGTTTTTTGGTGACAGTATCGGCCACCCACGGGGAAAGGGTTTTCGAGGGCGCGATTCTCACGGCCAAGTATGCCTTTGACGCCATGGGCATGGGGTATGGCGGGGAGTTTGCGGTAAAGGGCATGGATGGCCGGGGAGACATGGCAAAGGATGCGGCCACCCTGGCGCGGGCGGAAGAGGCTGGCAGAAAATTTATGGATTGAAACCGGATGGTTGTGTGATTTTTACACGGTCAGCGCAACAGGGGATAGGAATAAAAGATTGACAAAACCCTTCCCATCATTTAGAAAATGGCGCACAGCATGGCCTCTTCGTCTAGTGGTCTAGGACGCTGGCCTCTCACGCCGGTAACACGGGTTCGAGTCCCGTAGAGGTCACCAAGTGAGAAATCAAGGGAAATCAAGCGATTAGGCTTGGTTTCCCTTTTTCTTTTTGGGGTTTTTGGTGGGAGTTTCAATGGTAAATAATGGTAAAATAATGGTAAAATATGGCAGGTGAATGGAACAATAATGGAACTTTGAAATTGGTCAAAATAACCTCATATTTCCGCTGCTGCCGATCAATCCAGATTCATCTATGATCGCGGCCTCTCATTTTTTTTACAGTAGAAGTTGCTCATTCTTGTTGCAACGCCTCGTAAACCATCTTTGCCATCTGCTACCCTAGGATGTAAATGCCCACTCGGCCAACCTTAATTGTCGCACCGCCTGACCCGTTAAATTTTGCCGAAAAAATTGGTTGGACATTTGCCGTTGCTGGGATATACATAACTGGCGTTACAAGCAAATATGTTTTGTCTCCTACCATAAAAATACTTGCAGAGGGATACCCTGCCTCACAATTTGCGGGCACCCCCCCGGCAACTATACTTAGCCGAAACCGCAGCTCCTTGAGTGCAGTTACAGCAGCGGTGCTTACTTCCATAACCCCAAAAATCTTCTGGCCAGCCACCAGCCGACCAGCTATGTTGGTCCCTGTGAACAATGCCCCGTCATTGTCAGCCTGGCTGGTAATAGCGATACTTTGATCAGTACCAAACCCATCTGCTCTCGCGGGTGAACTGCCAGCCACGGCAGCCGTCCCGAGTACAGAGAGTGTCCAGCCTGTCCATGCAGTTCCAGTAGCCGGAGCGGTTACAACCCCAACTTGCGCGGTGCCAAGAGGGTTGTCGTTGATCTGCAAACAGGCAGAGTTTATTCCATAGCTTTCTGCCGTGGACATGGGTAGAATTTTTGGTCTAGCTGAAACAAGGCCGCGAGCGTTCAACACATTATACAATTCAGTTGCTACAGCCCAAGCCCCAAGCCCACTCCAATGCAGTCCATCAGAAGTATGATTTAACTTTGTGTTTCCGGTGGTACTCGTTGGGTCAACAAGCACAGCATAAACATCACAAAGCAATACACTCCTCTTTCCTGCACAATACTCACGCAGCAACTTATTCAACTTAAGGATTGCGTGTTGCTGTGAAACATTCCATCCGGGGCGGGTATTGTCTATAGGTGTTATCGTGCAAATTACGGGCAGAACACCCTTGACAATAAGATCATCCGCCATTGCGATTATGTTTGCATATGCGGTGTTTACAGTTGAGGTGATCAGGGTGGGGCCAGTGACATAGGTAGCTACGTCATTAACTCCGGCGACGATTAGACAAATATCGGGAGAGTCCTGATAAATCAACGACATCTTATTCCGGATAAAAGAAGAGACTTTCCCCGGCCATCCAAGAGGCAGTCCCCGAGTGAGTGCCCCACCGGCGAGTCCGACGCAGTACGCAAGAAAATCAGCCGAAGTGCTTTTGTGGGGCATATAGATTACAGGAGTGCCAGTGGCGGGGGAAGTGGTGGAACCTGGGAACACTACATTAGCTATAGTCCCATTAACCGTATTCGCCCCCATTGTGTAAACACCGTTGTATTCCTCCTGCGCGGCGTTTACCATGTAAAACGGAGACCCGACAAGGCCGTCGTGAGTAACCGTAACCGTCATCAGTTCCCCAGAACTCACCACAGCCCCTACCCCCGGAGTCGCTGTAAAATTACAATTAGCCGTAATCGAGTCCCCAATCGCGCATATCCTGGGGCCGGTTCTCGTTATTGCAGCCTCAGCCGCAAGCCTTTGACTCAAAGCCGGTCCGATTCCGCTCATCAGCATATCCCCACGGTTGCGCCGGTTCCTGTTCCGGCAGTACGTTGAACCCTAATGGTGCAAACCCCAGACAATAAAGTGTCCTGCCAGTGCTTATCTGTGACAACCGCGAGCACATCGTCAAAATCAACCCCATTATCACTGAGCGTCACCGTGATCTGGGTGCCTGCCGCAATATCAGCGTCGGTCATGCGGACATTGATTTTTGCCGGGAGAGGCATACCGCGCATAGGGATATCATATGGGGCTCCATCCACTATATCCCGATGGCCTGCTGCGATAAATCCTGTCATTTCCATTGCGTACCTCATTCGCTTTGTTTTTTAATCGTGACACCGGAATCCAGTGCTCTTCCCAGCCGGTAATACCCTTGCCGCATCTTCTTCCAGGCCGCCATCAACCTCCCCCTCCGCAGCATCCGGATCCCGACCGTCATGTCCGTGTGGGCATGGAGTACAGCATCGCGGAGGTGATCGTGAGGCGTGAAGCATTGCGTCTCACCCAGGCGCGGCAAAACAGGTTGCGTCTCGTCTTCGGATGATTTTGAGATGCAACCCTGCCGGCCGGTCATGGCTCTATTTTACCCATGGCCATGGTCCAGGATTGCAGGGCGATCAGTTGCTCGGCGTTTTCGTGGCATCGCTGGTAGTTGTCGGCGATGGTGGCGGCAACGGTAGAGAGCGCAACTCCAGAGGGGCCCGCATCAGCAGCTCCGGTGGAGAGGGATATGGCGCGCGCGGCGGAACCGTCGTGCAGCCGGACAAAACCAACATTGATAACACAATCGTTATCAGCTTGAGCAGGGACATAGACAGGCACCTCCTTGATGATGGTGGCGCCGCGCTCCCGGACCACCTTGATTTTATCCACGTACTCGGTCACGATCTTGACCGTAGCCTCTGATTGCCTGGCGGCTTCCTTGGCGGCGGCGACCTGCTGGGCGCTTTTCTCCTTGTCCCATTTTGCCTGGACATGGGCAGCCCCATTGGCCCACCCAGCGGCAAAAACGGCAATGGACATGAGCGCCAAAGCGAGAGGTTTCCAATATTCCAGCAAAATCTTCATTGATGCGGCTCCGTTTTCGATTTCAGGGCCACGCCGCCGGCGACCGCGGCGACGCCACCCAACAATGCAGCAGCTCCGATCCCAGAGGCCTGGGCGTCGAACTGTCCGTTGATTGCGTGTATTGCCATCGCAAAAGAAAAGGTGGTAACCAAGGCGAAGGCGCTGCCATACCCTACAACACGGGCAGGATCATAAGTGGTCCCGTCAATCCCGGTGCAGCAGTCCTTGATAAGCTTTTTGGCTGATTCCCACATGGCCCCACCTATTATTGGCCCAGCACGCACCGGCGATAGTTCGCCATAAATTCCTCCACCGTGCCGGCGCCCATAGTCGTGTTGTAATGCTGTTTCCAGTACCCGGCGAGGCCTGGCAGATCACCGGCCGACGGAAGGGGCTGTTTCCGACGCAGGTAATGCACCCTGGCCATGGCTATCTGGTAGGCCAGATTCCAGCGCAGATGCTGGCCGGGCCCTGTGGCTCCGGTGGCGCCGGTGATCATCGCGATCAGATCCGGGTGGTAGCGGAGATAATTCTCCCATATATCGCGCTCCGTTGCGGGCTCCATCTGGAAAACACCCAGAGCCGGGCCGGTTCCGATCTGCTTCAAAAAAGTGCCGAATCGAGATTCCTGGGCTGCGGTGCCCAGCAGCAGGTTGACGGCGGCCGGGGCGTGCAGGCCTATGGCCATGGTTATGTCCGTGACCAGATCGCGGAATTGCGTGCGGTCAAACATTATCCACCTCCTCCAGCGACAAGGCATCCAGGGGGCATCGATCGATGGCCGTCCGGATAGCTACATCGCCCATGGTTTGGTCTATCGGCATGCGGCCCATGGGGATATGCTCCATGAGTCCCGGCAGCCACGCCTCGCAGTTGCCGCAGGTCACGCAGCGCGGGTCGATGATGAGCTGGTGCGCCATGATTTACCCCTCCTTTTATGGCAATTTTTCCGCATAGTATGGCGGCACCATGTTTTTCAGGGTGGTAGCGTTGGCCATTAGTTTCGCCTTGCTGATTTCCATGGAGTAGGTGCCGCGCATTTCGAGCAGCAGCTCTTGCAGGGCGGTAAGGGCGGTTGCGTCACCACAGATCGCCTCGGTGAGCAGGTAGATCATCTTGTTGATGTCCGCCATCTGGTCTCCGGCGTCGCCGATGCCACGGCACAGGCCCTGGCGCAGGCGGGCCTTTAACTGGCCGTTATAGTCGGCGACATACTCGGCGTTGAGTTCGTCCGCTGTCTTGAGGCGGATCAATCCATCGACGATGATTAGGTTTTTTCGGTCGGCCCAGGACATGGCCACCGGCTGGCTACCGGACACGGACACGGCATGCAGCTCGAAATGGTCGCCGGAGAGATGGCGCACGTACATTTGCGTGGACTCTGCCAGGTCGAGCAACCGGAATCCGTCCCAGCGCAGCCGCTCGATCCCAACACCAGGAGGAAGGGGGCCGATCTCGGTCTCGCCGGTGGATACCGCCACGATCATGTCATCCCGCAGAAGCGCTTTCATTTGGAAACCCCGGCCAGGTTATTCAAAAGCTGGTCCATGGCGGAAATATCGGCACGGCAGATGACATCCCGCCGTTGCTCGATCTCGACCTTTTTCTCGCGGCCCTCTCTTCCCGCCCCTGTCTTTTGGTTCTGGATTTCATGCCTAACTCACCGTCTCCCGTGCTTCCTGCCGAGCCTTTGCAATATCAGTGGGGATTTCCGCGCCGGTTTCCAGTTTCCTGATCACATACCAATCGGTGCTATTCAAGTAGGCGCGGGCCTCTGCCTGTTTTTGCGTCTGGGTAACGGGTGGCTCGACATACGGCGCAACAGGGCCGAACTCACCGGCTATGGCGCGGTTATATAGATCAACACCATGCGGCTCCGAGTCATTCGGTGAGGCGGTGAATGGGACCGGCTCCATGGGGTCAAAAATGACCGGTGCTCGAGATCTCTTTTTTTTGTGGGGCTGGGTCGGTCGCGGGCTCCCAAAAGTGACGATCAGATTTATATTCCCGCACTTTGTGAATTCCGGTTTTTCCGCTGAAATAACGTGCATATTTATCACCCCTTATGAAATCCGTTGCCATAATGTTATGGCGTAATTGTTTGTGTAAGTTGCGTAACCTAAACATCTCCAGGTGCCCGTTAGTGCGATGGAATGTAATGATGTTAATGAGGTTATTGCTTGATCCTGCCCGGACGCATCTATTCCGAACCCATATGGATACAGGTTTGCCCCTGAGGTTGTACCACCCGCCGCAACATCAAGTCCGCCGCCGAGAAGACAGAAACAAAAACTACCTACGTTGCTGTAATTATGATCTCGTTTCACAACGCTCAGGTTATCCGCAGCCGCTGCCGCAGTAGTGCTCCCTGTTCCACCTGAAGCCACCGCAAGAGTCGTTGTTAGCCCGGCTGCGTTACCGGTGATCGAGCACGGCATCACTGCCGAGGCATTCAGTGCCAGTAGCTTGTTGGCAGTGGCGGTGGTGGCGGCATGGATATTGTCAACCGTGTCCGCGTTGGTGGATACCCCTACCGGTTGGCCGGTGGCCATGTTGAAGATGGATAACCAATCGGTATTGGCTTCGTTCCTGATTTTTAATATGTGAGAGGTGAGATCAACCCATGGCTGTCCTGCCACCGTATTGGCCGGAGCGGCAAGACCACCGAACTGCGACTTGAGCGCGGCAAAGTTGTTCTCGATGTTCTGCAGATCCGTCTGCCCATCATGGTTCGGGTCGAAAACATCATCTGTAAAGTTTTGAGCCACGGCGGTCTCCTACTGGCAAAGTTTCAGGGTAAAATGCTCGACCAGCGCGTTCACGGTGAGATTTGGGTCGGTTATTTCGATCTCCACCTGGAAGTATCTGCCCTGCACAATGGCGGAGAGTATCTCCAACCGTTCAACCACGTTGGCCGGAGGGTTGGTGTCCCCGTACCACAGCTTCATCCTTACCGTCGGAGCGGCCAGGGGCTGGAATATTTCCCGCCATTTTCTGGTGATGCCCATGGCTGCCCAGGTGGTTCCGGCCGGCATAACATCCGCCCAGCGCTGTCCCTCTCCGGTAACGACCATGGCGGCCAGCAGGTAAGCCAGATAACGACCGGATGCCCCACGGTCGATAACCGTGGACTTGTAGCTGCCTGTGAGCACTCCACCGGTATGCGAGCATTTCAGGTAATTTTCAGTTCCGTACAACACCATCTCCGCATTGGTGAATGTGCCCGTGGTATAGTCGTCCGTTTGAGTTGCCTGGACCACCCAGTGATCCGGAGGATCCGCAAGGGTCACATAGGCGGAACGCGGAGTATCGCCATACATCCCGTTGCTCGATTTTGTGTTGGCAAACAGGGTGAAGGTGCCTGGCTTTACCCCTGGCAGCGGCAGGTTCGGCGAGGACAGCGATGCCAAAAATACCCCTCCTGTCCAGGACATGCCGAGGCGAAACTCGTACAGATCCACATCAGGATCATCCACCGTTGCGGAATAGGCCCGGATGGACGAATTCTCTCCCACGATGCACTCCAGGCTGCCCAAGGAAACAGGAGCATCATTCCGGCCCTGCACCGTGCGGCTTATTGCCGGAGCAAGGTTGAGCGGGGTCCGCTGTTTGAAGATGGACACGGTAACCAGCCGGAAATAATAGGTGGAACCTTCCTCCACCGGATCCACCGTGAACCCGTCCCCGGTGGCGTCGAACCGGTCGATATAGGTGACGCCTCCATCCAGGGAAACCCAAACCTCAACCCTGTCGAACCACGGGTACTCGGGAGGGATCACATAGGAGATCTTGAGCCTGGTGAAGGTCCGCAGCCGGAAGTTGTAGTTCTCTTCCACGATCTGGATATTCCCGACCTCCGGCACCGCGGCATGCCGGTCCGGCAAGGTGCAGGTGTAGACGCCTTCAACGTCGGCCGTGAAGGCTTGGTCGTAAAGCGCCATGGCCTCGTAGGCAAAAACCAGCGAGACCGTGCCGTCCTGCAACCGATCTTTCTGTTGCACCCGCAGCAACTGGTTGGCCATGGCTTTGGCGGTGCAGGAAAAATCCACCAGGTCGTGGGGCTCCAGCCCTAGGCAACTGTCACGAAACACGCCGCTGATGGCCCGGTCGAGCTGCATTCGCTCCAGGGTGTAGTTGGCGATCTCGCCCACATGCGCCTTGTCTGTTGAGCCGAGTAAGGACAGCTCGTTGACTACCCCGAGGCTGTCGCCGATGGGGATATCGTCCACCGAATAGCCCTTTGCAGCGTCCACGAATTTCACCGTCAGGCCATCGGCCTTGCCGAATCTGGACGGCTGCGAGACAACCACCGAGGCTTTGCCGCCAGAGGATTGCACGATGTGGGAATCATCCAGCACCATGGCCACGGACTCGTAGTTGAGATCCGCATAACGCATGGCGTACTTGCCTCCGGACCAGATGATCTCCCCACGGAAGTGCCGGAGGATATCCTCCAGGATGTCGAATGACTTTGCCCGGTCGGCAATGAGCATGTTGAGATGCCACCCCTTGATGTCGCAGTAGTTGGCTGCACTGATCCAGGACGGCAGGTCGATCATTGCCGGGTCATTTCCAAGGCCGTACCGGGTATTGATGAACCAATCGTAGGTGCAGAGCACCGGGTTGTCGCTCCACGCGGTGATGCCGGTGCGGAAATCGTAGACCTTGCGCCCCTTGAGCAACATGGTGATCAGCGGCTTGCTGGTGAAATAGTCGCGGTCGTAAGTGAGCTTGAAAACACCGTAGGCGCAATAGCGCTTGTTGTCGGTCCATTTTGGTACCGCGGCTTGCAGGTTGGTATCCACGGTCTGGCTGGAGCTGCCGGTGTGAAACCAAAACGATGCCTTGCCGCCATAGGTGTTGTACAAGCGCTCGTCCAGCCAGACCTGCGGCACGCCGGCAACAGAAACAACCCCCTCGATCTCGCCCTCGGCAAAATTCTGTACCAGCCAGAGATCCTTGTTGTCGGTACCGGTTGCCTCGACAAAAACTTCATTCCCCGCCGTCTTGTAGGTGCCGTACAGCACCCGGTGCGGCTCCTGGCTGGACCGGGTGGTGAGCTTGTATCCGCCGCGCTCCACGGTGCTTCCCGCCTGCATGGATGGTGTTTTGGCCATTGATTTTTGCAGCATTCCGGCAACAACAGAGGCGCCTCCCACGGCAAATGCCGTGGCAATAGCCCCAAGGGAAAGTGCTTTCGCTGCAACTACCGCGACTAAAGGAAGCGCTGCCGGCATCGCCATGCCCTCTCGATGACATAGTGCTTCATGGGCAGCTGCACCACCCCGCGCGATTCCGCCGCCGCGATGATATTGCCGTTGCCACCGTCAATGGCCAGGAAAGGAGGCTTTTCCGAGGTGGGCAGACGCAGGAGCAGGATGTCCCCGGCAAAAGCGAAGGGTGGGTCCACCCGGGAGAGCATGTCGTCCATGAGCCGCACCATCAATGCCTTAGCTGTTTCAGGATCGGCAAGGAACAGGGCCGGGTAATCCTCGCGCCGTACCCCATGGTATTCATCCGGCATGGCCACTCCGCGTTCATGCAGGTAGAGCATGATCGAGGAAAAGCAGTCCATCCCGCCAAGCAGGTACGGCTTCCCGATGAATTTACTGGTGATCGCGGCCAAGCTCATGCGGAAACCTCCGGAGTCTGACCCCACCAGATATTGGCGTCCTCGATGCTGGGCAGCCATCGCTCCCCGCCGAAGTTGGCGGTGTTTCCGTAAGCCTCGCAGCGGGCATAGGATCGGTCGCACTTGGTTTCTATGCCGGCATATCCGCACTCCACCCCCTTGAAAACTCGCCAGCGGCAGGAGGATGACTGCATGGCCAGGGTCTTCCGGTGCCATTGCACCATGTCGCTGGCCATGGTCAGCTCGATGGCTCCCTCAGGCCCGCGCCAATCGTCTATTTCTCCGGAAAAAAGCACGACATGGTCATCCGGATAGATGCCGATCAACTGGTAGTTGGTATCCAGGCAGACATCGTAGAGCATGGCCGGAGATCCCTGCGGAGAGCCGCCCTCGAAATACGGGGTTAGCTGGTCATCCAGGTTTCCGATGGAGAGCTGGGCGGAGTCAACGATCCTGGCCAGGGAATAGCTTACGTTTCCGATCTGGTACGGACGCGGCACATAAAGATCGCCGTTGAAGGCGATGGGCACGTCGCACTCGGTGAAACACAGATTCTGCCCGCTGATAACCAACTTGAGCAGGGAAAACTCCCTGATCTCTCCGGAGGCGAGCTGCGCCAGTATGCCGGGGTCGATGTCAAGCATTGAGTTGACCCTTGAGGGTGAGGCCGGTGGAGACCAGACGGTTGTAAAGGGTCTCGAAGCTCATGATGTCTTCGCCGAACTTGCAGCGCACCTTGAGGATGCCGGAGAAATCGATGGTGATGTGCTGCCCGGCCGCAGGGGCGGAGACAAAGGTGATCTTGTCCGCGCCGTCCTCGCCGCCCATGGCGGTGAAGGTGTAATCCACCCCGCCGCTGGCCTTGGCAGCGCCGCCCACATACACGGTGTATCCGGAGGCCAGCTTGCAGGGCAGGTTGTAAATGGTAGTGGCGCCATCCCCGGTGCCCACGTATTCGCCGACATATTCCGAGGCGAACGGCAAAAATACGTTGAATGGCAGATGCTTTCCCTTGCGGGAGAGATAAAACTGCCAGAGAGTGCGGCCTGCCGCCACGGTGCGCTTGGTATATTTCAGCTGAAAGGCACGCTTTGGGAACAGCCACTTCTGCTTGGAAACAGCTGAACCATCCTCGTACTCCGAGACCAGGGTGCGAAACTCGATGGATTCTGAAAACGGGTTGTTCGGGCGGACCCCGGTAAGAAAATCAGGCAGCAAGGTCATGAGATCACCCTTTGCAGATCGGAGCGCAGGCCACGGTCGCCCTTTTTCAAGGCTTCGCGGAACGGGCCCATCACCGCCTCCGGGTTACGGCGCACCATATCGGTGAACGACTGGGCATCGGCTGCGATGATGGTGACGTTGATGGTGCCATTGCCGGAAGACGCAGGGGATGGAGCGGATGGGGATGAAGAGGCCGCCCGCACCTGTTTCTGGTTCAGGATCAACTCGGATTCGTTCTCCGCGAAGGAATACCGGGCGCCGGAGCGCAGGCCCCTACCAACGACAGGCTCATGGATCCAGCCGCCATCGGCAAACGCGAAATCAAACGGGGCAGAAGATCCGACCATGGAATCGTAGGAACCGGCATATGAGATGCCTGGAGCAGCCGATGCGGTAATGCCGCCGCTACTTCCGAACATGCCACCTATTGCCGTGACAGCAGTGCCGAGCAGACCGCCAAGCTCGCCGCCCTTTCCGTAGTCCTCGCCGAACAATCCCATCATCGCCTGGGCCGCTGCCCACTGGTCCACCATCTTGAGGGTCATGTCGGTGAAATTGTCCAGCCAGTTATCGCTGCCGGTGCGGAGCGACTCGAAGAAATTCGCCCCGGCGTCCTGCATGTTCTGATATGCCTGTTTCTGGAACTCGGTCAGATCATTGGTTTTATTTTTGATGGAGGCCAGATCCTCCTGCATCCTGACTTCCAAGACTGCGCTGTCCCGCGCCTCCTCTTCCTCGGTCTGCTTTTCCATCAGGGTTAGGAGGTGGGACTTGTTCCTGAGCAGGTCATAGGATTCCTTGATCCCCTGGATCTCCCGCTGGTCCTTGGACATCACGGCCAGCTCCAGCTCCTTTTCCAGGGAGAGCAGGTCTTCGTTGGCTTGGGCCTTGTACTCGATTGCCTTGGTGACCTTCTCTATTTCGTCCGCCTGACGGGTAACGGCTTTTGTTGCCTCCTCCCAATCATCAATGGCCGCTTTCCCGCCGGCCTTGTCGAACTGGAGGTGGTATTCTTCCGCCTTGTATGTGATCTCCTGGAGCTTCTTCTCCAGGCCGTCGAGGCCGGAGAGGTTGATCTCCTGCTCCAGATCGCGGCGGGTGGAGGTCCATTGCTCGGAAAGACGCTCGGCTTCCTTCTGCGCCTTTTTCGCTGCGTCCTCAGCCTCCTTGGACAATGGGCGCGGCGCCTGGGAACGGACTTTATCCTTTATAAAGCCGAGGCCGGCGTCATAGTTCAGCGCCGCATTGCCTTGGTCCGCATACGCCATGTCAAAGGTTTTGCCCGGGAAAGGGTCATCCCGGTGGGCGCTCTTCATTGCCGCCCGGCCGGTGGCAGAATCGGTCAAGCCCAGCTCCTGGCCGCGCTTCATCATGGCGGTCCATTTTTCGTCGAGCCAGATCCCGCCGGTCCATTTCTGGAGCTGGTAGAGCCATGAATCCTCGCGGAGCTTTTTGTTGGCCTCTTCCTGCAGGGTGGCCAGCTTTCCCTGGAATTCCGTGATATTCTCTGATGTCCTGCCGATCTCCTCAACCTGCTTATTCCAGTCTTCCGTTTTGTCCGTGGCCGCATCCGCGGCATCGACATATTGCCAGAGATAGGCGATAACGCCGGTTGCCACGATGATGCCGGCCAGGATCGGGTTGGCCGCCACCGCTGCGGTGAGCGTGCCGGTGCCGAGAGTTGCCCCGGCAATGGCGGAGGCAACGAGGCCAATCCCTGTTTCCACTTCCCCCAGGACCATGGGCAATCCAACCAACCCGGCATAGAGCGTGCCGCCCACCGCGAGGAACATCCCAATCGGCTCCAGGGCATGGGTAAGCGACCCGAAATTGTTGGCAAGGTCCATCACCATGGCGGGGAGTGGGGCGATAATCAAGGAGAGTTCGCCGAGATTGTTCGCCAGATAGATGATCCCATCCGCCAGTTTGGCGGTGAAGCTGGTGGCCTGGTCCTGGCCGGAGATCATCTGGCCGATCTTGTTGTTGATCACGGTCATGGCCTGGCCGACCGTCTTGGGCATCTTCTCGAATTCGGCGGTCACCGCGGCGGACTGCGATACCAGGGCCTGGGCCACGGCCTCGGCGGTGAGCTTGCCCTCTTCGCCCAATTTCCTGAGCTGGCCAACAGATACTCCCATGCCGTCGGCAATGGCCTCGGCCAGCCGCGGCGCCTGCTCCAGCACCGAGTTGAGTTCCTGTCCGCGCAACGCTCCGGAGGCAAATCCTTGCCCCAACTGGATCAGGGCTGCATCTGCTGCTTGCGCCGAGGAGCCCGACACGATCAAAGACTTGTTGATGGTATCGGTGATGGTGAGTGTTTGTTCCTGGCCCAGATTCATCTCCTGGGTGGATCTGGCAATTCTGGCATAGAGAGTAGCGGTTTCCTCGTAGCCGACCCTGCTGTTCTGAGCGATCCCGAAAAGCCGCTGCTCCACGTCCGCGAGCTGGGCCGTCGATTCGGTGACCAGCTTGAGCCTGCCGTGGAGGTTGTTCCAGGTGTCGGCGGTTTTGATGATATCGACACCGCCCATTATCGCCATAACGCCAACAAAGGCCGTGCTCAATACCTTTGCCGCCATGCCAAGGGCCTGCATCCGCTTTTCCGCCGCCCCGGTGGAGCGCTCCACCATGGCCATGGCCTTGGCATACGGGGCCGTGATCTGATCGGTCATACGGATGGCGATGTTGATGGCTGCGTCCTGGCTGCTCATTCCTCTTCCTTCCCCTCCGCTGTTTTCAGGTTTTTCTTGGCGATGGCCTCGACGGCCAGCACCTTGTCCAGATCATCCTCGCAGCCATCCAGGGCCTCGAGGGTGGCGATGATGTTCACCGCCTGCATGATGCCGGCCATGCCTTCACGGCCCGCCAGGTCGCAAATCATCCAGACCCGCCAGGCCAGATCATTCCCGGCGAACAGATGATCAGGCCTGGGACATTCCCCGCAGGGCGGATCGTCGTCCCAGGTCTCGGCACATTCTTCGCAATCTACTTGCCCTTCGGTGAGGTGCCACTCAGCCCAGGCAGTAAGTTTCCCTCCAGTCCCATCCGCCGCTCTGAATCAACATCGTCCATCTTCTTGAGCACATCACCGACGAAATCACCGTTATGCTCGTAGACAGCCCGCTTTGTCTCGCTGGTGCAAGCGAGCGGATTGCCGTTTTCATCCTGGATGCCATTCCAGTCCAGAACTACTCGGTCGAACATCTCGGCGGTCAGGGCCGCACCGTCCACCTTTTCCACCCCGCGCTTGATGGTGGTATGCTTCTGACGCAACCGGCCCAACGCCGATGAGGACATGGGGTTGACGGTGAGGGTGGCGTCTCCGACCGTGATTTGGAAACCTTCCTGGTTGGCCGTTGTTTGCAATTTCATGGGGTATTCCTTTTCTTAAAATTGATTATCAAGTTTTCCAGATGCCGGATCAATTGATCAGCATCGAGATCTCATCCTCGCCAGCAGTGCCCAGTGCGGTGAGTTCCATATTGAGCTTCACCGTGGGCGCGGAGGGGCTGATCGTTGGCACGGTGAGCCGGGCCTTGGGCATGGTGATGGCTGCCAATTTCCCGGCCGTGGCGTCGTCTCCAAAGCTGATCACCACATCCTTCTCGTTTCCGGGTTGCAGTCCGTCGTAAAAATAGCCGAGATCATCCCGCCGCATCAGCAGGGTCAGACTGCTTTTAACCGAGCGCTCCCCCTCCACATAATCGGTGGGGTTCTCCTCGGTGGATACCTCCTCCTCCATGTACTGCAAGCCGTTGTCAAGGGTGAGGTCCAGAGAGGTTATCTTGGTGGCGGTGACTCCGCCGTCCAAGCTCACCTGGAATGTACGGGCCTCAACAGGAGCACCAATCACGGTACCGGTAGGCAGGAATGGGGCGACCACGGTGTCGATGGCCTGGTCGGTGACGCAGCCCGGGGAGATGGTAATGGTGTTGGTGGCCACATTGACCGCCGTAACAGCATAACCAGCGCCGGTATTGTCATCGGTGCCGATCTTGATCTTGCCTCCAACGGTGTACTTCTTGGCATCCTTCACCGGGAGTGCGGTGACCGGGGTGGCGATGTAGTCGATGGCCGCGGAGAGTTCGTCGGTGCCGCACCATCCCATGGCCATGAACTGGCCGGAGAAATCAAACTTGACCGCGCCTTTCTTGGCCACGGCCAACTTGACCTGGTTCGCGGTGGCCCCGTTGGCAAAAAACACAGCATCACCTTGCTTCATCCACAAGGAGAAGCTGGGAATGATCTTGGAAAGGGCGTAGGTGACCGATGTGGAGGCAACCACCGACTTTACTCCGAACAGCGATTCAAGGAGCGCAGATCCCTGGGGGGAAGCACCTGCCGCGCCGCAGCGCATGAACATGGGAAGGTTCCAGGTGCCTGCCGGGAGGGCGTCGCGGAACTGGTCCATGAGCGACCGGGAATCCACGATCTCATCGCTGTCGGTATAGGTCGGGGCCTGGCCGATGCTGCCGTTTCCGGCAGGGATGACCAGATCCCCGGCGGACGGGAAGACCAGGGTTCCCTTGGTGGTTTCCGGCACCGCGAAAATTGTGTGTTCGCGGGACAGGGTAAGGCGGTTGTTGAGGCTCATGGCAATGCTCCTTTATTTCAGTGACTTTCCAGTAATTCTATCTTCCAGGTCTGCACATAGAGGAAACGGCCCATGTGGGCTGCGACTTGCTCCTCGCCGATTATCTCCGCCTTGCCGAGCCCGGAGATGAGGTGTCCGGCAACGCCATCCTCGATAACATCGTTGATGGCGTCACAGGTGTCGTCACCGTCCGTGCCGTTGGGCACATGGGCGGCATAGGTGAAAACGCGAAACACATGGCCCCGCTGGTAGGTGGCGCCGTCATCCTCCCGGATCTCCTCCGGCTCGCCGAACTCAATGCCGGCGGAGGTGACGGAAATCCCAGGCCAGGCATGAGAATCATTGAACACCGCTTCCTCGCCGGACCATTTTTCAACGGGCACGGTGAGCGCCGCGGCGGCGATGGCTGCCTCAACAGCGGCCTTCAGGCCGTTTTTCAGAGTGGTGCGCAGGCTCATTGATTACCCCATTCGGTCATCCAGGTTTTCGAGTAGCCACGTTCGTTAAACTTCAAGCTGTACAACCGCCACAGGTTCCGGACGCTGCGGCTGTACTCCTGTTGCAGCACCGGTCCTACAAAAGGCCGAGCCGCCACGCGGCGGACCCCGACCCTGGGGATAGCGGCATGGATGGCGTTCCACTTCCGCGTTGCCCCGCGTAAGGTTTTCATCTTGCTGAAATGCTTGGCACCAGGGTTGAGCAGCCTGGCAGCCATTTTTCGCTGCTGTTTTACGGTGATTACCAGATAAAATCCTGCGGACAGCATCCGGGCAGAGGAAGCAAATGAGCGGCTGATCGGGGTGAAACGCATGGAGGTGTTGGTCTGCCCCGCCTGCTTGTCGATCAACCCGGCATAGGCCGCGAAATTATCCTTATCCACGTAATACCGGCTGAACCTGGCCACCCAGCGGCCGTATCCCTGCCCCTTACGGAGATACTTGGTGATAGGCGCATACTTCCACTTGCCTCCGCCCTGCGACTTTGCATACTCCTGGATCTTGAGATTGAGCCTGTACGACTCACTACGCAGGGCAGCTGTCATGGCTGCCTTATGCCGCTTTGGAAATTGAGCGGCTGTGCTGCGGAAGTCCCTCAGATCGACGGTAGCCTCGATCATTTCTTCACCAGCTTGAGCATCTCTTTTTCATCAAGCCCAACCTTCAGTCCGATCACCATGAGGATTTCGCGCATGCTGGACAGCTCATCGCGGACGCTTTTCGTTTCATTCGCATCATCCTTCTGGCATCCGGCGCACTGGGTGGCGGTTATATAGTCGGTGTCCACCGTTTTTTTGAAGAACCGGCCCACAGCCAACTTGACGAACTCCCAAACGGCAAACGCCACCAGAATCAGGGCGCCCTGCAACAAATAGTTCTCCATCATGGCACCACCCTGATGTTTGCCTGGCAGAACAACCGCCAAGTCCCTGATTCATCCCGGATGCGGTCTACCACCTCCAGGCTCTGCGAGCCAAAGGGCAGGGCCCGCACGATACCGTCCTGACGCTGGGGCTCCCCATGCAACTCAGCCTCAAGGATCTCGCAGACCACGCAATCGGCCCGCACATGCTCGCTCACCACATCGTCCGCCCGCAGGGCGCGGAAGATCGCGGTGACCGGATAGGTCTCAGTGGCGGAAGTGTAGGTGGCCTGGGCTCCCTGTTCGCCGTGGATGGTGGCCAGATCCATGGACATTTGATCCGTAAATGCTGTCATGTGATTATTTTACAGCTCCAAAAACAGATCCCATGCAGCGTCACGCTCTGCTGCGGTAATGGAAAAGCCCAGCACCGACTCCAGGGCCTTGGTGGTGGGGCCGTTTTCTTTGTCCTTGGTCCAGAGCGAGTCATTATCCGGATCAAGTTTAACGATGGCGGCAAGGATATCGGAGGGCCTCTGGAGTTCAGCCGCCTTTTGTCGCTCCTGATCCTCCGCTTCCTGCTTTGCTTCTGCCTGCCGGTTTGCCTCGGCAATCTCTTCCTGGCTGGGCCCGGCCTCCACGGCCATCAACTCAATGGCGCCAACCTCAAGCAGCTCGCCGACCAGATGGGCAGGGCACTCCCATACCGATCCGGGGGCGCGGTACTTGCCTCTGACCTTCGGGTTGTTGATGGACCGGACGCTGACGGTCTCGGGTGTTTCGGTCATGATCTGTGATCCTCGCGGTTACGGGCAGCCCCCCAGGTTCGGGAGGCTGCCCATTCGTGGTTCCGGCTAGACAGCCTTGGCGGAGAGGAAGGCGTCCGGCTGCAGCATGGCGACCAGGGGCGCGGACTGGAGCATGACCCAGCGCACAGACGGATCGTCCTGCTCCCACGATTTCGGGAACCTGGCCAGGGCTGCAATACCACCCGCCTTGAGATCCTGGATGGCGCCGTAAAGGATCTTGTTGGCGGTGGCGGAGGAACCGAGCCAGATTTTGTCCGCCGGGACCATGGGCTGCTCTACGTCATTGGCATCGAGATACCATTCCTGGTAGGTGTAGAGGTCAAGATCCACTCCGGCATGGCTGACATTGCCAAGGTAGGTCACGCCCTCGGGCATGGCCTGCGGGTCGAGCTGGCCCATGGTGATGCGACGATTGTTCAGCACATCCTTGACCTTGGGATGATTTACGAAAGCCTTGGCAACGTCGAGGCCAAGCACCGCCTTTCGGGGAACAATGCCACTGTCCTTGATGACCAAGTTGCACCAGTCAACCAGATCCGTCAGAGGGTCGGAGTTGGTGGTGTCGGTCCACAGATCGGTGGAGGTGAGCGTGATCTTGTGGGTGGAGGGCATGCCGAAATCAACCTGCACGTTGATTCCTTCTCCGGTACAGACCACGGTGCCGTCATTGAGAATGGAGGCGGCCTGCACCTCCTCGGCCCTGGTGTAGCTTGTATCAAGCTCTCCCAGGATGCGCCCGAGTTCGCGCTGGGCCCGTTCGTTGGGGCCATCGCCGGGGGCGTAGATCACGTTGCCTGCCTCGCGGGTGAAAAACTCCTGCGGGGTGATCGGCTCTTTTTCCTTGAGATAAGGCGGGATGAAAATCTTGGTGGTCATTCCTTCCTTGATCCGAACTCTGCCTTCCTTGATAGGAGAGACATAGGCGCCGACTTTGCGTTTACCCTTGATGATGTCGACATCGACATGCTTGGTGGTGAATTCGGTTTTGCCGGGGAAAAAGGTCCTCAGCAGCCAGGCATTGGCGGGAGGAATCTGCCGCACAGCCGCCATCATGGTTCTGGTATCATAAATCGAGACAGTCATATCGTTTACTCCTTGTTGATGATTTCTATGCCTTCGGCTGTTAGCCGATGCGTATGGTCAGGCGGTTAGCTCAGGGTCCGCAGGTAGATATTGCGGGCGGCCAGGGCGTCTCTTACATCAGCCGCCACGGTACCTGCGGCCAGGGAAATTACGGCTTCGTTAAACTCGCCGGTTTCGGCGCCAATGCCGTCGGCATCCGCAGCCGTGGCGTCCACCGCTTCCTTGAGCACGGCCACCGGATTCTGGGAGCCGTCAACCGCTGTTTTGTCCACCAGTTTGTATTTGCCGCTGCCTGCCGTCACCGGGATGGTGAAGCTGTCGCCCACGATGAAATCGCTGGTCCCGTCGTTGACGGTAAAGCCGATGGAGTTGTTGGCATAGGCAACCGCGACTGTGGCGTCGTCCAACCGGACGCCGTCCGGATCCACAACCTTGAAAACGCCGGCGTTGGCGGCGGCGGTGATGCAGGTGAGCACGTAGTTGCCCAGCTTGGTGTTTTTCTTGAGCGCGGTCCCGGTGCAGGTGCCGTTGCCGGTATTGGTCCCGGCCACTACCGCGCCCAGAAGCTTGGTGATCGCGCCGATAATCGCTCCGGCGGCAAGCAGGGCTCCGGTCAGGATGGTTACCGCCTTGCAGGCCTGCGGATAAGAGCCGCCCAACAGATTGCTCGGGGTATAGGTTTCGTCTGCCATAATTGTTCTCCTTGTGTATCCTCCGGGGGAGGACTGCTGTTAGCGGCCTGCTCCGGCCACGATATTGTCTACCACTGCCTTGGTTTCCGCCGCCGAGGCTGCGGCCCCGGCATCGCCGGCCCCGGAGTCGATCACCGGGATCGTGGCGGCGTCGGCGGCCAGGTCCTGGGCCGCTGCGGCGGCTACCTCACCCTGCTCGGTCATCAGCTTGTAGGCTGCGGCCTCGGGGGTGGTGGCGCCGTCCAGGGCGAGCTTGAGGATGGTGGCGGCCAGCTCGGTTTTCTTGGATTTATCCAGGGCCAGAACGCCCGTGATCCGGGTCCGCTCGGCGGCGGAGGCCTCGGCCTTGGCCTTGTCCACGGCGGCGGTTGTTTCGCCGCATGCTGCTGCCTTTCCGGCATCCAGACCAAGGGCATGAATGGCGGCATAGGTTTCGGGGTGCTGATGTTTCAGGGCGTCCGGGGTCATAAAGAGTACCTCCTGTGTTGATTGTTTCCCGGATTGAGCCGTCCAGGAACCGGACGACGGTTGTTGTGCATTCAATTCGGCGATCAGCCCTTCCAGGCTGCCGAGGCGGTCGGCCAGCCTGGCGGCTACCGCTTTTTCTCCGATCAGGACATCGCCGCCGCCGAAGTCTTTCTCCACGGTTTCCTCGGAAACCCCGCGGAACTTGGCCACCGAGGCGATGAACACGTCGCAGAGATCGTTTGCCCAAGAGCGGATCTGCGCCTGGCCGTCCGCGCTGTTCAGATCAGGGCGTTTCTTTGGGCTGCGGTCGGAGACGATCTCGATCATGCCCTGATCCGCGTCCGGCTTTTGCAGGCGGAAGACCACCCCGATGCAGCCGACCATGGCGGTGGCGTCGATCACCACCTCGGAGCAGGCCGAGGCAGGCCAGTACCCGGCGGAGGCGCATTGGCCGCCGACATAGGCGGTAATCGGCTTGCCGGTTGTGCGGGCATCAAAGAGCCGGTTGGCCAGCTCGTTGATGCCGGTGGCCTGACCGCCTGGGGTGTCGAAATTCAGGATGATGGACCGGACCGTCGGGTTCTCCTCGGCCAGGGCGAGGTCGTTGGAAATGCCATCCACGGAGCAGACGCCGGAGATCCGGGAGAACATGGAGGCGTAACGGATAATCGGCCCGGTGACGTGGATAACGGCCACGCTGCCGCGGATCTCCATGGACTGCGCTTCATCGGGCTGTTCGCCGCGTTTGGCCAGCAGCGCCTCCGGATCGCCGAGACGGTTGGCGATATCGCACACCAATTGATAGGCGGTGGGGGTGATCAGCCAGGGCTTGCCGTAGACCTCGGTGGCCAGGATGGAGTATTTCTTGTTCATTCGTCTTCGTCCTTGTCAGGAGGTTGCACCGCAGCCGGTTGCCTGGCAGCATCGCCCAGGCCGAGGCCGCCCTCACGCCGCTGTTTTTCCTCGCGGACCCGCTGGGGCAGGTTGACGGAGAAATCCGCGCCGTTGAGGCGCTGGGTTTCGGAGGCGCGGGTGGAGAAGTCTTCTTCCACCATCATCTTGGAGGCGGAAACCTCCTTGAGCGGATCGAGCTGACCCATGATCGGGCCGTTCCATTCCGTTTGGCAATAGGCGGCGCGGATGGCCGGGTCCTGCAAAAAGCCGGGGGCCTTGATCCGGCCGATGATCACAGCCTCGCGGAGAAACTCCATGTAGATGGGCTGGCAAAAGTTGTTGACCATCCAGGCGCGGCGGCGGCTGTAGAATTTCCAGGCCATGAGAAAGGCGGCACGGGAGGCGGAGTACGATTTGTTGAAGCTCTTGAGGATCACGTCCGCCGGCTGCTCGATGGCGCCGCCGATCTCCTGGACAATGGCCCGGAAGAACGGTTCGAACAGGGCGTTCGGGCGCTTGGGATCGGCGATCTCGATCTCCTCGCCCGCGGCCAGATCGAGGACGTTGCCGTGGCCCATGGCCAGCTCGCCGGAGCCGAGCTGCACCTTGGCGGCAGGAGACTGGCCATCCGGGCCTTGACCATTACCCCAGGACGCACCCTGGGCAGCGGGAGACTTGACGAAAACGGTGAGAAACGAGGTGACCACCGAGGCCATCAGCTCGGCGTCGGACAGGCGGGAGAGCTGTTTGAGCTTGGGCAGCACCGAGGACAGATACGGGAACCCGCGCGACTGGCCAACCCGTTCCCGCTCGAACAGGTGGAGGATATTCGGCCTGCCGGACTTGGCCCCGAAAAACTCCACCTCCTGCCATTGCCTAGTCCTGAGCAACGCCGAGCCGGGATGGGCGGTCTGCACGAAGCAGGAGATTGCCTCGCCGCGCTTGTTGCGGCGGATGCCGCCCGAGACGGACGGATCGTTGATCATGCCATCCGGCGAGGAGACCTGGTGGCCCTCGATGAGCTGCACCGCGAGCGAATAGGGCGAGGTGGACCGCCTGATCAGCGGAAGGGCCGCGAAGACATCGCCGTTCATCAGCGAGGAGAGCAGGGCCAGACCCTGAATCTCCTCGAATACCTGGGCGCGGGTGGCGTCGCAATCCTTGGACCCGGACCAGAGCCGGTACTCGCGTTCGGCGGTATCCTGCCAGGCATCGGCCTCGTCGTGGCTGAGGCCGAGAAACTCCCGGTCGATCCGCGATTGCGGGATAAGCCCCGGCCCGACGATGGAAGTGACCGCGCCCTTAATGGCGCTGGCTGCCACCGGGATATTGCGGTAGGCGTCTCCGGAGAACTTCCGCAGGGAGTCAAGATCGTTATCAACGTGAGCATCGGCGGAGCCGTCGGACGCTGCCCAGCCACGGGTAACGCGGCTGAACTGGTCGGCGGCAGCATAACCGGCATACGAACCGATCCCGGCCGCGGACGGATAGGGGATGCCGCGCCGATTGAGGATAGGGGAGGGATTAATCATCGACAGGCACCGCGCGACGGCAGCGGATGGAGCCGTCACCGCCGTTGGCAAAGCGGGAAACCTGTGCGCGCCAGTAGTCGATGCGCGAGGCGATCAAGCCGAGATTTGCGCGAGTGACCCTGGTTCCGGCAACCTCGTACTCCTGGTTGAGAGCTACGGCCGCCTCGGCGGCGAGCCATTTTTCGAGCATCGCTTGTGCTGTGGTGAGATCAACCGGCATGTGTCCCTCGCTGTTTCATTTGCAGCTAGAATGAAACAGCAGAGGAAAAATAAAAAGGGGGTCGTATCTTGTGGACGAGTTTTGCTTCTACACGAAAATTCCTGTGGAAGAATTTTCGTGTAGAGGAATTTTCGTGTAGAAGAATTTTCTTGGGGTGAGGAGGGTGGAGGTTGTGGGTGGATAACGGTAGTTAAGCGTGATCTCCGTAAGCCATCCTGAATCTTTCGTTTACCTGACAAATGAAAGATTCAACAAGCTGATCTTCGTTACAGTTCATCATTTCATGACGACTGAAAACGCGCTGGAACACATAGGTCTGCCTATTTTTTGTACACACTATCGCCGATTCAATAGCCAAACCATCTTCAATTTGAATAATTTTAACCAATGATTTGTGTTTTATCCCTGTCTCTATTTTTTGCAGTAGCGCAAAACATTCTTTCAACATAACTCCTCCAAAAAACTGTTTAACCAGCCATTTCAGCAGAAACCGCAAACAACGCGTTTCAGATGACTTCCGCGTTGAGCCTCGACCTGACAGCAATCTTCAACAATAATGACTCATGCTCTTCTATTCTCTTTAGTAATTCATTGCAGCGGGCGTAAAGGCGTTCAAGGTGTGATTCTACACACCATGTTCGCCAAGAGATGCTCGCAAATTCTTGATTACCACTAGATGAATAATTATATTTTGAAGGGCTGCTTAATGGCTCCAAATCTTGCGACCAACTTATTCCGATTTGCCCAACGAGCGCATCTACTCGTACATCATGGACGCCGCGTTCTGTGGCGTCGTTTTGGTTCTGTGTTTCCTTACCCATGTCCATCTCCTTTCCTGCCATGCTGGCGGGCCATTGTCATTTCAAATCGGACCGCCACAATCAGCGCAGCGGACTCCAAATCAATCACCCATAATAACCTCCCAGGGAAAAATAATCTACATCGCCCGCGGCCGCACCGGATCCACCTGCACCGACTTGATGGTGATATCCATCTTGTGCAAGGGGCAATCCGAATTAACGCACTTGTGGTAGCGGGTTTTCATCCCGTCTTCCCAGGGCAGGGAGCCGGTGATCCTGGTCCGCGTGGTTTCGCAGTGGGGGCAGCGGGCGCCGTCCTGGGCCGAATAGTCAACCCCTCCCTTGGCGGTGTTGAGTGAGGAGAGCAGCTTTGCTTCGTAGGCATCTGTTGTCATGTTGTCATTTCCTTTTGGTTTCACCCTACGGGCATAAGTTTCGTTTGAACAGACAAGCTGCTCAACTCAGCTTTAAGCTTCCTCGCCTTTACTGCGCACCCTGCGCCCATACTGCTGCGCTCTTGCTTCCATCTCTTCCGCCGAAAGCAGCAAATTAACGCCTCCGCCGGGCCATTCCGGATCGGCCAGGGCCAGGCACCCCACCTCGCAGTCGAGGTAGTGGTTGTCCTTGCTGGTTTTGATCCACTCCTCGACCCCCTGGCTGTTCTTCTGCTTTTTCTCGGCGGTGATCTGCCGGGCGTAGTCGCTGCCGGTGGTGTCGTGCAGCCAGGCCGCCTGGGGTCCGCCGGTAACGGTCTGGCCCAGGCGATAATGGAAGGCGTCCTTGAGCTGGGCCGTGTCCAGGAAGATGAGCTGCAGCCCTCCGGGCAGCGGCTTGCCGCTCGGCGTCTTGTCCAGGGGCTTGCCCACCCGCAGGCGGCCTCCGGCAATGGCGGAGCTGGCTCCCTTGGTGCCCCATACCCGACAGCCGCGGCCCTGGCCGTTTTTCCGCAGCCAGAAATAGGCCTCCTCGGTGCGGCTGATGTCGTTGTCCTTGTCCTTGCCGCCGCCAGTGTCCAGCCCGGCCCGCCAGATCCGCATCGACCGGGCCGACCCTTCCACCGGATAGCTGGTCTCGAACAGCAGTTTTTCCACCTCATCCCAGTCCGGCAACTGGCCGTGGTGGATGTTCCAGCTCGTGAAATCGCGGGCAAAGGCGCGGACCACGAACCAGAAGCCATGGCGCTGCATATCCACGAAGCAGACCAAGGCCACGGCCTGGGATGGAACGGTTTGCGGAGGCAGGGCGCAGCAGGCCTTGAGGATCTCGGATTCCCTGGTCTCGATGACCACCTGTTTCCACGGTTCGGCAGCGTAGTTGTTGCAGAAGTCCTTGAGCTTGTCCAGCCCATTGCGCTCCGCATCGAGAAAAGCGGCAGCGGAATCGGACAGGCTCGGGAAGCAATGCCAGGCCGGGTTGTGGAAACCGATGAAGGCCGGGCGGTATTTCCGCAGGTGCTCGCCGAGGTCGAGCGCATCGCCCATGGCCTGATGGTCGCCTTTCTTGAGGGCCTCGAACCGCTCCAGCCATTCTGCGGACGGTACGGCCCTCCATCCGTAACGGCCGTCGGCAATGGCCCTCTGGGCGGCAATGGTTTTCTGCCGGTCATTCCATTGGGCGCCGCAGGCATGGCACACGTAGTATGCCAGTTTTTCCGCCTTCACCGTGATCGGGTCAGCCGAGGATCCGCCCGGCCATTTGATCTGGGAAAAGATCATGACCTGGGCTGTGCCGCACTCCGGGCAGACCACCCAAAAATTGCTGATGATCTGCGTCTCGGTGAGCAGGGCAGGCCAGATATGGCCCGACTCCGTGGTGCAGGTAGAGTTGTCCCAGATTTTATAATCGTAGCCGAAGGCGATGATCCGCTTGTCGATCAGATCGTGGGAGTTTGCCTCCCCAGAGCTGGCCGATTCTTCCCACTTATCCGCCTCATCCTTTTGCACATACATGGCCGGGAAATCGCCCATGGAGGTGGGGGAACCAGCCCAGCCGGCATAGATCAGCATGCTGAGGAGCTGGATCCGCAAGGCGCCCTTGTCGTCGGCCTGGCCGGTGAGCAGCTGGGAGAGCACCGGGCTGGCCTCGATCATCTTGATCAGGCCGTCCTGAAACCGCCGCCGCGCCGCGTTCATGTTCGGCATGGCTATGATGGCGTTGCCGGGCCGACGGTCCATGGCATAGGCGAGGCAGATTTTAAGGAGGGTTGATCCAGCACTCTGCGGCGCCTTGCAATTGTAAATCCTCCGCACCGACGGGAAAAACGAGGCGTCCATCATCCCAACGGACCACGGCGCGTACTCTGGTTTCCAAAATCCGCCCTTCAGCGGGCCATCGGTGAGCACGAAACTTTTCTGGGCCCATACTGACGGAGATTCGTGCTTTTTCTTGTGCAATATCTTGCGCTCCGGCTTGGAAAACCGGAACTCATGGCACAGCTCACCGGCGAGATGGAGCAGCGACTGCGGCAGCCAGGGCCGGGAGCCGGTGAGGGTGATGGTTTTAAGGGCGGACTGACTCATGCCATATCCATGGGGCTGATGATCGCCTCTTTGCTCATCACATGGGTGTATATCATGGTGGTGTTCAAATCCTTGTGCCCGAGCAGCTCCTGGATGGTTCGGATATCCCGGCCAGCTTCCAGGAGATGGGTGGCGAAGGAATGGCGCAGGGTGTGGCAACCGCAGCGCTTGGTGATCTTGGCCGCCCTGGCAGCCTCATGCACCGCTTTTTGGATGGCGGACTCGTGCAGGTGGTGACGCTTGAGCTTGTTTGAGATCGGGTCGATGGCCCGTTGCCTCGCCGGGAACACGTAGAACCAGCCCCAGGTGAATGGGGCGAGCTGAAACTTGCGGGCCAGGGACGGCTCCATGGAACAGGGGATCTTATCACCCCGGTCCTGCTGATGCAGCCGCTCCACCGCGGCGAGATGGCGATGCAACTCACCGGCCATGGCGCCGGGCAGCGGCACCACCCGGTCCTTGTTTCCCTTTCCCATGCGGACAACGATCTGCCGCCGGTCGAAATCCACATCCTGCACCCGCAAGCGCATGGCCTCCATGAGCCTCAGTCCGGATCCGTACAGGAGCGAGGCGATCAGCCAGTGCTGGCCGTTCATCTTAGAGAGCATCCGCTTGACCTCCTCCCGTGAGAGGACCACCGGCAGGCGCCTGGTGCGCTTGGCCCGCATGGCGTCGATGTTGGCGAGGGGTTTTTCCAGCACCTCCAGATAAAGAAATCGCAGGGCATTGAAGGCTAGGTTTTGCGTGGAGGCAGAGACCCCGCGATTGACCGCCAAGTGGGTGAGGTAGGCCGTGACCTCGGCCTCGCCCATGTCGCGCGGGTGGCGCTGGTCCTTAAAAAAATGGCAGAACGCAACGATATAGTGCCAGTATGCCTCCTCGGTACGGATGGCCATGTGCCTCCGCCGGCAGACATCGTGGACCATGGCCTTGAGGCGAGGCTGGGTGGAGGCGGTGATAGGCGGTGTTTGCAAGGCTGGTTGGTTCATGGTGTTGCCATCCCGGTTAAGGTTTGTGGCCTTGTTTGTGCCACTGAGTCTGATGGATTAGGCCGCCTTGGTGGCTGTCTATCGGTGGTT